>JBBRYC010000046.1:0-49550 GCA_038238025.1 Chthoniobacterales bacterium
CAAACGCGCTCGTCGAAAGCTCCATACACCGCGCTAAATGCGACGCACTACACTAGTTCCGCGTCCGTCGTGAAATGATGGGTTTATCGAACGTGCGCAAGGGGTGACTGGTGACAGGTGAGAAGTGACTGGTATCCAGCCATGATCGCCTCGTGAAAACCGGAAGACCAGTCACGGTTCACCAGTCACCAATCACAGCAGCCGGACTCGAAAACCAACCCATCATTTCACCGCTGACGCAGCACTAGGTTTCCTATCGTTACGAAAGAAAACCTTCAAATTGACTCATCGTGACTTTCTTTGCCACCGCTTTGCCGACTTCCTGCATCTCGGCGATGTGCTCGATGGAATCCATTTGCTGAACGTGCTCGGGTTTGAGATGGCCGACACCGAGGTTCTTGAGACCCTCGGCGGAAAGCTCGGCGTTGTAGCGGAGGTAGGTGAAGAGTTTTGCAGTCGGGCCTTTGTTGCCCGGCAAGCCTTTCGCGGGATCGCGGTCGCCGATCATGTCGTGGATCTCCCGGTCGAGCGGATCACCGGCGAGGCATTTGCCGAAGGTGCGGCAGAGGAAGTCCTGCTCGTTGCCTGCGGCGAACATCAGCGCGGAGGGAATCGAGGTGGCGTTGTAGAGGAGATTCATTTCGCCGGGCGCGAGGTTGGCATTGGCGCGGGGGTCGGTGCCGGTGCCGATGGAGACGAGCAGCATGTCCTTTTCGCCGGCGGGCCAGCCGAGATTGTACGGCTCGACGGTTGCCATGAGGAAAAGCTGGAAGGCGGGATTGTTGTACATCGTCACGCCGCCATCCACGAAGATGAACTCGTCGTCGCCGACCGGGACGACTTCCGGCGGAAAATAGGTGGGTGCGGCGGTGCTGCCGCGCACGAGCTGCCAGAGCGGGATGTTCAGGTTGCAGTTTCGCCGGCTGGTCGCGTTGTATTTTGCCGCGGGGTTGTTTGAAACAGGCCACGGCGAGTCGGTGGTCGCATTGCGCAACACGACCATAAGGAGCGTGCGCAGATGCGGGGAGCCGAGCATGGCGAACGGGTCGCCGGTTTTTTTGCCGATGATTTTCCGGAGCTGCCCGGCGAGTTTCTCGTCGTGGAATTTGTTTTTCAGGTAGCGATCGATGAGTCCGGCTTTGTCGAACATCGCCGGACCGCTCTCGTGGTAAAACTGCGCGACATCGCCGACACGCATCCCGAGCGCGAGGCATGTGGCGATGATCGCCCCGGTGCTGGTGCCGGCGATGTAGTCGAAGTAATCGGCGAGCACGAACGTGGCGTCGCGCCCGAGCTTCGCCTGGAGCTGAAGTTCGATCTCCGCGAGGATTTCGAGGGTGATCACGCCGCGGATTCCGCCGCCGTCGAGGGCGAGGAGTTTGCGCGGGCCGGTCTTGGTGAGTTTGTCCTGGAAGGCGGGGGGCGGCTGGTTCATGGCGTGGGCTGTTGTTGCTGGTCGGCTGCGCCCGGAGTGGCGGCGGCACGGTGGGTGGCGATGAATTGCGAGGTGGTGCTGGCGAGGAGGCCTTCGATGCGTTCGACGAGGAGCTTGCCACGGGCGCGGTCAGCCACGTTCGCGTATTCGCCAGCGCCGATTTTGTAGTGCTCCTCCTCCCGTGCGAGCGCCTCGGCGACTCCGCGGTAATGCAGCCAGTTTTCCTGGAACTTGAAGAGCTTTCCGATTCCCGCGGCGACAACGACCACCCCGCCCAAAATCGCCGAAAGGAGGCCGACGAATTGTGTGTTTGCCGCCATGAGATTGATCACCGGAATAGCGGCGCCGGCGAGCATGGTGGCGATTTCGGCGGTGTAATAGCGGCGTTTGTTCCAAGTCGCTTTGTCGCTGTGCCATTCGCGCTGACTCTGCACGCGGCGTTCTAGGTAGGAGGGTTCGTCGGGCATGGGATTAGTTGATGGGCGTGAGTTGGACTGGGTTGATGATTTCGGTCAGGCCGCCGAGGTCACGGACCCTTGCCTCGAAATCCGAAGTGCCGCCGGGGCCGTCGCCAGTCGGCTTCTGATCCCAGACGAGGAGCGCGCGGATCTTCGCGCAGTCGGATGCCTCGATTCGCGCGGTGTTGATGATCCAGAGATTGGTGCGCGCATAGATCGAGACATCGTGCGGTGCCAGACCGAGCCGCTCCGGCTGTTTGGCGACTTCGGATTTCTCGCGAAGGGCGTGAAAACGTTGCACCCAGGCGTTGCCGGCGTGCTGCACGGAATCGCGGACGAAAGCGGGCACCTCCTGCGCGAGCAAAAGGCGGATTTTTGCGCCCCGGAGCAGGCATTCTTCGGCGAATAGAATATCCGCCCCGCACGCGCCGCCGCACACGGCGAGATCGCCGGGGCCGATCTCCCACTTGGCAAGCTGGGCCGCGATTTTCACGCGCACCGCTTCGACTTTGATTTCAGGAAAGCGCGCGGTCTTGCGGCCGGGCGCGTCGATCATGTGGCCGCTGCAGATCGCGATTTTGTCGAAGTGCGCAGAGGGATGCGGCAACTCGCCGAGCTTTTGCCGGAGCAGTTCGGCGACTGGCCCGACGGTGTCCGGCTGGAATCCGAGGAGCTGGAAAAGCTGCACTTGCTCGAACATGGAGCGGATATTGAACCACGTCAGGCCCGGGTCGGCGGTTGCCTGTTCGTATTCGTCGAGCGCTTCCTGCGGGTGGCCGAGCGCAAGGTGGAGTTCACCGAGTGTGGCGCGCGCCCACACGGCTTCATATGCGTCTTCCAACTTCGCTGTCGCGGCGAGGCGCACGACGGCCTTGAGGTCTTCAAGGTCCGGCACTTCCTGCTTTGCGGGGCGCTTGTTCTCGCGGGCGACGTGCTCGATCAGCGCTGCGAGGGTGATGACGTTGATCCCATTGTAATAGCTGCCGAGATCGCGCCGCAGTGCGACTTCATAGGTCGCGAGCGATTTGCGCGCGACGCTCACATTTCGCTGCGCGACCGCGATGCGATCTTCGAGGTTATCCGGGCTGCTCCATGCCGTCCGCCACAAGTCCTTGTAAACGCGTCCGAGGATGCCTTGGGCCTCAGGATCGCCGGGCCTTTCCTTTGCGAGATCGCTGAGTTTCTGCTCCGCTTCGCGCGTGCGGCCGAGACGGTTTGCGAGCAGGGAGAGCTGGCATTTCACGCGCAACTCATCGAGCGAACCGCTGCCATCGAGATCTTCGCACAGCTCCGCGAACACCTTTTCCGACTGCGCGAATCGCCCGAGTGCGAGAAGCGCGTCGCCGCATTGGCGCAGGAGTTTGCGGCGGTAGTACGGCGATGGCGCGTCGCCCGCGAGCGTGAGGATATCCTCCGCACGTCCTTCCTTGCCGGCGATGATGACGCGCTGGTTCCATTCGTCGGACTGCGTCTGATAGTGCTTAAATTTCGCCGTGCCGATGCGGCTCGCGTCCGGCGGCACGAGGTTCGGCAGGTTTCCATAAACGGGGCTGCCCTCGGTCGTGTGATCGGCGGCGACAGCCTTGCGGAGTGTTTCGCCGAGGCGTTCCGCTTCCGCCGCGACCTGTGCCTTCCACGCGTCGTCTTGCACGACGCCGACTTGGAAAAGTTTGCCATCGTATTTGAAAGTGCGCTGCGGCGCGATATCGAACGGACGATCCGACCAGCCGGCGTGCAGGCAGATGATGCCGCGCGGGCCGACCATGTGGCGGATGCCGAGTTCGTAAAAAACATTCGCATTCAGGATCGAGATGTCGGCGACGACGAAGTCCGCCGTGACCAGTTCCGCGAACATGTCCTTGAGGATGTCGCCGGCCGCTTCCTCATCATCGGCGCGGAAGGGCTGCAAGCCCGCTGCGTCGAGCGCCGGTTTGAACAGGCTCTGATAGACCGCGTCGAAATCAACCTTCAGCGGTTCGCCCGTTTCCGGCGCGGGCGTCACCTCGATGCGCGGTTTCTTCGGCACCTCCTTTTTTCCAAAAGGCATGACGACAAAGACACGACGCCTGAAGCTTGGAGTTTTTGCCATGGGTGGTTGTTTGGATCAGTGAAAAATACCCGTCACCAAGAGCACGAGGAAGCCGAGAGTGAGGATGGAAACCGTAACGAGGAAAAAAATGGCCGGAATGGCGATGAAGCTGCAGAGAGCGCCCATCCATGATGGAACTTTTTTCTGATCCGGACTGGTGAGGACTGCGGTCCTGCTCACGAAGTCATGCAGCGTCTGGTGTCGCTTCGTCCAAATTTGGGCCAGGAACCCAAGTCCAAGCGTGGCGTAGGAAAGAATTTTCGAGAAGTACCACGCCGTCGCGCCTGCAAAGCTCAACGTATCGGTTTGCCGGGTGGTGGCGAAAATTCCCATGGCTTTCATGCCGAGCGTGGCGCGCGAATGGGAACTCACGGTGCGTGTCACATACATCCAGCCAACAAGGACTGGCAGGAAGAAAAGCAGCGCACTGTATTTCGAGTGAGTGGCCCAGTCGCTGGCGTGCGGCAGAGCGAAGATCGCTGCGAGGATGGCAGCGGAGGCTCCTGCGCACATGGCAAGGTCCAGCAGATAGGCGCCGACCCGACGCCAGAACCCGGCATAGGTGGTGTGCAAGGCGGCGGCGGCATCGGTGATGGCCGCCTTTTCCAGCTTCTGTTCGCGCCGGGCCTTGTCTGCGGAGGCGGCGACTTCCACCAGGACTTTAGGGAAGACTTTTTGGCGGAAGATCCATTTTCCAACCCTGTCGAAAATGAGGAAAAAAATCAGAGGCAGTCCGAAATAATAGAAGAGCGGAATCAGTTCGCGAACGGCGTCGCTGAAGAATTTCCAAATGCCTTCAGGCACAAACATGCGCAAAAACGATTTGTCGCTGAGAGTTTGCGCGCGGGTCTGCTCCGGCTTGACGTGGTGAATCCATGCCGAGAGGACGACAGTGAGCGCGATGAGAGCCCGCCGCCAGCGCGTGCTCCAGCGCTGGTTCAAAATGACGTTGGCGCGCTCAGTGTCCCTCTCGTTGCGGCTCCTTTCGAGAAAGGCCATCGCCGCCTCGAATTTCCCGCCGTAAAAGCCGGCCCATGTCGCGGTGGGCATCTGCTCATTGTTCCAGTCGAGCGCGAGTTGGAGGTCGGGGTCGCGCCAGAGCCGGGCTTTCCCGTCCGCCTCGAGGATCGCCGTTTCGGAGAGGCGGCGGAAGCGGCGCGCGGATTGCGCCTCGTCTTCCGTCCAGGCGCGAAGCCTTTCCCACACACGCATCAGGCTTTCGTGTGAAATATCGATCACAGTCTCCGGCCCGAGCGCTTCGGGTGCGGGAGGCATGAGGAAGGAGCGGCTGGGATCGCGGAAGACCTCGATGACTGCCCTGACTTCCTCGGCTTCACTTTGGCCACCGACGAGTTCGCAGAGCGTGCCGAGTTTCGTCGGCCGGCGAATACCGCGCGCATCGGTGCCAATGTCGGTCAGCGCCTTGAAAATCGTCTCGCAAATTTTCTCCCGGCTCCTCGTTCCCAGTGCGGCAAAGGCCACGTCCGCGTGTTGGTTCAGTGCGCGCCCCATGCTGCCGATTTCCTCGTAATGGTTCAGATCCAGCGGGCCTTGCGCGCCGTACAATTCCCAGCGGGCCCACGTGCGGTTGAGCGCGTGCTGGAGGATCGAGAGCTGATCCGGATCGTCGCCCACGTCGTTGACCAGCCGCGTGAGCAGGACGGGATTGATCTCCGCCCCGCCGATGCCGACGGGTCCCGCGATGCTGGCCCGCCGCTCGTCCCGCGTCAGCCGCGGCACGAGGTATTGCCCCTGGTTGATCGCCTCGGGCAGGCCGTGGATTTGCGAGCAATCGCCGAGGTAATCGGACCGCATCGTGATCACCACGTAGATCGGGCAGGTCGGATCCATGTGCGCTTCGAGCAGGAGGCTGACGAATGCAGTCGCCTGCTCGCTCGCATCGCACGCGCTGGCGCTGCCATTGGTGCCATTGCTGCCGAGTTTCCGAAAACGGAACAGCTCCTCGAATTGATCCGCCACGACGAGCAGGTTCACTCCGGCCGGCAGGTTCGCCCTGCGGAAGATGTCGCTCAGTCCCTTCGTGCTTTGAGTGAGGCAGGTTCTGACGATTTCCACCAGTGGCATTTCCCCGCTGTAGTCGGAAAAAAGCACACCCTTCGCCGCCAGGACCGCGGCGAGACTGCCGATCGGATCGAGGCCGGGGCGGAACTGCGCGATGCGCCACGAGGATCCCGCGCTGCTCATCAGCCCGCGGTGCAGCGCCGGGCGCAGGCCGCAGTTTACGAGCGAGGATTTGCCGCTGCCCGAGGTGCCGACGACCGCGAGAAACCGGGTCGCGGCCAGCTTGTCCACCATCATATCCACCTTGAGCTCGCGTCCGAAAAAGAGGTGCTCCTCGTCCTCTCGGAACGGGCGCAAGCCGGGGAAGGGATTGCGTGTCGCGCCCGCGTTTGCCGTGGTCACTTGGCGGCTCCTTTCAAAGCCTGCACCAGCGCCGTCAGCTCGGCCTGCGGGAAAATTTCGAGTCCGTTCATCATGTTCGGTTCGCCCATTTCGATGCAGTCCGCTTTGTGCGCGGTGGCAGGTGTGGCGAGATATGTGAGGCTGGCCAGCAGCGGCTTCTGCCCGCGCGCGCTTTTGCTTTTTTGCAGATCAATGTCGATCGTCCGTTTCCACGCCTCATCGCCTGCGCCGTAAAAAATGATCGCCGCGTTGCAGCGGGCCAGCAGGTCATCATTCGCCTGTCGAACCGTCGCCGCGTCGCCCTCGAAGACTGGCAACTGGACCTCCAGCCCGGCGTCGCGCAGAAATTTTCGCAGCGGCACGGTTGCAGGCCGGTCGTTCGCGACACAGAGGACATAAACCAGCGGCGCTCCGCCCGACGCGGCCTCCACTTTTTTCGGCGGCGGCTCCTCGATCTTTTGCAGCGTCACGCGGACGGCATTTTTGAAACTCTCGAGCGTGTCCTCGATCAGATCCGCACCGCGCAGGAACCACGCCTGCGAGCGCAGCGCATTGATGAAAGCCTGGTGCTCCATCTGCGCTGATTTGATGGCCGGCAGCCAGATCACGCGCGGCAGGCCATGCTCCGCACTTTTCTGCGCAGCGATCTCGTTTTGCAACTGCACCGCGTCTTTGCGCCCCGGGCCGTCGGGCACCTTCGCCGCGTTTGCCCCGACGACGTGGAGCGAGAGCTGGCACAGGTCGAGCAGTCGCTTCACTTCCGCGATGTATTCGGCCTCCTCATCGGGCAGCCGCGCGCCCTGCTCCGGCAGCACGGTGTAGCCGGTCGCGCGCAGCTCGCTGCGTATTTTTTCCCGATCGCCAGCGCGATCCCAACTGCATTCCGCGAGGTAAATGCACGGCTTTTTCGGACCCGCCGGCTGCGGCGCTTCCGTGCCCGCGAGGAGCTTCTTGATGACCGTCGCGATGTCGTCCGCGAGGATGAAAATCTGCTGGTTGAACTCGTCGCGGAATTTTTCACCAAACCTCGGATCGAGCGGCATGAATCTCCCGTTTTCCTGCGGTTTGTAAAAGCAATAGCCGAGCGCTCCGGACAGATTGCCCGGCAGCTTCTGCCGCAACTCGTGCGCGAGCGGACGGAGCAGGACTTGGTGAACGCGCATCTTGTTTTCCACCATCAGCCCGCCGGTCCTCTCCGCTGCCTTGCAAAACTCCGTCACCTCGCGAATGCACCACTCCGACTCCAAATAGCGCTCCGAGACGATCGAGATCATCACCGCCGTCTTCGGAAACTGCGCGACGATCTCCGCGGAAAAATCGTCATTCCCATCCAGCCGATCATCGCGCCAGATCACGGGCTGGCGCGCGAGCGTCATGCTCAGGAACGACCCGAGCGCACTGTAAAAATGGCCGACCCAGCCTTTCGGATCCCCGTCTGAAACCACGTCATCCAGATGCGCATAGCTGACAAACAGATGCTTCTCGAATTTCATGGCATCTCCTCCAGTGCGGCGCGCGATTTTCCGGGCACCTCCTTTTTGCCAAACGGCATGACCACAAAAACACGACGCCTGAAGCCGGAAGTTCTTACCATGGATGATGGTTTAGATCACCTGATGGCCGTACGGCAATCCACTTTCGTAAGCACTCACGAATCGCCTTCGCAAACGCGACCCTGTGGCTGTGAGTGCGCGCGTCGCCTGCGCTTTCCAGCGCAGTCTCAAGTCGGGGCAGCCTTACCGCCCGCGGACCTTGTTCTCATTCCGCCGCTCCGGGGCCTTGTGCTTGTCTGCCCTGACGGTCTTTGCCGTGATCTTTTGACCTTTGGGATTTGCGTTCTTGGCAGGCTTTTCGTCGGCTTTGCTTTTCTTGGCTGCGGAGGGTTTAGGCATGTCGCGAGGATAGAATCGTCCGCAGCGAAAGCGAGGATATTTCCCGGAGGATGGCCGCTTTCCAAAAGTGGGCAGTGGGCTACTTCGAATCTGCTCGACGTCCGCCACTGCCGCACTGCGCTGCGTGGCACGGGCGGTCCCGCCCGTTCATGGGCGGGAAGCCCATGCCACTTTTCAAAGTAGCCCACTGCCCGAAAGTGAAGGGGCTCGCCAAATACCCGCAATCCGCGAAGGGCGCGGGGATGACATCTGACATCGGAAAGGTGAGACGTTTTTTCCAAACACTTACCCTGCGATTGGCGCTGGCACTCGCGTGCATCGCTCCGCTTTCCACCGCACATGCGGACTCTGCGCCGGGCAAGGCGAGGCCCGCGCTCGGGACCTATCACTGGCCGAATGGCACCGCGGGCGTGGATGCCTTCGCCGCGCGGCTCGGGCGCGATGCGGTGTGGGGGCTCGACTTTGTCGGCGGCGAGTCGTGGTCGGATGTCGGCTGGCCTGTGTTCTGGCTGGAGCACTGGTCGAAGTGGGTGAAGGCGAAGCCCGGTCGCAGGCTCGTCCTTTCCATCCCGATCCTCGCCGGGCCGGTGGACGGCAGCGGGCCGAAGCAGGGCGATGTGGGTGTGAACGTTCCCGTGTCGCTGGAGAAAGGCGCAGCGGGCGACTACAACATCCGCTTTCAGCAGCTCGCGGAGAACCTCGTGAAGCACGGCCTCGCGGACACGATCCTGCGGCCGGCGTGGGAATTCAACGGCGACTGGTATGCGTGGCGGGCGAAGGGGAAGACCGCGGCGTTTGCGGAATACTGGCGGCAGATCGTGAAGACGATGCACGCGGTGCCGGGCACGGAGGCACTGAAGTTTTGCTGGAACCCGACGCTCGGTGACCAGCAGTTCCCCGCTGACGAGGCGTGGCCCGGCGATGCGTTCGTGGATTTCGTCGGCGTGGATGTGTACGACGAGACGTGGCACGCCGACACGTATCCTTTCCCCGCGGATGCGATCGCGGCGGAGATCGAGCGCCGGCAGAAAAAGGCGTGGGACGAGTGGATCATGGCCAGCCCGCGCGGGCTGGCGTTCTGGGTGAAGTTTGCGAAGGACCACGGCAAGCCGCTCGCGATTCCCGAGTGGGGACTCGTGTGGGCGGCGCACAATCACGGCGGATTGGACGACGTGCATTTCATCGAGCAGATGCACGCCTTCATCCACGACCAAAAAACAATGTCGCGTTCCACTGCTACTTCGACATCAACGAGAGCGACCACGGCCACCAGCTTTCGCCCGGCGTGAGCGGCACGGGAAAAAAGGAAGGCACGCAGTTTCCAAAATCCGCCGCGCGGTTCCGCAAAATCTTCACTGCGAAGCCGTAGGCAGGCGCTGAATTCGCCCGGCCACCCGCAGCGCACCGCGCAGGGGCGGTTCCCGCGGCAGAGCGGGCGGAGGCGCTGGGAATCGTGACCCTGCTGAACAACCCTCTCAGAGACCGTGAAACAAGCCTTCGGCTGCGATTCACGAGCGATGGGCGCGGGGTAGGGTGGGCGTCCCGCCTGCCGTGCCGCGCGTCCCGCGTGGCACCCGGCGGATGTCCACAGGCATTCCGTGCGCAGTCGCTGTTCGGATGTATTCCGCGAGACGCGGAATACGGCAGGCGGGACGCCCACCCTACCCGATGCACGCCGCCCGTCCTTCGCTCGCTCCCTGAAACTCGCACCCTCATTTCACAGTCTCTCAGACCGCTTGGATTCCCCATGCGCACCCGTGGCGACCGCGGAATCTGGCCGCACGCGCTACGGGAGGGGAGGGAGCGATTCCAGATGCGCACGCACGACCTTGGTATTTGGATGATCGTCACCCAGATATTTCCGAAAGATCGCCAGTGCGCGCTCGAAGGCGGCTTTCGCGCCGGGTAAGTCTCCCAAATCCCGCAGCACGTTGCCGAGATTGTTGACGCGAATCGCCACGTTCGGGTGATCGGGGCCAAGAGCCTTTTCATCCATCCTGAGTGCGCGCTCCAAGGCGGATTTTGCGCCGGGCAAGTCGCCCAAATCCTTCAGTACGGTGCCGAGATTGTTGATGCGGATCGCCACGCTTGGGTGATCAGGTCCGAGTGTCTTTTCACCCATCCTGAGTGCGCGCTCCAAGGCGGTTTTTGCACCGGGCAAGTCGCCCAAAGCCTGCAGCACGTTGCCGAGATTGTTGACGCGAATCGCCACATTCGGGTGATCAGGGCCGAAGACCTTTTCATCAATCCTGAGCGCGCGCTCGACGGCGGCTTTTGCGCCGGGAAAGTCGCCCAAAGCCTGCAGCACGGTGCCGAGATTGTTGACGCGAATCGCCACGTTCGGGTGATCGGGGCCGAAAGCCTTTTCATCAATCTTGAGCGCGCGCTCGAAGGCGGCTTTCGCCGTGTCGTATTCCGCGCGTCCCCAAGCGTACGCACCCATCTGATTGATTAACCGCGCGGCGATTTCCATGACAACGTCCAGATTTTCCGCGAAGTCCGCCGTCGCGACGGCGTGCGGAAGCAGGCGGTCGCAGTCCTTCCATGTCAGCACGTCTTCGCTGTCGTTTGGGAACGCTTCATTCACCACTTTTACGGCGGACTCGGCCCACTGTTTGCAACCACTCTTGTCTAGGCGGTCGCGGATGACGGCTTGGACGAGGCGGTGCAGGGAGAGAGTCGAGTCGCCGCCGGTCTCGATGAGCGAGTAGCGGCGGATGGCTGCGACGGCTTCGTCGAAGGCGAGCGCATCGCCCGCCGCGGCTCGCAGCGGCTCGGGGAGATGTTCCGCGCCCGCGGCGATGATGTCGCGCGGGATGTCGTCGGGCGCGAGGAAGGCGCAGAGATGGAGCAGCGCCGCGCCCGCAGGCGATTCCCTTTCCAACTGTTGGAAGGAGATTTCCCAGGTCGTCGCCACGGTGGCGGGGTAATCGGTGCCGGGCTTGCCGTGCTTCAGCAGCGCGACGTGATGTTTTTTGAACAACGTGAGGTAGCCTGCGAGCGTGCCGCCTGTGGACTCGATGTAGGCGGCGGCCTGCTCCAGCGCGAGCGGGAGGCAGTCCAGTTCGCGCGCGATGTCCGCCGCGGCGGCGGCGTCGACCTGCGCGCTGGGGCCATCGGTTTTACCGAGGCGCTTCAGCAGGAATTCGACGGCCACGCCGGACGGCCACTTTTTCACCTCGACCTTCTGCGCGATGCCGCCCCACGCCGCGTGCCGCGAGGTGATGAGCACGTGCCCGCCCGCGCCCGGCAGGTAGCCGCGGATTTCCTCCGGCGTGTTCGCATTGTCGAAGACGAGCAGCCAGTCGCGCCGGTGCCGCAGCGCGTCGTGCACCGCGGCGATGATGGCGGGCTGCTCCTGCGCGTCCTTCTCCGGCAGGTCGAGCTTCTGCGCGAGCGCCGCATACTCCGCCGCGAGCGCAGCCGGCTGCTCGGAGCGCAGCCACCACACGAGGGTGTAGTCGCCCGCATGGCGATACGCATACTCGACGGCGAGCTGCGTCTTCCCCATGCCGCCAAGCCCCGCGAGCGCCTGCGTGAGCGCCGCCGCTTTGCCGGACTGGAGCGCCGCGCGCATCTCCGCCAGCCGATCCCCCGGCTCGGTGAAATTCGGATTGCGAAGGTGCGGGATATTCCAGATGTCCGGCAGCGCGCCGAAGAATCGCGGCTTGCTCGGAATCGCGCGCGGCGGACGGCCGAAGAAGTCCGGCTTGCGTTTGGGTTTGTCGCGACCGGTCTCGGCAATGGCGAGTATCTTCCGCACGTCTTCGAGCAGCAAGAGCGTGGCGTCGGCTTCCTCCTTTCCGACGAGATCGGTGTACACGATGGGCGCGAGCAACCCCTTGAACTCGCACTCGCGAACACGAACGGGGAGAATCCTGCGCTGCGTGCCGATTGGATCGTGGACGAAATACGCCATCCACTCCGGCTTCGTGTAAAGCGAGGTCAGGTAATCCGGCGAGAGCACCGCGAGGACGCGGTCGCATTCCTGAACCGCGCGATCCATCTCCGCGATGAAGTTGCAGCCCGGCCCGAAGTCCCACGCCTGAATGACGACGGTGTATTTCCCCTCCTCCTCAAGCTGCCACGCGATCCACTCGGCGGCGGTGCGATCAGCCTTGTTGTAGCTGATGAAGAAATCCTTCCTCTGCGTGGGCGCGCTCTCCGGCATGGGCGCGAGTGAAGCCGTCGCGGGGATTCGCAGCAAGCTCCGCGATGCGGTGGCGCGCGTGACTTTTCCCAACCGGTTTCGCGGGCAGGATTGCCCGCGCTACGAGACCGTGAAAAAAGTCCTGAGTGCGAGCCGATGGGAAGATTCAGTCCACGGAAAACACGGAAGAAGCTGCATCCTTTTCGTGCCCTTTCGTGCATTTCGTGGACGCTCCTCTGACTTTTTACGCAGTCTCTACGACGCTGCCATGCCTACTTTTTCCAGTCCGCCTTCGGCTCGGGCTTGGCGGCGAGCGCAGCGGCGGTGAATGCGGCGAGGAGGAGTGCGTGGGAGGTTTTCATGCGAGAGGGGAATAGCGCGGAGCGGGAGATGCGGATGGATTTTTCACGGCAGGGAAGAAGGGTGGCGAATGGCAGGGGGTGGCTGCGAGATTCCGCATTCCGCGTTCGGAACGTCGCTAGGAGCGCAGGGCCAGCTTGCGCATGAGCCAGCCTCCGCCGAAGAGGACGGCCAACGGAAGCACCCAGAGCAGGAGAATGGGGATCGGAGTGAATGTGCCGAGCATCGTGAACCAAAAGATACTGATGATCAGGGTCGCGATGGATGCACCGGCAAGGGTGGCAAAGACGAGGCTGGCGGTTTTGCGTGAACGCCGGCTGAGAATGATGAGCGCATAAATGCTGCGCAGCGGAATATCGAAGCCGAAACGGTAGAGCCAGTTTGAGGTGACACGCTTGCGCGATTTCCCGCAGAGGGTGAGGACGCAATTACGGGTGACGAGGAGGGTGTGGGCGAGGATTTCGAGAAGGATGGGCGTGGGGATGTCGCGGGTGAGCTCCTCCTGTCCCACTTTGTATCCGTTCTGGAAATATTTGCCGAGCAGGGTCTCGGTGGGCCGGCTGGCGGAATCCTGGCTGTTCTCAAAGACCTTCATGATGAGTTGCGTGCGCTCAAGCGCGGCCACGGAGGCGAAAAATGGATCGAACGGTTCGCCGGGCGATTTGAAATTGAAAGGGCACGCCGCGGAAGTCGTCTCGCAGATCTCCTTCTCGCCCACGGAAAGCGGCGGGCTGAGCCGGTAGCTGTTCCATTCGGCCTGTTCGGCGATGGCATCCTGCAGCACGGTGGGGAAGTCCTCGCCGATGACTTCCAGTTGCGCGGCCTCGACGAGGAGGCTGCGGATTCCGTCAAACCGTGTTTCATCCAGCGCGTTGTCTCGGGCTGGCGGGTCGTTGATGAGCAGATCGGCCAGCCATTTGCGGAGCGTGCCGTGAGTGGCGGCACCGGCCTTGGGGAAGAGGGTCTTGGGGTCGAGTTCCTCGCGGAATGTGCGCGGCTCGCCGGCAATGGGGGACGTGAAGAATGCGTCCGCGATCCCCGCGCGCCTCACGGCATCCTTGGTGAGAAAGTCGAGGCGGCCATGGTCGAGGAGTGTCTCGACGATCTGGCAGGTGCCGTCGAGGCGGCCCCAGAGGATGTCGTTGGAGCGCCACGAGCGTTTGAAGAAGCCGCCGAAGTGGTGCATGGCGTCGCCGGCGACCTTGTCCGTGTGGTCGTCTTTTGCGCTGAAGCCGCGCTTCGCATCGAGGGGGCTGATGCGGACGGTTTTGATCATGTCCTTTTCGTGCAGGTCGCCCACCAGTTCCAAGGGGAAGATCAGTGCGTCGGTCGTGGGAAAATTTTCCTCGGCTCGTCGGACGGGATCCCCCGCATCCGTGAGATGTTCGATCGTCGCGTGCAAAAATCGGTCGAGGCTGGCGAGGAAGGTGCCGCGGGCATCCTCGGCCGGCGTGGGCGGGGTGAAGCTGCCGGAGCGAAATTCGCTGACGACGGTCTTGCCGATCCCGCGCAGGGCGGTGCTCAGCTCGGTGAGAATCTGCGGAGTGAGGACCTGAGGGGTGAGCGAGGCGGGATCCCGGTCGAGCGCTTCCGCAAAGGCTACCGGCGAAAGGCCGGGCAGGCCGGGGACGGCTTCTCCCTGAATCAGCCGCTGGAGCGCGCCTCGCACGGTCTGCCAGACTTGGTCGGGCTGCTTCGGCTGCTGCCATGGGATATTTGCCTCGTCTATCAGCCGCTCCATCGCTGCGGCGATGATGTCGTAGGCATCAACAAACAAATTCAGCGCGCAGAGGAGCCGCTTGAATTTTTCACGTTTCGCATCAGGAAGTGGCGGCTCCTGTGAAGTGTAGAGGAGACTGTGGAGGAGGTAGATGAGGCGGCTGGTGCGGCGGCGATGGTAATAGACATCGAACTGATCAAGGATGTTGCTGTGGTTCGCGACGAAGCTGCCAACGGGGGCGCCGTCTTTCGCAGGGGTGCTTTTTCTGAGGAGTTCCCCCTCGTCGAAATATTTGATGAGGGCGGCGGCGCACTTGCGCAGTTCGGAATCCTCGATGAGGGATTCCTGCCCTTCCACGCGGAAGATGCCGCGGACAACGCGCTCGGACAGCGCAACGAGCCGGCACCGGGTGTAGAGGGTCCAGGCTTCCGGGGAGGGCTTCTGGGTTGTCTCCGGAAAATCGAGCAGGAGCCGGTTGTACTGCGCGATCTTGCTGTTCCGCGTGCCGATCATCTTCAGGTCGTCGGCGATGCTCTCGTAGCCGGGGATGCCGATGAGCGCGGCGAGGATGGACTGGACAATGCTCGGGCCGACTGCCTCGTCGTCTGACGTCTTCGATTCCGCGACGGGTTTCATGCACTCCGGGTCGGGCTCGATGTAGAACAACGTGCGGCTCACCTCTCGGTCGGAATTGCGCGAGGAGATGGCCTTAATGGTGTACGTAAATGGCTTGTTGTCGAGCACACCGCCGTCGAGGAACCAGATTGGCTGCGGTGGCGTCTGCGCTTTGGGGGCACCGGGCTTGTTGTCGGCGGCGACGCCGAGATTGCCCCAGCGGCTGAGCAGGCCGTCCGGCGAATGCTCGTTGTCGGCCAGTGGAATATCCACGCGCACAGGCGCGAATGCGGCAGGGAAGCAGGAGGTGGCGCGCGAGAGTTTCGCGAGTGCATGGAAAGTCACGGCGGATTCGGCATCTTTCCCGTTCGGGACAGCGGCGAAGGGCTCGCGCCGTCCGCTGCGGTGGCTGAGGTGGAAGACCGCGCGGTGATCCTTCACGTCAATCGGGTGTCCCGCGTCGTCGAATAGCGTGTAGGTGCGCCCGTTCACATTCGTGCTGGTGACGTAGAGATCCAGTTCGCGCATCGCCGAGGGATCCTCGGGGACAGCGGCGTCGCAGCGGGGCATTTGCCGGAAGACTTCCTCGAGCTTCGGCTGGTAGTAGCCTTCGCTGTTGAGCAGGGACAGCGCATTTGCCTGCTCATGCGGCGGGCGCAACAGCTTCGCCAGGTCGCCATGCTCCCGCCAGAGATTGGCCGCGGAGGAAAACTCGCAGTTATTGCAGAGCGCGTAGGAGAGCATGATCCCGTTGATGCCCCCGGCGGAGGTGCCGCTGATCACATCCACCACGATGTCCGAATCGGTCAGCGCCTTGAGCAGCCGATAGACGCGCCGTCCGCGCACGGCGTCGAAAAATTCCCTCGCGACGCCATTGATATAGATCGCAAGCGAGACGCCTCCGTACATGACGACACCGAGGCGGACTTCGAGAGAGCGAGGTTCTTGTTTCGCACGAGGCGAAGAGGAGAGGGGGGTGCTCATAGGTAATCAGTGGGCAAGGGATGTGATGCAGCAGGCTGCCATTCGATCGATGGCCCATTTGCGATCAGCCGTGTTGTAGCTAATGAAGAAATCCTTCTTCTGCGTGGGCGTGCTCTCCGGCATGCGCACGAGTGAAGCCGTCGCGCGGATTCGGAGCAAGCTCCGCGATGCGGTGGCGTACGGATTTTGCTGACCGGCCGTGACACGAATGACGCCGTGCAGTTGCGGGCGCGTGCGCGAAGGGTGACTGGCGACTGGTGAGAAGAGACTGGTATCCGCCCCTGAGTGCCTCGTGAAAACCGAAAGACCAGTCACTGTTCACCAGTCACAGCAGCCGGACTCGAAAACCAACCCATCACTTTACCGCTGACACGACACTAGTATTCGCCCGGCGGCGGCGCCTCGTATTCCTCGCGCAGTGCGGCGGCGAGGGACTTCTCGTAAAAGAGGAAGCGCTTCGTGACGAAGAGCGGATCCTTCTGCTCGCGCGGGTCGAGGTATTCATCCACGAATTCCTCGATCGTCTTTTCCTCGAAGCTCTCCAGCTCGTCCTTCCACACATGCTCCTTGAAGGCGAGCCGGTGCGTGCCCTCGAAGCATGTGAGCGCGAGCTCGAAATCGAGGTCGTCGAACTCGTCGCTGAACAGCTCGCTGATCGTCGTGCCCGCGTCGCACTGCACCAGATCGTCGCTGATGAAATGCAGAATCTCGATGAGCGAGTGGACGTAGTAGCTCGTCGGGAGATCGGCCATGGTTACTTTTTCTCCGTGGCGGATTTCACGAGGCCGAGGAATTGCTCGCGGCTCGCCTTCACGAGCGCGCCCGGGCCGGTCATCTTCACAAAGACCGCGCCATCCGCGTGCTCGAGGATCGCGCCGAGCAGTGCGGCGTCGGGAATCTCCTCGGTGATGCCGGCCATCGGCGCGGCCTTTAGCGTGCCCTCGGCGGTGACGAGCGTCACTTTCACGCCGTTGAAATCCTGCGCCTCGATCTTGTTCGCCTCGGCCTTGCCCGTGATTTGGCCGAGCCAGCGCTGCACGTTCGGCTCCACGCCGCCGCCATTGCCCTCGCCGAAGAAAAAGAACGTGATGTCCGCCGGCTTGCCGCCGTCCTTGCCGGGCACCTGGAGTTGCGCCTTTCGCATCGGGGAAGTGGGTTCGATGGATTTCCACCCGGCGGGCCGCGTGAATGAAAATGCGCCGACGTTGAACTTTGCGGAATCCTCCGCGATCACGGCTGCGGCGAAGAGTGCGAGGAAAAATGCGGCGAGTGATTTCATGGGCCGCGTGCAATAGCCGCACGCGGATGCCGCGGCAAGGGCGGACTGGTGCGGGCAATCACATCAGAATGGCACGTCGCCTCGAGACAGAAAACCAGAGTGCATGCAGAAATGCGCCTGCGGCGGGCTCAATGCCGAACTTCCAAAGCAAGCGGGCTGCGCGTTTGAATTCTGCCCTTGGGCGTCGGGAGTTGGGCGTC
Organism: Chthoniobacterales bacterium; assembly: GCA_038238025.1. GTDB lineage: Bacteria > Verrucomicrobiota > Verrucomicrobiia > Chthoniobacterales > Chthoniobacteraceae > SXWH01. The sequence continues at coordinate 17,607 of JBBRYC010000046.1, forward strand.
ACGTGTTGAAATGCTTCCCGCATTTCAAGGCGTTTCGCTGACCCGCACGGCCAAAGCTCTTGACGCTCCCGCGCCCGTGGCGACGATGCGCGGACATGCGATTTCAGACATTTTATGAAGGGCGGCATTTTCTCCTGCCCTCGCTCCTGGTGACGATTTTCGGCGGATGGCTCTCGGCGGACTGGCTCGGCTGGCTGTGGCTCACGATTCCCGCCGCGCTCGTGTTCATCTTCTGCGCAAATTTTTTCCGCGACCCGGATCGTGCGGCGCCCGCGGGTGCGGACATCGTGGTCGCCGCGGCGGACGGCGTCGTGGATGCCGTGGAGATCGCCGAGGAAAAGGAAGTGCTGGGCCGCCCGTGCCGGCGCGTGAGCATTTTTCTGAACGTCTTCGACGTGCATGTGAACCGCGCGCCGATCGCCGGACGCATCACCTACACGAAGCACCACCCCGGCACGTATCTCGACGCGCGCGACCCGTACTGCCACCAGAAGAACGAGGCGCTCACGTGGGCCTTTGCCGGTGAGCGCGCGACCCTCGTCGTGCGGCAGATCACCGGGGCCATCGCGCGGCGCATCGTGCCGTGGAGCAAACTCGGCGCGACGGTCGAAAAGGGCCACCGCTTTGGCATGATCCGCTTCGGCTCGCGGACGGATATCTTCCTCCCGCTCGACGCGGAGATCCTCGTGAAAGTCGGCGACCGCGTGGAGGGCTGCACGAGCATCATCGCGCGCCTCGCGGTGCCGGATGCCGGGTATCTTGCGTCCGTCGCGACGCCCTCGATTTTGCTGACGTGATTCTTTTCGCCCCCAATGAAAGTGCTCCGCCCTCAGTGCTCAGTGAAGAGCGCGCCCCGCGACTGAGCACTGACAACTGAGCACTAACCACTCTCCACCCATGCCCGACGACGGCTCGCCAAAAATCTACCTCCTCCCGAATCTGATGACCGCGGGGAATCTCTTCTGCGGATTCCTCGCGACGCTGAAGATTCTCCACGGCACGCTAGAGGTGAGCACCGCACAGCTCAAGGCGCAGGCTGCCGTCCAGGCGACGGACATCGCGCGCGCTCTCGATGCGGGGAACCATGACTTCATGACCGCGATCTGGTGCATCCTAGCCGCGTGCATCTTTGATTTGCTCGACGGACGCCTCGCGCGCCTCGGCGGGACGGACAGCGCGTTTGGCCGAGAGTTCGATTCGCTGGCGGACATCGTCAGCTTCGGCGTCGCGCCCGCGCTGCTCGTGAGCCGTGTCGTGCTGCGCGATTTCGACCGCCTCGGCTGGCTCGTCGCCTCGCTCTACCTCGTGTGCGGCGCGATGCGGCTCGCGCGGTTCAACTGCATCGCAGCGTCCGGTGTGCCCGGCGCGGGCAAGGATTTCAAAGGCTTCCCGATTCCCGCCGCCGCGGGGCTCGTCGCGAGCATCACGCTTTTCATGCTGTGGCTGAACAACGGTCAGCTCGAGTACGGCCTCACGAAATGGGTGCTGCCGCCGCTGCTCGTGTTTCTCTCGTGGATGATGTTCAGCGGCTTCCGCTACCCGAGCTTCAAGGCGATCAACTGGCGCACGACGCGCAGCCTGCCGAAGTTCATTGCCATCCTCACGGTGATCAGCCTCACGGTGATGTATTACCACTGGATGCCGGCGGTCATTTTCATCACCTACCTGCTGTACGGCTTCCTGCGCCCGTTCCTCTCGCGGCAAATCAAGGAAGGCATCGAGGATGAAATCGAGGACGAGAATGAGGACGGGGCCGCGAGTCCGTGAGTGGTGCCGCACGGCATGAGCGTCTGGCCTGCATTTCGGATGGGCCGACGCGAACGGAATGGCGCGCGCAAAAGTAGTTCGGGGCTTTAGCCCAACTGCCGTCCGTTCTCGCTAAAGCGCCTCGACCTTCAGCATCTTCACGCGCAATTCCGCGTCGCCGCCGAGCAAGTAAAATGCGGGCGAGACCCGGCGGCGGTGGCGCGGGTCTTCAAGATCGAATTCCACTTTGCCATCCACGCTCACAGTCAAGTGTCCGCCTTTGCGGACGATCTCCAGCGCGTGCCATGCATCGTCGCCGAGCGCGCGGCTGCCGGGCTTGATGAGCGGCTCCGATGCGGCGCGGTAGTCCACGAGAGCGAGTGCGGACGGGCCGCCGAAACTGAGCGTCATGCCGTGAAAGCCGGACGCATCGCGCTCGCCGCAGAGCACGATTTCCGCCGCTGCTTTTTCACCGTGAATCTTCACCTGCGCGGTCAGCTTGCAGTCGCCTGCGACCATCTCGCTCGTGAGCGCGACGGGAGCGGCTGCGTTGCCGTGGCCGACGATTTCACCTTTCTCCGCGTGCCACGATTCGGCCGTCGTCTTGCCGGTGTCGGCGATCCAGTTGTGCAGGTCACTGCCGTTGGAAAAGTCGTTCGCATTCACCGCCGTGACGAGCATCGGCACCTGCTGCTTTTGCCGCAGGTAGAGGAAAAGATCGCGCACGTCGGGCTCATGCAGGGGCGTGAGCAGACCCTCGGGCATCATGCTCAGAGGGCTGACTTCCGTGGATGCCACATCCGCGCGCTGCACGGTGACGACCCCACCGCCAAGTGTCTTCAGTGAGATGACGCGGTCCGTGTCTTCAGCGACGATGCCCGCGACGATCTGCCCGTCCTTCGTCTTCACGAACGTCTGCTGGTAGTCCTTCCCGATGATCGCGTTCGGATCGAGGATGTTCACCAGCAGGTATTCGAGATCCTCGAATGAGCCGGGAAGCTCGGGGCCGATCTTGCCGCCAGTGCCGAAGAGCGTGTGGCACAACACGCACGTCTGCGCAAAAAGCGCGCGGCCATGCTGCGCGTCGGCGCGAAGCACGAGGTCGGTCGTCACAAACTCGCGGTACTTCGCGATGAGTTTCTGCTTGTCCTCGTTCGGCGCGGAGACCGCGCCGAAGTTTTTCGCGAGCCACGCATCGAGTGCCGCGTCCTTCAGTCCCTGAATCTGCCGCGCGACTGGCGCGGTGAGTTCCGTCTTCGGGATTTTCCCGCTCTCGATTGCCGCGGTGAAAATCTTCGCGCCACCCGGGCGTGCGAGCATCGCCTGCATGGCCGCGCGTTTCTCGGAGGTGTCGAGTTTTGCAAAAGCGTCAGCCGCAGCCTGCGCCACGCGCGGATCGTCGTAGCCCGTGAGTCCGCGGAGCGCAGGCTCGCGCAGCGGCCCGGGCTGCGCGACGAGTGCGAGCAGCGCATCAAGCGAGGCCGCGTCGCGCTGCGCGACGAGCGCATCGAGCGCCTGCCTGCGGGCGTCGAGCGGAGCGGTTGCATCGGCGAGCCTCTTGCGCATGTCGTCGAGCGCGCCGCTGCCGCCGAAAATCACCGCGAGCGCCTGCGCGTGCTCACGCACGTTAGCGTCGGCGCTGTCCTTGAGCTTCGGGTAAAGCTCCGCCCAGCCCTTCGGCTCCGCGATTCCGCGCTGCCCTTGCAGCGAGTCGCGCATGCCCTTGAGGATGCTCGCCTGCGCGACCGGCGCGTTGATTTTTCCGAGCGTGGTGACGAGCAGATCGAGCTTCGAGTTGTCCTGCGCGCTGGCGATGAACGTGAGCGCGATGAGAAGCGAGAGGGTGCGTTTCATTTTCCGGAAGCGATGCGGCGCGTGATGAACTCCTGCACCTTTGGAATCTGGCAACTCGCGAGAAGTTCCGCGGCCTTCGCGGTGTCGGCGGCGACGGCGGGCTCGGCGGCGTACCAGAGCATGAGCGGGAGATTCTGGTCACCCGCGTCCTCAGCGTGCGAGGCGAGCGCGGTGAGGATGGGCCAGCGATCGGCGATGGGGATGCGCTGCGCGGCGCTCGCGATGCGCAGGCGCACGTGCGGGCTCTTGTCGTCCTTCGCGAGACGCGCGAATTCCGCCAGCGCCGCCGCGCTCGGCTTGCTGCCTTCGCACAGCAGTGTGATCGCCCAGCCGCGCACGAATTCGCTCTCCGCCTTCAGCGCGCGCCGCGCCGTGGCTTCCGACAAAGTGCCACCGCAATGCAGCGCCCAGAGCGCGCGGAGCTGGCGTGTGTCATCCTTGTTTTCAAAAAGGATCTTCTCCAGCGCGGCGGTGCCTTCTTTCGTCAGTCCGCGCTCCTGCAGAATGCGCCGCGCGTGGCGCACGTACCAGTCGTTGGCGTGCAGTTGGTATTGCACGAGTTCGGCTTCGCTCGCCTTGGAAAGGTCCACATTCACCGGCTTCACGTTGTCCGTCGTGACTTTGTAGATGCGCCCGTTCGTCCGGTCGGTGAACTCCCGCTGCTGATGGCACGGCACCTTGTCATACCAGTCGTTCACGAAGACCGAGCCGTCCGGCCCGTATTGCGGCGAGAGGCCGCGGAACCACTTGTCGCCACTATCCATGAAATCCCCGTTGCGCTCGCTTTTGTAGCCCGAGCCGCTGCGCACCACGCGCTCGTTGCGCTGCTTGTTCATGTGGATGTCGTGGAAGAACAGCGTGTCGCGCCACTCGGGCGGGAAGAGGCCGCCGAGATACACCATCATCCCGGCGTAGCCAGCCTTCTCGTAGCGGCCCCACGCGATCGTCTTGATGTCGTCGTAAGTGTTCGCATCCGCGTGCTGCCCGCCCTGACGTGCATAGCGCGCGCCTTGGAAGGCGTGCCACATGTGCGGGATGACGCACGCCGCGAAGAACGCCTCGCCGTGATCATTCCAGTCGAGGCCCCACTGGTTGCTGCCACCCTCGGCCCAGCGCTCGAAGATCTTCTTCGTCGGATGATACCGCCACACCGCCGCATTGATCACCGTGCGCTCGGACTTCGGCGTGCCGGGCTTGCCGACATTTGAGAAAGTGAACACGCCATGCGTGCCGTAGAGCCAGCCGTCCGGCCCCCACGTGAAATCATTGATCGTCTCGTGAGTGTCCTCATTGCCCCAGCCGTCGAGCACCACCTCCGGTTCGCCTTCGAACTTATCCACGCCGTCCTTCGTGGGGAAAAAGAGCAGGTTCGGCGGCGCACCGACCCACACGCCGCCGTGGCCGACCGCGATGCCGCTGGCAAAGGTGAGCTTGTCGTAGAAGACCGTGCGCTTGTCCGCGCGCCCGTCGCCGTCGGTGTCCTCGAAGATGATGATGCTGTCCTGCGGCTTGCCGGGGCACACGGGGTAGTTCGTGTTCGTCACCACCCACAGCCGCCCGCGGTCGTCCTGCGCGTAGGCGATGGGCTGCACGATGTCCGGCTCGCCCGCGACTACTTGCACTTTGAATCCCGGCGGCAGCTTGAATGCCTTCGCCGTCTCGTCCGGCGTCATCGAGGGTTCTTTCGCGACCGGGCGGCCCTTGTCTTCGAGGGGGCTTGGTGGCGGTGGTTTGCCACCGGGAGGCGTCGCGGCGAACGCAAAAGACGTGAGCAGGATCGCGGCGGAGAACGATATGGCGAGGAAGGGTGGCAGATTCATGGGGTGGGAAAGGCCTTTGCGATGATGCATAACCACGCGTGCGGCAATTCCCTTCTGACATTTTTTGTGAGAAATCGGACGCTGCTGCGCTCCTGACGGACTCACTGCACCTGATCCGCCCAAGTCACGCCCATGATCTTGAGATGCTGATCGGCTTGGTCGTCCCAGAAAGCGACGGCAAATCGTCCGGCGATGTGAACATCCAAGTCGCGCCCGTGTTCATCCCGCTGGAGGTAATCCACATGATTCGCCGGGTAATCCCGGATAGCCTCGAATCGCGTCAGTAAAAACTCCCGCTCTCGCTTTCGCAGCCGGCCGAGGAAATCGAGCACCGTCGAATCAATCAGCAGCCGCCGTTTCACTCTCCCGCAGGCTCAGGGATTTTTTCGAGCCGATCCCGCACTTCATCGAGCGTCAGCCACCGGTTCGGATTCGGGTCATCCAGCACCGAGGCCATTTCTCGCAAGCGCTCCGCCCATTGCTTTTCGCGCAGGGAAAAGAGGAACGAGCACAGTTCGCGTCGCGCACCGTCATCCAGTGCGGCGATTTCGCGCTTCAGTGTTTCCAAGCTCATGGGGGAAGTGAACCACAGTCCTGCGAGCGCGGCAACGCCAAGAAATAATGCGTCCTGATGACCGGTGCGAAAATAGCCCAGCACTTCAGTGCTGAGAGGGAACCGCGCGATGCAATGACCAGTCCCGCAGGGACAGCAGAATTTCGCGGGTGATTTCTGCGTCACTTGCAGGAGATGCAGCGGGGAGCGCAGGGGAGCACAGACGGCTCGCCTGTGATTCCCTGCGACCCGCCGGGAATGCCGGACGTCGGGACGCGTGTGTCGGATACTCGCGCATGACGATGTCCGAATGTTTGCGGCGGGCCGCCGCAAACCACAGGCGGGCCGTCTGTGCTCCCCGATTTCTGCCGTTCCCTGCGGGACTCGCGCCGCTGGCACGCATGAACCCAGCGCTGAAGCGCTGGGCTATTTTCGGTTTGCCCCTGTCCGCTCGCACCGCCAACTTCCCGCGATTTGGGTCAACTCTTCACACGACACAGCAATTAAATAGGAAACCTCCATGAAAGGCGCCGGAACAAAAAAGGAACTGTCACCAAATGAACGCGAAGAACTTCTCCAAGCATTGAAGGCCCGCTTCGGGAAAAACATGGGCCGCCACCAGGGGATCGAGTGGGCGAAAGTGCAGGCAAAGCTGGAAGCTAATGCCGGAAAGCTATGGGCACTCGGTGAAATGGAAAAAACCGGCGGTGAACCGGATGTGGTCGGCCACGACAAAAAGACGGGCGAATACCTTTTTTTTGATTGTTCACCGGAAAGTCCCAAGGGCCGCGTATCTGTTTGCTACGACCGTGAAGGACTGGAATCCAGGAAGGAACACAGGCCGAAAAATACCGCCATGGATATGGCCACGGCCATGGGCGTGGAGCTTTTGACGGAAGAACAATATCACGAGCTGCAGAAACTTGGAGAGTTCGACCTGAAGACGACGACCTGGGTGAAAACCCCCGCTGATATTCGAAAGCTCGGGGGCGCCCTCTATGGGGATCGCCGCTATGGCCGTGTCTTCATCGGTCATAATGGTGCGCAGTCTTACTATAGCGCCAGGGGCTTCCGTGGTTCGCTCAGGGTCTAGGCAAAGGCGGACGATTTGTTGATTGGGACCCGTGGCTCGACACGCGCTGCGCCGTCGCAAATGCTGCGCGCATGAAATGTCTCCCCATTTTTCTCTCCGCCGCCCTGCTGCTCACCGCGACTGTTTCATCCGCCGCCGACGCCATTCCTGTCACGAGTGCGGATGGGCGGGTGCTGAATCTTGGCTTCGAGGACGGCACGCTGCGGGACTGGACGGCGACGGGGGAGGCGTTTGCGAAGCAGCCGGTGAAGGGGGAGATCGATCAGAACCGGCCATTCGGGAAGGGCAAGTCGGCGAATCGCAAGGGGGAGTATTGGCTCGGTGGATACGAGATTTTGCGTGATGAGCCGAAGGGCACGCTGACTTCTGTGGAGTTTAAGGTCACGCAGCCTTGGGCAAGTTTTCTCGTCGGCGGCGGTTCGTTGCCGGGGACGCGGGTGGAGATTGTGACGAAGGACGATGGGAAGGTGATTCACACGGCGCGCGGGGTGAACGATGAGCGGATGGCGCGCTCGGTCGTGGATTTGCGGAAGTTCGAGAAGCGCGAGATTTTCATCCGCATCGTGGATGAGGAGACGGTGGGGTGGGGGCATGTGAACTTCGATGACTTCATCTTCCACGCGGAGGAGCCGAAGTTTCCTGCGGATCAACTCGCGCAGAAAAGTGCGAAGCCAGCGCCGGGGAACACGAGCGATCCGAATTTGAAACCGGATGACGTGCAGTTTGCCGGGCTGCCGGCGGAAAAGGCGGCGCAGGTCGCGACGGTGCCGGCGGGCTATGAGCTGAAGGTCTTCGCCGCGGAGCCGGACATCGTGAACCCGATCGCGTTCTGCATGGACGACCGGGCGCGCATCTGGGTCGTCGAGGGCATGACGTATCCGCAGCGCGCGAAGACCGAGCCGGGCGCGCCTGAGTGGCTCGGCGGCAAGGATCGCATCCTCGTCTTCGAGGACACGGACGGCGACGGGCATTTCGACAAGCGCACCGTTTTCATGGAGGGGCTGAATCTTGTGAGCGGCATCGAGGTCGGCTTCGGCGGAGTGTTCGTCGGCGCGGCGCCGAATCTCATTTTCATCCCCGTGGAAAATTGGGACGACCCGAAGCCGGGCAAAGTGGAGGTGCTGCTGAACGGTTGGGGCGACAACGACACGCACGAGACGCTGAACACGTTCCACTGGGGGCCGGACGGCTGGCTCTATGGCTGCCACGGCGTCTTCACGCACAGCCTCGTCGGCAAGCCGGGGACGCCGATGCCAGGAGTGGCGAAAAATGCGCCGGATGAAAATGCTGCGAAAGAACTGCGCGACGAACTCGCCGTGTTGGAGAAGGAGATGCAGAAACTTGAGGACGAAAGGAACGCCTTTCGAAAAGTGAACAACGTCGGCATTCTGCGGGAGGACGCGAACTCGGCTGCCAAATATTTGACGAAGTTGCATGGTCAACTGGCTGTTTTGAAGTATGATCTCGAATCAATTGCAGCAAAGCAGGATGTGCCGGCTGACAAGGCGCGCGGTGCTTCCATGCGGGTGCACATTCAGAACTTGGAGCAGACGATCAGCATTTGGGAGGGTAAGCGGTTGGCATTGGACCAACGGCTCGCGGAGTGGGGGAAGATCGAAGCTCCGATCCAAGGGATCGCAGCGCAGATGGATCGGATTACTGGAAAGCTGATGGCCCTGGGCGTCGGATATTCCCCCGAAAAATTTCACGATGAACTCGTCCGACTGGAGAATGAGCTGAAGAAAGAGGAGGCCGAAATGGCCGACATGCGAAAAGTAGTCAACATCGCGCTTCTCCACGAGGAGGGGAACACGGCTGCGACAACCCTCACTGACTTAAATCACCAAGCGGCCCGCGCGAAGACCGAACTCGACCTCATTCCGTTGCTCCTGAACGTCCCGGTGGAGAAGCAGAAGGAGTGGAGCGATGGACTTCGGGAGAAGATCAAGACGATGGAGGAGTCTATTAAAACGTGGGAGACCAAGGCGCTCGATATTGCCAGACGGATCGCGGATTGGGATAAGAACGAATCCCGTGTCGAGAGGACCAAACAGCAAATCGAGCGGATAACGGCACGACAGCGTGAGGTGGACATCGCGAAAAATGAAATACAGAAACCTGCCGAGCAGCGCGTGCCTTTGAATGCGGGCATCTGGCGCTACCAGCCGCAGCGGCGTGAATTCGAGGTGTTCGCGCACGGCACGAGCAACCCGTGGGGGATTGATTGGAATGCGGACGGCGATCTCTTTGCCGAGGCGTGCGTGATTCCGCACCTCTTCCACATCATCCAGGGCGCGCGCTACCAGCGGCAGGCCGGGCAGCATTTCGATCCGCACACTTACGACGACATCAAGACCATCGCCGACCACCGCCATTACCTCGGCGCGACGCCGCACAGTGGCAACGGCAAGAGCGACACCGCGGGCGGCGGTCACGCGCACGCCGGCCTGTGCATCCCGCAGCACCCGAGCTGGCCCGACGGCATCCGCGGCAATGTGCTCATGAACAACATCCACGGCGCGCGCATCAACATGGACGTGCTGGAACGGAAAGGCAGCGGCTACGTCGCGCACCACGGCGCGGACTTCATCAATTTCCACGACAAGGCCAGCCAGATCGTGGACCTCCGCGAAGGCCCCGACGGGACGCTGTTCATGATTGACTGGTATGACCTGAACCAATGCCACAACCCCCGCCGCGAGGCGCACGACTACACGACGGGGAGGATTTTCCGGCTGGGGAGGAATGGGCAGATCGTGAAGCCGGTGGATTTTGGGAAAATGACCCTGCTCGACCTTCAGAAGACGGCACTTTCTGGCGATGCCTTCGAAGCTCGCTGTGCGCGACGTCGTGTGGCTGAACTCGTTCAAACGCCTCAACAACAGATGGAGTTCCTCCGCAACAACCAAAAATTTCTGGAAGAGCGCGCCGCGGCTGCGAAAGAAGGGCGCGGGACTAATGAAATTGGTAGTATAAAAATGACTCTCTTATCGGCAGCACTCGTATTCGAACCCAAACTGGATCACAAATTGAAGGAACTGTTCGTTAGCTTCTCCCATGAGGCAGCTTTGGATACCCTTCCACCTATCATGTCGTGGAGTATCCGAATGGCCGTATCGAGCAACGTGGATATCCAAAATGTTGCATGGTTTATGGCGAAACTCGCGGGGGTCCGAGTTTCCCCCATCGTCCGCCTCGCGCTCGCGAGCGCGTGCCAGCGGCTGACGGTCGAGCAGCGCAAGCCCATCGTCCTCGCGCTGCTCGCGCACGGGGAGGATGCGGACGACGCGAATCTCCCGCTGATGGATTGGTATGCCGCCGAACCCATCGTCGCCGCCGACCCCGCCTGGGCCGCCGAGGCACTCGGCGCGTGCAAGATCCCCAAGGTCTCCGAGTTCATCGCGAGGCGGATGTCGGAGAAGTGAAGGGCGCTCGTTCCGATGAGGCGCGCTTCGGGGAGCGCACGCGCCCTCGCGTGCCGCATTCCGCGCCCTCGCGGAATGTACTGGGCTACCTTGTGCGCTCAAATCCGCACAGGCGTCTTCCGTTGTCGGATGCCAGTTCTGGTTGGGAACTGCCACAGACGTCCGATGTGCCGCGCGAGGGCGCACAGCACTGCACGCGAGGCGCGTGCGCTCCCCCCCGCCGTGTTCCGCGTCTCGCGGAACACCCGGCGAACGTCATGGTGCGCAGCCACGTCGAGAGACGTCCGCCGGGTGCCACGCGAGACGCGCGGCACGGCAGGCGGGACGCCCACCATACCCGATATGCCGCCGAACCCATCGTCGCCGCCGACCCCGCCTGGGCCGCCGAGGCGCTCGGCGCGTGCAAGATTCCGAAGGTCGCCGAGTTCATCGCGCGGCGGATGGCCGAGAAGTAGAGGCAATCCTCCGGAACACACATCCGCAACGCCTTCTGTGTCGAACTGAGAGTGATGAAACTTTTCTTCCTTCTCTGCTTCACGATGCTCGGCGGCTGCGCGGTGGTGCAGCGCGCGGGGATCGCGGTGCTTTACCAAAAGGCTCCGCTGACCGAGGCGCAGGTCACGCGGGACATCGTTTACCAGCCGGGTTCCACTTCACCGGGGCAGCGGCTCGACCTGTTTCGCCCGGCCTCGAAGCACTGGCCGGTGATCGTCTTTGCCTACGGCGGGGCATGGGAAAAGGGCGACAAGGCGCTCCGTTTCGGCGGCGAGGATGTGTATGGAAACATCGGCCGCTTTTACGCGGCGCAGGGGATCGGCGTGGCGGTGATCAATTACCGCCTCCAGCCGGCGGTGACTTGGAGGCAGCAGGTGTCGGACATGGCGGACGCCACGGCTTGGGTGGGCCGGAACATCGCTTCCTATGGCGGCGATCCCTCGCGCATCTTCGTCGCCGGGCATTCCTCGGGCGCGTATCTGGCGTCCTACGTCGCCCTGAACCGCGAAGTGGCGGCGCAGCACGGTGTCCCGCACCTCGCGGGGGCGATCTGCGTGAGCGGTGCCGGGCTCGACATGGCCGATGCGGAAACCTACCGGCTCGGCCAGCAGGTGGGGTATTTCCAATACCGGTTTTCCGACAAGGGCACGAATCCCAACTGGCAGCGCGATGCCTCCCCGGTGGCGTTCGCGAGGAAAGGGGCACCGCCCTTCCTCGTCCTCTACGCGCAAGGCGAGACCGCCGCGCTGGTCCGCCAGGCGCGGCACTTTCACGATGTGCTCGACAGCCAGGGCGTGAGCAACCGTCTCGTGTCCGTCCCCGGTGGAAGCCACGCCCGAATGGTCCTCGAACTCAGCCGCCCGGACGGGATCGTGGGACCGGCGGTGCTGGATTTCGTGAGGGCGAGATCGAGGTAGTGAGGGCGGAACTGGCCGTCAGCGCGCGACGCCGCTTGTCGGACGCCGCGCTGCGATCCACCATCGCACTCATGCGCGCTGCATTTTTTCTCCCGTGTCTGTTCCTGCTGTCCGGCTGGGGGATCGGCGCGGAGGACGCGAAGCCGCGTCCGCTGATGAAGGACTTCATCGGGCTGAACGTCCACACAGTGAATTTCAAGCCGGGCCTCTACGCGCCGGTCACGCGCGTGCTGCGGAACTATCATCCGATGCAATGGGATTTCGGCGACGACACCTCCGCGGCGACGACCTTTCCACTCGCCGCGAACCGCGTGGACTGGGCGCAGCTCTACGGGAGCTGGAAGAAGGCCGGATACCGCACGCACGCGTCGCTGATGTTTGACAACATCGCGCCCGGTGCGTGGAAAAATGTGGAGCGCGATGCGAATGCGTACGGCCTCGCGTTCGCCAAGGCATTCGGTCCGTCCGCCAAGGATGCCCTGATCGAAGCCGCGGAGATCGGCAACGAGCCGGGCAAGTACGACGACGCGACGTATCGCAGACTGTTCGAGGCGATGGCGCGCGGATTCCGCGCCGGTGATCCGAAGCTGCGCATCGCGACGTGCGCGGCGAATCTCGGCCCGAGCGGGCGCTACTCGAAAAGCGTGGACACGCTCGCGGGCCTCGATGCGCTGTGGGACATCCTGAATATCCACTGCTACGCGGAGGCCGAGCCGTGGCCGACATGGCGGCGCAGCTATCCCGAGGACCCGGCGACGAAATTCGTGGAGAACGTCGGGCACGTCTTGAAATGGCGGGCCGAACACGCGCCGACGAAGGACGTGTGGGTCACGGAATTTGGCTTCGACGCATCCACGAAGCCGCCGCCCGCGACGGGTGATTTTGCAAAATGGCAGGGGAGCACCGAGCAGCAGCAGGCGATGTGGTCCGTGCGATCCTTCCTGCTGCTCGCAGGCCTCGGCGTGGATCGCGCGCATCTCTATTTTTTCAACGACAGCGACGAGCCGCACGTCCACGGCAGCAGCGGCATCACGCGGAACTTTGAGCCAAAGCCGGCATTCCACGCGCTCGCGTGGTTGCAGCGTTCGCTCGGGGAATACCGTTTCGCGCGCGTGGATCGCGACGACCCGGACGAATGCTACGCGTATGAATTCACGCAAGGCGCGGATCCTTCGAAGCGCGCATGGGCCGTGTGGCGACCGACCGGCGGGCCTCGTGTCGTGCGGCTTTTCAACGACCCGCTGCGCGTGGTGCGTGCGGAGCGGATGCCGCTGGTCGCGGGCGATGCGGAAGCGGTGGAGGTGCGCCAGGAGATCGAGGGCTACATGGCCGTCGAGGCATCCGAGCGCCCGGTGATCATCTGGCTGGAGAAGCGGTGAACGCTACGGCGAATCCGCTTCGGGCGATGCGACCGCGGCTTTGGCGACTTTCGCGACGTAGCGCAGCGCGATGAGCGCGGCGAGGACGCCGACGCCGAGGAAGACGTATTCGAGCGGATGATGCGGGCGCCCTTTTCCAACGAGTGACGCGAGGTTGCCGTTAAAGGTGGAGCCGATCCACACGAAGAGGCTGTTCGGCGGAATGATCGCGACGCACGTGGCCGCGAGATACGGCCAGAAGCGCACGGGCGTGAGGCCGTAGCAGTAGTTCGCGAGGCCAAACGGCACGGGCACGAAGCGGAGCAGCGCGACGATCTTCCAGCCTTCGCGCGCGACGGCGCTGTCAATCAGCCGGAACTTTTCATTCGAGCCGAGCCAGCGCGTGACGGCCTTGCGCGCGAGGTGGCGCGAGATGAGGAAATTGATGCTCGCACCGACGGCGCAGCCGAGCATGAGGCCGAGCCAGCCCTGCGTGAATCCGAAGAACAATCCAAACGCCAGACCGAGCGGCGCGACCGGGACGATGAGCATCTGCGCGATGACAAAGATTCCTGCGAACGCGAAGATGCCGAGCGCACCCATGCCGTGGATGCTTTGCTGAAGGCGTTCGAGAAATTGGACGAGGTATTCGAGCATGTGCGTGCGCCGTTAGAGCGGGCCGCGTGCCGCGCGGCGAGGCGGAAGATGGAAGGACGAATCCTGCTTATCCGGTGGCGTGACAAAAACGCTCGCAGGCGAGCAACGCCCGGTGGAACGCGACCTCCGGGCGCGTTTCCGGTCTCGCGCTCACCAGCCGTCCTCCCAAGCGTGCCCGGAGGTCACGCTCCACCTCGCTGCCTCCCCCCCTTCTTTCCTCATTTTGTCACGCAACCGGATAAGCAGGAAACGAATGACTAATGGCGTCGGTCGCCCATTCATCCTTCGAATTGCCCGCCTCCTTCCGTCGGCGGCTACGTGCCGGGGAGCGCGATGCCTTTCACTCGGCGGTAGAGAGCGACAGCGTAGCTGTCCGTCATGCCGCTCACAAAATCGAGCATCCGTATGAGTCGTTCGTACGGGCCGGCTTCGCGCGCGGCGTGGACGCACTCGGAGGGAAGTTGGCTGGCGAGCTTGCGGCTGCGGTTGGAGATTTTTTCGCCGTGCGCGGCGATGTCGTTCACGGCGCTCATGAAGACATCGAGCAGGCCGCCGAGCACCTCGTAGCCGGCGATCTCGATCTGCACGCCGCGGTCGGTCGCGTAGATAGTTGCGCGGCTCACTTTCTGGATTTCGCCGAGCGCGGAAGCGGCGGGAATCGCATCCGTGAGTGGCATGTCGAATTTTCCGGCGAGCAGGCCGGACTCGTTGTCGAGGAATGCGGCGGTGCATTGCGCGAGGCATTCGCCGATGGCCATCGCGCGCAGCATTTCGAGCGCAGCCTTGCGCGACGTCATGCCGTCGAGATCGCGCGGGTGCCGGCGGATGACCGCGAGGAAGGCATCGCGCACCGTCTCGTAGCTGAGGTGGCCGAGGCGGGCGCCGTCCTCGAAATCCACGAGGCGGTAGCAGATGTCGTCTGCGGCCTCGACGAGGAACGCGAGCGGGTGCCGCGCCCAGCATTGCGGCGCGCGGTGGATGAGCCCGCAGTGATTGGCGACTTCGGCGAAGTGCTCGCGTTCGCTCTCGAAGAAGCCGAATTTTTTCAGGCTCGCGCCCGTGTGAGGCACAGGGCCGAGAAGCGAGGCGTGCGGATATTTCGTGAATGCACCGAGCGTCGCGCTCGTGAGTTGCAGGCCGCCGGCATTGTCCGGCATTTGCAGCCGCGTGAGAATGCGGAAGCCCTGCGCATTGCCCTCATAGCGCTCGATGTCCGCGACCTCCGCCTCGGCGAGTCCGCTGCGTGCGGCGCGTGCGTGTGTGCTGTCGCTCGTGAACCAATGCTGGATCGCATCCTCTCCGCTGTGGCCAAAGGGCGGGTTGCCGAGATCATGCCCGAGCGCGGCGGCGTGGACGATCGCGCCGAAGTCCGATGCGTGAAGGCCGTCGGTATCTTTCGGATGCCGTGCGCAGACTTCCGCGCCGACGCGCGTGCCGAGCGAACGGCCGACGCTGGCGACTTCGAGCGAATGCGTGAGCCGCGTGCGCGCAAAGTCATTTTCCGCGAGCGGGAAGACCTGCGTCTTGTCCTGCAAGCGCCGGAATGCGGACGAGAAAATGATGCGGTCGCTGTCGCGCTGAAAGTCGGAGCGCGCGGGCTCGCGATGGCCGGGCTTTTTGCGACCGAGGCGGTCGGCGGAGAGGAGTTGCTGCCAGTTCACAGGAAGGTTTTGAATTCAGAACTCAAAATTCAAAATTCAAAATTATTTCCCCGGCGGATCATACGGCAGCACGACATGCGGCGGTGCCGGCGGCGCGCTCCGCTTTTCCACGAGCCAGCACACGCCAATGGCGAAGGCGATGACGATGATCGCGGAGATCGTCTTCCTCGCGCGCGCCGGGTCGGGGCTAGGCATCCACGAGATTGCCGATGCGCTCGGCCATTTCAAAGTCGAGCTCGGTGAGGCCGCCCTTGCTGTGGGTCGAGAGGATGACTTTCACCTTGGCGTAGCGGATGTCTATGTCCGGATGGTGATCGTTCTCCTCAGCGAGTTCCGCGATGCCGTTCACGAAATCAACCGAGCCCGCGAAGTCATCGAACTCGAAGGTGCGCTCGATGGCGTTTTTTTCCAGATCCCACTCGGGGAGATCCTTGAGGGCGGCTTTGATTTGCTTGGAGTCGAGAAGATTGGGCATGGTGGGTGAAATGTGGAGCGGGGAATAGCACGGAGCACCGGCTTGGCAACGGGATTCTGTGCGGCGGGGTCGGCAAATGCTCGGCGGTGGCGAAATTTTGAATCTTCTGTCTTTGTCTTGCTCCTGCTCCTGCTCTCGCTGGGCTGAGGCGAATGAGAGCATGAGCAGGAGCAAGACAAAGAGAAAGAAGCTGGCAGTTCGCAAATTGAACCACTGCCCGATGACTCGCACAATTTGACTCCCGCGCAGCGACGCGGCAGGATGCGCGGCACATGGACCCCGGCCTTCGCCAGCGCATCTACGGATTTATCGAGTCAAAGGGACTGCGGAAGACTTCACAGCGCGATGCGATCATCGAGGCGGCCTTCAGCACCACGGAGCACTACACGGCGGATGATTTGCTGGTGATGGCGAAGAAGGTGGATCCTTCCGTGTCGCGCGCGACGGTGTATCGCACACTGCCGCTGCTCGTGGAGAGCGGGATGCTGCGCGAGATGGATTTTGGCCGCGACCACAAGTTCTACGATCCGAACTACGTGGATCATCCGAACCACAACCATCTCATCTGCCTCGACTGCACGAAGATTTTTGAGTTCGAGGATGTCCACATGGACACGCTGGAGATTTGCATCAGCAAGCGCATGGGCTTCACGCCGACGGGGAAAGTCGTGCGCATCGAGGCGCAGTGCGACGAGCTGCGCACCGCGGGCGTGTGCAAGCGGCGCACGGTCGTGGCGGTCGCGTAGCGGTTCGTTCCGCATCGTTCGAGTATCTTATGGCCAGAGTCGCTAAGCGAATCGCGCAGAACGCTCCTGGTAAATTCTACGTCGATGATACCTGCATCTATTGCGACCTTTGCGTGGAGATTGCCCCGGCGATCTATGCCGAACACAAGGAGACTGGAAACGCTTACGTTTTGCGACAACCGCAAACACCGGAAGAGACACGCCTCGCGATGGAAGCAGTGGAAGGGTGTCCCACCGAATCTATCGGGACTGATGGCGACCAACCTGCCGGGATTCGCGGCATCCGAACTTTTCTGAAAAGGCTATTTTGCCGATAATCGGAAACGCCATCGCTGCGCTGCGCTAAATCTTCGCGACCTCGATGCTGAGGATCTCGACTTCGTGCTCGCCGGTTTCCTTCGGCACGGTGACGCGGTCGCCGACCGAGTGGCCGATGAGCACCTGCGCCATCTGCGAGAGGTAGCTGATGATGTGCTTCGACGGGTCGGTGTCCCAGGCGCCGAGGATCGTGTAGCCTTCCTCGCCGCCTTCCTTCACCACCCGGAGCTTCACGCTGGTGCCGATGGCGACCTTCTCATTTGTCACGCCGGCAAAATCGGTGCCGCGCGCGCGGGCGAGGTCGCGCTCGACTTCGCTCTTGCGGCGGGTGAGCACGCGCTGCTGTTCCTTCGCACTTTTGTATTCGAAATTCTCGCGGAGGTCGCCGTAGTCGCGGGCGATCTGGATGTCCTGCCGGTTCTGCGGGATCTTCTTGGTCACGAGGTCGTCGTATTCCTCTTTCCGCACTTCGAGGCTCTTCCATGAGACGATGAGTTCGTTCTTCTTGTCGTCGTCGGGACGGCCCGTGATGAGCGCCTCGAGCTCGGGGTAGGCGCGCACGATGCGGCCGAGGAGCGACCGCTTGTTCAGCTCGTCGAAGGTCGGACAGGCGACGAGCTTGCGCATGACTTCGTGCAGCTCCTCGTCGGTGGCGAGGGCGACGAGGTCAATGATGAGATCTTGGTCATTCACGAGCATGTCCTGGAGGCGGCGGTCGCGCTTCTCGCGGAACTGGTCGCGATCCATCGTGCCGAGGATGGCGCTGAGCACGCGCGGGTGCTGCGCGATTTCGCCGAAGATTCCATGGCGCTCCTCGCACAGCCACTGCAGGCCTTCCGCCTCGATGGATTGTTCGCGGATGGACTTGTCGAGCGCCGTGCCGAATTCATCCATGCGGCCTTTTTCGATGAGCAGCCGCGCAGCCTCGGGGACGACCTTCGAGTTGCCGCGCATGAAAAGGAGGATGGCCTTCGTGCTCCAGTGGTCGCTGAACGCCTCGGGCAGCGCGAGGATGACCTTCTTCAGCTTCGACACGGGCAGCTCGCCGAGCAGCGCGATGAGGCTGCGATCATTGTCCCGGAGGATGCCGGAGATCGTGGGCGTGTCGGGTGCGGAGACGTGGTGCGGGAGCTTCGCGATGATCTCATCGCGCAAGGCGAGGAGCTGCAGTGTCTCGGAAGTGTGCAGCTTCAGGTTCTTCTTCGTCGCGCTCTCGATGGATGCGACGATCGGCTGCAGCACCGTGGGATCATTAAACTGCGCGAGCGCCTTCGTGAGGCTGTCGAGTGAGTTGATCTGTTCCTTCAGCGTGCGCGCGGCCTTGACGCCGGAGAGGATCTCGTCGGTCTGCGAAAGTGCTTCCTCGCGGAGCAGGAAAGGCTCGGTCTTTTTCTGCGGGACGCCGACGAGGGCGTCGGCCTTCAGCGCGCGCTTCGCGGGCTCCCACCATTTCTTGAAGGCCGCGTCATTGAACACATCCGGCACGAGCTGCGTGGAGATCTGATCCGCCGTCGCGCGCCCGCCGAGGCTCTGGAGCACGAGCCGCACAAGCGCCGCGGGGTCGGACTGCGCGAGCTTTTTCACGGCCTCGATGTTTTGAAATTTTTTCGCCGCGATGTGATCCGCTGGCAGCGCCGCGAGCGACTCGCCGGCGTACTGGAACTGCATCGAGTGGCCCTTCCTCGCTTTGAAATCAATCGTCGTCTGGCTGAGCAGGAAATCGTGCGCGACGATGACGCCGTATCCCCAGCTCTTGTGCTGCACAAAAGTGCCCGGTGGGATTTTCGCGAGGGCGGCCCCGGCTGTTGAAGTGAGTTTGCCGGATTCGACTGCCTTCTTGATGTCTTCTGTCATGGAACCCGCAAAGTAGGGCCATTTCAGCGCTGGCAAAGGGATTTCTTTGGCGGGTGCAAAAAAGGGGCCGCACGAAGGGCATCGGGTGCCGGTGCGGGAGTCGGCTGCGCCGGGATGCGGCGGGGTTGCGGATCTTGCGGCTACTTTTTCGGCTCGGGCTTCGCGGTGTAGATCCGCACGTTGCGGAAGCTCGCGGTCTCGCCGGCCACGGTGAAGCCGGGCGTGCATTTTTCCTTCGCGGCAAAGGTCGGGTCGCTGCCTTCGCCGGTGATTTTTCCGTCGAGCGTGCCGACCATTTTGTCGCCGACCATCTCGAGCACGACCGTGTGCCAGGTGCCGGGCGCGATCTCCATGGCCTTGTTCAGAAAGACGACCGCCTTGTCCGGCCCCTCGTGATCCTGATCGTCGCGCTGCACCACGAAGCGGTTCGGCGCGACGATGATTCGCGCGAGATGATCCTTCGGGCCGTTGATGGAGAGCGTGGTGGCTTTCGCGCCGTCGAGCTTCACGTCGTATGCGATCACGAGGTCCTTCAGTTTGAAAGGCGTGCGGAGGACCGCGCCGTGGCTGTCCGACTTGAGTTCCGCGCCGCGCAGTGTGCCGTCCGTGATTTCCCACTTGCCCTTCGCGGCCTTCCATTCCTTCGCGAGCGCGGAGCCGGTGAAGGAGTCGGAGAGCACGAGTTTGTCAATCTGCGCGATGCGCGTCTGCGGCGGCGCAGGGGCGGCGGCAAACGTGGCGGAGGAAAGTGCGACGAGGAGGGCGAGGGAGGTTTTCATGCGAAGTGGAAATAGCAGCGGGCGGGGAAATGTGGACGGAATTTTGTGGTGGTGAGTGGCGTGGCGGGTGAACTCGCGCACCGACCGGATGAAGAGTGCGAAGAGCGCGCGCATTTTTCTCCCGCTACTCGGCCGCCGCGGTGATCGCGATGCGGTGCGGAATCCTCGCCGCTATGAGGAGCGTGGCGAACCATGTCAGCACGGAGATCGTGAGCATCTGTGCGACGGCGTCGTTGCTCGAGTGGTGTCCGTCGAGGGTGAAGACGATGATGATCCAGAGGACGAAGACCACGCAGAGGCCGGTGGCGAATGGCGCGCGACGCATCCGCAGCGAGAGATACATGACGAGCACGGCGAAGAAAATGTAGGCGCTGACGGCGAGGAACAGGCCCGCGATAAACTCGGGTGTGAACCCCACATCGTCCCAGCGCCGGCCATCGGCCCCGCCGAAAATCATGACGAGGCCGGTGATGGTGAGCGTGGCCGACGGGATGAGCTGCGGGAGCGCGCCGAGGATTTTTTCGCGGATGATCCTGCCGGTGCCGAGCGGCAGCGTGCAGAGCACGCCGAGGGTCTTGCGCTTCCGCTCGGCGGCGAACATGCGCGCGCTCACGAGGCCGAATTCCACGCTGAAACACAGCAGCCCGAAAATCCAAAACATGACGCCGACATCCCTGGTCCGCATGGAGGAGCGAACGATGGTCGCGAGCCACCAGACGAAGAGCAGCGCCATCGCGACATAGACGGCTGCCCGGATGAGGAGGCCGCGCATGCCGCCGCCGAGAAAATGGAAATCCTTCCATGCAATCGCGCGCTTGCCGGGACGTCGGCGCGAGATGCGTCGGCCCGCGGTCGCCGCCGACTTTTTCGGACTCTGCGGCACGGTCTCGCCGCTGGAATTGCAGCAGGGCTTGAAGAGCAGCCACGCGAGCGAGAAAAAAATCACGCCGCCGCCGAGGCTGGGCGTGAGCGAGTCCGTGGCGAAGGGCATCGCGCCGCGCGGTTCGATGGCCTTCACAAGGTCGAAGGCGGGATTGATCCCGATCCAAGTCTGCGCAAACGACTCAAGCCAGCCAGCCGGCCTCCCGCCCCTGAACATCGAGGCCATGGCGATCGAAACCATGAAGAGCGGCAGCACGTAGAGGATGAAGCCGGTGAGCACCGTCATGGAAGTCGCGCGGCTCGTGCGGCGGCAGATGACCGACCACAGCAGCGCGACATTGCAGAGGAAAAAAAGGAACGCCGCAAGGATGGCGTAGCAGCGCAGCACCTGCTCCAGCGACACGCCGCCGAGCGTGATGCAGAGCATGGTGAATGGCACCTGCACGGCGAGCAGCAGGAGGCCTTCGCAGAGCCGTGCCGTGCTTTTTCCGAGGAGGATCGCGAGCGGGTTCAGGCGCGTCATCTGCAAAAGTCCGAGCGTGTCCTCCTCCTTTTCCTCGGTGATGGCGGAGGCAAATGTGCTGAGGCCGAAGATCGCGATGGCGAAGAAATTCACCATCACGACCATGATGAGCACCTGCTGGCCAGGCGCGGAGTAGCGGGTGAAATTCTGCTCGTTGCCCGCGATGAAAAAGAGGAGCAGCAGCGCGAGCGAGCCACGCGCGAGCGGCGTGAATTTTGCGCGCGACTGCTCGCGGAGCGACCGCACGAAGAGCGCGAAGATGGGGCGGAGTTTCGTGAGCACGGGTCAGGCGCGGACGCCGGGTTCGGTGAGATCCATGAAGGCCTGGTTCAGATGTTTCACGTCCTCCTGAAATGAGGTGATGCTCGCGCCGGAGGCGAGCGCGGCCTGGAGGATCGCGTTCGGCGTGAGCGTGGCGGGATCGAATTCCACGGTGTAGCGCGCATCGCCATTCACCGGCTGCTGCACGCGCGTGATGCCCGGCAGCGCCGACAGCGCGGACACGAGCGGCGGGTGCTCCGCCGCGAGCGTGATGGCGAATGCGTCGCCCGATTTTTCGCCGACGATGAGGCCGCGCATGGTGCCGGTATATTTCACCGCGCCGCGGTCGAGGATGGTCACGGAGTCGCAGAGTTCGGCAAGCTCACTCAGGATGTGCGAGCTGATGAAGATCGTTTTCCCGAGCCGTTTCAGTTCCTGCAAAATTTCCATCAGCTCGATGCGCGCGCGCGGGTCGAGGCCGCTCGCGGGTTCGTCCAGCAGCAGCAGATCCGGATCATGCACGAGTACGCGCGCGAGCGAGACGCGCTGCTGCATCCCGCGCGAAAGGCCCTGCACGAAGTCATCCTTTCGGCCCGCCATGTCGGTGAGCGCGAGCACGTCGCCGATGGTCTTGTCGCGCTGTGCCTGGTTCATGCCGTACGCCGCGCCGAAAAAATCGAGGTACTCGAAGACCGTCATCTGCCGGTACATCGAGAAGTGATCCGGCATGTAGCCGATCTTCTGCCGCACATCGTTCCGCTCGCGCACGATGTCCTTTCCAAATGCGAGCACCGTGCCCGTCTGCGGCGGCAACAGCGTGGCGAGTACCTTCAGCGTGGTCGTCTTGCCCGCGCCATTCGGCCCGACAAAGCCGTGGATACTGCCGCGCCCGACGGTGAAGGTCACATCGGCGACGGCGACGTGATTTTTGTACGCGTGGCGGAGGTTGCGGATGTCTATGACGGGCGGATGGTCCATGCGGTGCGGAGGTTTACGGTTTGAAAATGTCGGCGACGTAGAGCACGAGCCCCGTGCCGGACTCGAAGCGATCGTTCTTCATGGCGAAGGACGTGGGGGCTTCGGCGTAGAGGAAAAGGCGCGCACGGTCGGTGTTCTGCGCGGGCTGCGTGAGATATTTTTTCGAATACGCGCGCTCGCCATTCGCGAGGCTGATGAGAAACGGATGCAGCAAACGCAGCTCGCTGACGACGTTCTCCGTGTCGCCGTAATAGCTGCCGGAGTAGCGCCCGCCGTAGTATGTGTAGCGTTGGTTGGCGAAAAAATTCTCGGCGCTCTTCAGTTGTGCGCCACTCGCGAGTTCGAAGCCGCCGGGCGTGGGTGTGAGGTCCGCGTAGTTCCCGTTATGTTCGAGCACTGCGGTGAAGATGCGCTTGCGAAACTCGGGTGCGGCGCTCACGCGGAAACCGTGCAGCGGGCCGGAGTTTTTCGCGTCGGGATACACGCCCGTCCACTCCTCGATCTTCAGCCCCGGATCGTCCGCCTTCATCACGCCGCGGTGCAGGAAGGGTCGCGATGAAAAGAGCGGAATGTCCGCCGCGATGAGCGACTCCTTTCCCTCGCGGATCTCGCCGCGCACGGTGTCGCCCTCGAAGCCCGTGGCGTAGAGCTGGCTGCCGTCGCCGTGCGTGAACTTGTAGATGTCGCCCACCGTCGCGAAGGCGTGGATCCATTCATGCACGTCGAAGCGCCCCGCGCCGAGCGAGCGCGCGATCGAGACGGAGTGATACGTCTGCTTTTCCCCGTAGCCGCGCCGCCCGATGACCGTGAAGACCCACGCGAAGAGCGCGACGGTCGCGATGAAGCCGCCGAGCAGCACGCGGTAGTTCTTTTTCCGCAGCACGTAGAAGACGGGGCCGATGAGAATCACATACGCGACCGTGAGCAGGTAGATGAGCCCCCACTTGATGTTTGGCCGCGTGATGGCCGCGAGCTTGTGCAGGATGAAGCCGTCGCGATCGCTCATGTTGCCCTGGCCGTCTTCGCGCAATTCCGCCGCTGCGAATCCGTGCTCCTTCAGCCACTGCTCGGTCATCTCCGCGCGTGTGATCGCGTGCTTCACGACGAGCCCCGCGCCGACGTGCTGGCGGTCTTCGCTGCCGGTGACATTCAGCGGCGAAAAATCATCGCTGAACTGCACCGCCGCACCGTCCGCGCCCGGCAGCAGATGCACGGTGCCGCCGCGGCGCACCCAGTCGAGGAATGCCTCGCGCCGCGCCGCATCCCAGCGCGGCTGATGATCGAGCACCACCGCGCCGAGGCCATCCGTCGCGCTCACCGTCGTGGGGAAAAGATTCTCCGCAAAGAGTCTCATGCGGGCTGCCCTCATTCCCGGTGCATCCGGATCTGCAAGAAGCACGGTGGCCGGTGCGCCGGTGTTCGGCTGGCCCATGTCTTCCTCGCGGTCGCGCCCGTCATTCCACGAGAGCTTCCACCCCGGCACGTAGCCGCCGACGTACGGGTGGAACTGCACCCAGCGCGACGTGCCGGGCGCGAGGAAGACCGCCTGCTTTACGGGCACACCGCTCGCGAGATCGCGCAGCACGAGGTCGCCGTCGAAGGGCTGCGCGCCGCGGTTCACGATCTCGGCGGACATGATCGTGAATGAATTCGGCAGCACCTTGCCATCAAAGCCCCAGAGCGGCTTGCCGACTTCGAGCGCCGCGTGTAATTTCACCGCGAGCAGAAACAGCACGACGAGGAATGGAAGGAAGCCGGGACGTTTCACGCGGCGCGGACGGTGGCAGAGAGCCGGGGAAATGTGTAGCGGCAAACGCGCTGTCTGCAGGGCATCGTTTGAAAATGATGCATCGTTTCGAGGAGGAAAACGTTGGCGCATGGAGGGAGACGCCTGCGGCGGGCTCAACGTCCAACATCGAACGCCTAACATTTAACGTCTAACGCCGCGCAATCCGATGCCGGGTTTGCCTGTCGTTAAGAGTCAGGCGTTAGACGTTCGATGTTTGACGTTGAGCCCCGCGCAGCGGCCTTTCCCCAGCGATGCCTGCCACGCAGTTTTCTTGATGCGTGAGTCCTGGCAGCTTCCACTACGCGACTGCGCGCCGCTGGAACCACCACCACTCCACGAGCAGCACGGCGAAGCCCGCGAGCGTGAGCGGCCACCATAGCGAGCGATCCGCCTTCGATGCCGTGTTCGCCGTCGCCACGGAAATGCGGTCTCCGAATTCCACTTCGCTCACTGCGGCGAGGCCGGTCTCGCTCGTGCTCAGCAGACTCGCGCCGACGGTGCGGGACGTGCCGCCGGAGGTGAACGTGTATTCGCCGACGCGCGGCGCGGAGATGGCGGCGACGGTGCCGCGTTCGTCCGCGCGCTCAGAGCGTGTGAAGTGCGAGGGGCCGCTCACGGCGACGCTCGCATTTGCGGTGAAATTTTGCGACGGCAGCACGCCCGTCGCGAGCGCAGTGGATTCGGAAAGCCCGGCGAGGACGCGTGCGCGCTCGACGAGGTTTGCAGTGAAAATCGGGAACGCCACGCGAAACGGGAGCGTGCTTTGCTCGGGATGAAAGAGCAGGTGGACGCGCATTCCGGAGTCGTCGCCGCGCACGAGCGCGAGAGGGCCGTGCGGGCCGTGCGCGAGGACTTCATAGCCGAGGGCTGCGAATGCGGTGTCGTCCTTTCCCGCGGCGGTCACGGGGTCTTCCATGAAGATGACTTCGTCGAAGCTCACATGCTGGAGCAGCGGCGATTCGCGCCGCCAGTCAATCGCTGCGACGCTCTTTTTTGCGATGCTCACGAGCGGCCCCATGTCTTCGGGTACAAAGCCCGTGGTGCAGAGCAGCAGCGCCGGAGGAGCGCCGGGCTTGTCGCTGATCGCGAGATCGAACGTGCTTGGCGACGGCGTGTCCCTGCTCGGAAAAATACGGATGCCATCGAGTGCGGCGAGCGCGTGGCGGAATGTCGCGAGTGATTCCGGCACGAAGACATCGAGTGGGCGCACGGCGGGGAGTGTGAGCCACGCGTCGTTGTCGCTCGCGAGCGAATCGAATCCGCTGGGCTTCAGCACGGCATGGATGCTCGCGTCCTGCGCGCCACTCACTCGGAATGCGAGGCGCGGCGCGCTGCCGGGCGTGAGCGCGACCTGCTCCTGCGCGATGGTCTGCCTGCCGCTGTGCAGCTCGACGGTCGCGGTCGCCGCGGGCGCGGGATCGGTGACGCCGAGCTGGATGAACAATTCCCAGTCGCCGCTGCCTGCACGGCGCGCGTTGAATGCGGTGATGCCCGCGTTCGGCCCGGCGGGCGGGAGCTTTTGCAGTTCGATCTGGAAGGGCAGCTCGAAGTTCGTCTTCGCGGGAAGATTGCCATCCGTGAGCACGAGCACGCGATCGAACGGTGTGGTGCGCGCGAGCGCCTGCGCGAGGCGGAGCGCCTCCTCCAGATCGCCGGGCACGTCCTCGGTTTCGAGTGCGCGCACGGCGTCGCGCAGCTCGGTCTTGTTGTTCGTGAAGCCGGTGAGTTTGCGCGCGGATTTTCCGAACGCGACGAGGCAAAGCTCCTGATCCGATGGCAGCGATTCGATGCGCTCGTGCAGCCGCTGCTTCGCCTCATCGAGGCGCGAGCGCCCTCCATTTTTGTCGAGCGCGCCCATGCTCGCCGAGACATCCACGAGGATCGGCAGCCGCGCGGCACGCTTCGCCTCGCGTCGGAGGAAGGGCTGCATCGCCGCGAGCGCGAGCAGTGCGAGCAGGAGAATCTGGAGCAGCAGCAGCAGGTTGCGCTTGAATTTTTGAAACGGCGAATTCACGCGCTGGTCGCTGAGCACCTGCCGCCACAGCACGAGCGAAGGGATGATCTGCCGCGGCCGCTTCAGTTTCAGGAAATAGAAAACGACGAGCGGAATCAGCAGTGCAAAAAGCCACGCGCTGGAGAGGGCGGTGAAGTTCATGGCTTCGGGACTTCGAGCGCCTTGCAGATTCCCCACACTGTCGGGTTCTTGATTTCACGATGGCGTGGGACAGCGGAGGTCTTGCGTGTCGTGGGATTCCACCAAACCGAGTGCCGCGAGCCCTCGCGGTAGAGCGCACAGCCGTGCGCGCGCAGATGCCGTTCGAGGTCGGCGAGCTTCACACCGCGGCGAGTTCGAACTGCTCCCTCACCGAACCCGTCGGCTCCTGCTCGCGTGCGATGTCACGGTTGCATTCGAGAATCATGCGCAGCGCATCGGCGAGATTCTCCCTCGCTTCCTCGATTGTTTCTCCTTCTGAAATTGCGCCTGGAATTTCCTCCACGTACGCCGTGTACCCGCCTTCCGGCGCGGGGATGAATGCTGCCGTGAGTTTCATGGGGCGACAATGCAGTGCTGCGGCGGCATCGTCAACACGGCGGGCCGGCTGTGTTGCATGGCCTGTCGTTCACACAGTGATGACCTCACGGATGTAACGCGCGCCGTCGGCTTCCAATTCCCGCACCATTTCCTCGTCCCGAACCGCAAGCCAGTCCGTGATCGCATTGCGGATGTTCGCGATGGCTTCCTCGCGCGTGTCGCCCTGCGAACAGCAGCCGGGGAGGTCGTCGCACCAGACGGCCCAGCCCTCATCGGATTCCACGAGCGTGATACGGTAGTTCATGGTGGAAAGTGTCGTGAGGTCTGCGTTCCGGGCAAAGTGGAAGTTGGCCGGTCACACCAGCCATCCCTTTTTCCGCAGCACCTCGAAGCACACGCGCTCGAATGGCTCGGCGGCGCTCGTGGTGAGGAAGCGGCCGGAGCGCTGCTGGCAGAGTGTGGCGAGCAGTGCTTCGTGCGCGGTGCGGTATTCGTGGTAGAGCGCGAGGAGATCGCCCGCGTTGCTGATGTCGAGCGTCGCGGCGCTCTCGCTGTCCACGAGGCGGAAGTCGCCCGCGACCTCGGGCGCGATTTCGGACGGGGCGAGGATTTGCAGTGCCCAGGGTTCGAGGCCGGAGTTGTGGAGGAGGCTGAATGCGCGCTTCAGATCGCCGGGCGTGAGGAAATCCGAGAGCACGATCGCGACGCCGCGGCCTCGGTGCTGGCGGAGGAATTCGTCGATGCCGGCATCAATCGTCCGCTCGCCGCCGCCTTCGATGCCTTCGAGAAAAGTGAGCAGCTTGCGCACGCTCGCGCGTCCGCTGCACGGGGCGAGTCGCACTGCGCTCGGACCACCGAGCACGCACGAGCTCACTTTTTCCGAACCTCGCAGGCCGACCACGCCGAGCGCGGCGGCGAGCTGTTGTGCGAGTGTGATTTTTCCCTCGAAGGTCATGGACGTGGACGCATCCACGAGCAGCGCGATGTGCATCTCCTCCTCCTGGTGATATTGCTTGAGGTAGAGGCGGTTGATGCGCGCGAAGATGTTCCAGTCCACGAAGCGCACGTCGTCGCCGGGCGAGTAGTCGCGGAAGTCGCAGAACTCCGTGCTCGCGCCGCCCTTCGCGGTGAGGTGCTCGCCGCGCGCACGGTTCGTGAAGCGGCGCGAGGCGTTCAGCCGCAGGCGCGCGAGGCGATCGAGATCGCGGTTGCCGAGGAGCGTGGAGATTTGCGCGGCGGGCATCGGGCGGTTCGTAGGGCAATGTGCGGTGCGGGGCAATGCGGGAGCGCGCGGATTGAGAGTGGCTTATGGCCTGGGGCGGTCGCGGCGCAGCGCCGACGATTCGTCGGCGCTACTCGCGTTGCGCGTCACCGGAAATTCCTTTGCCGCGTCGGCGCGCACCGCTAGCGTCGCGGGCCTATGAGTTTGCTTGCCCAGATTGATTCCGATATCAAGGACGCGATGCGCGCGCGCGCCGCCGAACGCCTCGGCGTGCTGCGGATGCTGAAGAGCACGCTGAAGGCGACGGCGATGGAAAAGGGGATCGCGGACGAGGCGCTCGACGATGCGATGACGCTCGCGGTGCTGCGGAAGGAAATGAAGAAGCGGCAGGACTCGATCGAGTGCTTTGAAAAGGGCGGGCGCATGGATCTCGCGGACAAGGAAAAATCCGAGGCCCAACATCTCGCGGCGTATTTGCCGAAGGCGCTCACCGCCGAGGAGGTCGAGGCGCTCGTGAAGGCCGCCATCGCCGAGGCTGGCGCGACATCGAAGGCGCAGATGGGCGCGGTGATGAAGCTCGCGACCGAGTGCGCTGCGGGCCGTGCGGACGGGCGTGCGCTCAGTGCCGCCGTGGGCAAGCTGCTTCCGTGACGCGACGCATTTCACTGACACCGGGATGAACTCAGCAATCATCGTTGCAGCGGGCGCGAGCAGGCGCATGGGGTTTGACAAGATTTTTGCCGTGCTGCACGGGAAGCCGGTTCTGTACTGGTCCATCGCGGGGTTTCAGGAATGCGCGGACATTGACGAGATCGTCGTCGTCACGCGCCCGGAGAAGGTCGCGGAGGTGAGAAAACTCGTCGCCGCGGAGAAGTTCACGAAGGTGACTTCGGTTGTCGAGGGCGGTGCGGAGCGGCATCTCTCGGTGTGGAACGGGCTGCGCGCGATTCACGCGGAGGGCAGCCAGTTTGTGGCCATCCACGACGCGGCGCGGCCGCTCATCACGCCGAAGCTCATCAGCGCGTGCATCGTGCTCGCGAGGAAGAGCGGCGCGGCGTGCTGCGCGTCGCCGATTCCCGACACGGTGAAGCGCGCGTCGCACGAGAGGCTGGTGACGGAGGACGTCGATCGCCAGAACCTGTGGGCGATGCAGACGCCGCAGATTTTCAGCAGCGCGCTGATCATGCAGGCGTATGCGTCGGTCATCGCGCGGAATGAACTCGTGACCGACGAGGTCTCGGCTATCCAGAAAATCGGCAAGCGCGTGGCGCTGCTGGAAAACGAGGACTACAACTTCAAAATCACATTTCCCCGCGACCTGCCGCTCGCGGAGCAGGTCATTGACATCCGCAACGGGCAGGAAAAGAAGAGCTGACGGAAGAGGACGGCGTGAATTTAGGGGTTAAGATGAGGTCGCTTGCGCTGTTGTCGAATGTGCGCATCTTCACAGCCCTCAAAATCGCCCGCGTACCACGAAACTGATGAGTCATACCTACCAAGTCACGCGGCTGCCGAACGGCGCACGAATCGCCTCGGTCGAAATGCCGCACATGCGCAGCGCGACCGTGGGCCTGTGGGCCGGGGTCGGCGGGCGGCATGAGCGTGTGTGCGAGGGAGGCATCTCGCATTTCATCGAGCATCTGCTTTTCAAGGGGACGAAGCGGCGGAATCCACGCCAGATCACCGCGGCGGTCGAGGGCGTGGGGGGATACCTGAACGCGTTCACGACCGAGGATCACACATGCTACTACGCGAAGGCGGGCGCACCGCATTTCGAGCGGCTGTGCGATGTGCTCACGGACATGTACATGGATTCCGTCTTCGCGAAGGCGGAGATCGATCGCGAGCGCGAGGTCATCCGCGAGGAGATCCTGATGTATCGCGACCAGCCCGCGCAGCACGCGCAGGAACTTCTCACCTCGACGCTGTGGCCGAAGCACCCGCTCGGGCGTCCGCTCACGGGCACGGTCGAGACGGTCTCGAAGCTCGGTCGCAGGGAGATCACGGAATTTCACCGGAACAACTATAACGGTGCGAGCACGGTCGTAACCGTCGCCGGCCGCGTGCCTCACGCGGATGTGGTGAAAGCGCTTGCTCCCGCACTTGCGCGGCTGCCTGCGGGGAAGCGCGCGCGGTTTCAGCGTTCGCCGATCCATCCGGGCCGGCCCTCGGTGAACCTGCACACGCATGAGACGGAGCAGACGCACCTCGCGATGGGCTTTCACACGTGGGGACGGCGCGACGAGCGGCGTTTCGCGCTGAAGCTGCTCAGCGTGATCCTCGGCGAGAACATGAGTTCGCGGCTTTTCCAAAAACTGCGCGAGCGCCATGCGTTCTGCTATTCGGTGTCGAGCGGGATGGTGACGCTGGCGGACACCGGCGCGCTGCACATCAGCGCCGGACTTGATCCCGCGAAGCTCGAGCCGGCGATCAAAATGATCCTCCGCGAGATCGAGGCGATCGCGAAACGCGGGCCGACTCGGGGGGAATTGAAAATGGCGCAGGATTACACCATCGGCCAGACGCTCATGGGGCTCGAGAGCACGACGAATCAAATCCTGTGGATGGGCGAGAGCCTGCTCGGCTACGGGCGCGTGCTGTGCCCCGTGGAAATCGAGCAGCGCATCTTCGGCGTGACCCGCGAGGAAGTGCAGGCCGTCGCCGGCGAATGCCTGAAGCTCGGACGACTCGGCATCGCCGTGGTCGGCCCGCTGAAGGACGCGGCGAAGATCGAGTCGTGGCTGCGCTGAACGTGGGGACGCGGGCGGGTTGAATGCGGCCTACGGAAAGCGCTCCCGCAGTTCCTCCAGCATCCGCGGGATGTATTCCTTCAGCCGCGCGTCCGGGGCCGGGCCTTTGGTGGGGAGCGCCTTGATTTGCGCGGCGAACGGCGCGGCTTTTTGGCCGAGGGCGTTGAGGGCATCGAGCGCGGCCATCGCGGTGAAGGCGTCGTTCTTCGACCAGTCGGCGTGGGCGAGCAGGAGCGTCAGCGCGGCCTGCGTGTCGGCCTCGCTGCCGAATTCCCCGAGCGCGCGGGCGGCGGCGATGCGGACGGGCGCGGAGGGGTCTTTCAGCGCAGACACCAGCGCTTCGTGGCTTTTCGTCACAACTTCCTTGCCCTGCATCTGAATTCCAAGCGCGGCCCAGTAACGCGTCGAGGGTTCCAGTTCACTTCGGGGATCTTTTTCCGTCAGCGCCCGTGGCAACATGGCCCGAATGCTTGATGCACTCACCAAGTCATCGCGGGACCCCATTGACGGATCGTGTGATGCAATCTCGGCAAACATGAAAGGGAGCCTGAACACATACGCGGCGCTGTGCCCAAAGTCATACGGGGAACTTCCTTTCGAGCGTTCCAGCCGTTCACCTTCCGGCACAAAACCCAAGTCTCGTATCTCTCGGGCGTGAGTTGATTGCGCCATGGCCAGCTTTGCTTTGATTTGGATGTGCTCCTTCGAGTCCGCGAGATTCACCACCTCATCCGGATCACTCTGCAGATCGAACAGCTCCTCCGGCGGCTTCGGGTTCCAAAATTTGTCCTGCACGGCGTTCAGCTTGCCCTCCTTGTGAAGCTGCTCCCACACGCGGGTGGTCGGCGTCTGCCACATGTAGTTGAGATGCTGGCCGTAGATGAGGTGCGGCATGTAGTTGCGCACATAGACGTAGCGGCCGTCGGTCACGCTGCGCACGAGGTCGAGGCGCTCGTCCATGCGCCCGCGGAAGCCGTGCAGGAAGGGCTGCGGCTCGGTGGTGGATTTCCCGAGGAACGCGTGGCCCTGCATCCACTCCGGCGGCTGCACGCCGATGAGGCTGAGCATCGTCGGCGCGAGGTCCACGAAACTCACGAGGCGCTCGGACTTTCCGCCCGCCTTGTATTCCGGCGGACGCAGCACCGCGAATTTCTCCGGGATGTAAACCACGAGCGGGACTTGCAGGCCGGAGTTGTAGGGCCAGCGTTTGCTGCGCGGCATGCCGGAGCCGTGGTCGGCGTAGTAAAAGACGATC
>JBBRYC010000047.1:0-49386 GCA_038238025.1 Chthoniobacterales bacterium
ATCAGCGACGTCGGACTGCCGGAGCTGGTCGAGGTTCACGGGTTTCACGAGGTGGGCGAAGAAGCCGGCGTCTTTCGTCTGGCGCAGATCATCCTCCATGCCGTAGCCGCTCAGGGCGATCGCGGGGACGGGGCGCAGGCGCTGGATTTCGCGCATGAGATCGAGGCCGCTGCCGTCCGGCAGTCCGACGTCGCTGATGACGGCATCGAAGCGCTCGGCGGCAAATGTGGTGAACCATCTGGCCTCGACTCCGCGCGGTGAGTTTGGCCTTACTGTGGATGTTCATCCGGCGTTGGAATTTGGGTTGGTGTTGCTTTCACAACCCCACCTTCCCAAATCCTCGCCGCATGAACAACGTCCTGAAACTTCGCATCTAGAGCCTGTACGGAACTTTGCCCGCGGCGCGGAGCTGAGGGCCAACGGCCCGAAAACAAGCCAGCCCAGGGCATCGCCCTGGGAAAACGCATGAGAACGAACAAAGCCCTGAAAGGGCGCGACAAAAATAGTGCCGCCCTTTCAGGGCTTTGTCCGAATAAAATCGAATCCCCAGGGCTGCGCTCGTGCCTCGCTTGCCCTGGGCTGGCTTGTTTGCGCACCGTTGGTGCTCATTCCGAATCGTTTTCAAAGTTCCGTACAGGCTCTAGAGACGAGGGCCATGCGGTTTCCCTAGCTGGAGCTTGGGCTGCGCACCGCCGGTGATCGCCGCGCGGATGTGAGCGAGCGGCGCGGCATCGTTGAAAATGACTTGTCGTCCGCGCCGCTCGATGCCGAGCTGCTGCCACAGCGCGTCGAGATCCGTGGGCGCGGGCGTCGCGCGCATCTTTTCATAAAGCTCGCGCAGCACCGGGATGCCCGTCGCGCGGTCGCCGATCTCGATGACACGCTCGATCTTCCAATTCGCCTCGATCGTCCCGCCAGCGCGCACGATCGCGCGCAGGGCGTGCTCGAAGCCGAGGCGGTTGCCGGTGCGTTTGCGGATTTCGACATCGGCGAGCAGGCAAAAAGTCGCGCCGCCCCAATACGTCCGCCCCCAAGTGTGCGTGAAATCCATCCCGCGGTCGCCGGGCTGGGGCAGCCCCTGCGGCAGGCCCCGCACGAGATCGCCCCACGCCTCCTCCGCGGTGATGAGCCCGGCGCGCGCCCGCGCGATTGGTTCCACATAAGTCGAGATGCCTTCCTCGATCCAATGATGCCGCTCCGGCACGGATGGAAAACCGAGGTGCAGCATCTCGTGCGGCATCAGCCAGTCGTCGGCGAAATCGCCGGGCGTGCTCGCGCGTCCGACGGCGATGGTGATGAGCGCGCCATTCCAGCCGTAAGTCACGCCGGTGCTCGCCCCGCGTCCCTCGCCGAACCGCACGCGAATTTCCACGCGCGCCACCGGAAAGCGCTCGTGGTAAGTCGTGACCGCCCGCGCGGAAGTGCTGATCCAGCCGAGAACCGCGCTCCGCAAAGGCTCGCGCGGCGTTTCGGCAAACCTGACGTCGATCTTCGCCTCGCCCACGGCGAGTTGCACCCGCTCCTGCGCCATCAGCGGATCGCCCGACACCAGCAATGTCGCGAGGCAAAGGAGACGCACGTCGATCATGGGGCGCCGCGTGCGGCTTAGCCCGGTGGCTTGAGGCCGAGCTTCTTGAATTTGGGAAGCGCAGTTTGCAGGACGTACGGATCGCGAGGGTTCTTCCGGATGTAATCCTGATGATACTCCTCCGCCGGCCAAAACTTCTTCAACGGCGCAATCACCGTGGCGATCGGCTTTGAGAAATTCTTCTGCGCCTCGGCCTTCGATTTCACCGCCGCGGCTGCCTGCGCTTCGCCGCGAGTCAGGATGGTCGAGCGGTACTGCCGCCCGAAGTCCGGGGCGACACCGCGCGGATCCGTCACGTCATGGGTCTTCCAGAAAAACGCGAGCAGGGCTTCATAGCTCGTCTTGGAAGTGTCGTAAGTGACCTCCACCACCTCGGCGTGTCCGGTCTTGCCCGCGCCAACTTGTTTATAAGTCGGATTCGCTTCGTCTCCGCCCGCGTAGCCGGACACGACCTGAGTGACGCCGGGCTGCTGCTCGAAAAATACTTCCACGCACCAAAAGCAACCCGCGCCAAAGACGGCCTTTTCGAGGGTGGGTTCCGCCGCCGAAGGGCTTTGGATCGCGGCGAAAAGGACGAGGAAAAAAAGGTGGAGAGTCTTCATCGGGCGGGAGAAGTGGAGGTCTTCGCGAACTTCAACGAAACCGAGTTCATGCAATAGCGCAAGCCGGTGGGTTTCGGGCCGTCGTTGAAGACGTGGCCGAGATGCCCGCCGCATCGGCTGCACACGACTTCGTCGCGCTCCATGCCGTGGCTGCTGTCTGTCGCGACCGTCACCTTGCCGGGCGCAATGGGCTGGAAATAGCTCGGCCAGCCGGTGCCGGACTCAAACTTGGCGTCTGAACTAAACAGGTCGAGATCGCATGCCGCACAGGTGTAAATACCGGCTTCGTGGTTGTTCAGCAGCGCACCCGATCCGGCGCGCTCGGTCCCCTTTTGGCGCAGCACCTGGAATTGTTCCGGCGTCAGGATTTTCCGCCACTCGTCATCGGTTTTCTGAATTTTGTCGGTCATCATGGCTGGCGTTTGTTCGTTGTATGAGGCTTTGATTTGGTCCGCCTTCGGGGCGCCGCGGTTGCACGCGGTGAAGGCGAGGGCGGTGGCAAAGCAGACGATGGCGAGGTGGGTTTTCATAAAATTCGAGGAAGCACGGCTGGCGAAGAACAACTGGCGAATGACGACAACGAATCCCACCTGCGCTTCGTCATTCGTCATTCACCATCCGGCGGATGTCTTTTTAAGAAAGAAATTGGAAATTGTTTGATCAGCGGTTTTACGGAATCATGAAGGCTCGCTCCATCGGGAGACGAGCGATGGCCAGTTTCGGCCAGCCGGAGCAATCAACTGCTCAAGCCGTTTTATGACCGGCTCATCGCGGCAGGCAAACCGGGTAAAGTCGCCCTGACGGCTGTCATGCCGAAGTTGATCTTCCTGCTGAACACCTGCTCAAAAAGCCCAGCTTCTCCCTTGCACTCTAAACACCGTTGCTGGGGTGGTTGGTTGGCGGACTCTGTGTGCTCTTGCCACAGCGCGTTCAAAGTCCCGTAGAGGCTCTACCCAGCATTTCTCACATGCCCGTCGCGGGGCGCGACCGCGTGTGGCGGCGTGGCCGGATCGAAAAGTGGCTCGGGCTTCAGCCCGACCGCGCAGGGGATTGGGCTAAAGCCCAAGCTACTTTTTGCGCAGCCGTCCTTAGGCCGCAGGGTGTGACGCTCGGAACAACACGCCCAGCGGCTACTCCCTCGTCACCGTGATCCGGGCGAGCAACTGCTGGAGCTGGTCGAGGTTCACGGGTTTCACGAGGTGGGCGAAGAAGCCGGCGTCTTTCGTCTGGCGCAGATCATCCTCCATGCCGTAGCCGCTCAGGGCGATCGCGGGGACGGGGCGCAGGCGCTGGATTTCGCGCATCAGATCGAGGCCGCTGCCGTCGGGCAGTCCGAGGTCGCTGATGACGGCATCGAAGCGCTCGGCAGCAAAGGCGGTGAGCGCCTCGCGCATCGTCCCGGCGGTGGTGACATGGTGGCCGCTGCGGGTGAGGAGACGCGAGAGGACGGTGAGCGTCGCCTCGTGATCCTCGATGACGAGCAGCCGCAGCGTTCGGCTGAAAACGGGCTGGGAGGCATTAAGTGACACAGGCACCACGGGCTCCGGCACCGTGGCGAGGGCGACCGTGAAAGTCGCGCCGAGGCCGGAGCCTTCGCTCTCCGCCTCGAGCGTGCCGCCGTGGACGGAGACGATCGCCCGCGAGATGGCCAGGCCGAGCCCGAGCCCGCCGTAGCGGTGCTGCCCGGCGACATCGCCCTGCTCGAAGGCCTTGAAGATGTGCGGCAGCGCCCCGACGGCGATGCCGATGCCGGTGTCCTCGAAGCTCACGATGATCCAGCCTTCGGCGTCGTTGCGCGTCCGCACCGTGATGCTCCCGCCTGTGGGAGTAAATTTGACCGCGTTCTTGATCAGGTTCCAAAACACCTGCTGAAGCCGCGTCGCATCAGCGAGGACGTGGTGGCGCACGGCCTCGAGGACAAAGACGATGCGCACCTGTTTGCCGAGGCCGTCGCTGCGCACGATCTCGCCGGTGTGATCGAGGAGATCGTGGATGTCGGCGATCGCCGGGGAGATCGTCAGCTTGCCGCGGCTGATGCGCGTGATGTCGAGCAGGTCATCAATGAGCCGCGCCTCGAGCTCGATGTTGCGGCGCATCATCGAGAGCTGGTCGCGGATTTCGATCGGCAGTGCGGGATCGCTCTCCAGCGCGGTGGCCGTCATCAGCACCGGGGTCAGGGGAGTGCGCAGCTCGTGGCTGAGCGCGGCGAGGAAGTCGTCCTTCGCGCGCGAGGCGGCCTCGGCCTGTTCCTTCGCCTGCGCGAGCGCGTCGGCGGCTTCGCGCGCCTCGGTCACGTCGGTATTTGTGCCAAACCAGCGCTGCACTTTTCCCTCCGCACCGCGGATGGGAATGGCGCGCGTGAGGAACCAGCGGTACTCCCCGTCGTTGCCGCGGAGCGGAAAAGTCTCCTCGAAGGCTTCGCCCGAGGCCAAGTGGTGCTCCCACTTTTCCGTGACGGGCGCGAGGTGCTCGGGATGCAGCACTTTTTTCCAGCCCCAGCCCTGCATCTCATCGCGGGTCGTGCCGGTATAGTCGAACCAGCGCCGGTTGTACCAAAAAATCCAGCCCGCGGCGTCGGCCATCCACGCGAGCTGCGCGATGTTGTCGGCCAGCGCGCGGAAGCGGTCCTCGCTCTCCTGCAACTCTTCCTGCGCACGGCGCCGCTGCACCCATTGCGCGATGCCGTCCGCGATGGGCGCGAGTTCCTTGAGCGCATTTTCGGAAAGCGCGTGGCGGGCAAAGAGCGCCATGACGCCGAGCACGCGGCCCTCGAGCATCAGCGGATAGCCGGCAAAGGCCACCATGCCTTCGCGCTGAGCCCAGGCGGGATCGCTGATGTTTCCGTCGTGCTGAACGTCGTTCGTCAAAAGCGGTTTCGCGCTCGCGGCAATGCGGCCGATTTTGAATTCGCCGACTTTCACGCGCGCGTGCGGGCCGTCGAGATGCGTGTATAGCCCGGCACTCGCCTGCATTTCCAGGACTTGGTCCGCCTCGTTGAGCGTCCAGATGCGCGCGAACGCCGCATCCAGATGGAGGACGAGTGCCTCGGTGCATTGCTGCAGCACGCGGGGCAACGGGCTGGCGAGGGTGAGCGCTTCGCTGATTTCGGAGCGGAATGCGGACAGCCGGATCTGCTCCTGCGCCGCCGCCTCCGCGGCGAGCCGCAAGGTGATATCGCGCAGCGTCGCGGTGAACATCGGGGGCTCCACGCCGGCGATGCGGTTGATGGAAAGCTCGATGGGGAACTCGTGCCCGTCCGCGTGCAGCGCGGGCACTTCGATGCGCTTGCTCAGCATCGGGCCTTCGCCGGTCGCGAGGTAATGCGCCAGCCCCGCGTGATGCCGCGCGCGCAGCCGCTCCGGGATAATCTTCTCGGCCATCGGCTGACCCACCATCGCCGCCCGCGCGATGCCGAACATGGCTTCCGCCGCCGGGTTGAAATCCACCACCTTGCCTTCGTGATCCATCGTGATGATGCCGTCGAGCGCGCCGTCGAGAATCGCGGATTTGCGGTTCTCGCTCTCGCGCAATTGCTCGTTCGTGGTGCGGTAGCTCGTCATGTCGCGCACGATCTTCGCGTAGCCCCGGAGATTTCCCGCCTCGTCACGCAGCGCCGTGGTCGCGCCGCTCGCCCAGAAGCGACTGCCGTCCTTGCGCACGAGCCAGTTGTCGTCGTCGCCTTTCTCGACGGCGCGCGCCGTGCGCAGTTCGCGCTCGGGCCGTCCGTCCGCCTGGTCTTCAGGCGTAAAGAAATCAGACAAATGCGCGCCGAGAATTTCCGCCTCGGCGTAGCCAAACAGGCGTTCCGCGCCGACATTCCACATGCTCACATGTCCGTCGAGTTTGAGCCGGATGATGGCAAAGCCGGTCGCGCCCTCCACGAGCAGACGGTAATTTTCCTCGCTCGCACGCAATGCCAGCCCCGCCTGCCGCCGCTCGGTGATGTCCTCGATGGCCAAGAGAATGCGCTCGGACACGCCCGCGGCGCCCTCCAAACGGCGGGCATTGAGCACCATAGTGCGCGTGCCGATGTCCGCAAACGTGTGCGTGACCTCGAAGCCGATGAAGAAATTTTCCTGCGGGATGATCTCTTCGAGCAGCTCGCGCAGCTTCGGGATGTCCCACTGGCCGTTGCCGATTTCATAGACGAGGCGGCCCTCGGTCGCGGCGGGCGTGACCTGGAAGGTTTTGTAAAAAGGCTCGCTGGCCGTGTTCACGCTCAAGTCTGCGCGCAGCACGAGGAAGGGCACCGGCGCGGCCCGCAGGATGGCCTCCGCATAGTCGCGCTCCACGCCAATCACGCCCTCGGTGCGCTTCAAGTCGTCAATGTCGGTGAGCACGAGCACCACGCCGTCAATCTTGTTGTTGAAGGTGAGGTACGGCCGCGCACGCAGGCCGTACCAGCGTCCATCCTGATCGCGCACTTCGCGCTCGCGCAGGCTCATCGTTTCGATGACTTCCGCCAGCAGCAGCTCGAGGCCCGGCGCGTCGAGACGATGCCGGATGCCGCCGATGCCGCGCCCGATGTCGGCGGCCATAAGATTGAAAAGTTTCGCCGCCGAAGGAGTGAAACGGCGGATCGTGAGGTCGCGCCCGAGGAGTAGGATGGCGGTCTGAATGCTGGTCTGGAGATTGGTCAGATCGTCGTTGAGCCGGTTCTGATCGGCGTTCCGGCTGACCATTTCGTCGTTGATCGTGCTCAGCTCCTCGTTCGTGGATTCGAGTTCCTCCTTCGAGGTCTCCAGCTCCTCGTTGATTCTCTGGAGTTCCTCATTCGCGCTCTGCACTTCCTCGCTCGAGGCCTGCATCTCCTCGGTGGCCGCTTCGTTTTGCTCCTGCACGGATTGCAGGTAGTCGCGCGTCTCCGCCATCTCACGCTCAAGCTCGGCGATGCGGCGGGCAGCGGCGGCGACGCGGCGGGTCTCGGGTAGCGCGGGCGTCCCGCCTGCCGGGCCGGGCGTCCCGCCTGGTCCACCGGACGTCTTATTGCGTCCCTTTACCGAACGCGTGGCCCGATGCGGCGGTCTCTCGACGCCCGATGGTTCAGGCGGGACGCCCAAACCGGCAGGCGGGATGCCCGCGCTACCCGGGAACTCGCCGCGCGGCTCCTCGAACAAAACGAGAAACGCCAGCTCCCTGAGATTGCGCAGCGGGATCACCTGGAGCGCGATCACGCGCGAGCCCACGCGCACGCCCTCGCGGCGCACGGGTTTCTTTTCGCGCTTCGTCTTCGCGAGCGCCGCGCGCAGCGGCAGCATCAGCCCTTCGCGCGCCATCTTCAGCACGTCGAAGCTCGCCTTGCCCGAGGGTGCTTCGAGATACGCGCCGGTCGCGCCGCGGAATTGCAGCACCTGCCCCGCCGCATCCACGAGCACGCCGGGCGGCGCAAACTGGCTGACCGAAATCCGGTCCGCCTCGCGCTGCGCATTGAACTCGCCGCCCCGCCCGTCCACCGGCGCGACCGGTGCCAGCCGCACGCGCATGCCCGGCGCGGCCGGCGTTTCCCTCACCCCCGGCAGCGGCAGCCGGAAGACCGGCGTCTGCCCGGCCTTGCGGGAAAAAATTTTCTGCTTCTTGTCCGCGGGCACAAAAAGATCGGCGAACGTGCCGATGGACTCGCTCGCGCCGAGAAAAAGAAAGCCGCCCGGCTTCAGTGCATAGTGGAAGGCGGGGAAGATTTTTTTCTGCAGATCAGGCTCCAGATAGATGAGCAAATTCCGGCAAGTGATGAGGTCCATGCGCGAGAAAGGCGGGTCGCTCATCACATTCTGCCGCGCAAAGACCACCTGCTCGCGCAGCAGCTTGCTCACGCGCCAGCCACCTTCCTCCTCGGTGAAAAAACGCCGCAGCCGCTCGGGCGATATATCCTGCACGAGCGTCTTCGCGTAAAGCCCATGCCGCGCCTTTTCGAGCAGCGCCTCGTTCAGATCCGTGGCGAAGATTTGCAGCTTCGCCCCGCGCGCATCGTCCGTGGCCGCCTCGGCGAAAGCCATCGCGAGTGAATACGCCTCCTGCCCCGTCGAGCAGCCGAGCACCCACACGCGCACCGCCTCGTCGCGCCCGCGCTGCGCGAGGAACTTCGGGAAGACCTTGCGCTTGAGCACGTCGAACGCCTCCGGATTGCGGAAGAAGCTCGTGACGCTGATGAGCACGTCGGAATACAGCGCGTCGAGTTCCTTCGCGTTGCCCTTCAGGAACGCGGCGTAGGCGGCGAGCGTCTCGTGCTTGTTCAGCACCAGCCGCCGCGTCACGCGCCGCTGGATGGTGTTCGACTTGTAGAGTGAAAAATCCACGCCGCAGTGGTTGCGCAGGATGAGCAGGATTTTCGCAAAGCCATCCCTGCCCGCGTCCGGCTGATCCGCCTTCGCCGCCGCTTCCTTCTTCGCCTGCCTCGATCCGGTGCGTGGCGTGCCCTTCCCGCCGCTCGCCAGCGGCGCATTTTTCCCCTCGCGCTGACCGGCCTCGGGCTCCGCCTCCGCGGGCAGCTCCGGCGCACGGAACACAGACATCTTGTCAGTGCGGCCGCCGGGCATCTTGCCTGGCGGGGGCTCGGCAGGCAGGGATGCCCGCTGGCCGCGCAGGCTGGAAGCCTGCGTTCCGACGACGAAAGGATGCTTCGCGATGCGCGCCAGCTCCGCCGCGATCTGCACCGGCGCGAGGGTGAAATCCACCACGCCCGCCGCGATGGCGCTGCGCGGCATCGAGTCATATTTCGCCGACTCATCCTGCGCAAAAGTCACCCCGCCCTCGGCCTTGATCGCCTCCAGCCCGAGCGTGCCATCGCTCGCCGTGCCCGAGAGTACCACGCCAATCGCGCGCTCGCGCTGGTCGTGCGCGAGCGCCTCAAAAAAGAAATCAATCGAGCGCGTCGCCCCGCGCACCTTGCCGCGCGGCGTCAGCTTCAGCACGCCGCCGGAGATGGCCATCTGCACATTTGGCGGGATGACGTAAACCGAGTCCGGCTCCACGCGCAGGTTCTGCGTGACCTCGCACACCGGCATCGTCGTCGCCCGCGCGAGCAGATGCGTGAGCGCGCTCTCGTGCTGCGGATCGAGATGCTGCACGAGGACGAACCCCATCCCCGTGTCCGCCGGCAGATGCCGCAACAAATCCAGAAACGCCTCCAGCCCCCCCGCCGAGGCCCCGACCCCGACGATGGGACACGCCGCACTGCCGCGCTTGATCGCTGCCTTCGCGTCCGCGCGAGCCTTGGGCTTTGCTTTACCCGGTGAGGATTTCGGCGCGGACTTTTTCATTCGGTGCTCGCGAGCCTACGCGCGACGCGGGGATTGCCCATTTAAATAGCGGCCCGATACCGCGGACGCTTCCGCGAATGCACACGCCCGCTGCACCACTTCACTGCGGGGTGGCAACGCTCTGCCGCTGCCGAACGCGGAAGCAGGCCGTCCTGTTAGGGACGGCCTGCCAACTGCGATGTGATGCTGCTTTTTGACAGAGTCGGATGGGTTAGCGGCGGACGGTGTGAACGATCACGCGCTGGGCGATGTAGCGGTCGCCGTCGCGGACATAGCTGACGGTGACGGGCACGCCTGATCTCACGATTTCCATCGAAACCGGCGCGCCATTCTCATCCACGTATTGCGTGGTCTTCGTATAGACGTAGGTCACCGGCTTTTTGCTGCCTGGCGATGTGGTGACGATCTCATCCTTCGTGAACGAGCTGATCGTTCCGTCCGCGTTGGTCGTCGTCGTGGTGGTGGTCGTCTTCGCGATCGAAGGGTCCACCGGCGGAAACGGCTTGCCAGCTTCGGCAGCGCGCCGGGCCTCACGCTCGGGGTGATCCACCGCATCACGGAGGGCCTTCGCCTCCTTGGCGGTCGGCTTGCGTCCGGATTCGGTGACGGTCGTGGTCGTCGTCATCTTGCGAACGACGACGCGATCCGCCACCATCTGATCGCCTTCGCGCACGTAGTGGACAGTGACCGCCGCCCCCGGCTTGATCGTCTCACGAGCAATCACGCGCCCTGATTCATCCACATATTGGATCGTCTTGCCGTAGCTGTAAGTCAGCGGCGCAGGCCCGGCCTCGGCTTCGGATCGGATGATGAACGACTTGTCCTCGAAGGACGTGATGGTTCCGTCCGCTGTCACGGTCTTCGTCTGAGTGACGACGGTCTCGGCGCTGAGGGTGGCGCAGAAGGCGCAGGCGATGGCAGTGGCCAGAATGAAGCGGGGGGTTTTGAGGAATTTGAGTTTCATGAGTTGGTTTGGCTGTGTTTTTGATGCGGTTTGGTTGGACCATCGGCACCACACACGCTTCGCACTTCCGGATCGGGCTGGCCGTATCGGTTCTTTGAGTGATTCGGATACGGCCAGACTTCCATCCCCGCCGATTGTTTTGTGTATGAAACACATCTCCGCATTGTTCTCCCTCATCGCAGTCCTCGCATTCGCCTCCTGCGCCCACCACGGTCCCACGACCCAAACAACCCAGACCAGAACCACCACGGGCTACACCAAGTAAGGCAGCCTCACTCCTTACCGACTATGGGCAATCTAACACCGAAAGCGGCCCGCAAGGCTTCATCCGTGAAACCCGAAGAGAATCTGATCCCGTCGGCCAACGCTAATCCCAAGGGCCACAAGGACGCATCCAAGAGCGTCAAAGTGGCAAGGAACAAAGCCCCTGAAAGGCGGAACGAAAACAAAGTTCGCGGACGGTAAGACTTGTTCGTCGGCGGTTGGGCACACCGGAAGAAACCCGTGATGCACTTGACCGTTTTAGGCACGAACCGCCAATATTCGATCATATGAAAAAGAACATCGGAATGCTACTGCTCGCCATTTACCTCATCCTGATTGGAGTGATCGGCGTATTTGGAATTTCGCTGGGACAGCTCAGCGTCGTCACGCCAGCTCTCGCCATCGCAGCGGGCGTGTTTCTTTTGATCGGAAAGTGAGCGGGCAGCAGCGCGGGCGTTGAATCCGCTGCTGTCGATTTTCTCGGAAAACGGCACGCGCAAACTCGCCGGGCGATGCGAATCAGGGGTCATGAAAACAATCCTCGCACTCATCACTCTCGCGCTGCTCGTCCTCGTTCAATCCGGCTGCACTTCCCGCGTCGGCGCTTCCGTCGGGCACCATGGTCACAGCCATGGCGTGGCCCTCAAAGGAAGCACCGAAGACGGTGTCTCAGGCCGCGTCCGCGCATACTAACCTCTGCGCCCGGATAGGCGGCGGAATCGCTTTAGCCCACGTCGCGTCAGGCACGCCCTGAACGCGGATCGACGCCGGAAAGCAGCCGCAACCAACAGGGCGGCGCGGACTCTCACGAATCCGCGCCGCTCTTTGCTTCCCAATGGTTCGCAAAGGAGCAGGCACCCTTTGCTGATGATCCCATGGATAGCTTCTGACGGAGGCTATGCCGCCTCCCACTTTGATGGGACAGAATCCAATGCCGCCTCTATCCCGGCATGCGCAAACTTGGTTCGCGATCCCAGATGCGGCCTTGCTTCGCGATGGCTATGAAGGTTACAATGGCCTTGCCATTAGTCAGCGCGACAATGCCTGTGCTGGGTTTCACTCCGGCGCGGTCGAGGAGCGGCTTCGCTCCTGCGGTGTGCCCGATCACTTTGAGGTGCGCAAAAGCGTTGCCCACCCATTCCACCGCGGCGGCCTGGGTGGCGAGCTTGGTAGCGGCGTCTTCGGTGGCGAGGACGACGGCGGCATCGAAGAAGAATGAGGGCGCGGCGGAGAGCGGGAAATCTGCCTCGACCAATGCGCCGTCGCTGTCAGTCGCACCGCCCACTTTCGGCGCGATGATTGCGAGCGCGGCTTTCTCCGCCTTGGCGCTGCGGTTGAGCGCCGCCAAAATCGAAGCGTCAAAGCCGTCGGTGATG
Source organism: Chthoniobacterales bacterium (assembly GCA_038238025.1). Taxonomy (GTDB): domain Bacteria; phylum Verrucomicrobiota; class Verrucomicrobiia; order Chthoniobacterales; family Chthoniobacteraceae; genus SXWH01. The sequence goes on from JBBRYC010000047.1 coordinate 12,051, forward strand.
AGCACGCCGATCTTGCGGCCCTGCAAAGTCACAGGCGACTTGCCGATGATGCTGAGCGCGGGCGATGGCGCGACATCCCGAGGGGCGACGGCAGGTTTGATGGTGTCACCTGCGCCGGGCATGCCGAGTGCATCGGTCACGCCGGCGTGCAGTTTCGGATCAATATTTTTCAGATGGCCGAGCATCCGCAGACGGATCGCTTTCGTCTCCACGTGCGCGAGTTCGAAGGCGAACGCGCTGACGATGTGCTGCTGCTCCGGCTTCGTCATCGAGCGAAAGAACATGCGCGCTTGCGAATAGTGATCGGCGAAGGTCTCCGCGCGCTTGCGCTGCTTCGTGGCGTTAATCGGCTCCGGGTAGCTGGAGAATCCGCGCGTTGGATTTTCGCGCGGCGCACCGCCGTCGAAGCTGTTTGGCTCGTAGTTCACGCGACCCTTCGGCACTTCCATTTGCCGCAGGCCGTCGCGCTGGAAATTGTGCATTGGGCAGCGCGGGGCGTTCACCGGAATCTGGTGGAAGTTCGGCCCGCCAAGCCGCGAGAGCTGCGTGTCCTGATACGAAAATAGCCGGCCTTGCAGCAGCGGATCGTTCGAGAAATCAATTCCGGGCACGACGTTCGACGGCAGAAACGCGACCTGCTCGGTCTCGGCGAAAAAGTTGTCCACGTTCCGGTTCAGCACCAATTTGCCGACCATGCGCAGCGGGATGATTTCCTCCGGGATGAGCTTCGTCGGATCGAGCACGTCGAAGTCGAGGCTGTCGGCGGTCGCCTGATCGAAGACCTGCAAGCCGAGTTCCCATTCCGGGAAGTCGCCGCGCCCAATCGCCTCCCACAAATCGCGCCGGTGGAAGTCGGGATCGGCCCCGTTGATTTTCACCGCCTCGTCCCAGAGCACGGAGGCCGCGCCGAGTTTCGGCCGCCAGTGGAACTTCACGAAACGCGACACGCCCTTTGCATCAATAAGCCGGAACGTGTGGACGCCGAATCCCTCAATCATCCGCAACGAGCGCGGAATCGCGCGGTCCGACATGACCCACGTGAGCATGTGCATCGTCTCCGGTGTCAGCGATACGAAATCCCAGAAGTTGTCATGCGCGGACGCGGCCTGCGGGAAGCCCTTGTCCGGCTCTTGCTTCACCGAATGCACGAAATCGGGAAACTTGATCGCATCCTGGATGAAGAAGACCGGGATGTTATTGCCGACGAGATCGTAGTTGCCCTCGCTCGTGTAAAATTTCACCGCGAACCCGCGCACGTCGCGTGGGAGGTCGCCCGAACCGGCGCCGCCCGTCACCGTGGAAAAACGCACGAAGACTTCCGTCTTCACCTTCGGGTTCTGCAGGAACGCCGCCTTCGTGATGTCGGCACAGGATTCATACGGCTGAAAATACCCGTGCGCCCCGGTGCCGCGCGCGTGGACGATCCGCTCAGGAATCCGCTCGTGATCGAAGTGCGTGATCTTTTCCCTCAGAATGAAATCCTCCAGCAGCGTGGGCCCGCGCTCGCCGAGCTTGAGCGAATTCTGGTTGTCGGCAATCGGGATGCCGTGATTGGTCGTCAGCGTATTCTCGAGATCGCCCGTGGTTTGGTGCGGTTCAGCGGGCAAGGAAGCCGCAGGAGACTTGGAAGAGGCTTTCGCCGAGACAGCACGTTTGGATTTGGTGGACATGGGATGTGTAGGCTGGAGATGAGTGGCTTTATACAGGGATCGGCACCGGATGATTCTCGTCGCCAGCACCGCTCTTCCGCGCATGAAAAATTTTGCTTCGACGAAATGGATGGGGCGATGATCGGGAAACTGACTCGTGCCTTCCGTATCCCGCAGCCGTGCCCGACTTCATAGTTGCGAACGGAGGAGTGCGGCTCCCGCATCCGCGGCCTGCTGCCAAGCCGGTCGGCGGAGCCAGTCGCGGTGCGTCACCTCACGGGCGCGAGCCTTGTCCTCCTCGAAGGCGCGGATTTCCCCGGCGGCGATCTCACGATCGATCACGTTGAGGTTCGCCTCGTCGTTCAGGCGAAAGGACCGGTTGTCGAAGTTCGCGGAGCCGACCGACGTCCAGAGATCGTCTATGACCATGACTTTGCAGTGATACATCGTCGGCTCGAACTCGAAGATGCGCACGCCGCGCTCGAGCAGACTCCCCCAGCGGTGGCGGGAAGCGGCCCTGACCATCGTGGAGTTCATGTGCGAGCCGGGCAGGAGGATTTCCACGGAAACGCCACGGTCCACCGCGGCGATGAGCGCCTCGCTGATGAGGTCGTCCGGCACGAAGTAAGCATTGCCGACGCGGAGGCTCCGCTCGGCGGCGGTGATGGAGAGCAGATACATCAGCCGCGCGCTTTCACTGCCTTCCATGGGCGAGCTTTTGAACATCTGGCAGCGATGGCTTCCCGCGGGAGGCAGCTCGGGAAAATATTCCACGCCGTGCAGCACCACGGCGCGGGTCTTCATCCAATTATCGAGAAAGGCCGCCTGCATTTGGGCGACCACCGGCCCTTCCACTCGGTAATGCGAATCGCGCCATTCCTCCGGCGAACGCGCATCGCCATCCCACTCATCCGCGATACCGACGCCGCCTGTGAAACCGATCCTTCCGTCCACGACCAGCAGCTTGCGATGCGTGCGGTGGTTGGTGCGGGCGAAGTTCGCGAAGTGATAGACTTTCAGTTCCACCCCGGCATCCACCATCCGCCGCAGTGCATCGCCATTCACGCAATTGCACCCGACCCCATCCACGATGACATGCACCTTCACCCCGCGCCGCGCCCTGGCTGCGAGCGCGTCGGCGAATTTCTCCGCGATCCGCCCTGACCAATAGACGAACGTCTCGAAGGTGACGCTGCGCTCGGCCCTCTCGATCGCCGCGAGCATCGCCGGGAAAATCTGCGCGCCATTGCGCAGCGGCGTCACGAGATTCCCGTCGAGAATCGGCGGGCCGAGAAGCTGGCTCATTGAGCGCTCGAATTGCGGATCGGCGATGCCGTAACGCTGCGCGACCCGGCGTTTGATCTTCTTTTCCCCGGAGATGAAATTGCGTGCGAAAATCGTCACCGCCGCGGTGGCGAGCGCCGTCACGCCGATAGTGAGCAAGTGGGAGCGTCGGTCTTTCATGGGGTCGCGATGGCGGGTGCCGTGCCGCTGAAGCCGGGAGAATATAGCCGGGCAAACTCCTCCATGATTTGAACCGCGTATTCCTGGAGCAACCGTTGATCGCTCCTGTTGCATTGCCCCGACATTACATCAAGCACGCAGAGCGAGCCGATCGCCTGGCGTCCCGGTGCGCGGCGCAGTCTTGCCGAGGGAATGGGCCGGTTAGGAATTGCGCCGGTCCGGGGAGTTTCTCCGCGTGGCATGCCAGAGCTTCGATACGCCGTAGATGAGCGCCACGGGCTTCAGCAGCTCCAGTCCGACGCGGATTGCTCCGCTGAGAATGCGCGTGGTCGGGAGCGCACGCAGCACATAGCCCACGCCGAGCGCGCAGAGGAGCGTCTGGTGCGGGTAGAGCTGGGTGTGCGCTTCCACGTCGTCGAGGCATCGCTTCGCGTTCACTTTTATCGCGGTGAGGTGGTCCTCGATGAATTCCTCCGGGGTGCGGGTGGGAGACTCCGCCGCCGAGGAGCCGGGATCGTATTCTTGGTTTGTCGAAGGCATGGCGCAGTTAGTCGAGGTGCAGCTTGTGGCCCCAGCGCTTGAAGAATTTGCGCGTCTTCTCAGTGTAATCGTCCTGGTCTCCGCGCGTGATGCTCCAGCCGATGAGCACGCCTAGGAGCAGCCCTCCGCCGAACACACTTAGCACCGAAGTGCCGGGATGGTCGCGCACATAACGCTCACCGGTGTGAATCACATCGCTGGCCTTTTCCTTGGTTGCCTCCCAAGCCTGCGCCGCGCCCTCCTTGATGGTCTGAGGTGTCGGCTCGGTGGCTGGATTCGTGGGATCGTTTGAGTTCATAGTTGGGTTAGTTGTTTTGGGAAGCGCGATGCCGGTCTTCCGATTTGGAGACGCGACACGGCTTCCTGCCCGTCTCATCGCGCCGCGCTTCGGCGCTGCGCTTAAATATTTTTTCCAAACGTGAAAATATTACAATCCGAAGGCGCACGGCGACCGATTTTTTTCCGCAAAAAGATACACGCTGCCTGACGCCGGTTTGCGATTGATGAGCATGTGCATCCAGATTCCGACAGACTGCGCGAGCTGCCTGGGAAAAACATTCCCCGTGAAATGCACGCCGGCTTTTCCAGCTTTGACGGATTTTAAATAATGAAACCACCTACTTCTTCTGCGGATTCGACCGGCCTGATGGCGCATGCCGCAGGCCTGCTCGCCCACCTACTCGGATACCTCAAAGCGCGGCTGTCGCTCGCGGGACTGGAAGCCAAAGCCGCGGGTGCGCATTATGGCGTCACCGCCGTGATGTTCGCCGGAGCGCTTTTCATTGCGGTGCTGGGCTATGTCTTCCTCGTCATCACGCTGGTCTTCGCGATTGCCGCGGCATTTGGCGGAGGCAGGTCGTGGATCGTGGTGATGGGGGCCGCCGCGCTGCTGCATCTGGGCGGCGCGGCTTTTCTCGTGTGGCTCGCGCGCCGGCGCTGCACGACCGCCGCCTTCGAGGACACTCGGGCTGAACTTAAAAAGGATCAAGAATGGCTAAACCACCTGACCGCAAAGAACTAATTGCCGAACTGGCCGCGGCCCGTGCTGCGCTCACTGCCTACGCGACGGCCGTCCGCCATGATCTCGATCTCGGCGCAAGGCTGAAGCGGAGTTTCCAAACTAATCGAACGGCATGGCTCGGTGGCGCGGCCGTGCTTGGCCTGCTGCTGTCCAAGGTGCCGTCCACGCGGCGGAAGGTGGTCATCCACGCGCCGTCCGCCGAGGCGGGCAAGGCGGGCAAGGCGGGTCTTTTATTGTTGGCACTGAAGTTCGGCCTCAATTTCGCGAAGCCCGCACTATTAGTCTGGGTCAAGGACCGTTGGTTGGGCCGCTCAGCCAAACGCTCCGAGGCTTAATCGAGACCCACGCCTCAGCCGCCGACGGCGCGACGGGCGCGCTTCAGCAAAGCAGATATCTTGCCCGCGGCCTGCCCGCCGAGATCGGCGAAGTCTGCGCGAAGAAGCGTGATGGGTGGCTCAACGGCCTCCGTGCGACGCCGGATGAGCAGGCCCACGAGAAGCGCCCCGCTGGTGACGGCCAACAAAACGCCGAGCGGATTTGCGCCTGCTGGAGTGGCGGTGACCGGGATGAGGAGTGGCTCGGGCGGGGGCGAAGCTGCCGCGATCGGTGCCAGCCCCTGCTGCGCCCTCGCCTCCGCCGTCACCATGACCGCGCCGGGACTCGGTTTGATATCGTGGCCATTGTCGCGCGCATAGACTTGGGTGAACTCCGCGCCGAAAAGCAGGATACATGACGTGTAATAGACCCACAGCAGCAGCAGCACCATCGAGCCCGCCGCGCCAAAGCTCGATGCCGTGCTCGCACGTCCGAGGTAATAGCCCAAGCCGAATTTTCCCAGTTCAAAGAGCAGCGCGGTGACGGCCGCGCCGATCCAGACGTGACGCCATTCGATCTGCGCGTCGGGCAAGACTTTGAAAATGAAAGCGAAGAGCACGGTGACGACGCCAAACGAGATCACCAAGCCAGCCAATACCCCGACGATTGGCGGCACACCGATAAGTTGCTCAAGATAGCCATCCATCGCGGCCAGAGCCGTGGTGAGCAGCAGTGAGATGAGCAGCAGGAAACCGATGACCAGCACCATCCCGAAATTCAGCAGCCGCGCGCGGAGGAAGCCCCAGACGTCCGCGCCGCCCTTCGCCTTCACCTCCCAGATGGTGTTCAGTGCGTCTTTGAGCTGCCCGAAGATCGCCGCCGCGCCGAGCAGGAGCGTGGCAAAACCAATACCCGCACCGAGCCAGCCATCCGATGGCTTCGACGCGCTCTTCACCATGCTCTGCACGCCCTCGGCAGCCTGTGCTCCGATATAACTCTGGAGCTGCTGGCTAAGTTCCCCGCGCACCGCCTCCTCGCCCAGGACGAGCCCGGCGACACTAATCGCGATGACAAGCAGCGGGGCAATCGAGAAGATGGAATAGTAAGCCAGTGCGGCGCTCAGTCGCAGCGCATTGTCTTCCATCCAATCATCAAAGGTGGCTTTGAGCAGCTTGATGACGCGGTTGCCGGTGCGTGGTTGGATGTTCATGCGAAGCTATCTGACAAATGGGATTCCCCAAGGCTGACGCATAAAAATGAAAATGGAAATCGAGGAACGGAAGGTTGGAACATGTCGAACGATGCCTTCGACGGGCTCAACGCCCAGCATCCAAAGTGAGCAAGGCCTCGCGCTCAGATTCTGCCCATGGATGTTGGGCGTTGAAAAACTTTCCATGTTTCATGTCTTAGCGGTGGAAAATCAGCGAGATCGAGGGGACATGGGGAGTGAAGTATTCATAGGGCATGGGGGGAATCGGTTTTTGGGAAGGGGCTGGACGTATGAAGCGGTGCCGTCGTTCCTGGATGCGCTTCCCGATCGCTAGTGCGATGTTATTCGCGCCGTGATCGCGGCGCGGATGTGCGCGAGCGGCGCGGCATCGTTGAATGATATCTGCCGTCCTCGGCGCTCCATACCTAGCTGCTTCCACAATGCGTCCAGATCCGCGGGCGCGGGCGCGGCGCGCATTTTTTCGTAAAGCTCGCGCAGCACCGGCACACCGGTCGCGCGATCGCCGATTTCGATGGCGCGCTCGATTTTCCAATCCGCCGTGATCGTCCCGCCGGCGCGGACGATCGCGCGCAAGGCGTGCTCGAAGCCGAGGCGGTTGCCAGTGCGCTTGCGGATTTCGACATCGGCCAGCAGACAAAAAATCGCGCCACCCCAGTAAGTGCGGCCCCATGTGTGGGTGACATCGAGCCCCCTGTCGCCCGCGTGCGGCAGCCCCTGCGGCATGCCGCGCACGAGATCGCCCCATGCTTCCTCCGCGGTGATCAGCCCGGCGCGCGCCCGCGCGATCGGCTCCACGTAGGTCGAGATGCCTTCCTCGATCCAGTGATGCCGCTCCGCGACGGATGGAAAGCCGAGGTGCAGCATCTCATGCGGCATGAGCCAGTCGCTGGCAAAATCCTCCGCCGTGCTCCCCCGCCCGACCGAGATCGTGATCAGCGCGCCATTCCAGCCGTAAGTCACGCCTTTGCTCACCCCGCGCCCGTCGCCGAGCCGCACGCGAATCTCCACGCGGGGCACTGGGAATCCCTCGTGATAGGCCGCGACCGCGCGCGCGGACACGGCGATCCAGTCGAGCACCGCCCTGCGCAACGGCTCCCGCGGCGTCTCGCTGAATATGATGTCGAGCTTCGCGCCACCGACATTGATCGGCACCCGTTCCTGCGCGCACAGCAACGGGGCGCACGCCAGCAGTGCCAGGGCGATGATGGTGCGGAAAATGATCATCCCCTGTGCGACATCCATCATCGCCGCGCCGAGTCGGACTTCATCCAGGCCGCGCCCCTGCATGGAGAGCGGGCTGGCGTCAAAAGCGTGGCCGGGATTGTGCATGGAGCCGATACCTTCGGGGCACTTGCCTCCCCCCGCAACCGTGTGGCGCAGGGAGGCACGGGGCTATCCCGGCATTTCTTCCTTCGGGGGAAAACCATGCTGTTCGCGGCCGGGCGGGCCTTCAAATTTTGCGGTTGTCTTGTAGAGCTCGAACCGCCCGTCCTCGGCGGCGTCGGCGCATTGCTTTTCATACGCCGTGCGCTCGGCGCGATCCATCGGGACGAAGGTGCGCGCGGTGCGCAGGTTTTCACGCAGCACCTCCAGCGAATCAATCCCGCTGACGGTCACCGCGACCGGCAGGCTCATCGCGTAGCGGATCGCGTCGGCGGCTTTGATCACGCCTTTCTTCATCGCGCCGAGATTTTCCTGCGGAGGAAAATCCACGTTTCCAAGCGACTCTGCGGCGCTGCCGTGACCCGTCGCTCCCGCGACCATCGCCGCGGCGGAGGCAGACAGGCTGGAAGCCTGCGTTCCGTCGCTGCCGTGACCTGTCGCGCCCGCGACCATCGCCGCCGCACCCGCAGTCGCGAGCCGTTCGAAGAAAGTGCGCCGGTCGCTGTGTAGGCTTTCATTCATGGTTGAGCAGGCTTTCGCGCAAAATCGTCGCTGGACGTATCTTATTCGCATTCGATCAGCAGCGGTTGCCACCGTGCCGCATATCCGGTGAAAGGCGGTGCATGGCACGGAATTTGGCAGCCGCATCGTTGTGCCTGGCATCCACCGGAGTTCTGACGCAGTCGGGGATGGATACCATCCGATTGGCGCTGCGGGCAGGCAGCCTGCAAAATAAATCTCCGTGACGGCCAGCGGGGCCGTACCGTGCGAATCTCTGTCTCACTCCATGAATCAAACCCCGGCGCTCGCAGCGCTCATCGCCCCGTGCCTTTGGCTCGCTTCATTTTCAGCCGCACATGCCGCGGCACTCCCTCCAAGGGCGTTTGCCGACGGCCGGCCCGCCTTTGATCCGATGAATTTTTTCACCGGCCACACGCGTTCGTGGGGCGTGTTTGAAAACACCAGGGGTGAGCCGGCGGAACGCATCACCACGGAGACCTGGGGCCGCGTGGTGAATGGCGAACTTCGCCTGGAGCAGGATCTCTGGGTCGGCAGCAAACCCCGCTCGCACCGTTCGTGGAGGATCCGCCGGATTGACGCCCACCATTTCGAGGCCACGGCCAATGATGTGGTCGGCACGGCTCGCGGCGTCGCGTCTGGCAATGCCTTTTTCTGGAGCTTCACGCTTGCGCTGAAGCCGGGCAATCCGCTGTTCAACATCCGGATGACCCAGCACATGTACCTCCAGCCGGACGGCAAGACGATGATCAACCGGGACACCATCCGCAAATTCGGCATCGCGGTGGCGGGAGTGACCGAGCAATTCCGACGGTTCTGATTTTTTTTGCCGGCGGCGGCGAGGCCAGGCGTGTCCGTCGGAAAAGAGACCGGCAAATCTTTGGACCGTTCCCGCGGAGGCGGCACGGGATCCCGCGGATTCGCGCCGCACTTTGCTTTCCGCCTTTCCATCCGGGGGCAAGTTCCCTTTCCTGACGGTTCCTGACGTGAAAATTTCTGTGCTGCGCGGGTTCCGTGTGCTGCCGCCGATGTTCGGCGGGAGCGGCGTGCCCACATCGCGGCACATTGCCAAAACCACCGGACGCGCATGACCGACCGGCCTCCGATGATCGTGGTCATTGACGACGAGCGCACCGTGCAGGCGACGCTGTCGGCGGTGTTGCAGAGGAACAAGTTTGCGGTCGAGATCGCACCGAATGCATCGCAGGGGCGCAGGAAGATTTTGGATCTGAAACCCGATCTCGTGCTGCTCGATATCGGGCTGCCGGATGCCGATGGGCTGGAGGTGCTGAAGGAACTCAAGGCCGCGCAGCCGGGGCTGCCGGTGATCATCCTGACCGCGCACGATTCGCTCGCGAATGCGATCGATGCGATCAAGTTCGGCGCGTTTCATTTTCTGTCGAAGCCGTATGCGGTCGAGGAACTGGTGAGCCTGTGCCGCCGTGCGCTGGAGCAGCAGGCGCTCGTCGCGCACACGGTGGTGCTCGAAAAGGAAAAGGCGCAATTGCAGATCCGGCTGAGCGCGGCGGAGGAGCAACTCGCGCCAGTGGCGATCAGCAAGCAGATGCGGGATCTGGAGCAGCTCATCGCACGCGTCGCGCCGAGCGAGGCGAATGTGCTGCTCACCGGCGAGAGCGGCGTGGGCAAGGAGGTCATGGCACGGCGCATCCACGAGCAGAGCACGCGTGCGGGTGCGACGATGGTGAAGCTGAACTGCGGCGCGTTTCCCGCGAACATGATCGAAGGCGAGCTGTTCGGCTACGCAAAGGGCGCATTCACAGGCGCGGTCGCGGCCTTTCCCGGCATGGTCGCGGAGGCGGATGGCGGCACACTTTTCCTCGATGAGGTGACGGAGATGCCGATCGAATTGCAGACGCGCTTCCTGCGCGTGCTGCAGGATCGCGAGTATCGCCCGCTGGGCACGACGAAAAATCTCCCGGTGAATTTCCGGCTCATCGCCGCGTGCAACCGTCCGCCCGCGGTCGCGGTGCAGGAGGGGCGGCTGCGGCAGGATCTGTATTTCCGGCTGAAGACTTTCGAGATGGAAGTGCCGCCGTTGCGCGAACGGCGCGAGGACATCGCGAAGCTCACGGATACTTTTCTGCGCCGCTTTGCGCAGCAACTCGGCAAGTCTGCGCCGAAACTCGAATCCGAGGTGCTGGAGCTGCTGCGCGCCTATCCGTGGCCGGGCAATGTGCGTGAATTGCAGAACGCCATCGAGCACGCACTGGTGCTGTGCGATGAGCCCGTGCTCCGCGCGCGATTTCTGCCGAGGGAAATCCAGACGCCTGATCTCGCGCCGTCGGCGACACCCCGGTCAGGAACGTCAGGATCGTTCGTGGATGCGGAGCGCGAGACGCTCATCGAGGCATTGCGCAAGGCGGATGGAAACAAGGCGAAGGCGGCGCGGATGCTGGGCATCCATCGCGCGACGATCTACGCGAAGATCCGGCAGTTTGGGCTGTCCGTCTGATCCCATTTTTGGAAATAGGAAGACCGATGCGCCGGGGAACGGGACGGCGTGCCTCGGGTAGCGCGGGCGTCCCGCCTGCCGTATTCCGCGTCCCGCGGAATACACCCGGGCGACTCTTGCGTTCGGACCGCTTGGGATCATCCGCCGGGTGCCGAGCGGGACGCTCGGCACGGCAGGCGGGACGCCCGCGCTACCCGAGACATGCCGTCCCGCTGGCTGTCCGGCTATTCGTGATCGATGGCATGAGCGCGCGAAGCGCCCGCTCATCATTGCCTCCTATGATTTCACGATGAGCACGGGGCATGTCGCGTTCCGGATGATTGCGTCCGCGCTGTTGCCGAAATGCAGTGCTTCGCCGGACCACGCCTTGGTCCCGAGCACGATGAGCTGATGACCGCCGCGCTTCGCCTGCTGGAGGATGATGTTTTCCTTGGCCGGACTGATTGTGCTCTTGGAAGTGACGCGCACATTTTCGCGTTCGCCGAGCGCGACGATGTCCGCCAGCAGTGCGCGGCCGTTGCGCAGGAGTGTCTTCGGGTGCCGCAGCACTTCACTCTCGGGAGACGGGACGGAGACGTGCAGCGCGGTGATCGCGGCCCCGCAGCCTTTGGCGATCGCGACGGCCACTTCGGCACCGAAGCGCGAGTAGTCCGCGCCGGTCGTGGGGACGAGGATTTTTTTCGGGGGCGCGAGCGAGGCACCGTGCCATGAAGTGAGGAGGATGGCGATCGGGCCGGGAAATTCGCGGACGATTTTCCCGAGTGCGGACGGAAGGTTTTGCGCGCCCGCAGGCGATCCGGCATCGAGCCCGAGGATGAGAAGGCCATAACCCTTGCCCGCTTCGGCGAGAATGGCCAGCGCGATGGATTCGGCAGTGGGTTCGCCGGTTGTTTCCACCGATCGGATGGAGATCAAATCCTTCACCGGAGTCTTGGCCACGAGCAGCGGCGCAGGGTCGTCCGGGTTCCGTGTGGCCTCATCTTTTTCCGCATCGCTGTGCTCGATCGCGCCCACGGCCTGCGCCGCGGATTCCACGACGCCCTGCGCGATCGTGGATGGCGGGTCTCCTTTGACGCCGGAGCCTCCGGCATCAATCACGGTCGCGATGATCCGGCGCGCACCGACGAGCCAGCCGGCGAGCCGGCCTGCCATTCGCGCGTCGTCGCTGGCGTCGAGGCCGACGAGGATGCGCTCCACTTTGGGCAGCAGATCTTTCTGCTCGGCTTCCTCCGTTTCGAGGCGCGCCTTTTCATCGGGGCGGACGGGCACCCGCGCGAGCGCCCAGCGCAGGAGCGGCGGCATGCAGAGTGTTGTGACCACCGCCATGAGCACGATGATGGTGAAGAGGCGCTGGTTCAGCACGCCCATCGTGAGGCCGATGGTGGCGAGGATGACTTCGGTGGATCCGCGCGCATTCATCCCGAATCCGATGGCGAGAGACTCGGGGTGGTTCAGGCGGGCCAGGCGTCCGCCGAGGTAGCAGCCGCCGAGTTTTCCGATGCTGGCGATGGCGATGAGGAGAAGCGCGAGGCCGAGCAATCGCGGATCGGCGAGCACCTTCAAATCGATGGAGAGGCCGGCGACTCCGAAGAACACGGGCATGAAAAGCGCGACGATCAATCCGCGCAGTTGCTCCTCGATGTGCTTCGTCAAAATCGGCGACTGCCCGATCATGATGCCGGCGACGAAAGCGCCGAGGACGGTGTGCACGCCGATGAAATCCGTGACCAGCGCGAGCGCGATCATGAGGAGGAGGATGACGCTGATCACCGGCATCTCGATGACGAAGCGATCGTTCGCCCAGCGGATGATGCGCGCGACCCAGCGGTGGCCGATGGTGAAGCAGAAAGCGAGGAATGCGATCGTCCCGAAAACGCTGATGAGCACCGGGCCGAGCATCACTTTTCCGTGCGCGGCGAGGCCTCCGATGAAGGCGAGGATCGTCCAGCCGATGGTGTCGTCCAGGATCGCCGCGGCGAGGATGACCTGGCCGAGATCGCGCCGGAGAAAGTCCACTTCGCGGAGCACGGCGGCGACGATTTTCACGGAGGAAATCGAAAGCGCAGTCGCGAGGAAAAGCGACGTGAGGAGGCGTCGCTCGGGATTGGGGATGATGCTCGCGGGCAACATCTCACCGAGCAGATAGCCGCACGCAAAGGGGATGATGATGCCCGCGGCGGAGACGATGGCGGCGGTGCGCCGCACGCGTTTCACGAGCGCGAGATCCGTCTCCATGCCGGTGAGCAGGAGCAGCATGAGCACGCCGAGTTCCGAGACGGCGGTGAGCATCGGCCGCGCCGAGGAGGCGGCTGGAAAAATCACATGCTGCACCGACGGCCAGAGCGCCCCGAAGACGCTCGGCCCCAGCAAAATTCCGGCGAGCAACTGACCGAGGACGGCCGGCTGCCCGACGCGCTGGAGCCATTCGCCGAGCAGGCGGCCCACGAGGATGAGCAGCGCGATCTGGACGAAGAAGATCACCGCGGGGTTTTCCGCGCCGACGTTCGCGACGAACACCAGCGCGCTGCCGGGCAGGAAGGAAATGGACATGAGATCGAGCACCACTCAGGACAGGGTTGCAGCGAGAGATCACGGCCAATCTCGCTCAAAATGCAGACGACTGCCAGCGCTCTGGGGAAAGGAGCGCTGGCAGCCCGCAGTGTCCTACTTTGCCGGTTTCAAGTTGAACGCTAAAAGTTTGACGTTGATTCCGCCGAAGGCGCGGTGGGATTAAGGACGTGGATTCAGAAAGCGAAAGGGCGCTGCGCGGGGTTTAACGTCCAACGTTCAACGTCAAACTTCAAACCAGGACATTGCCTGGCAGCCGCTTTGTTTGCGCGTGAAGCGGGCGGGGTGTCAGGCTGCGGCGGGCATCGGTTCGTGCAGTTCTCCGAATGCGAGCACGGATGAGCGCATTTTGCGCATCGCGAGTTCGATCCGTGTCTTGATCGTGCCGAGCGGGATGCCGGTGTGTGCGGCGATCTGCCGTTGTGTCATCCCGCGATAGAACGCTAACTGAATGGCCTGCTGCTGTGGTTCCGGGAGCTTTGCGAGGAGACGCGAGACCGCTTCCGCGCGGTCGTTTTCCGCGACCTCTTCATCGGCCCTGGCATAGGAGGCATCACAGTCGGCTGCCGCTTCATCGCGGAAGCGCTCCTGCGCGCGGCCATAGGCCATCTTGCGGCGGATGCGGTCAATGCTGCGGCGGCGGACGAGCGTCACGATCCATCCGAGTGCGCGGCCTTTCCTAACTTCGTAATTTGCCGCGTGACGCCACACTTCGAGCAGACATTCCTGGACGAGTTCATCCACGTCGTGAGAGTCGAAAATCATGCGGCTGATGACTGCGCGCAGCAGCCCTTCGTGCCGACGATGCAGTGCGGCGAGGGCAGTCTCGTCGCCTTGCTGGATGCGCTCCATGAGCTGTTCATCGGTCGGTTCGCCGGAGGGGAGCGGAGCGCGGTCCGCAGTGAGCGGACGGGATTCATCGGGATTTTTTGTGTCGAAGCGGAAGTAGATCATGGTGTGCGATTGGTTACGCACACCTCTCTTTGCGTTCCGCGTGCCACGGCTCCGCTACAGAGGAGACGCCACTCCCGTGATGGAAAAAGCGTCGCGACAACCGACGCATGTGTCGCCAGTGCGCGACACTCAGATTTTGCCCATGAGCACGAGGATGAGCACGATCACGAGGACGAGCCCGAGGCCGCCGCTCGGGCCGTAGCCCCACTTGCTGCTATGCCCCCATGTGGGCAGTGCGCCGACAAGCATGAGGACGAGGATGATGAGGAGGATGGTGGATAGTGACATACCCAAAGTTCGGGACAGCCAGAACTTTGGCCGTATCGTATTCACAGGTGTAATGGATCCCGAACCAGACATTCCCTGGGCGCGCTTTATAGCATTTGTGCGCCAGCACACGCATGATGTGCGCAACGGCCTGAACAGTCTCGACCTCGAGACCGCTCTCCTGCACGAGATCGTCACCGACGGTGAAGGCCGCGACTGCGTGGAGCGTCTGCGCGAGCAGGTGCGCGCGCTCGGTGCGCAGATGCGCGAGCTATCCGCGCTCATCCAGGAGCCGAAGCCGATCTCGGCACCGCTCGCCGCCCGCGATCTCTTCCTCATCTGGAAGGAACAGCAGGCCAGCTTGCGGAATCCGCTGGAAGTGCAGTGGGTGGACGAACTCGGCACTGAGCAGGTGAACGTGGACGCCGGCATGATGGCGACGGTGTTCCGCGAACTGCTGGCAAATGCCGCGCGCTTTTCCCAAGGCGGCACGATGACGGCCAGTACACGATGCGAGGGCGCCGAGGTGATTTTCGAACTTCGGGAGCCAAAGGCCGGCGCAGTGGATCCATCCGGGTGGGGCGGGCTTCTCGTGACGACCCGGCGCGGCGGCTACGGCCTCGGCCTGTGGTCGGCACGCCGCCTCCTCGCTGCAAACCGCGCGCGCATCGTGCAGTGCCATGTGCCGAACGAGGGCGCGCTAGTCACACGCATCTTTCTGCAAGTGTGCAAATGAGATGGCCAAAAGGCGGGGCTGGCGCGATCTTACGCAAATGAACAACCGCCTCGCATGCACGCTCGCCACGATCAGCCTGCTTGTCACGGGCTGCAATCGTGAGCCGGCAGTGGTCATGGAGACTACTCCGCGCCCGTACGCGCCGACGTCCTTGGAGCGCATCGAGACGCTTGAAAACAACGCCCTGCGAACAGAGATCAACAACTTCGAACACTCGCCAACCGCCGTGCATGGGGCGCGCGTGAAAAAGGTGTTCGCCGAACTCAACTTGGAATTTGCGGAACTGAATGAACTCCTCGTGACGAAGGGCGCGGACGAACGAGCCAAGGCGGCAGGCAAGCTGGCCGAACTGCGCGCCGGCGAGGCCACCGCGCAGGCCCGCTTTTTGCAACTGGAAGAGCAGGCCGCAACTGGGACTTCAAATCAGCAGGCGAACGCAGGCCCCGCGGAGAGAATCGGCGGGAAGATCGATGGGGCGGCGCGGAAAATTCGCGAAAGGGTGCGCGATGCGGCCGCCACCGCCCGGGATCAGAACCGCTGATTGCGGCGCGAAGACAAAACGGTGCGGACGGCAGTCGGCATCCGGCTTGCCCGAACTTTCCAGTCGTTTGCCTAAGAGACTGTGTAAAAAGCTCTGCGTTTGCCATGCTTCTGCATCCGATTCAGGGAAGGCGGATGCAGCCGAAGTAAAATGGGAGCACACGCTTCCAGCGTGTCCTTTGCGGCATCCTGCCGGAAAGATCCGCCGGGGCTGCGGGACTGCGGCTGGCTTTTTGATGAGTGGGGGGCACCCGCCGCCTTCGCCCTGCGCCCGGCAGGGATGCCGGACGCGGCACGCTGGAAGCGTGCGCTCCCATTTTCCTACGCGCGTCTCGGCACGCCCCGACTGTGTGCGAAAATAGCCCAGCACTTTAGCTGGGAAATTGGGTTGAGAGACGGAAGCGAGTCCCGAAGGGACGGCAGAACCCCTTCGTAGGGCAGCGTTTCTTTCGTCCCTGCGGGACTATTCCCGGTTTTATAACCGATACCCCTCAAGTGCTGGCCTATTGTCGAAATCGGGTTTCGAAAACGCACTTTCGTGCGCGCGGGACTCCTTACACAGTGTCTAAGCCGTCGGCTTGCGCCGGTGGAAAATCAGCGATATGACGAACAGAACGATGAAGACGAAGAACAGGATCTTCGCGATTCCCACTGCGGTGCCGGCGATGCCACCGAAGCCGAGGACGGCTGCGATGAGAGCGATGATGAGGAATGTGATGGCCCAGGAGAGCATGTTGATTTGTGCCTTTCGTTTAGGATTTTGGTTTTCACCCATTGGTTCGACACCGCTCCGGAACCTGCGTGTGCGGAAGTGAAAGTATTTCGCACCGGGCGAATCGTGTTCTGCGCAGCCTGCCGCGGGATGCCCGGCAGATGCGCGAGTTGCTCATCCATTCGCGGGTGCTGTCTTCAAAGCCTGCAATTGCGGCTCCACCACCGTCGCCATGCATTCCGGGCAGACCCCGTGGGAGAAATCTGCGCCGGTGTGCTGGTGGATGTAGGATTCAATTTCGTGCCAGTAGTCGCTGCCATCACGCACTTTCTTGCAATACGAGCAGATCGGCAGGAGGCCCTGAAGCTGGTGGACCTCTGCAAGCGCCTTCTCCAGTTCCGCAACCCGCGCCACACCGCGCTGCTCGAGTGCCAGCACCCGCTCGCCGCAGCGCAGTCTGGCGAGCAGTTGCGCGCTGTCCACCGGCTTGCTCAGAAAGTCGTCCACACCTGCGGCGAAGGCCGCGAGCACATCGGAGGCCTGATCATGTGCGGTGAGCATCACGATGTAGGTGTAGTGCCTTGCCGGCATCGTTCGGACACCCATGGACACATGGAGGCCGTCGAGCCTCGGCATTTCCCAATCGAGCAGCGCGATGTGTGGCGGACTGTCTCCCAGCAGAATATCGAGCGCGGCCTGCCCGTCATTCACCACGGCCACGTCGTAGCCGTGGCGCTGGAGGAAGAACACGAGTGCGACCCGGGTCTTGTCATCGTCCTCTGCCACGAGCACGCGCGTGGGAGCGTCGCCCGAATTTGGAAAGATCGGATTTGGCTTTTTCATCACCCGTTGATTCGCAGCCGCCGCCCAGTTGCGCGTCTGAATATTAAGCCGGGCCTGAAAAAGCGGGCGCTCGCACCGTGGAGGCGCGTTCACGATTGGTTCGCGGGCAATCGTCCATGCCGGTCCATGCCATCGCGATCACCGCACCCGCCGGCGGATGCGTC
This sequence comes from Chthoniobacterales bacterium, assembly GCA_038238025.1. Lineage (GTDB taxonomy): Bacteria > Verrucomicrobiota > Verrucomicrobiia > Chthoniobacterales > Chthoniobacteraceae > SXWH01. Next base: position 29,430 of record JBBRYC010000047.1, read on the forward strand.
CCTCGTGAGGCAGCTCAGAATAGATACGGCCACGCGACGTCCCGAAAGCGATTTTATGGAAACAATTCATCATGAAGACACTCATCACATTCACCACCATCGGCGTCGCACTCCTCGGCTTTGCCGCTTGCGATTCCAAAGTCGAATCCAGCCGCAAGGATGCCCTCGAGAGCAAAGCCGACGCGTTGGAGAACAAGGCCAAGACCGTCCGCAAGGATGCCAAGGCCGATGCAGCCGACCTGACGAAGCAGGCCGCCCTCGACGCGGATGCCGCCAAGGACGCCGCAAAGGCCCGTGCTGAGGCGGAAAAGAAAGCCGCCGAAGAAACGGCCGAGAGCGTCCGTAAATCGGGCGAAGCGGCTGCGAAGGCGCTCGAGGAAAAGGCAAAAGCCGCTCGCGAACAGAAGTAGCCCATGAAAGGCACACTGCTCATTGGCATCGCTCTCATCCTCGGCGGTGCAGCGATTCTCAGTTACGGGTATTTCAGCTACCAGTCGCGGGAGACGGTGCTGAAAGTCGGGCCCATCGAAGCCACCGCTGATCGCACGAAGACCGTGTCACTGCCACCGATTCTCGGATGGGGACTCGTGGCAGGCGGTGCGGGCATGCTGATTTTCTCCGCGAGGCGGAAAACGTAGGGACAGCGCGCTGGATCGCGACTACAGCTCGGGCATGAATCTCGCCGACCGCAAAGGCTTCGCTGGTCCGCTTTGGATCTTCGCAGTCTTCATCGGCATCGCGGCGACACTCCGCTACGCTCAGGAATTTTTCCTGCCACTCGTGCTTGCGGGGCTGCTGAGTTTTCTCCTGTCACCGCTCGTCCGGCGGCTCGAACGCTGGCGGCTGGGGCGTGTGGGATCGGTGCTCGCGACCACGGCGATGGCTTTCGTGCTCATTGCCGGGCTGACGTATCTGGTCACTGCGGAGTTCCTCGACCTCGCGGGGTCGCTGCCGAAATATCGCGACAACCTCATCGCGAAAATCACAGCGCTGAAACCGCGCGGAGACAGCCTGCTGAGCCGCGCGGGCCAGACGATTGCCGAAGTCACTGAAGCGCTCACCAAGTCATCGGATGCCACCGCACAAACTGCACCGGGAAAGGTGGAGGGCACACCCGCAAAACCCACCACGGTGCCGGCGGTCACCGAGCGGCCAGTGCCAGTGGAGATCGCGCGAACGGCCGAGAATCCACTCCGCACACTGAAGGATTTCCTGTCACCAGTCATCGGCACGATCGGCAACGCGCTCATGGTGATGGTGATTGCAATCTTCATGCTCATCGCCGGCTCGGACCTGCGGGACCGCCTGATTCACCTCATGGGCCGCGGCCGGCTCCGCGTCACCACGCAGGCGCTCGATGAAGTGGCTCAGCGCATCAGCCGCTACCTGCGCGCGCAGATGATCGTCAACGCCAGCTTCGGCCTCGCGATAGGCGTCGGGTTGCATTTCATCGGAATCCAGAACGCCGTGTTCTGGGGATTGCTCGGCATGGTGCTGCGCTTCCTGCCCTACATCGGCGCGTGGATCGCGGCCGCGTTTCCGCTCGTGCTGTCGATCACCATGTTCGAATCGTGGACCCAGCCGATGCTTACGCTCGGGCTGTTCGTCGTCGCCGAGTTGATCATCGCGAACGTCGTCGAGCCATGGCTCTACGGATCCTCGACGGAAATTTCCCCGCTCGCCGTCGTCGTATCCGCGGTCTTTTGGACGTGGCTGTGGGGCGGTGTCGGGCTCGTGCTGGCGACACCGCTCACCGTGTGCCTCGCCGTGGCGGGAAAATATCTGCCCGATCTCGCCTTCCTCGATCTGCTGATGGGCGACAAGCCGTCCATCGCACAGAGCGACCGACTTTACCAGCGCCTGCTCGCGCTGAATGGTGAGGAAGCGAGCGACATCGTCGAGCAGCACGCCCGCGAAAATTCCGCACTCGCGACGTTCGACGACGTGATGATCCCCGCATTGCGCAGCATCGAGACCGACTTCCGCGCGGGAGTCCTGTCCGAGGTCGCCCGCGCTGATGCGTGCCAAATCGTGAGGGAGATCGTCGCCGACCTGGCGCCACCCTCCGGCAAACCCGCACAGCTCCCCGCCGAGGCCCCGCCCGCGACCGCGCCCATCGTCCTGCTGCCCGCCTACCACGAGGCCGACGAACTCGCCGCACTCATGCTCGCGCAGGTGCTCGCGGCATCCGGTGTGGTGACCACGGTCCTTTCGTCGAAGCTCCTTGCCTCCGAAGAGGTCGGGCAGGCAGTGGCCCTTGCGCCCCGCATTGTCTGCATCTCCTCGATGCCGCCGGTCTCCAGCAACGCCGCGCGCGCGCTCTGCAAACGCCTTCGCAGCCAGTTGCCCTCCGCGCGAATCATCGTCGGACTGTGGCGTCCGGATGCCGCCGAATTCGCCTTCCGCCAGGAGCGCCTCGGAAAAGCGGGCGCCGACGCCACGTATCCCGATCTCCGCTGCTGCGCCGCCGACATCGCACAATTTGCCACCTGCACGACGCCGGAAAAAGAAACGCCTGCGGCTGCGCGATGAATTTGTACAGCACCTTGCCGAGTCCGGACTCGTCCACTGGCGGCACGGCAATGCACTTCGGTGCAGCGACCAGGTACATGGACACCTCACTCGAGCGTGCAAAGGCTCACTTCATCCTCGCAATGCGGCGAGCAGATCATCCAGCGAGACGGTGGCGATAGCCGAGACTTTATCGCTCATCGCATAAGGCAGGATGAGTTCGCGTCCGTGCACCAGCGAGCCGCAGCTATAGACGACATTCGGCACGTAGCCTTCGCGCTCGTTGGAATCGGGTGAGAGCAGCGGCTCGCGCAGGCGACCGAGGACTTTCGTCGGGTCGTTCAGGTCGAGCAGCGCGGCGCCGATGCAATATTTCCGCATGGGGCCGACGCCGTGCGTAATGACGAGCCAGCCGGCCTCGGTCTCGATGGGTGAGCCGCAGTTTCCGACCTTTACCGACTCCCACATTTCGGCCGGGCGCATGAGAAGCTGCGGGTCGCTCCAATGATGCGGGCTGTCGGAGAACATGATGAAGAGATTCTCGTCGTCCTGCCGCGAGAGCATGGCGTAGCGGCCTCCGATGCGGCGCGGGAAAAGCGCCATGCCTTTGTTTTGCACGGCGTTGCCATTCAGCGTGAGCACGCGGAAGTGCAGGAAGTCGGGAGTCTCGATGAGCTGCGGCAGGATCACGCGACCGTTGTAGGCGGTGTAGGTGGCGTAGTACATGGCCGAGCCGTCGTCCTCGGTGAAGCGGACGAAGCGCGCGTCCTCGATGCCGTTGCTCTCGTTCGCCGAGACGGGGAAGACGATGCGTTCGCTCAGCGCGAGCCTCGAGGGGAAGTTCATCTCGTAGTTCGACTCGGCGAGCCACCGGCAGCACTCCAGCGCGCGGCGCAGGTCGCGGGTGGCGGGTTTTGTTTCGCCGCGCACGCGGGCCACGCTCTGGTCGAGTTCCTGGAGGGTGAAACTTTCCCCCAGCGGTGCCATCACGGCTGCCGCATGGCCGCCATCGAATCCCAGCTCCTGGAGTTTCGTGATGAATGGCCTTTTCCGGTAACTGGGGTTCGGCACGATCTCCGGCGCGGTCACAAAACGCGAGACCGGTTCCACGGTGATCGTGCCATCCGATGCAATGAGGCCGGAGCGGAATTCGATGGATGAGATGTGCCCCTCGCCCGTGGCGCGCAGGCTCATGACGAAGCGCAGGCCGCCCGCTGGCACGCCGCTTTGCTCGGGATGCGGCACGATGGAGGGATTGAAGAGCGCGGCGGATTCCAGCGCATACTCGCCGGAAAAAAGCCCGCCGATGAGGAGCTGGCGCTCGCGCGGAATCGGATGCTGCGAGCGGATGTAGCCGCGCACTTTTTCAAAATTCGCAAGCAGCGGCACTTCGATGTCGAAGTGCCGCGAGGCGAAGTCTGCGTGCATCGCTTTCAATTCCGCAGCGACGGCCTCGTCGCTCAGCGCGAGTGCGCGGCCGATGATGTCGGTGACGCGTTTCGCGGGCGAGGGGATGAACGGGCGGATGAGGACACGCGCGCTGTCGGGCTGGAACAGCGCCCCGTGGCGGCGGAGTCGGATGGGCGTCATGGGTGCAAGGGCTCAGCGATGGGATGCTCGGCGTAGTTCATTTCCGCGAGGGCGAGATGGAATGCGAGTGACGACTCGGCACCCTGGTTTTCATTGATGCGGTCCGCGTGCAGTCCGTCGCTGCATCCGCCAGTGCTGGAATCATAGAGCGGCACGCCGAGATCGTTGCGGCCGAGGAACCACTCAAATGCGCGCTTCGCCTCGCGCGACCAGAATGCATCCTGCGTCGCGCGGAACGCCTCGAGACACGCACTCACCATCGCCTGCGCCTCCACCGGCTGCTGATCAAAGTCCGCGCGCGCGCCGTCGCGCTGGTAAAATCCGTCGCTGCCGATGGGGCGGAAATTTCCCGCCTGTGTCTTTTGAATCGAGACGAGCTAGCGCAGCGACTTCAGCCCGATCTCCAGCGCCTCGGGATCCGGCATCCACTGGCCGCTGAGGATGAGCGCCTGGCAGATGCGCGCGTTGTCGTAGGTCGCGCTCGGCTCGAACCACGGCCAGTTTTCCGTGGCGCAGCTTTTCCACAGTCGCACAAGCTCGCCGGTGAGCAGCGCACGCGCAGCCACGACGGTGGGATTCGCCGCGTGGCTGCGCAGATATTCGTGGATGCCGAGCAGCGTGAAGGCCCACGCCCGAGGCGACGAAAACGTGCCGGCCTTCGCAAGCCCGCGTTCGAAGAGCTGCGCGCACAGGCGGCGGTGCCCGGAGTTGCGAGATCGGCCCGCGCCGCAGCCGACGGCCCACAGCGCACGCGCGTGGCTGTCCTCGCTCCCAGCGTGTTCGAGCCACTGGCGGCCGTGACTCATGAAATTTCGGAAATGCCCGGTCTCGCCATTCAGCGCCGCGGCGAGGAACGCGAGGTAGCCCGTCGCGAGCCGGTCCAGATTTTCCGCCGGAGGATCGCCGCCGGTCTCTGCGAGCAGATTGCACAGGATGAAAGCGCGCGCGTTGTCGTCGGTGCAGTAGCCCTCGTGGAAATTCGGCACGTTGAAAATCGCGTGCTGAAAAATCCCCGTGCCGTCCGACATCCGCACGATGTGATCCAGCCGCAGCGGCGGCAAATCGTACGGCCGGCTCGCGAGTGTCCACCTGGCGAAAGACGCGCGCGGCGCGGCCCGGTGATCGGCGCGCGCGCGCTGGAAGGAGTCGAGATAGCGCTGCGCGACCGCGGGCCAGATCATCTCGCGGCCCATCTCGTATGCGGCAAGGCGCGTCTGTTCCATCTGTGCCGGGTCGTCGAGGAACTCGCACACGGCCTCCGCGATCGCCGCGGGATTGCGGAATGGCACGAGTTTTCCGCGCCCGTCCGCGAGCAGCTCCTGCGCGTGCCAGTACGGCGTGGAGACGACCGCCTTTCCCGCGCCGAAAACATACGCGAGCGTGCCGGAGGTGATCTGCTGCTCGTTCAGGTACGGCGTCACGTAGATGTCCGTCGCGCCGATGAACTCCTTCAAGTCATCGAGCGACACAAAGCGGTTGTAGAAAATGACGTGCTCCTTCACGCCCCGATCCTCGGCGAGCCGTTCGAGCCCCAGCCGGTAGCTCTCGCCTTCGCGCGCGACGAGATGAGGATGCGTCGCACCGAGCACGAGATAGACGACATTCGGATGCCGCCGCACGATTTCCGGCAGCGCCTCGATGACATGCTCGATGCCCTTGCCCGGCCCGAGCAGCCCGAAGGTGAGCAGCACCATCCGCCCCTCGACGCCAAACTGCGCCTTATAAACACTCGAGTCGGCAAACGGAATGTCCGGGATGCCATGCGGGATCACGTCGATCTTCGACTCGGGCACCGCGTAGATTTCACGCAGCATCTCCGCGCCTTTCCGTGCCATCACCACCACGCGGTCACTGAGCCGCACGACTTCCTCCATGACCTTGCGCTGCGCGGGATTCGGATCACGCAGCACCGTGTGCAGCGTCGTGACCACGGGCATCCGCACTTCCTTGAGCAGCGCAAGCAGGTGACTCCCCGCTGCACCGCCGAAGATGCCGAACTCGTGCTGCACGCAGAGCACCTCCGCGTTGTTGAAGTTCAAAAAGTCCGCCGCGCGCCGGTAGGAATCCAAGTCCTTCTCAAACACCTCGAACCGCACCCGCTGCGGATAGCGGTAGCCTTCGATGCGATCGTTCATCGCCCCTGCCAAACACTCCGCGCCCGGCGCAGCGGCCGCCACCGACTCGGACAAGTCGCTCGTGAACGTCGCGATCCCGCAACGGCGTGGATCGTATCCACCGAGGAAGGCAATCCGCTTCGGAGGCGTGGAGTTTATGAGCAGAACCTTTCGATGCATTCACCGTCGCATCTCCTGGGGCGGAAACAACATCTGCCGCGGAATAATATCGAACCCGCCGCGGGAAGGCTTGGCGCAGTTGTCCATGCGCGTGCCAATTATTTCGTCAAGCGATGGGAAATCAGGTCTGCAATGCACACTCACCGGACGGTTGCCTTCCCTGGGCAAAACACTCGTTCACCGGGCAGGCGCCCCGTCAGCGAACCGAGCGTGCATGTTTGTCACGAGTGTCGCTCGGCGAAATGGGGGATTTGGAAATTGGCGACGGGAGATCGAGGCTTGCGAAGTCTCAATCCGCTGGCATCATCTTTTTCTTCCCAAAACCTCCGGGGAAGTGCTCATGCAATGACGGACGAAGTAGAGCTTTTGGCAGAACTTCGTCCAAAATCAGAGGGCGAATAGCCGTAAGTTTTTGATGCTCAACAGTCCCCGTAGTTCAACGGATAGAACACTGGTTTCCTAAACCGGTGATGTGGGTTCGATTCCCGCCGGGGACACTTTTTCAACGTCCGGGGCGCGTGCCGGTGCGGGCACCCGCGTTGGTGGGCTGGGATTTTCCATTTGATCAACAGCGGAACCCGGCAGACAGTGTGCGTCCCTTCGGGGAATCCATGCTCGGTTTTTTTGAACGCCAGCGCCTTGCCAAAAAAGGCATCACTCCGCATAAGACGCGCCGCCGCCTGACTCAGAGCGAAGTGGTGGAGACACTCGAACATGGGGTGATCACGCGCATGGCTCTCGTCCTCGCCGCGGCTGCGGCGCTCGTGTGGCTGCTCTCCGCGGGCAGGCACACCGTCGCGAGGGAGACGTATGCCGTGGCGCTGCTTATTTTCTCCACGGCCACCGGCCACCTCTGCCTGAACCGCCGCGAAGTCTGGAGCTGCAATTCGCGGCTGCTGCTCACCTTTCTCATCGTCCTCGGCCACCTCGCGCTGGCGAAGCTCTGCCTGCTCCAGTCGGACGGGGCGGTCCACGGTGGCGGCGGGCAGTTCAGCGCGCTCCAGCAGCGCGACATGTGGCTGCTCGCGATTCCGTTCGGCCTCGGGCCGGTGCTCGCGAGCGTGTTGCTCGGGCGCACGATGGCGGTGTTCGTGTCCGTCTTTGGCACGCTGCTCATGCTGCCGGTCTTCGCGAGCCTGAGCGACGACACGTTGTTCATCGTGACAAATGTGACGGGCAACCTCGTGTGCGGATTCGTCGCGATTTTTCTCACGGCCGAAGTGCGCAAGCGTGGCGACCTCCCGCGCGCCGGGCTTTTCGTCGGCCTCGCGACTTGGGTGCTTGCGGTCGCGTTCCGCAAAATCAATGTCCTGCAAATGTGGGTCGAGGGAACCGCGCTGAACTACCAAAGCCTCGCGTTCGAGAGCGTCGTCGCCATCGGTGCGCCGATCATGATGACGCTCGTCATCGTCGGCGGGCTGCCGTGGGTGGAGAGCCTCTTCAGCATCACCACGCGCGTGCGCTGGCTCGAGCTCGCGGACCTGAATCACCCGCTGCTCCGCCGCATGACCATCGAGGCGCCGGGCACCTTCCAGCACAGCCTCGCCGTCGCAAATCTCGCCGAGGGCGCGTGCGAGGCCATCGGCGCGAATCCCACGATGGCGCGTGTGTGCAGCTACTTTCACGACATCGGCAAACTCGTGAAGCCCGAGTATTTCACCGAAAACATGCGGCACGACCGCAACCCGCACGACGACATCGCGCCGACGATGAGCGCGCTCATCATCATCGCGCACGTGAAGGAGGGCATCTCGCTCGCGCTGGAGCACAGGCTGAATCAGGACATCATAGACATCATCCGCGAGCACCACGGCACGTCGCTCGTGTACTATTTCTACAAAAAGGCGCTGGACCAGCAGCAGGCCGCGCGCACCGATGGCAAGATCGCGCAGATGCACGACGAGGAACTGCCCGAGGTCAGCGAGAGCAGCTTCCGCTACGGCGGGCCGAAGCCGCGCACGCGCGAGTCCGCGATCGTGAGCCTCGCCGACTCGATCGAGAGCGCCGCGCGCAGCATGGAGCGCGTGACGCCGCAGAAGATCGAGCAGCTCATTACGGACATCATCCGAAAGCGCGTGGCCGACGGGCAGCTCGACGACTGCGATCTGCGTTTCAAGGATCTTGAGCTGATCGCCGAGGCATTTCGCCACACACTCAGCAGCATGATGCACTCGCGCGTCGCGTATCCCGATGACAAGGAGCCGAAGACGAAGCGCGGATCGAGCGTGGTGAGCGGCATCCGGCGCCGGGACGCAAGCGCGGCGTAGCGCAAAGCAGGCAGGGTTTTCAACCTCGGGCGGGCGGGCGCAGCGAGGCGGCGAGGGGAGCGCAGGCGGCTCGCCTGCGGTTTCCGGCGGCCCGCCGGAAACACGGCAAACGTCGCACACGCGCTTGCAATGCGATCATCCCGCAAAGTTCGATGGCTGTGGCGAGTCGCCGCAGCTCACAGCGACCACACCGTCTTCCCGCCGACGATCGTCCGCACCGCGCGGCCTTTGATCTCGCGACCGTGAAAGGCGTTGTTCCGGCTGCGCGAGAAGCTTTGCTCCTTGTCAACAGTCCATTCGAGATCGGGATTGATGAGCGTGACATCGGCAATCGCGCCGACGCTGAGCGTCCCGCGGTCGAGGCCGAGGAGCTTCGCGGGATTCGAGGTGAAAAGCTCGATCAGCCGCGCGAGCGAGATGGCCTTTCGCTGATGCACGAGGATGTCGAGGAACAGGCCAAGCTCCGTCTCGAGCCCAAGGATGCCGAAGGGAGCGAGGTCAAACTCGACCTCCTTTTCAAAGCTGCAATGCGGCGCGTGGTCGCTGCCGAGGATCGTGATCGTGCCGTCGGCGACACCCTCGATGAGCGCCTCGACGTGCTCCTGCGAGCGCAGCGGCGGGTTCATTTTGAAATTCGTGTCGAAGCCGCGCACCGACTCATCCGTGAGCGCGATGTGGTGCGGGCAGATCTCGCCGGAAAGCGGGACACCGCGCGCGCGCGACCGGCGCAGGATTCCTACGCTGCCCGCGGCGCTGAGATGCTGGCAGTGGATGGGCGTGCCGGTCAGTTCTGCGAGGAGGGCGTTCCGCGCGACGATGATTTCCTCACCGATCGCAGGCCATCCGGGCAGGCCGAGTTCCGCACTCACGCGGCCCTCGTGCATCACGCCTTTGCCGACGAGGCTGTAGTCCTGGCAATGATCCATGATCACGAGGCCGAACATGCGCGCGTATTCGCACGCGCGGCGCATCATCTCGTGGCTCTGCACGCAATGCCCGTCATCCGTGAGCGCGACGACGCCGGCCTTGAATAGCGAGCCGATGGGCGCGAGTTCCTCGCCCGCAAGGCCCTTGGTGATCGCACCAGTCGGCAGCACGTTCACGCAAGCCTCCGCGCGCGCCTTTTCCAAAATCCAAGTGACGAGGCTGGCGCTGTCCACGGGCGGCGCGGTGTTCGGCATGCACACGACGGTGGTGAAGCCGCCCACCGCCGCGCATTTCGCGCCGGTGGCGATGGTTTCCTTCGCCGACTGGCCGGGCTCGCGGAAGTGGACGTGGATGTCAATCAGACCGGGGCAGACCACCAGCCCGGTCGCGTCAATCACATCGAGATCGTGCGGATGTTTCCGCAGCGTGGCATCGAGATCGATCTTCGCGATTTTCCCGCCGGCGATGTAAACGTCGCCGACGCGGTCAACGCCGTTGGCGGGGTCTATGATGTGCCCGTTGGTGATGAGGGTGGATTTCATTCAGGAAGTCTTGGCGCTCGCGCAGAGAAAAAGTACGGCCATGCGGACGGCGAGACCGTTCGTGACCTGATCGAGGATCACGCTGCGCGCGGAATCCGCGATGTCGCTGTCAATCTCCACGCCGCGATTGATCGGGCCGGGGTGCATGATGAGAGCGTCGGGGCGCAGGCGTTCCGCGCGCTGCTTCGTGAGGCCGAAAAATGCGGTGTATTCGCCGAGGCTGGGGAAGTATTCCTTGCGCTGCCGCTCGTGCTGGATGCGGAGGAGGTTCACCACGTCCACCTGCGGAAGCAGCGCGTCGAGGTCGTGCGTGATCTCCACGCCGAGCGCCTCGAGCGAGCGCGGCACGAGCGTGGGCGGGCCGCACAAAGTCACGCGCGCACCCAGCTTCACGAGCGCATGGATGTTCGAGCGCGCGACGCGCGAGAACAAAATGTCGCCGATGATCGCGACGTGCAGCCCGGCGACTTTGCCCTTCTTTTCGCGGATGGTGAAAGTGTCGAGCAGCGCCTGCGTGGGATGCTCATGTGCGCCGTCGCCGGCATTGATGATGCACGCCTTCAGCCGCTCTGCGAGGAACTGCGACGCGCCCGCGCTGCTGTGGCGGAGCACGATGATGTCCGCGACATTGGCCTCGAGGATTTTCGCCGTGTCCTTGAGCGTCTCGCCTTTCGTGAGGCTCGATGTGCTGGCGGAAATATTGATCACATCCGCGCTGAGGCGGATCGCGGCGATCTCGAACGACGTGCGCGTGCGCGTGCTCGGCTCGACGAAAAAATTCACGAGCGTGCGCCCGCGCAGTGCCGGGACTTTTTTCACTTCGCGCGTGCCGACGGTTTTGAACGCGGCGGCAGTGTCGAGGATCTGCGTGATTTCCGCTGCGCTCAGTTCGGCGATGGAGACAAGATCCTTGCGGTGCCAGGTGGGAGGGTTCTGCGTGAGGGTGGCGGTCATTCGGGAGTGCTGGAGCCGGGCGTGGAGTCGAGCCACACGCTGTCGGCAGGCGTGCCATCCGTCGCGGAGAACCGCACATACACGCGCTCGCCGAGCGAGGTGGGGACATTTTTCCCGACGTAATCCGCGCGGATGGGCACTTCGCGATGGCCGCGATCGATGAGCACCGCGTACTGAATCCGCGCGGGCCGTCCGAAGTCCGCGAGTGCGTCCATCGCCGCGCGGCAGGTGCGTCCGGTGAACGCCACGTCGTCCGCGAGGATCAGCGTGCGGTTTTCGAGATCATACGGCAGCCGGGTCGGCACGACTGCGGGCACGGGCCGCCGCGCGAGGTCGTCGCGGTGCATGGAGATGTCCACGACGCCAGTCTCCACGCCGCTGCCGCCAAACTGCTGCACAAATGCCGCGAGCCGTTCGGCGACCACGACGCCGCGCGAGGGGACTCCGATGATGGCGAGCCGGTCCGGCTCGGGATTGCGCTCGATGATTTCGTGCGCGATGCGCTTCAGTGCGCGTTCGATGGCTGCTGCGTCGAGCAGCAGGCGGGCGGTGGGGCTTGGCGGGTTTTGTTTGCTCATTTTTGGCTTCCTTGTGACCTCGCGGGGTCGGCTTAAAGGTGCCGCGGCTCGTGCTATGCGGGAGCCGCGTGTTGCTGCTGCGCCTTGCGGTTGCGCCGCCAGTCCGCGCGGTGCTTCACCAGCCAGTCGAGCAGCGCCTTTTCAAATCCCACATCGTAGCCCACCTTCTCGCTCTCGAAATATTTATGACGCATGATCTCCTCCCGCTCGGCGAGGAACTCCTGGTAGAGGCGGGACCCTTTCAGGAGTTTGGAATCAGCGTCACTCATTGGCCGCAAACATGCGGCTCTTTTGTTTCGGCGTCAAGACGCTGCTCGGCGCGGCTCACTTTCAAAATCGGGCAGTGTCCTGTTTTGAAGTTAAGAGTTAAAAGTTAGATGTTAGAAGTTGAGCCTGCCGCAGGCACCTTCGGTTGGAGTGGAAGGGTTCTGACTGCGATGAGTCCGCTGCGCGGGGCTTCAACGTTAAACATCTAACTTTTAACGCTAAACGCCTAAATTGGACTCTGACCCCGGCGGAGTTGACGCCACGCTCCGGCTCCCGTCACGATTCGAGCGTGATTTTTTCCACCGACGCCACATGCCGGAAACACGACGCCGGGCCGGGGCACCCCGAGCAGCCCGCGCGCTACGACGCAGTGCTCGCCGCGTTGGAAAAGGCGGGCCTGCGCGCGAGGATGCGCGATGTGCCGGCAAGTGCGGTGAAGCGCGACGACCTGCTGCTCGTCCACACCGCGAACTATCTCGATCTCGCCGAGCGCGAAATCCGCGCTGGCGCGACGCAGCTCAGCACAGGCGACACCGGCGTGGGCGAACATTCGTGGGACGCCGCGATGGCCGCCGTCGGCTGCGTGCTTGCGGTGACGGACGCGGTGGTGAAGGGCGACGCGAAGACGGCATTCTGCCTCGTGCGTCCGCCCGGTCACCACGCGGGTGCCGCGCGCGGGATGGGCTTTTGCATCGTGAACAATATCGCGCTCGCCGCGCGCCACGCCCAGAAGCGGCTCGGCATCGCGCGCGTGGCGATCGTGGATTGGGACGTGCATCACGGCAACGGCACGCAGGACATTTTCTATGCGGATGGCAGCGTGTTCTTTTTCAGCACGCACCAGTCGCCGTGGTATCCCGGCACCGGCGCCGCGGATGAGAAGGGCGAAGGCGCAGGGAAGGGGACGACGCTGAACTGCCCGCTGCCCGCCGGCAGCGGACGCGCGGAGATTTTCGAGTGCTTCGAGCGGAAGCTTGTCCCCGCGATGGAAAAATTCCGCCCCGAGCTGATGCTCATCAGTGCGGGCTTCGACTCGCGCGCAGGTGATCCGCTCGGGCAGTTCAAGCTCTCCGATGCGGACTTCGCCGATCTCACGAGCATCGTGCGCGGCATCGCCGAAAAGACCGCGCAAGGCCGTGTGGTGAGCATGCTCGAAGGCGGCTACAGCCTCAGCGGCCTCGCGAGCGCCGCGACTGCGCACGTCGCGGCGCTGGCAACGTAGGCGAGGTTTTCAACCTCGCGCGGGCGAGCGCGCCTACGCTCCATGCCATCCCGCCGCCTACGCCCATCCCCCCGTGCGAGGTTGGAAACCCCGCCTACAATGCCGCCGCCACCGCGCGGATGCAGCGCCTTTCCAGAATGAACGACGGGTGCATCGCCGCCCACATGCGGACGTTGCGTGCCTGCGGCATTTCCGAACTGCGCGCGGGCACGATGATCGTGTCGAGCGGCGTGTAGAAGCTCGTGAACGGAACCGCGCGCAGCACATCCGCATCGCTCGCGAGGTCGCGGAGAAATTCGCTGCCGGGCCGCATCTGGACCCAGCCGGGCAGCCTCGCGAGTCGTGCCATGTGCGTGCCGAAATGCGGTGCCGCCATCGTCACGAAGCGCCCGATTTTTTCGATGCCGCCGAGCCGCTGCAGAAAGTAGCGCGTAATCAGTCCGCCCATGCTGAAGCCGATCAGATCGAAACGTCGCCCGCCGATCTTCTCCGCGACGAAATCAGCGAGCTGCTGCGCGAGATCCTCGAGCCGTGCGTGGCCGCCATTCGGCGTGAGCGTCGGCTGGAAGACTTCGCGGCCCTGCGAGCACAGATGCCGCGCGAGCCGCTCCATGTCATTGCCACTCGAAAAAATCCCATGCACGAGCACGACCGGCGGCAGCGCGGGATCGGGCGCGACCGCAGGCGCGTCGAGTCGCGCGAGCGTTTTTGCGATGAATGCGACGAGCCTCATTGTTCAGGCATGGTCGTTCCGCCGATAGTGTCGCACCTCGAAGTCCGCGGTTTTCAGCGCGACATCCGCGAAATCGAACTGGTGCTCGAACTCCGGCAGGAAAGCATCGCCCTCGACGATGCGCGGCACGACGGTGAGATAGAGGTCGCTGCACAGCGGCAGCAGCCGTTCATAAATCTGCGCGCCGCCGATCACGAAAACCTCGCGCTGCGGCCTGTGTTTTTTCAGCGCGGCGAGAAAGCGCTCGACGCTCCGCACAAGCCACACCTCTCGCTGCGCGATTTTTTCAAACCCAAGCTGCGCCGGCCCGCGGCGCAGCCGTGCATTCCAGTGTCCCACGACTGGTTTCACGCCGCAGCGCGCGGCGAATTCCGGATCGCGCGCGAGCATCATCGGCCCGCGGGTGAAGACGACGTTCGTGCGATTTGGCAGCGGCTTCGGCAGGCTGCTGAAAGTCTTCCGCCCCATGAGCACGATGCCGCCGGTCGTGAGCTGCTTGAACCACTTGAAGTCCTCTGGCAGATGCCACGGAATCTTCCCGTCCACCCCGATCACGCGGTTCAGCGACATGGCGGCGAGGGCGATCATGAATTTAAGATTTAGGATTTAGGATTTAAGATTTCCGCGGCGCTCTGCAATCCGACAGCAGCCGTGTGAATCTGACTTCCAAAACTTCCAGACAGTTGGAACAGCCTCACGCAAAGGGCGCGAAGGACGCAAAGGTTTTTGACGCACTCTTCCTTTGCGTCCTTGGCGAACTTTGCGTGAGGCATCCTCAGAGGATTCAACACGCCACTAGACGGCGATCGGCGCCTTGATCGCCGGGTGCGGGTCATAGCCTTCGAGCGTGATGTCCTCGAACTTGAACGCGAAGATGTCCTTCACGTCGGGATTCAGTTTCAGCACCGGCAGCGTGCGCGGCTCGCGGGAGAGCTGGAGCTTCGCCTGCTCGACATGGTTTGAATAGAGATGCAGGTCGCCGAAAGTGTGGACAAATTCCTTCGCGCGCAGCCCGCACACTTGCGCGACCATGTGTGTGAGCAGCGCGTAGCTCGCGATGTTGAACGGAACGCCGAGGAAAATATCCGCGCTGCGCTGGTAAAGCTGGCAGCTCAGTTCGCCCTCGCTCACGTAAAACTGAAACAGCGAATGGCACGGCGGCAGCGCCATGCCCTCGATCTCCGCGGGGTTCCACGCGCTCACGATGAGCCGGCGGCTGTCGGGATTTTTTTTGATCTGCTCGATCACGTTCGCGATCTGGTCCACGTGCTTCCCATCCGAGCCGCGCCAGTCGCGCCACTGCGCGCCGTACACGCGGCCGAGGTTGCCCTCGGCGTCGGCCCACTCGTCCCAGATCGTCACGCCGTTTTCGCGCAGGTAGCGCGTGTTCGTCCCGCCTTTCAGAAACCACAGCAGCTCGTGAATGATGCTGCGCGTGTGGACTTTTTTCGTCGTGAGAAGCGGGAAGCCGGCGGTGAGATCGAAGCGCACCTGCGCGCCGAAAAGGCTGAACGTGCCCGTGCCCGTGCGGTCCGCCTTGAAGCGTCCGTGGTCCTGCACATGGCGGAGCAAATCGAGATACTGTCGCATCGTGGACGCTACTTTTTCACCAGCGACTCGAGGTAATCGAGAAGGCTCGCGAATTCGCGCACGGTGAGATTGTTCACCATTCCCGGCGGCATGATGGAAGTCGGCAGCGTCTCGCGCTTCGCGATGTCCTTCACGTCGTAGGTGGATTCCTGCGCGGCGACGTTGCGCATCGTCACCTTGTCCGCGCCCTCGCGCACGACGAAGCCGACATTCACCGTGCCGTCCTTGAGCGTGAAGACATTCGTCGCGAAGCCCTGCGCGATGGTCTTGTTCGGATCGAGAATGTTCTCGGCAAGGTCGGGGCGTTTGTAGGTCTGTGCGATGTTGCCGAGATACGGGCCCTTCTGCGGCTGATCCTGCGAGGTCGTGTGGCACGCGACGCAGGTGTTGCGCGTGAAGATCTGTTCGCCGAGCGCGATGTCGCCCTTCGTCTTCACGACCTGCGCGATCACGTCCTTCACCTGCAACGTGCCGATGAGCGGGCCGGTATCCTTCGCCTTTTTCTCCAGCTTCATTTTCGACGCGACACTCTTCGCTTCGGACGCGACGGCTTTGTCGGGATCGTCGAGTGAAGCGAGGATTTTGTCTGCATACGCGTTGTGTTTGATCTCGCCCGCGGCTTTCAAAATCTGCACGCGGCGCTTCGCATTCTGCCAGCCGGCGTCGAGCGCCTTTGCGGAAAGTTCGCGCGCCTCGGGTGCGCCGGTCTTGCGCGCGCTGAGTGTGAGCAATGCGGCGTCGGCCCAGAGCGAAAGCCCGCCGTCATTCTTCGCGGCGATGTCTTCGATCATCTGGTGATGATTTTCCAGCTTCGGTGCGCCGAGGAATGCGGCGGTGGCCTTGTCGGTCGCGCTGCGTGCGGCGGAAAGGAGCGCGCCGGTGTCCTTCTTCTGCTTCTTCGCGATGACGGGATCGGCGATGTCGTTCGTCGCGGCGTTCGCCTTTGCGTATGCGGCGACGACCTCGTTGAGTTTCACGAGTCCGGCGAGCGAAGCGCGGATGCCGTCGGCGCTGTCCACTTTTGCCAGCGAGATGACGGCGGCGGACACGGTCGCAGGTGTGCGCGCGTCGTCGGACTTTGACTGCGCGGCTTTCACAAGCAGCGGCACGGCATCGCTCGGGATGCTGTCCGTGGTGGCGAGTTGCATGACGGCGTCGGGGATGAGTCCGGCGTCGGACTTCGCGAGTGAGAGGATGCGCTGGAGCGCGTCGTCGAACTTGATGCGGTTGCGGGTCAGTTCGCTGACGAGGAATGCGGCCTCCTCGGATTGCACCGTGGCGAGCGTGGCTTTCAGCGCCGTCGCGATTTTGTCCGTCTCGCTCCACGGGTCGGGCTGGTAGTACGGCCCGCGATAGTCCGGGCGCGTGCCCCAACTGTTGCCCGTCCATTTGCCGTCGGTGAAATGCAGACGGCACAGCGCGCTGATCAGGCCCTTGCGAAGCTCGATGCCCTTCGTCGCGGCGAGGCGCTTCAGCAGCCCGTCCACGACTTGCGGCGTGTGCATCATGCGCAGCGAACGCAGCGCGCTGTCGCGAGTTTTCGACGGCGCTTTCGGATCATCCACGATGGCGAATGCGGGCTCCGGCGTGTCGAGCATCGCGAGCACGCGCTGCGCGGTATGCGTGATTACGTCGTCGCCGTCGCCGAGCAGCGCGGCGATCTCCGGCGCGAGCGAAGTGATGTGCTGGCGCGTCGCGCCGATGACGGCGTTCAACCGCACCTGCGCATCGTTGCTCCTGAATCCCGCGCTGAAGATCGCGGCGGGCACGAGCGACTTCGCCTGCGATTTCGCTGCGAGGCCGGAGTCGCCGAGTGCGAGCAGCACGTAGGCTTGGATCGTCGGCTCGCTCGCGAGTGCGGCGACTGCGTTGATGTTTGCCGCGTCCGGCGCGCTCACATTCCGCTGCGAGACGCCGTAGAGCGCGGCGACGCGCGTGGCGAGCGGCTTCGATTGGTTCGCTGCGAGCGCGAGCAGCAGCGTGCGTGTCGCGGGCTTGTCCTCGCGAGACAGGATCGTGCGCTGCGCTTCGAGGCGCGTGCGATGGCTCGGGGATTCGAGCAATTTCACGAGCGCGGCGTCGTCGAGTTTGTCGAAATCCGGCAGCGCGGGCGCTTTGAAATCCTTCGGCGTCACGCGCACGATGTAGCCGACATCGGGGCCTTCCCACTTGAAGGTCGCGCCTTTCCAACTCGCCTGGAAGACGTGGCTCAGTGCGTCCACGTCCGCGTCCGTCGGGCGCGTCATCTTGATGAACTGCTCCGGCTTTTCAGTCTCGATGTAGGTCGCGCCTTTCTGCTTCACGGTGTGATGCCACAGCGCGCCGGTGCCCCAGTCGGCGGTGAGCGGCGCGTTGTTCCATTTTCCAAAGCCCGGCTCGTCGAGAAAAGTCGCGCCGCAGCCGGAGCCGCCGCCGTAGTCGTTCAGCGGTGCGATCTGCTCGTCGGGGAAATTTTTGTAGAAGACCGGATAGCCGTGATTTTCGAGTCCGGTGAAATGGTGGAAGCGCACGTCCCAGCCGTCGCCGTCATTCGTGTTGTCGCGCGCGAACATGTTCATGAGCGGGCCGACTGCGACCTCCAGAATGTTGCGCGTGCCGTGGCTCACGAGTTCGAGTCCGCTGCCGTCGGGACGGAATCGAATCACGCCGCCGCCGCGATGCTGCAAGTGCCGGCCATCCGTGCCGACGGCATCCATGAAGCCGAAGTCGCCGCCCGCGATGTAGAGCCAGCCATCAATGCCGAGTGAGAGTCCGTTCGTCGTGTGATCCGCCGGGCGATCCGCAAAGCCGAATGCGATGCCCTTGATCAGCGTCTTCTCCTCGGTCGCGGTGCCGGTGTGATTTTTGTCGATGTAAACGCTGATGTCCGGCGGATGGATGAGGTAGAGCCGGTCGCGATCCCACACGAGCCCGCGCGGCGAATCCACGTCCTGCACAAAGGATTTCGCCTCATCCGCGCGCCCGTCGCCATCCGTGTCGCGCAGGCGCACGATGCGCCCGCGATGCGGCTGGCGTCCGAGCGAGCCGTTGCCATCGCTGGAGACGTAGAGCGTGCCGTCCGGCGCGGCGGAGATGAACACCGGGTAGTTCGCCGCCTTCGAGTTCGCAAAGAGCGACACGTCGAAACCCTCCGGCACCTTCGTATCCTTCAAAATTTCCGCCTCCTGCGCGGGCGTGAGCTTCACGATCGTCGGCGCGATGTTGCCTTCCTTCGCGAGGGGATCGTTCGGGTTTGCCACGGCCTTTTTCTTCCCCTGCGCACCGGCATGAGGGGGCAGGAGCAAGAGCGAGGCGGCGAGCGTGAGGACGGGAGCGAATTTGCGGAGCATGTTTTTTTGAAAAGTGAGCCGGGTGAATTGACCCAAAGCCGTGAACTTGCAAACCCTTTGACGGCACGGCAGGGTTCAATTTTGAAGTTAGGAGTTAGACGTTAGATGTTAAACGTTGACGTCCACTCTGCGGAACCAGCGGCGTCGGATTTCTTCTGAATCCTCCTGCAAGCCTGAGCGATTTGGTTCAACTCCTAACATCTAACGTCTAACTCCTAACTTCAAAACAGGACACCGCTGACACCCCGACCCCGTTCCTTTTTCAAATGCCCGCGCTCACGCTCACCCAATGGCTCCTCTGCATCCTCGCGGGCCTCGGCGTCGGCGTGGCGAAGAGCGGCTTCGCGGGCGTCTCGCTCGTGCATGTGCTCGTGATGGCGAGCATCTTCGGCGATAAGGCATCGACCGGCGTCGTGCTCCCCATGCTCATCGTCGGCGACATCTGCGCCGTCATCGCCTTCAAAAGGCACGCCGTCTGGAAACACGTCGCGCGCACTTTGCCCGTCGCGTGCATCGGTGTCGCCGTCGGCATGTGGCTCATGACGCGCATTCCCGCCACTGCCTACAAGCCGATCATCGGCTGGACCGTCCTTACGCTCGTGCTCGTGCAAGTGTGGCGCATGTGGAAGCCCGCGATGTTTGACAAGGTGCCGCACTCGCTTCCCTTCGCCGCCACGATGGGCCTGCTCGCCGGCATCACCACCATGATGGCGAACGCCGCCGGCCCCGTCATGGGCCTCTACTTCCTCGCCGTCGGCCTGCCGAAATTCCAACTCACCGGCACCAGCGCGTGGTTCTTCCTCATCATCAATCTCTACAAGGTTCCCTTCAGCCTCGGCCTCGGCCTCATTGGAAAGGACACGCTCCTCTTCAATCTCGCGCTCGCCCCCGTCATCCTCGCCGGCCTCTTCCTCGGCCGCTGGCTGCTGCATCACGTCCCGCAGAAACTATTCGACGGCCTCATTCTCGCCTTTGCCGCGTTTGTCGCGCTCTTGCGCATCGGAGTGTTTGGGTAAAGCGGGGAACGAAGTTTTTCCCCGACATCTGCGCCGCAGGCCAAAAGACTTCACCGCGGGCTGAACCGTCGCCTGCATGGGCGAACGGGGAAGGAATTCGCAGAGATAATCCATCTCGAAAAACCGTTCCGCACGAC
>JBBRYC010000048.1:0-48980 GCA_038238025.1 Chthoniobacterales bacterium
GAAGCGGAACGCGGCGCGGTGCCGCCGCCGCGCCGTGCTCCGCGGTCGCTGAGCTTGGGGTCGTCTCTGCGCTTGCCCGCACCCAAACGCCAATAATTCCCGGTTGACTCCGTGAATCCCCCTTGGCAGAGTCCCAGCCCATGAGTTCCCCCGTCCAGAATAGACCGACAAATTCCGGGCTCCCACTCGGCTCAATACTATGTTAGGCGTTTGCTCGCGTCTCCTGTGAACCGAGAACTTCCAGATCCCATCTATACCGAGGTCACGCGACTTAGCTCCGAAGGCAACGCACTTGCCGACGCAGGCGAGCACCGCAACGCAGTTCAGCACTTCGAGCGAGCAGCGGCCCTTCTCCCATTACCTGTTGAGGAGTGGACCGCCGCCACATGGCTTTTCACTGCCATTGGCGACTCCTTCTTCCTCGCGGGCGATTTCGAGAGCGCACGCGTGGCCCTCAACCGAGCACAGCTTTGCCCCGACTCCCTCGACAACCCGTTTATCTGGCTGCGGCGCGGACAGGTCCATTATGAGCTTGGCGACACACGCCTTGCTGACGACTGTCTCGGCAGTGCCTACATGCTCGGCGGCACTGAGATTTTCGACAGCGAAGACCCGAAGTATGCAAACTACATCCTCGCCAAACTCAAACCACCCGCAAACGCCTAACCCCTATGGAAGGTGTCAAGTTGCGAGTGGGCTGGTTTGCTGAGGTTTTTGGTTTTGGGTTACATGATGGCCTGGGCCTGGGTTGAGGGTGGGTGGGGATCTCTGGAACGCTTCCGCTTCGATGCGCGCTGATTGGCTTCAGCGGCTATCCTCTGCGCGGCAGCGAACGGCTCCGGTTCTCACGCTGACTGCTTTCGGCCTCCGCCTTTCCGGCACCGTGCCTCCGCCGAGCCGTGCTCCGCGGTCGCTGAGCTTGGGATCGCTTCTGCGCTTGCCCGCACCCAAACGCCAATCATTCCCGGTTGACTCCGTGAATCCACCTTGGCAGCTTCCCAGCCCATGAGTCCTCCCGTCCAGAATAGACCGACAAATTCCGGGCTCCCTGTCGGCTCAATACTATGTTAGGCGCTTCTGGCCGCACTCCCTTGAACGAACGATTATGAGCACACCACCGACCGGCCCTTGGAGCGTAAGCAGCACCGAGCACAACGGGCGTCCGATGTTTATCCGCATCAACACTGGTCTCCGCGACGCAGCCGGAAAGTCGCCTTTTGGCCACCGTTTCGGTGTCGCAGTGCCGCTCCATTCACCTGGCGACGATGGCTTGCCCGTCGCGACCGAATCCGAAGAACTCAACAGCATTGAGGACCAGCTATCGGCTACGTTCGAGCCTTCCACTAACACAGTCCTTGCGGTTATCCTCACGACGAGCGGCTTTCGCGAGTTCGTTTTTTACACGTCCACACCCAACGAGATTCAACCAGCGATGGAACGTCTCAAGACCCAAATCACGTCTCACAAGCTTCAGTTCTATGTTCGCCCTGACCCAGATTGGGAGATTTATGACTCCTTCATTTCTTGAGCGTATCTCCGAAGCGAACGAAGCGCCTAACCCCTATGGAAGGTGTCAAGTTGCGAGTGGGCTGATTTGCTTAGGTTTTTAGTTTTGGGTTACATGATGGCCTGGGGTAGGGAGGGATGGGGATCTCTGGAACGCTTCCGCTTCGAAACGCGCGGATGCGCTTCAGCGGCTATCCTATGCGCGGCAGCGAACGGCTCCGGTTCTCACGCTGGCTGCTTTCGGCCTCCGCCTTTCCGGCACCGTGCCGCCGCCGCGCCGTGCCGCCGCCGCGCCGTGCTCCGCGGTCGCTGAGCTTGGGGTCGTTTCTGCGCTTGCTCGGACCCAAGCGCCAATCATTCCCGGTTGACTCCGTGAATCCCCCTTGGCAGCGTCACAGCCCATGAGTCCCCCCGTCCAGAATAGACCGACAAATTCCGGGCTCCCACTCGGCTCAATACTATGTTAGGCGCTTCAGCGCATTTTTACAAAACGAACAAGACACAAAGCCATGAAAACACATCGAATTGTCCATCGGATCATGCTCGCCTGTTATTTATTTGCCGTTCAAGCCTCGGAGGCGTCGGATTCTGTGAGCGACCAGATTGCTCAACTCCGTGCCCGGCGTGAGAAGACAATCAAAGACGCCGTCACTCGTGCCAATGAGGATTTCGCAACTGGCTTGGAACGGCTGAAAGCACTTGATGCGAACACCCCGGAAGCGCTTGAGCTGATCGCCCATGAAAAGCAGAAGATTGCCGGGGCCTCATCGGCCACGCCTTCGACAATGCACAAACGCCCAAAAGCCCGAACGCCGGAGGCCTTGGCGAACTATCTCACTGGAACCTCTTGGAACTACTACGCCAACGACAAGTTTCTGGGAGAAGCTCAGAAACTCAAATTCACCGGCCCTGCTACGGCAACCCTAAATGGCAAACCGATGGAATGGCATGTGCTCGACCATCAAAGAATATGGATTTCTGGAAACCGTGAATTTACATTCAACAGCCTATTCGACGAATTCGAAGGCGGGTGGGTGCCAAACAACAAGGATCGCAACACTGGCCGCCTCATTGAATAAGCCCCATAAGGATCGCCAAAGCGCTGCAGCAAACCGCTGCGCACGTCGCTGAACTTGGGGGCGTCCAGCGTCGCTCGCCACTCCTTTCATCAAACCGTTTGAACACAACACCTCCAATCACTCATCCTACCCCAAGTCGCGCTGAGCGCTTTCTCACGCGGCTTTGGCCTTATGTGGCGATGAGTCTCGGCATCCTCTTGCTCGATTTAGTCACTGGTCCGTTTTTGCTTTTCCCCATTCTTTTCGTGCTGCCAGTCTCTTTGTCCGCGTGGTTTTACAGCGCGCGCTGCGCTTATGCGCTCGCGGTGCTTCTGCCCGTCGGGCGCCTCCTTATCGCAGTGTTTGTCGATGCGCCGGCGCCTTTTGTGTATATGCTGGCGAACGCCCTCATTCGCATCGTGGTTCTTGGGTTCATGGCTTTCCTGGTTAGCCGCACCGCCCGTCAAACCAAAGCACTCCAAGAGCGCGTCACCGGCTTCGTAAACGTGTGTGCCTGGTCGCGCACGATAGAATACGAGGGCGAATGGATTTCCTTCGAGGAATACCTCAAGCGGCGTTTCGATCTCGATACGAGTCACGGCATCTCGCCCGCGGCAGCCAAAAAGGCTTTCGGAGACCTCAATCGCAATGACCGCAACACCTAACCGTATGGAGCAGCGCCGATGAATTTCCTGACTCGAACACTATTGTTTCTTTTCCTCAGCGGAGGGCTGCTGCTTTCCGCGCCGAAGGAGAAGTTTCTGGTTTGCATAGACCCCGGCCATCCGTCGGAAACCTCCGATGGCGCTTCGGCGAACGGCATGAGTGAGAATCATCTGAACTGGGAGGTCGCACAGCGGCTGGCGGCAAGGCTGAAGGCAAAGGGGATTCCGTTTGTCCTGACGAAGACTGCGGAGAAGCAGCGGGTGACGAACCGTGAGCGGGCTGAAATCGCCAACGGTGCAAACTCGTTCAAGATGCCATGCACGGCATTCATCCGCCTGCACTGCGATACGGGCGGGGGCAGTGGGTTCATGTGGTACTACCCCGACCGTTCCGGGACGAAGGAGGGTGTCACGGGACCGCCGCAGGATGTGCAGGCTTCCAGTCGCCGCCTGGCTGAAACGATGAACGAGGCGATGAAGCCGGTGCTGAAAGGAATGCTGGCGGCCAATTCGATCAAGACGGATGCGCAGACGTTTGTCGGCGGGAAGCAGGGAGGGGTGCTGACCGGCTCGATCTTTTCCCGCGTTCCGACCGCGCTGATTGAGATGTGTTTCATCAATAGCAAGGGTGACGCCGAGATCATCGCCAGCGCTGCGGGACAGGACAAGATGGCCGACGCCCTGCTCGCGGGCATCGAGGCGTGGAGGGCATCGCGCTGACTTAGTGTGTGGATCGGAAGTCAGGGATGAAACGCGGAGACGCAGAGGCGCGGAGGAAGAAGAAGGCAGCGCTGCACCCATTCGCCACGTTTTCTCTGCGCCTCCGCGTCTCTGCGTTTCAAAAGACAAGCTTTCACGTCTTACCGCCGACTTTGGGGACACACTCTGACACCCGCCGCCTGATATTTATGTTCCATTGCTCGCGGCGAGTGGGTAGCTTTGCATAGCCTTGTTTTTCAGAGACGTAACTCCAACAACCAAACCAAGACCCCCATGAACTCCAAACCGATGAAAACATTGCTCACGATGACCTTCCTTGCAGCCACGCTGGGCTTATCAGGCTTGGCCATGGCTGACGAACTCAAGGAAACTTTTGTCGCCCGGCTCTCGGCGAAGGATCACTTCAACAGCAGCGGGGGAAGACTGGATTCGGCCGCGGCAATCATCCGGCAGGATCGCGCAAATTTTCATAAATTTGGAAGACGCGACGCGGAGGATGAGAGCGATGATTTTTTTGCAAATGCCCGAAACCGGGAATTGCTCGAAAAGTTTCTCGAACGTGGCACTGCAACTAAGAATGCGATCCGTGCCATTATGAACGGAACACCCCTGATCCGTGTGCAGGTTTTCACGAACGAGCGGACCGGGAACGACTACATCCGGGTTTCAGTCATCGAGAATTAGAAAGGGAGGGTGTGCTCAGGGAGGGCGCAGCATGAGTGCTTCGTCTCAGAGGGCGAAACTTCGGGAGGGAGGGAGGCGCCTGCGGCGGGCTTAACTTCTAACATTTAACGCCTAACTTCTAACGCTAAACGGCGGAATCCGATTCCATGGTGCTGATCGTTGTGAACTTTCAGCGTTAGGCGTTAGGCGTTAAATGTTAGACGTTAAGCCCCGCGCAGCGGCCTTTCGCCAATGCAGCTTCCCTGTGGTTTTTGATGCGATTGCCCTGAGGGAATGCTCACTTCCCGTTGCCGGCATTGACCTCCTGCTGCACGATGCTGGCGAGGTCGGCGAACATTTTGATCATCGCTTCGGGGAACTGCCGGGGGCGGGTGTCCACGAGACAGAGGGTGCCGAGGCAACTGCCATTTTTGTGGAAGACGGGGAAGCCGGCGTAGAAGCGGATGCCGGGTTCGCCGGTGACGTGCGGGTTGTCGGCGAAGCGGACGTCCTGGAGCGTGTCGGGGATGAACAGGGGCTCGCGCTTCAGGATGACATGGGCGCAGAATGCGGCGTCGCGCGAGGTCTCGGATTTGGCGAAGCCCAGACAGGATTTGAACCACTGGCGGTTTTCATCCACGAGCGAGATATAGGCGATGGGCACGTCGGCGAGCGCGGCGGCGACGCGGGTGATGCGGTCGAAGCGCTCCTCGGGCGGCGTGTCGAGGAGGCCGAGTGTGCGGAGCGTGGCGAGCCGCGTGACCTCGTCCGGCGGCATCGCGGCGCGCGCCCAGCGGCAGGCGGTGCGCATGATCCACGACTGGATGTAGGCGCGCGCGTACTGCGTGGTAAATGGCGTCACAAGCCAGCCCGTGACGCCGGCGGCCCTGCCCTCATCGGCGCGCTCGCGATCCGCGACGACGATGATGGGGATATTTTTCAAGTCCGCCCCGTCCGCAGCGCGCACGCTTTTGCAAATGCCCAGGCCATCGAGGCCGGAGAGCGGATCCTCCATGAGCACCAGTGCGGGCGTTGCGGCTTTCACTATTTGGAGCAGGGAATTCGCGTCCGAGGCGTGACTCATCCGCACGCCTTCAGCGCGGGTTGCCTCGGCGAGCGTGACGGCGAGCTTCGTGTCTGAGATGCCCATGACGACGGTGGATTCCCTGATCGCCGGAGCCGCAGCAGGCGTGGTGGTGGCGATGCTCTCGCGTGTCTGCTGCGGCTGGTCGGGCGCGCGGAGTTCCACGATCTGCCCGTCGGCTGCGGCGAATGCGTGCATGGGCGATTTTCTCTGCGCCAAATCCGCGCGGACTGCCGCGACGACCTGATCGAGCGCGTCGTCGGTGCGCATGGGATCGTGGTGGGCAAAGGCGAGCTGCCTCACGCCGGCCCGGCGGGCAATCGCCGAGACGTATTCCACGGGACTGTGACCCCATCCTTTCTTGCTGAGATACTCGGCGTCTGTGTACTGCCCGTCGTGAATGACGAGGTCGGCATTTGCAAAAAATTCGCTGTGCTGAAGATCGCGCTCGCTGAGGTCGTCGGGCGACGCAGCATCGCGCGTGTAAGGTTCGTGGTCGCACGCATAGATGAAGCGGATCCCAGCCATGTCGAAGCGATAGGCCAGCGTGAGCACCGGGTGGTTCAGGTAGCGCGTGGTGATGCGCATGTCGCCAATCTCCATCGTGCCCTCGACGAGATCGTGGAAGCGGATGCCCGCGCCCATTTCATCCAGCGCGAGCGGAAAATAGGAATACTGCATCTGCCCCGCGAGCGTCTCGCGGAGCGACGGGCCGAGTCCTGAGGGGCCGTAGATGTCCCATTGCCCGCCGCGCACGAAGAGCGGGGCGAAAAATGGAAAGCCCTGGATGTGATCCCAGTGCGTGTGGCTGATGAGCATGCTGCCACGCAGCGGCCCCTTTGCCTGCGCGAGCAGGGCCTGGCCGAGATCGTGCGCGCCGGTGCCGCAATCTATCACGACGAGCGATCCGCCCGGCGAGGTGAGTTGGACGCACGATGTGTTGCCGCCGTAGCGGACGGTGTTGCGTCCGGGCTTCGCGAGCGAGCCCCGGGTTCCCCAAAACTGGACGCGCGCGGAAGGTTTCGCTGGTGGGCTGATCTCAGACACGGGCGCGAATCTATGGGCGCGCGTCTCGCGGAGGCAATCCCGTTCAGACGGAAATCCCGGGAATCGGAAGCACAAATGCACACGAATATGTTTGTGCTGCGAAGCCAGTCCCAGTCGTTGACGCACATGATCCTGACGCAGAGCCGCAGAGGCATGCGCGCAAGGCGGATGAAAAGAACCCCGGTGCGTGATCGACACGTCGCGACGTTTCTCCCACCTTGCCGGTGAAATCAGCGCGGCATCCCGCGCTACGATAAATTCCACATTGATCATGCCCAAGACCGACGCCGCCAAGCCGCTCAGCAAGAATGTCCACCTCCTGCGCTGGGTGAAAAAGATGGCCACTCTCTGCAAACCCGATCGCATTCACTGGGTGGATGGATCGAAGGCTGAATACGATCGCCTCTGCGACGCGATGGTCGAGGGCGGCACACTGACGCGGCTCAATCCGAAGAAGTGGCCGGGATGTTTTCTCGCGCGATCGGACGCCAGCGATGTGGCGCGGGTCGAGGATCGCACTTTCATCTGCAGTGCATCGAAGGATGGCGCGGGGCCGACGAACAACTGGGTGAACCCATTTGAAATGAAGAAAAAGCTGCGCGCACTTTTCAGCGGCTGCATGAAGGGGCGCACGATGTATGTGCTGGCGTTCTGCATGGGGCCGCTGGATTCGCCGATGTCCCAGATCGGCGTGCAGCTCACCGACTCGCCGTATGCCGTCACGAACATGCGGATCATGGCGCGCATCGGCACGAAGGTGTTCCAACTGATCGACAAGAGCGGCAAGCGCGTGGTGCCGGGCATGCACTCCGTCGGTGCGCCGCTGAAGAAGGGGCAAAAGGACGTGCCGTGGCCGTGCAACCAGGAGAAGTACATCGTTCACTTTCCCGAGACGCGCGAGATCTGGAGCTATGGCTCGGGCTACGGCGGCAATGCCTTGCTCGGCAAAAAATGCTTCGCTCTGCGCATCGCCTCCGCGATGGCGCGTGACGAGGGCTGGATGGCCGAGCACATGCTCGTCCTCGGCGTCGAGGATCCGCAGGGGAACAAGACCTACGTGGCCGCCGCGTTCCCGAGCGCGTGCGGGAAGACGAACTTCGCGATGCTCATCCCGCCGAAGCATTTTCTGGATCAGGGCTGGAAATGCTGGACCGTGGGCGACGACATCGCGTGGATCAAACCGGGTGCCGATGGCCGCCTCCACGCGATCAATCCCGAGGCTGGCTTCTTCGGCGTCGCGCCTGGCACGAGCACGCACACGAATCCGAATGCGATGGCGTCGCTGCGGAAGAACACGATCTTCACGAATGTCGCGCTGACTCCCGACGGCGGCGTGTGGTGGGAAGGCATGACGGACCAGCCGCCGGCGAAGGCCATGGATTGGCAGGGCCACGAATGGACGCCCGAAATCGCCAAGGAAAAAGGCGTGAAGGCCGCGCATCCGAATTCGCGCTTCACCGCTCCTGCCTCGCAGTGCCCGAACATTGATCCCGACTGGGAGAAACCGGAAGGCGTGCCCATCAGTGCGATCATCTTCGGCGGACGCCGGGCGACGACGATGCCGCTCGTGTATCAGGCATTCAATTGGAGCTGCGGTGTGTACATGGGGGCCACGATGGGCAGCGAGATGACCGCCGCCGCCGCCGGCACCATCGGCAAAGTACGCCGCGACCCGATGGCCATGCTGCCGTTCTGCGGCTACAACATGGGCGACTATTTCCGGCATTGGATCTCGATGCAGCGCACGCTCACCTCCACGCCGCGCATCTTCAATGTGAACTGGTTCCGCAAGGACGCGGACGGCAAATTCCTCTGGCCCGGCTTCGGCGAAAACATGCGCGTGCTGACATGGATCGTGGATCGCGCAAACGGCCATGGCATGGCCCGCGAGACGCCCATCGGCTGGATGCCGGAATACTCGGACATTGACTGGACGGGCCTCGACTTTTCTGAGGAGAAATTCAACGCGCTGCAGCGCTTCGACCGCGATGCGTGGCGTGCGGAGATCCTCTCGCACGAGGAGCTGTTCCTCGATCTGAAGAGCCATCTGCCGAAGGAGCTGATCTACGAGCGCGAACTGCTGATCTGCCGGATGTGATGCTTTGAGGATATGCCGAAATTCCCGCGCGAGGGCCACAGGCCCGTAACCATGCCAGCCTGGGGCAACGCCCCAGGTATGCACCCGTTGCGGCAAGAGGGCTGAAGGCCCGTTCCATCGTTGCGGGTGCCGCGCGCATGGATCGGGCTTTCAGCCCTCTCGACCCGCCCTTCAACAGCGCGCAGAACTACAACTCCTTCTTCCAGGAAAAGGACGGCACCGCCGCCGCCGCGCAGATCGCCTCAACGCGCCGTGGCGGCGGGAAAAAATTGATGCGGAGACGAGGAAAGCGCCCGGAAAAAGCTTGTGGAAGGGGAGAAGAACAACCTCTGTGGCAAACAGCCCACCCAGCCGGATGGATGAACCCAAATGGGAAATCCGGATTCCATCCTGAAAAAATTAGCGCATCGATCATAAAGCCATGAAAACCCACCAACGGAGCCGCACCTTACATTGCCTATGCCTCGCCGCCGCAGCCATGGCTGCATGGCATGCACCGGCAAATGCACAAACTGTCCCATTGGGCACAGCGGATTCGTTCGGAGTCTTGGCCGGCGCCGGGATTACGAACACAGGCGTGACCACCATTACCGGGAATGTCGGAAGCTTTCCAACCACGAGCCAGACAGGCTTTGGTACTGTCATCTTGAACGGGGCAAACCACGGCGGCGATGCCGTCACGCAGCAAGCCAAAATAGATCTGGTCACCGCGTATAATAACGCCGCCGGGCGCCCGGCGTCTGTCACTTATGCTCCAGCCTCTGACCTCGGAGGGCTGACTCTGGTATCTGGCGTTTACAAAAACCCCACTTCATTCGGGCTCACCGGAACTCTGACGCTCAACGCTGCGGGCAATGCGAATGCTGTCTGGATTTTCCAGGCCGGGTCCACACTCACCACGGCGGCGGCCAGTTCGGTGATCCTGATCAACGGTGCCCAGGCCTGCATGGTTTTCTGGCAGATCACCTCCTCCGCGACGCTTGGCAGCGGCTCGACCTTCGTGGGGAGCGTCCTGGCCTTGACCAGCATCACGGCGGGTACCGGCGCAAAGGTGGACGGACGGCTGCTGGCACGGAATGGCGCGGTGACCCTGCGAGGCAATACGATTGCGGCGGCAATCTGCCCCCCCACCGCTGCCGAAGTGCAGGCGGCCCTCCTTCAGGCCGCGCAGACGGTTAACTTGAACTCCGTGCCGGGCCTGACGTCCATCTACACGCTCGGCTTTGCGCAATTCGACACCGAGGTGTTCAGCCTGCAGCAGCGATTCGCGGACATCCGGGCCGGCGAGGACTCCGACAGAGTCCCCCGCGAGCGGAGCCCGTCGAGCGGCAAGAGCATCTGGGACGGTAAAAGCGTGTCGGACGGCAAGAGCCTGGCGGACGGCAAGAGCGTATCGGCAGGGACGAGCATGAGGCTTGCCGACGATGGTCGCTGGGGCTTCTTCATCAACGGCACCGGCGATTTCGCCACCAGCGGGGGCGCCGACAGCCATTCCGTGGGCACCACCGTGGGCGTGGACTACCGTCTGAGCGATCACTTCATCATGGGTTTGAGCATTGGCTACGCGCGTTCCGAAAGCGAATTCAGCAACAACAGCAGCGTGAAATCCGACGGCGGCAAGGTCGCGCTTTACGGTATGTATCAGCAGGGCCATTTCTACACCGAGGGGTTCATCGGCGTAGGCTTCAATAGCTACGACATCAACCGCGGCGCGTTCCTCGGCGCCGCCCGGGGCAGCACCTCTGGCGTGCAGTTCGACAGCTATCTGGGCACAGGCTACGACATAAAGCTGGGCCACTGGACGGTGACCCCGATGGCCTCGCTGCTCTACACGCAGGTGGGATTCGACAGCTTCAGTGAACGCGGCTCGCTGTTGCCCCTGAACATCCCGGCACAGCACGCAAGCTCCCTGCGCACCCGCACCGGCATCCGTGTGGCCCGCACCACCCGGTGGGGTAATGTGAGGGTCACGCCCTCCCTCAGCGCCCAGTGGCAGCACGAATTCCTCGATGACCAGCTTCCCCTGAGCGCCAGCTTCTCCAATAATGCCAGCAGTCTTTTCACCGTCCGCGGGCCGAAGATCGGGCGGGACAGCGCACTGCTCACTGCCGCGCTGAACGTCGGCTGGAGTCGTTACTCCGCCTATGTCGCCTATCAGGCGGATCTGGGCCGCAAGAACTATGAGAGCCAGACCGCGCTGATCGGCTTCCGCATGAGCTGGTGATGTGGAATCGGCGCGTCCATCGGCGTGCTCATCTCCATCGAGGAACCCACCAGGCCCATGCGCGAATGGGCGGCAAACACCAGCGCATTCAACGCGCAGAAATACCCCCGCATCCAGCTCCGCACCATCGGGCAACTGATGGCCGGCGTCGCCATCGAACGCCCCAGCGGCAACGTCGCCGTGGACGAGACCTTCAAGAAAGCGCCGAAGGCTAAGGGCAAAAAGGACGACCAGATCGGCTTATTGTAGGCGAACGCGACGGAAGCAATGCTTTACGTCTTGGGGAGAGTGCCACGGTGATGATCGCACGAATCCTTCCCGGCTCCATCCCAGAAAGGAGGGATTGACCTTGGGTTCATTGTCACTCAAAAGCGATAGCGATGAAGGGTTCCCAGCCAGATGATGGTCAAGAGTGTCTGAAGACAGATACGCCTGCGGTCGTGGTGCTCATCGTTGAGGACAGCCCGACCCAGGCCCTGAAACTCCAGCGCTTGCTGGAACATAACGGCTACGAAGTCGTCACCGCCGGCGATGGCGTCGAAGCCCTGGCGAAGCTGAAAGCGCGACGGCCGACGCTGGTCATCTCGGACATCCAAATGCCTGAGATGAATGGCTACGACCTTTGCCTGCACATCAAAGAAGAGCCGCAGTTCAAAGACCTGCCCGTCCTCCTTCTCACTTCGCTCGCCGAACCGAAGGACATCCTCAAAGGGCTCGAATGCGGGGCTAACAGCTTCATCATCAAACCCTACGCTGATGACTTTCTGCTGATCCGCATCCAGCACGCGCTCGAACACCTCGAGATGCGGAAGCAGGCCCACGGCAGGCCCGCGACGGAGGTCCGCTATTCAGGCGAGACCTACACCTTGAAGACGGACTGGATGCAGGCGGTCGAGCTTCTCGTCTCGACCTATGAAACCGCCGTGCAGAAAAACCAGCAACTCATCGAGGCCAAGGAAAAGCTCGAGCGCCTCGCCAGAGAGATGAGCGAAACGCTGGAGGCACTGGCGGAGTCGCATGAGGAACTGAAAGAGACGCAGGACCAGTTGATTCATGCCGAAAAGCTCCAGTCGGTCGGCCAAATGGCCGCAGGCATCGCGCACGAAGTCAAGAACCCGCTCCAGATCCTGACCATGGGAATTGCCTATCTGGGAGACTCTCTCCTCGGCCGGGAGGAGATGGCCGCCTTGGTGTTGAAGGATATGAAAGACGCGGTGGAGCGCGGGAACCTCGTCATTAGCGATCTGCTCGATTTCTCCGCCGCGCGAGCGCTCACGATGGGCGAAGGCTCGATCAACGAGCTTATCGAAAAGACGCTGCGCTTTGTCCGGCACGACTTCGTTTCCTCGAAGGTCAGGGTGATCGCGAAGCTGGGCGAGGGTCTTCGCGCCTGCATGATGGATGGCCAGAGGATCGAGCAAGTCCTGATCAATATTTTCGTCAACGCCTGCCACGCGATGCCCGACGGAGGCAGTCTTACCATCACCACCTCCGAGAAAATGGCCGGCGCGGACGACCCCGACTATGCGGCCTCCAAGCTTGCCAGTCCGCGTTACCGGGCCGGTGACAAATTGGTCGTGGTCGAAATCCAGGATACCGGCACCGGCATCTCCGAGGAAGTGTTGAAGAAGATTTACGACCTATTCTTTACCACCAAGAAGGACGGCAAAGGCACCGGCCTCGGCATGGCGGTGAGCAGGCAAATCATGGAGTTGCACCGAGGACTCATTTCCATCCGAAACGCCGAAGGCGGCGGGGCCCTGGTGACGATCACGTTCACGCAGTGAGCGCAGCTCGCCGCCGCCATCGCCGGAACGATCAGCGGCAGCAACGGCGTCCCGCTCCTGAATCTCACGGTGAGCGATCCGCCCGCGCAGGCGGAGAGGCAAGCGATCGCGGACAGGCTCGATGCCCTGATGCGCTGCGGCGGTGAAAGCCCCGTGATTCAGCGTGCATGGCGCGGCGGCCAGCATTAGCAATCCCGCATCCGCTCCCTCACTTCACCCACACACGGCACCCACGTCATGCTTCCCACCCTCCGCGCGCTCGTCGCGCCTTTGCTCGCGTTGCTCGTCACCTTCACCTCGCGTGCGGACGATCCTGCGCCGGGGAAGCCGCTCCTGTGGCGCATCGGTGGCGAGAAGCCCAGCTACGTCTTCGGCACGATCCATCTCGCCGGCCCGCGCGAGACGAAGCTCGCGCCCATGACGGAGAAGGCGCTCGACGGCTGCGATATCCTGATGTGCGAGATCCCGATGGATGCGGGCACGCAGATGAAGGCCGCGGTCACGATGATGGCGGGCGGTAAATCGCTGAAGGATTCGCTGCCAAAGGATCTCTACGAACGCACGGGAGCCATCCTCCGGCAGATCAATCCGCAGCTCTCGCTCGAGCCGCTCGACCGGCTGCCGGTGTGGGCGCTTGGCTTCGAGTTGCCGTTGTTTGAGGAGTATGTGAAATATCCCGGCGGCAAGATACTCGATGCACAGCTCTACGCGCGCGCCGAGGCTGGCGGCAAGCAAGTGGGAGGAATAGAGACTCTGGATGAGCAGATGGCCGTGCTCTCCAGCTTTGCCGCGGATGACCAGATCGCGATCCTGCGGAGCACGCTCGACGGAATGGAAAAGGCGCAGCGGGAAAAGCGTTTCCCCATCGAGGAACTGCGGGAAAGCTATCTCTCGGGCGACCTCGCGAAAATGGAGGCCAAGATGCATGAGTGGGCGAAGGGCCTCGACCCAGCGCTCCTGAAGCGTGTGATGGATGCGCTGCTCACGAAACGGAATCATGTGATGGCCGGGAGGATGGCTGTGAAAGTGAAAGCCGCCGAGGGCAAGTCGGTCTTCTTCGCCATCGGCGCGGCGCACCTCGGTGGCGAAGAGGGCGTGCTGAAGCTCCTCGAAAAAGCGGGGCTGAAGGTCGAGCGCGTGGAGCAGTGAAAATCAGCGGAGGCCAGCGCGTCCGCATCATCCCTTCGTCATGAAAACCGGGAAGACGACATTGAATGCCGAGTTTGACGCGATCTTTGCGCATCTGCGTGAAAACGTCCGCAAGCATTCCGGACGGTTGTCCGTCACGGAGGATTCCGCGACGCGCTATTGCCTGCCAGGAGGCTGCCACCCGACACATCAGAAGCCGATGGACATCGCCTGGGTGCAGATAGGCAGGGGTTACGTCAGCTTTCATCACATGGGAGTCTATGGATGCCCGAAGCTAAGGGGCGGGTTTTCGCTGGCGCTGAAGGCGCGGATGCAGGGGAAGTCGTGCTTCAATTTTTCAAAGCCGGATGAAGCGCTTTTCAAGGAACTCGAACAGGTGACACTGGATGGATTCGCCGCGTTTCGAAATGCCGGTTACCTGACATCATGAGCAATACGTTCAACAATCTAATACAGAATGGTGCTGCGTTGGCGCTTCTTTCACTCGTGTGCAGTTGCAGCGAAACCCGGAAGGCAGATACGCCCTCGCCGTTTCCGACCGGTCTCACCGACGATGCCCAGCGAACTTATTCTGCCCACGTGAAGGCACCGAATGCCGGGGCCGGGAAATCCGGCGATGACATCCCGCGCGACTGCTGGGCGGAGGGCATCAGGGCATTGCATCCCATCCGGGTCTATTCGCACAGGGCCAACATCGTCGTGGTCCAGCGCATGAGCGAAGGAACGGAGGAAGGAAAATACATCAATATTCTCATCTCATCCTATTTGCCGCAGACGGGAGACGACGGTTTCGTGTTCAGCCCGAATCCGACAAGCGGCAATACTTACAAATTGGGAAACGGGGTGTTTGATTTCAAGAGAACGACGGGCAAGTAGCGGGGAAGGGGAGCCGTCGGTCGCGCAATCCATCACGAAGCCCACGGCATCACGCAAGTGCCAGCGATCACACTTTCAGCACCATTCCCCATGACCATCGAATACGGCAACTCAGACATGACATTTGCAAAGCGCGCGTATGTCGCAGGACGCGAGAGATGCGACCGGAGTTCGCGCGGCACGTATTACTTTGAGTGGCTGTGCGCGATCGGCTTGCCGGCCTTTTGCGCGTTCGTGGCGTTTCGCTACGGAAATGCTCCCATCATCTACATCTCAGGGCTGATCCTCGGCATCCAGGCATTCAAGCGAATTTGCCTCTTCCGATCCTTCGATACAAAATTGCACGACAACTGCCATCCCGGCCACCTCAGCGGCGAGCAGAAGCGCATCCGACTCGAAATCGCGGACGAAGGGATCCGCGAGCATCAGGGCGACATCGTCTCATTCGCACCTTGGAAGGATGTCACGGGAACCATGATCGAGGGCGACCTTCTCGTGATCTCGGTCAGCAGCGGGCAGGAAGCCATCATCCCGCGCGTGTCGCCGGGCATTTCGGAAGTGAACCTCGAGGAAGTGCGCGGAGAAATCGAACGTCGGCGCACGAAAACGTGAGCCACACGACGGCCTGAATTTTTTCCGCCCCGCAGCGGCGGGATGTCAGACGGAAGCCGCGGGTGCGCGCTTCTTCGGCTTCGCAGCAACCGGGGCTGGCGTGATGACCGGCGGGCGGCTGTGCGTGCCTGCGGCGAACCGGGCATTCAGTTCCGCAGCAGTGGACAGGAATGTCTCGAGGCCCTTCGGCACGCCGCGATATTCCTTGCCGGTCTTCTTTGCAAAGCCAGCCTGCACGAAATTCTGGAGCTTCTCGTAAAGGCGCAGGCGGAGCATTTCCTCGCCGCCGGAAGCCGCGTTCTTCGCACGGAGATTCGCGTGGACGACGTCGAAGAGCGACTTGAACTCAAAGGGGGTCTTCTTGGAAAGCACGGCTGCAAGCTCCTCCGCCACCCGATCGGGGCCGCGGCGGGAAAATCCATAGGTTGTCTTCATTCCGCCACCATCGCAGGTTTTCAGCAGGAAGCGAGCGGTCGTTTCACTTATCTTTCGAGGGTGCCCGAAGGAAGGTCGCCCTGCTGAACATCCGGCAGGCCTCGGAGCAACCAACGAACCAAGGGGCTCGCGCAAGCATCCTGAGAGTGTGTACCGAAAATGCCCGCATGTGGTTGGAGGAGCCGTCTTTTGAAACGCAGAGACGCGGAGACGCAGAGAAAATAGGGGGATTTCTACGATGCCTTCTCTTCTTTGCTCTACGTCTCTGCGTTTAATTTCTGACTTTCGGTACACACTCTGAGGCCCAAGGTGAAATTGGACGTACCCCGGCTTGACACCCGTCGCCGCTAATTTCTTGCTCACCCTTCACCACATCCTGTGAAAGAATCCCTCCTCCCCGTTTTCTGTGCACTGCTCATCCTGTTTGTGTCCACCGCGCCGGGCGGCGTGGCAGAGGTCCGCACGTGGACTGACACGGCGAGCCATTCCGTGCAGGCCGCATTCAGCGGAATCGAGGGCTTGAATGTGAAATTGCTCCTCCAAAACGGCACCACGATGAGGGTGGCGTTTGCGCAACTCGTCGCAGCGGATCAGGATTACGTGAAGCTGCAGATCGCAAAGCCAGCGACCGTCACGCCCTTGGGCGCAGCCGTGCGCACGGGCAAGGCCGCGGGCGCATGGCCGACCACCACCGAACTGAAGGAACCCGCGGTCGCCACCGTCGTGAAGGAATCCCCGGAGACGAAGGAATACATCTACCGCACGCAGCACTTCGAGTTCCACTGCGACTCGCGGCTCGGCGCGGATGTCGTGCGGGAATTTGGCCGCATGTTTGAAGGCACGCGCGAGGTGAACTCCGCGCTCCCGCTCGGCATCGATCCGACGCCGGAGAAGGGGCAGGAATTTTTCATCGCGAAGCTCTACACGGACAAGCAGGACTATCTGAAGGATGGCGGTATCGTGGGCAGCGCGGGGATTTATTCCGGCGGCGCAAAGGCCATCAAGGTGCCCATCGTCAGCCTCGGCGTGAAGCTCGCGGGCAAGCACTACACCGTCATCCCGATGGCCAGCAACGACACACTCGTCCACGAAATCACGCACCAGATGATGAACCACTGGCTCGGCAAAATCCCCGAGTGGTACGTCGAGGGTTCCGCGATGTACGTCGGCTCCGCGAAATTTCATCCCTCGGGCCGCTTCACGATGCCGAAGCTCGGCGTGACCGTGAAGGAACTCGAGCACCTGCGCCCCGGCAGGCACACGATCTGGCATCTGGACTACCTCATGAACATCACACCCGCGCAGTGGCACGCGGGCTTCGGCACGAGCCCGGATGGAACCGTCTCGCGCAACTATACCTCCGCCATCGCGCTCACGTATTACTTTTACCACGGCGACGACAAGGGCGACGCCGCGCACATGGTCGCCTTCATGAAGGACATCGGCACCGGAAAAAAATGGCAGCAGGCGCAGGACGAGCATCTCATCCGCGGGCGCACCTTCGCGCAGATCGAAAAGGAGGTCGTCGCCTTCCTGCACCGCGGCGGCATGACGATCGAATGGGCGGGCGGCCCGGCGAATTCCGCCCCGACTCAGGCGAAGTAGGCGCAGATTCAGCCCTCGCCCGCTTTCCCCTCGGAGCTAAGACTCCGCTCGCGATCCGGTTTAACCTGCGCTCCATTCTTCCCTATGAAAATCGCCACATTCTCGCTGCTAGGCTGCGCCTCCTCGCTCGCCTGCGTGTCCCTGCTCACCTGCGCCTCGCTTCTCCATGCCGCGGACGCGCCGACGATGCAGCCCGCCGCCGAGACGATGCCGGCGCAGAAGATCGTCTCGCTCGAAGTGCAGCCTGCGAAGGTCGTGCTCGCAGGAAAATTTGAGGCGGCGCAGGTGCTCGTGATCGCGAAGCTTGCATCCGGCGAAGTCGCGGATGTCACGCGACTCGCGGCGCTGAAGCTCGGCGGCGATTGCGCGGAGATTTCCAAATCGGGGCACATCGAGGCGCGGAAGAATGGGACGGCGACACTGAGCGCGGAGCTGTCCGGGCAGAAGGCGTCGGCTGCGGTGGAAGTGTCGGGCATCGTGGAAAAGGCGGACGTGGATTTCATCCGCGACGTGAATCCCGTGATGACGAAACTCGGCTGCAACGCCGGCACCTGCCACGGCGCGAAGGACGGCAAATACGGCTTCAAGCTCTCGCTGCGCGGCTACGATCCGATCTACGATGTGCGCTCGCTGAAGGACGATCTCGCGGGCAGGCGGCTGAATGTGGCGTCGCCCGACGACTCGCTCATGCTGCTGAAGTCCACCGCGGGCGTGCCCCACGAGGGCGGGCAGCGCACGAAGCTCGGCGAGAAATACTACGAGATCATGCGCGCGTGGATCGCCGACGGGGCGCGGCTGGATCTGAGTGTGCCGCGCGTGAAGGGCATCGAGGTGTTCCCAAAAAACCCCGTCGTGCCGGTGCCTGGAGCGTTGCAGCAGTTCCGCGTGGTCGCGACTTTTGCCGATGGAAGAATGCGCGATGTGACTGCGGAGGCGTTCGTCGAGAGCGGCAATGGCGACGTGGCCGCGGCACTCGCCGAAGGCAACGGCCTGCTGAATACGCTGCGCCGCGGCGAGGCGCCGGTGCTCGCGCGCTACGAGGGAAATTACGCCGCCACGACGCTCACCGTGATGGGCGACCGCAGCGGCTTCACGTGGAAGCAGCCGGAGACGTGGGGACGCATTGACGAACTCGTCGCGCAAAAATGGCAGCGCATGAAGATCGAGCCGTCGGGCGTGTGCAACGATGCCGACTTTCTCCGCCGCGTGTACCTCGATCTCTCCGGCCAGCCGCCATCGTCGGCTGAACTGCGCGCGTTCCTCACCGACAATGCGCCGCTGCGGCAGAAGCGCGATGCCATCGTGGAGAAGCTCATCGGCTCGCCGGAATTCATCGAGCACGCGACGAACAAGTGGTGCGACCTGCTCCAGGTGAACTCGAAATTTCTCGGCGCGCAGGGCGTGCAGCTTTTCCGCGAATGGATCCGCAAGGAGATCGCGGACAACACGCCTTATGATCAGTTCGTGCGCAAAATCGTGACGGCATCCGGATCGAACAAGGTGAACCCCGCAGCGAGCTACTGGAAGATTTTGCGCGATCCCGCGGAGACGATGGAGAACACGACGCACCTTTTCCTCGCGACGCGCTTCAACTGCAACAAGTGCCACGACCATCCCTTCGAGCGCTGGACGCAGGATCAGTACTACCACCTCGGCGCATTTTTCTCGCAGGTCTCCCTCGCCGACGATCCCGCGGCGGGCGGTGTGAAGCTCGTCGGCACCGCGGTGGAAAAGGCGCGCGCACTTTTCGAGATCGTGAAGGACGCGCCGACCGGCGAGATGACGCATCTGCGCACAGGCAAGGTCGCCGAACCGCAGTTTCCTTTCCCTGCAAAGGCAGATGCCACTGCTGAGAAAAGCTCGCGCCGCGAGCAACTCGCCGCGTGGATCACTTCGCCGGACAACCGCTATTTTGCCTCCAGCTACGTGAACCGCCAGTGGGGTTACCTGCTCGGCGCAGGTATCATCGAGCCGCTCGACGATATCCGTGCGGGCAACCCCGCGACGAACCCGGATCTGCTCGAATATCTTGCGAAGGAATTCATCAGCCACGGCTTCGACACGCGCCACATGCTGCGCGAGATTTGCAAATCGCGCACTTACCAGCTCGCGCTTGCGACGAACAAATGGAACGAGGACGACAAGACGAACTACTCGCACGCACTCGCACGCCGGCTGCCCGCCGAGGTGCTCTACGATTCCGTGCTGAAGGTCACCGGCGCAGGCTCGCGGCTGCCCGGCGGCGTGGGCGCTTCGATGCTTGCGGATTCGCAGTCCGATCTGCCGAGCGGCTTCCTCGCAAATGCCGGACGCCCCGCGCGCGAGAGTGCGTGCGAATGCGAGCGCAGCAGCGATCTGCGCCTCGGCAGCGTGATGGCGCTGCTCAGCGGCCCGGCCATCGCGGATGCGATCGGCGATCCGAGCAATGCCCTGCCAAAGCTCGTGGCGACGCAGCCGGATGACCGCAGGCTGATTGACGAAATTTTCACCCGCGTGCTGAGCCGGCCCGCGAGCGACGGCGAGATTGCGCGCACGCTGGAGTCGTGGGGCGTCATCGAGCAGGAGCACAAGGATCTGCTCGCCGCACTCGGCACGAAGGAAAAGGAGCAGGCGCCCATGATCGCAAAGCAGGAGGCGGAGCGCGCCGCGGCGATTGATGTCGCGAAGAAGGAACTCGCGCGCCACGAAAATGAAATCGCACCGAAGATTGCCGAGGCTGAGAAGAAGCGCGTCGAGAGCGCCGCCACGGCGGACAAGGCGGTGAAGGAATACGAGCAGACGAAAGTCACCGCGGCGCAGGAGCAGTTCGAGGCGACGGTGCCGGTCGCGAAAACCTACACCGGCTGGGTGCCGCTCGATCTCGTCGAGCCGAAGTCCACCGGCGGAGTGGAACTCACGAAGCTGCCCGACGGATCGATCAAGGCCAGCGGCGGTGCCGTGAAGAGTTCGGACTACACGATCTACGCCGACACGAAACTCGCGGGCATCACCGGCGTGATGATCGAGGTGCTGACCGCGCCTGACGCGCCCGCGTTCGGCCCGGGATATTTTTCCGACGGAAATTTTGTCCTCGGCGAGATTGGCCTGAAGACCGGGCCATTCGGCAAGGGCAAGCAGATTGACGATGCGAAGTTCAACGGCGCCGTCGCGGATTTCAGCCAGGCGAATTTCGAGGTGGCCAAGGCCATTGACGACAAGAAGGGTGACGGCAACAACGGCTGGGCAATCGCTCCGCAGATGGGTGTGCCGCACTACGCCGCATTTTCACTCGCGAAGCCCGTCGGCGACGCAGCGAAGGGCCTGCGACTGCGCTTCGATCTGAACCAGCCGCGCGCCGGGGGATTCTCGATCGCGCGCTTCCGGCTCTACGTCACGACCGGCAATGCGCCGCTGAACATCGGTCTGCCAATCGCCGTCACCGAAGCGCTGAAGAAGCCTGCGTCATTGCGCAGCAAGGAGGACAAGGCGGCCATTGCCGCGTATTGGAATGAGAGCGATCCCGAGCTGACCAAGCGCCGCCTCACGCTCGCGAAAAACAAAATGCCGCTGCCGACTGATCCCGGCGTCCTCGAACGGCGCTCGGTGCTCGCGAAGGCCGAGGAGCCGATCCGCATCGATCCGAAGCTCGTCCAGCTCCGCGCCGACGCGGAGCAAAGCAAGACGCAGCTCGCCAACCGCCGGCTCACCGGCTCGCAGGATCTCGTCTGGGCGCTCGTGAACACGCCGGCGTTTTTGTTCAACCGCTGAGACAAGTTCCCAAAAATCACCTGCGGGCAGAGCGAGTCGCCGGACGAGGCGCGAGTCCTTGGACTGCGGTGGCAAGCGATAGCGCGACACCGCCTTCGGGATGGGGCTGCGGGCGGCGCATCGCCTTGCGCTCCATTCCCGCAGTGCACTCCAAAGGCGGCGTGGCACTATCGCTTCCCGCCGTTGCTCCAAGGGCCGTGCCTCAACTCGCACGGCTACGGTTTTTCTTGAACCCCTCTAATTGAACTTCAGCGGCTCCGGCTGGTCGAGTTTCACGTC
The DNA here is from genome assembly GCA_038238025.1 of Chthoniobacterales bacterium. GTDB lineage: Bacteria > Verrucomicrobiota > Verrucomicrobiia > Chthoniobacterales > Chthoniobacteraceae > SXWH01. Next base: position 21,556 of record JBBRYC010000048.1, read on the forward strand.
CGCGTTGGGCGGCGGCGGGATGACGAGCGGGCGCGGCGCGGGGATATTCGGATGCGGAAGCGTTCCGCTGCTCACGGGGATATTTCCGGTGGAGTTGATCGGAGCTTGCGAATTGCCGACTCCGGAAAGCTGCAACTGCCGTTCGAGCGCAAAATGCGAACCGTATGGATCGTCCCCGATCACGGTCGGCCCCACGAGCGCGATGGTCTTGATCGCCTGCGGCACGGCGACGCCTGGGCGTGGGATGCCATCCGCGGACGGCTTTGGGATGCCTGCGACCGGCCCGAAGCCGCTGTGGACCGGACACGGATCCTTCGGTGCCTGCGCCTCGGTGCAGATTTCCTGGTAGGTCGTGCTCACGCCATCCTCGAGACACTTCGTCGTGGCGAGTCCGCCGCTCGCGCGGCAAATCTCCACGCGGATGATTCCCTTCGGCTGCACAAATTCCGCGGGCTTGTACGCATCGAACGAAGCCTTCATGATTTCCGCCCACACGGGCAGCGCGATGTCCTTGCCGAAAGCGCCTCGGTAAATTCCGGGGCGCGTCTTTCTGCTCTGCTGGTCGAAGCCGATCCACACGCCGCACGTCACCTCGCTGCTGTAGCCCATGAACCACGCGTCCGTAAAATTGTAGCCCGTCCCGGTCTTGCCGCCGAGCGGGTAGCGCTTGAGGCCGAGTTCCATCGTGGCGCGCTCCGCGGTGCCCTCAGACTCGAGCACCTGCGCGAGGCACGAGTGGATTTCATACGCGGTGGTCTCCTTGATCACGCGCACCGTCTCCGGTTTTTCCTCGAAGATGACATTGCCCGCCTTGTCCTCGATCCGCCGGATGATGAACGTGTTCACGGGTCTCACGCCGCCATTCGCAAACATCGTGTATGAGAGCACAAATTCCATCGGGACGACCTCGCTCGCGCCGAGGTGCGTGCGCGGATACTTCGAGAGTTCGCTGGAAATGCCCGCCCGGTTTGCAACATCCATCACTTCCTTGATCCCTGTGTTCATGCCGATGCGCACGGTCGCGGCATTCTTCGATTTCACGAGCGCAGTGCGCGCGGAGATCGTGCCTTCGAAGCGGTTGTCCGCCCGTTCCGGCCCCCACTCGCCGAGGATGCCCGTGGTGCCGCCGATCATCACCTTCGTGTTGTCCATCACCGCGTCCTCAACCGCCGTGCCGGGGAACATCCCTTTTTCAAACGCCGCCGCGTACACGAGCGGCTTGAATGCGGTGCCCGGCGCGATCTGCACCTGCCGCGTGCGGTTCAGCTCGCTGTGCTGGAAGTCGCGCCCGCCGACCATTGCGACGATCGCGCCGGTCCTGTTTTCGAGCATCACCACCGCACCCTGGAGGTATTCCGGCTCGATGCGCCGCCCCTCGGCGTCGAACGGCTGCTTGTTCGCCGCCTCGAAAATGCGCGTGTAGTCCGCGAGCGTCTGCCGCTTCGCATTGGGATCCTTCGGCTGGAATTCCGGGTGCTGCTCCACCGCGTTCAACTGCGTGCGCAGCGACTCCTCCGCCTTTTTCTGGAGCGCGGAATCAATCGTCGTGAAAACCTTCAGCCCCTCGCTCGTCGCGCGGTCGCGGCCCACGATCTTCAGCACCTGCTGGTACACGAGATCGGCGGGATAATTCTCCTGATGGATCGGCCGCTTGTTCTTCAGCACCAGCTTGGATGCAAACGCGACGTCGTATTGCTCGCGCGTGATTCGCTTCAGCTCCAGCAGGCGGTTCAGCACGCGGTTCCGCTCCTCGATGCACTTCTCGATATCCCTCCACGGCGAGAGCTTGTCCGGGCTCCGGAGCAGTCCGCAGAGCATCGCCGCCTCGCTGAAATCCACCTCCGACGCATTTTTTCCGAAGTAGCCCTTCGCCGCCGACTCCGCGCCGAAGAAGCCGTTCCCGAAATATACGCGGTTCAGGTAAAGCTCGAGGATGCGCGGCTTCGAGCACCGCTTCTCGATCTCACGCGCCACGAACATCTCGCGCAGCTTGCGCTCCTTGCTGCGGTCATTCGGCGGGAGCTGCTCGGGGAAAGTGTTCCGCGCGAGCTGCTGGGTGAGCGTGCTCGCGCCCTGCTTGTCCTTGCCCGCGCGCCAGTTTTCGTAGAGCGCCCGCACCACGCCCCGCACGTCCACGCCCGTGTGCTCGTAAAAGCGCGCGTCCTCCGCCGCGACCACCGCCTCCAGCAGCGTGGGCGCGAGGTGCGCGAGATCCACCTGGTCGCGGTTCTGCGTGAAGATTTTCCCGAGCAGCGCGCCGTTCCGATCCAAAATCACGCTCGCGGATTCCATCGCGTCCAGCCGCGTGTAGTCGAACATCTGCGCCTGCGCCTCGTAGTCCCACTTCACCTTATAAAAAATCACCGTCCCCACGATCGTGGCAAGCAGCAGCGTGAAGAACGGGATGGTGAACCACCACCGGAGGAACCAGCGCTTTTTGTGTCTCGGCAAATCCAGCATGAAATGGACACATACCTTCGCAAATCCCGGCTTTCGCGCAACCCGAGAGTTGGCGGTGCGCCAAGGCGCTTGCCATGCGCGGCGGCGCGGGCATCGTGCGCGCGATGCACCCCAGCGAAAAGGCCGCCATCTTCCACGAACTCGGACGGCTCGTCCGCAGCGGCACGCCTTTTCCGAAGGCCATCGCAACCCTCGCGAAGCACAGTAGCGGGCAGGCCCGTGCGGCGCTCGCACGGATCAGGGCCGCGCTCGACGGCGGAGCCTCCGTCGGGGAATCGCTGCCCGCCGGCACGCCGCTCGTCTCGCCGCTCGAGGCGTGCGCATTCACCGCGAGCGATCGCGCAGGCCGGCTCGAGACCGGGCTCGAACAGGCCTCGCAATACCACGCCGCCATCGCCTCCGCGCGCGCGCGCATCCGCGCCCGGCTCGCGTACCCGGCCTTCGTGATCCACTTCGCGCTGCTCGTCCTCCCGGCACCGGTCCTGTTCGCGGAAAATGGCGGCCTTGCCCCGTTTCTGAAAGCCGTCGGATTCGCCATCGGCGGACTCTGGCTTTCCATTTTTATCCTCACGGTGCTCATCCGTGCGCTCCTCTCCGCGGCGGAAAATGGCGCGACGCCCGACCGCCTGCTGCGCGCCATTCCGATCTTCGGGCAGCTCCGGCGCGATTTCGCGCTCGCCCGTTTCTGCTCCGCGTACCACATGCAGCTCGATGCCGGCGTGAACGTCCTCGCCAGCCTCGAAATGTCCGGCGCCGCGAGCGGAAGTGCGATCCTGCGCGAAGCCGTCGCCGGTGCGATGCCAGCCGTCCGCGCCGGCGGACAGGTCGGTGCCGCGCTCGAAGGGACGCGCGCATTTCCGAAGCGTTTCGTCCGCGCCTTCGCCGTCGGCGAGCAGACGGGCGAACTGGACCAAGAGCTTCAGCGCGTCGGCGAGGAATACCGCGCCGCCGCCATGCGCCGCCTCGAAACGATCTCCGAATGGGTGCCGCGGCTCATCTACATCGCGATCATCTGCTACACCGGCTGGCGGATCGTCTCCGCGTACGCGGGACAGATGAAGGACATCCAGAAGGCGATGGAGCCGTAGCAGCGCGGTGAATTGCGGGCCGCTTTTGCACCCGCGCCGCATCCGGGAAAATCGGCGATCAAATTTCCGCGAGGAGCGCCCGCACCTCGCTGTCGTACGTCGCGAGGGGATCGGGCATCGCGAGTATCCGCTCCGCACCGACGGTCATCGAGTCCCAGTTGAACACACACGGGTCGCCCCTTTCCAGGCAATGAGCGACGGCCAGCCCGCGGGCGTGTGCGCGCGTGTCCGCCGGCGCGGTGCGCAGGAATGCCGGCTGAAATGCCTCGCGGTTGAACAGCTCCGTCTCGCCCTGCACGGGGATTCCGTGGAAGAGCCCGCGCGCCGGGTTCAGGTTGTGATATTCGAGGTCGAGACTTTCGAGCCACGGGTCGCTCCACGCGACGCCTTGCTCTGCGCGGAAAGTGTCGAGCAGCCATTTCTTCGAGACCCAGTCCACCGCGCCGAGCAATTCATCCGTCGCCTCGCGGCGCAGCGCGTCGAGCAGCCAGGCCCAGCGGCCGAGCAGCCAGTCCGTCTCGGCATCGCGGCCCGCGAGCGATTGCGCGGCGGCGAGAAATTTTTCCTGCACACCGATCGCCGTGTCGGTGTAGCCGTCGGCCCGCAGCACGGGCGCATCCGCGCGGCACACGCGCGATATCATCCGCGTCGAAAGCACCGCGTCCTGCAGCGCGACCTCGCGCGGCAGGCGATCTTCCTCGAGCAGCGTGAGCACGAGATGCGTCGTGCCGATCTTCATCGCGGTGGCAAAGGGGCTCATGTTCGAGTCGCCGATGAGCAGGTGCAGCCGCCGATAGCGGCGGTAATCCGCGAGCGGCTCGTCACGCGCGTTGATGATCGCGCGGTTGAACTGCACCCACTGGTAGATGTCGTTCACGATGTGATCCGCGCGCTGGCTCATCTGGAAATCCACGCGCTCGTACGGCGGCAGCGGCTCCGTCTCGAAGGCCAGCGGGCTCGCCTGCCCGACGCGTCCCGCGCCCGTGAAAATCTGCCGCGTCGCGAGAAATGCCAGCAGCCCCGCCGTGTTTGCCTCGGTGAAATCCGTCTCGCGGCGCATCAGGTAATTCTCGTGGCAGCCGAACGTCGCATTCGTCCCGTGATCAATGTTGTTCTTCAAAAAGGCCACGCTGTCCGTCACGCCCATCGCCTCGATCGCGCCCTGGAGCATCGCATCGCCCGCGAGGTCACACGCCACGAGATCGCGCACCGAACGGCATTCCGGTGACGCATATTCGATGTGCCCCATGTCGAGGTAAAACCGTCCGCCATTCAGCAGGAAGCCGCCATTCCCCGGCGGCTCCTCGTAGTCGCGGTAGTGCTGATCCAGCACGCCCACGCGCAGCTTTTTGAAAAGGTGATTCTTCACCCGCACCGGCCACGCATCGGAGCGCTCATCACCAGCCGTGACGAGGCAGCCGTATTCCGTCTCGATGCCGGCGATGCGATTCATGATGCACCGCCCGCGGATCGTCTTTGGAAGTCAGATTTGAAACGCGGAGACGCAGAGACGCGGAGGAAAAAACTGAAAGCGCCTTCACGTATCGCATTCGCTTTTCTCTGCGTCTCTGCGTCTCCGCGTTTCATCATGTACGCCTCCGGCGACGAAGTCTTTCGTCCGCAGCCCTCAGTTCTCCGGGTAAAGGATCCGCCCGCAATAAAGACAGTGGGTCACCACTTTCCCGGCTTTCACCGCGTGGATCACGTGGGTCTGCGACTTCACGTGGCAGCCCTGGCACATCTCATTCACGAGCGCCACCACCGCCTGCGCGTCCTTCGTGTCGAAAAGCCGCTGATACGTGTCGAGCAGATCCTCCTCGACCTCCGCCGCGAGCTTTGCGCGTTCCGCCTGCACCTCCTCCACCTGTGCCTCGATGGATTTCACCTTCGCATCGAGATCTGCAAACTGCCGCGCCACCTGTGCCTTCGTCGCCGCCGCCTCCTTCTCCGCCGCCGCGATCACCGGCTTCTGCTTTTCCAAGGCATCCATCAGTTCCAATTCCTGATCCTCGACCACCGTGATCTCATTTTCGATCGTCTGGATCGCGTGCGAGATCGCCTGGTATTCCTCGTTCTTTTTTGTCTCCAGTTTCTGCGTCTGATACTTGTTGATCCGCTGCCGCCGAGTGCCGACCTCGTTCTCGAGTTCCTTGCGCTTCACTTCGATTTCCTTCGCCTTCAGCTTCGCCGCATCGAGCGCGCTCGTCGTCCCCGCCGTGCGGGATTCCATGTCCTTTCGCTCCAGCGGCGCACGCTTGAGTTCGAGTCTGAGCTGGCGGAGTTTTTTGTCGCGATCTTGGAGGACGAGGAGTTGGGTGACAGCAGGGAGCATCGCCTCACCATGCGGACTTGCGCACGCAGCGTCAATGCGCTCGCTGCGGATGTTCAAAAATCATCGCATCGCGTGCTGCTGCCGCTCACGCGATCCGCGAGGTCAGCCCGCCGTCAACCGTCACCGTGTCGCCGGTGATGTAATCGTTCTTCGCCAGCATCACGATCACATCGGCGACCTGCTTCGGCGTGCCCTCGCGCTTGAGCGGGATGCGGTGTTCGAGGTTCAGTTTCTTCTGCTCCTCGCTCATGTGCTCGTGGAATCTCGTGCGGATGACACCGGGCGCGACGCAGTTCACGCGGATGTTGTCCGCCGCCAATTCGCGGGCGAGCGCGCGGGTGAGCTGGGGCAGTGCGCCCTTCACCGCCTGATAGGCGAGGCTCCCCATCACGCCGAGTTTCCCGGCGGTGGAGGAGATGAGAATGATCGCGCCTTCCTTTTGTTTGCGGATGTGCGGCACCGCGGCGCGGGCAAGGTGATAGATCGCGTGGACATGCACATCGAACGCGGCATTCCACGCCTCGGGCGTCACCTCCATGAGCCCGCCGGGCACTGCGCCGCCTGCGGAGTGGACGAGCACATCGAGCCGCTTCAGCTCGTGCGCGGCCTCGGCGACAACGTGCGCGCAGTCCGCCGGCGAAGCGCAGTCGCCGGTGAGAACGACGCATTCGCGCCCGAGCTTTTCGATCTCGCGCATGGTGCGGAGCGCATCGTCGTCCATCTTCCGCGAGGTGATGGCGACATCCGCGCCCTCCTTGGCGAATGCGAGGGCCGTGGCTGCGCCGATGCCGCGCGTGCCGCCAGTGATGAGTGCTGCTTTGCCGTGGAGAATCATGGAAGTGGGGGTGGGGGGTCTGCTTTTTGGGGCGCGCGGACGATGGTTTTCCACGAGCACGAGGTCAATCGAACGATTGTCCCGCCCAACGCCCACGGACCGGGGCAAGGCGGGAAAGTAGGTTCGCCAACGCCGCGCGGGCGGATCAATCCGCCATCGTGACGGCCTTCACGCCTTCGCGCGCGAGGAATTCCTTCGCGAGTGCGCGGTACGCCGCGGAGCCGAGGCCGCCGGGCTCATACTGGATGATCGGCTGCCCGTGGCTCGGCGCTTCCGCGAGGCGGATGGTGCGCGGGATCACCGTTTTGAAAATGATGTCGCCGTAGTGCTTTTGGATCTCGCCGATCACGGCGTTCGAGTGGTTCGTCCGCATGTACATCGTCATGAGGATGCCGCAGAGCTGGAGCGCGGCGTTCGCGCCGGACTGCCGGAGCTGCTCGCAGACGCCGACGATTTTTGCGAGTCCCTCCATGCTGTAGTATTCGCACTGGAGCGGGATGAGGATTTCGTCGGCGGCGCAGAGGGCGTTCGTCATGAGCACGCCGAGCGATGGCGGGCAGTCGAGGATGATGAAGTCAAACGGCGCATCCGCACGCAGCCCGGTGAGCGCATCGCGCAGCCGCGTGAGGTGATCGCCGGAGCGGATCGCTTCGACTTCCACGCCGGCGAGATCGAGGTTCGCGGGCACGAGCCAGAGATTCGGGAAGCGCGTGGGGATGACCATTTCTGCGAGCGCCGCCTCGCCCATCATCGGGGTGGATGCGGAAATTTCGTCCACCGGCTCGATGCCGAGGCCGCTCGTGGCATTTGCCTGCGGGTCGAGATCAATGAGCAGGGTGCGCTGTCCCAACTCCGCAAGGCAGGAGCTGAGATTGAGCGAGGTGGTCGTCTTTCCGACGCCGCCCTTCTGGTTCGCCACTGCGATGACTTTCATGAATGTGCGGAGTGTAGGAATGCGCGGGAGGATGAACAGGAAATTGGCGCGCGGGACTTTTTTGAACCGCAGATTTCCGCAGATGAACGCAGATGACTCGTCATGGAAAATCTGCGTCCATCCGCGCAATCTGCGGTTTCCCATGCCTCGGCGTCGTGGTTAACTGCGCGCTGCAACGATGGTCGAACTCACTGAAAAAATCCTGATGGAAGCCGGCGGTTGGGAGGCCATGAAGGAGGCGCGCGCGATGTTCGAGTCAGGGAAAGTGATCGAGGCGAGCTACGTGCCGCCCGTCCTCGCGGGCCGCGTGCGCGGCGCGGATGCGGAGTTCCGCGCGGGGCTGAATGTGCGGTCCCGGACGGACATGGAGAACACCTGCACCTGCGTGACGAACCGGAGGCGCGGGCTGATCTGCGCGCACTCGCTGGCCGTCGGCGTGGCGGTGATCCGCGGCCTGAAAAATCACGCCGCCGCTGCGGCTGATGCCGCGAAGACCATCGCGGCCAGCGCTACGCCCGCGCTGAAAACCAACCCACAGACCGAAGCTGCGGATCCTTCCCACGATCCGAATTTTTCCACCGACTCCGATGGCCCGGAAGCGATGCTGCACGTGATCCTGCCGCCGAATTTCACCGCGGCGTGGGAGAAGAAATCCGTGATGGTCGTGTGCGAAGTGGAAACGGGCGGCGTGCGCAAGCCGCTCGGCGCGCTCGACAAGACGAAGCGTTTTCACGCGAGCGAATCCGACGTGCGGCTCGCGGTGCAGTTGCGCAAATTCGCCGATGGAAAACTGCCCGCGATGGCGATGCTCGGACGCGAACAGTTCGCGACGCTGCTCGGTGTGCTCACGGCTCATCCGCGCGTGATTTTTGGCAGGACGCTGCCGGTGAAAATCGAAGGGCAGGGGACACGCGGCACTCTGCGCATCGAACGCGCAGACGACGGCTCGCTGCGCGTGTCGCACGCCCCCGCGGATGGCACGCTGCTGCTCGCTGCAGACGCAGCGTGGAGGTTGGACGACGGGAAATTCACGCCGGTCGCAGCGGGATTGCCGCGGGCATATCTCGCGGTGCTGGAGCGTGCGATCAGCATTCCCGCGGATGCGGCGGAAGCATTCACGGCGCGCGAACTTCCGACGCTCGCCAATTTTTTCGAGATCGAAGGCGACGTGATTCCGGATGCGTCACCATTGCCGGAAGACCTGCCGGCGCCGCGCTTTGCCGCGCACTTCGAGGGATCGCTGAATTTCCTCACCGCGCGCATCGAGGCGATCTACGGCGAGCGCCGCGTGACGCTGGACGCGACGGGGGCGGCGCTTGCGAGATTTTCGCGCAACCGCGCGAGCGAGCAGGCCGCGCTGGAGCGCGTGCGCGCGTACGGATTTGCCGGGCCGGACGGAAAAGGGGAACTCACGCTGAAGGGCGAGCAGCGCATCCTGGCGTTCTTCGCAGCGGGGCTGCCGAGGCTGGAGCGCGAATGGAAGGTGGATGTCGGCGAGCGGTTCGGATACGTGACGCGCGACGTCGAGCGCATCGAGCCGCGGCTGGAAATCCGCTCGTCGGGCGAGCAATGGTTCGACCTCTCGTATGAGCTGGGCACCACGGCCGGCGAACGATTTTCCGGCGCGGAAATCACGCGGCTGCTGCAAGGCGGGCAAAGCCATGTGCGCCGCAAGAACGGCAATATCGCGGTCTTCGATCCCGGTCTGCTGGATGAATTCGGCCAACTCCTGCGCGACAGCGATCCTCAGCAGGCGCAAGCCGGCGTGTATCGGCTCGACCGCAGGCAGGCTGGCGCGCTCGATGCCTTCGCGGAGGAAAATATGCTGACCGTCGGCGGCGAGACCCGTTGGCGGGACTGGGCGGGAGCGACGCGGAAGCTGGATCGCCTCACGCAAGTGCCGCTCGGTTCGCTGGAGGAGCCCTTGCGAGACTACCAGAAACAGGGTGTTTATTGGCTGAACTTTCTGGCGCAAAACGGCTTCGGAGGAATTCTCTCTGATGAAATGGGTCTCGGAAAGACCCTTCAGGCACTCGCATTCATCCGCACATTGGCCGGGCAGGGGCCGACTCTCGTCGTCTGCCCGTCGTCGCTCATTTTCAATTGGTGCGCGGAAGCGGCGAAATGGATCCCTGAAATCAGCGTGCTCGCGCTCGACGGAGCGCGCCGTGCGGAAGATTTCCATAAAATCGAGAAGACTAGTCTGGTAATTACAAGTTATCCGCTCTTGCGGCGTGACGTGGAGGCTTATCAGGGGCTGCAGTTTGCCGCGGTCATCCTCGACGAAGCCCAGCACATCAAGAATCCTGACAGCCAGAATGCCCAAGCTGCGGCAGCACTGAAGGCGCGCCACCGATTCGTCCTCACGGGCACGCCTGTGGAGAATTCCGTGCGCGACATCTGGTCCCTCATGAACTTCCTGATGCCCGGATACCTAGGCACGCGCACCGAATTCCGGGAGCGCTACGAGAACGCCATCCAAAGCAAGCCGGGCGGCCCGGAACAGCAGCGCCTGACACGCAGAATCCGTCCATTTTTACTCCGAAGAACCAAGCGTGAAGTTGCTACGGAGATTCCCGACAAACTGGAGCAAGTCGCCTATTGTCAACTCACTGACGCGCAATCTGTAATTTACAGTCAGCTCGTAATTACGACCAAACAGCAAGTCTCACAACTCTCCGGCCAGAAGGACAAGAACAAGGCGCGGATGCTCATGTTGACCGCCTTGCTGCGGCTCCGCCAAGCGGCCTGCGATGCCCGTTTGCTCGGCCTCGAAAACCCGCCATCCGATGCAGAATCGTCCGCGAAGCTCGACATGCTCGAGGAGCTGCTTTCCGAAGCCCTCGACGGCGGGCACCGCGTCCTGATTTTCAGCCAATTCGTGACGATGCTGGGCTATATCCGTGCCCGGCTTGAAATTCTGGGCATCGAGCACTGCTATCTGGACGGCCAGACCCGCGACCGCGGCGCGCAGGTGAGCCGTTTTCAGAGCGGGACGGTTCCGGTATTCCTGATCAGCCTGAAGGCTGGCGGCACCGGCCTGAACCTCACGGCGGCAGACACGGTGATCCATTTTGACCCGTGGTGGAACCCGGCTGTTGAGGCCCAGGCGACGGATCGCGCGCACCGAATCGGCCAAAGCCGGGCCGTCACCAGCTACAAACTCATCGCGCGCGACACCGTGGAGGAGAAAATCCTGAACCTTCAGGCGAGGAAACGCGCCATCATCGCCGCGACGCTGGAAAACGAGCAGCCGCTCATGGAAGGCCTGAGCATTGACGAAATCCAATCGCTCTTGGAGTAGGACGTTCAAACGGTAGTGGGCTACTTTGAAAAGTGGCATGGGCGTCCCGCCCATGAACGGGCGGGACGCCCGTGCCACGGAGCGCAGTGCAGCGGCGGCGGACGTCGAACAGATTCAAAGTAGCCCACTACCGTTCAAACCGATTTGCGCCTGAGCGGTGAACAAGTCTGGGATCGCGGCGCTCCGCCGTGGAGACCTCGGACTTCTTCGCAAGTTATTCACAAGAATGGAAATGCCAGAAACGAAGGGGTATATCAATAACATCATACAATGTATGTCATATGGAATGCGATTTGATCTGACCTCGATTGTTGGCTGTTACGAATTCCACTGCGCCACGCTCGAACCTCACCCGCCGCCGCACTGTCCGGCCCATGTTCTCTGTCGTGTATGGCGGCGCGGCCCGACAAAGTAGGCGAGGTTTCCAACCTCGCGTGGCAGGATGGACGCAGGTGGCGGGATGGCGCGGAGCGATTTGTGCGAGATGGTATGACTCAGAAATTCCTGCCTCAAAAGCCTGCTCACTGAATTCCCGCACCAAAACAAGCACACCACGCCTTTTGCTGGAATGGCCGCGAGTTTATGTGGAAAGCTCCAACCTCACTCCCGTCCGATCACCACATGCGTCGCCCGGTCTCCGCGGAAAAAGACCGTCGCCTTTTCGATCACGGACGGCCTCGGGCCGAGGTGCGCGGTTTCGGTAAAATTGCGCTGCCGGTCCGGGCCGGTGCCAAACGCCGCGTCGGCATCTTCGCGAGGGCTCATGTCCAGAAACCTCTGGTGAAGATACACCCACGCCTCGCCCGCGCCGGCCTGTGCGATGCGTTTTGGGCTGCCCACCGCGAGCTTCACCTGCTCCTTCGTCATGCCCGCGACGGCTGCACCGCCGGGGATTTTCCCGGTGATGAGAATCTGCCGGTGCATCGGCGAAAGTTCCGCGTGCGCCTTTGCATACGCCGCGCCGCGCGTGGCGCATCCTGCGAGGGATAAAATGGCGGCGGCTGCGAGGAAACTGAGGGATTTCATAAATGCGCGGATCATTTCTTGCCGTCGAGGATCGCGCCCACGACTTCCGCGGTCAGTTCGTGATCGTTCAAAAATGGAAACCCCTCCCATTTCACGACGCCCTGCGGATCCATGAGGATCAAATGCGGAATGCCCGTCACCTCCAGCTTCTCCTTCGTGCGGCCTTTCGTATCAATCGCCGCGGCGTATTCCATCTTCGGCTCCTTCATCGCCCTCACCTTTTCCTCGGGCTCGTCGGAAATGCCGATCACCACCAGCCGGTCGCCGAATTTCTTGTGCAGCGCGTTCAATTCCGGGATCGCCTTCCGGCACGGCGGGCACCACGTCGCCCAGAAATCAATCAGCACAAACTTCCCTTCCCGCTTCGGCTCCGGCGTCAGCCATTTTTCGACGACCAGCTCCGGCGCCTTTTGATTCAGAAATGACTTTGCCCAGATTTTTTTCTCCTCGGCACTGCCGATGTTTCCGAGAAGCAGCACGAGCACAGCGATGAAATGGAGGCGCTTCATGCGCGCATTATTCGCAGACGCGGACGGATCGTCGAGCGGCGATTCAAGTCCCCTGCTCTTTCGTGGATATGACTGCTGCCGTGCAGACGCTTGCCTGCCCGCGTCTTCGTCTCCTTCGACGATCGGCAGCGCAAGCTCGCCCGCCGTGCCAGGCTGAAAGTCCTCCCACGCATCCGGCCATAGGCGGTTCAGCCCCGATGGAACGCGATGGGACTCCGGTTTCCGTCTTCGTCAAACCGGGCGCACCGGCGGGCGGCGGAGCTTGCTGGCCACGGTGACAAACCGGTATTTCGCGACGAGGAATGAATTCGCTCAGTGTGCGCCCCATGCGCTCAGCCATTCAAGCCGGCCCTGCATCTCCTCTGCGGTGAGCGTGCGGCGCAGGTGCGCGAGCCGGCGGACGACTTCGCCGATTGAGTATCCCTGTTGCGGGAAAAGGACGATACCCGCATGTTGCCGGCCCCCGGCCAGCCAGCGGGTGTGCAGCGCAGTGTAGTCGCAAATATTGTTCGTCACGATGGCCATGCCTTGCTTCGCCGAGTAATCCAGTTGCGCGTCGTCGTCCGCTCCCACGATGCCCGCTTCGTTTGTCGTCACCACCTCGAACCCGTGCTGGCGCAGTTCGGCCGCGAGGGCCGCGGACTGGCAATCCTCGTCGAGATGATCGCGCAACAGGCTCACGCTGGCACCGCTGGCACCCCTCGCTGACGCTCGCGCGCCGCGGTCTCCAATTCGTCCTCGCGCCCGATCTCCGCCGCGATTTCCGCGCGATTCGCCAGCGCGTAGGTGATGGCCGCATAAATCTCGGCCAGCGTCGCACCCTCATATTTCTCCAGAATATCCTCCGGCTCGAACCCGCTCAGGAACCAGCGATACACCGAGCTGACGGGAATCCGCCGCCCCGCAATTCGCGCCCGTCCACCGCAGGTCTCGGGGGTCTGGACGATGAATTGGCCGATCTCCATGGCGGAAGAAATAGACCGCTCTGCCCCCTCCCGCAAGCCTCGCCGTCATCGGCTTCGATTTCAGCGAGCGTGCTCATGGGCGCACCCTGGCACGAACGCGGCGGTGGCAAGGGAGCGGTGGCCGGGGTTTCGGATGAAAGCAGCCCTGCGCGATTTGCAGGCGGACATCACCGCCGGCCTCTTGGAAAAGCCAGCCTGTGACCTCGTCGCAGTTTTCCACAAAGCCGGGGAACTCTCCGCAAAATATGCCGCCAGCACCCTCGCGCGGTCCCTGGATATTCTGCACGTCGCGGCGGCGCTCACGCTGGGCGCCCGCGTCTTCGTCTCCTTCGACGATCGGCAGCGCAAGATCGCCCGCCGTGCCAGACTGAATGTCCTCCCACGCATCCGGCCATCGGCGGTTCAGCCCCGATGGAACGCGATGGGACTCTGGTTTCCGTCTTCGTCAAACCGGGCGCACCGGCGGGCGGCGGAGCTTGCCGGCCAGGGCAACGATACGTCATTCAAGTTCGGGCGAGCGTCTGAAATTGGTTTGACGAAGCGGCGACTTGAATACAGGGTGTATTCATAAGAATCATCAAAGAGATCTTTCTGAAACAGGCTGCCGTGCGCCATCCGCAGGCCGGCACATGGCTGGCCTGCTGGCGCAAGGCCGTCCGCGCCGCACACTGGCAGAGTCTCGCCGACGTTCGCAAAACCTATCCGTCCGCCGATGCCGTGGCCGTGCATAGCAAACGCATGGTGACGGTGTTCAATGCCTGCGGAAACAAATACCGCCTTCTCGCCGCCCTGCATTACAACCGCAAAATCGTCTTCACCCTCCGCTTCCTCACCCACGCCGAATACTCGAAAGACGAATGGAAAAACGATCTATGAGAACCAAAAAGAGCATCCCGTTCGATTCCCTGCCGCGCGACTACGCCGGTCTCTGCCGCCTGCTCATTCCACGGCCCATTCATGATCGGGTGAACTACGACAACACCCTCGAAATGGCCGAGGCGTTCGCCGGTTTTGAGAAACGCATGAACCGCGATCAGACCGATTATTTCGACCTGCTCTGCGCGCTCATCGAAGACTACGAGGCCGCCTCTGCGCCACAGCGCACGCCGCTGCAAATGCTGGAGCACCTGCTCGCCGAGCAGGAGCTGAGCGCCGCCGACCTTTCGCGCCTGCTGGGTTCGCATCGCACCCTCGGGCCGATGATCCTGCGCGGCGAACGCTCCATCACCGCCGAGCACGCCCGCGCCCTCGGGAGCCACTTTGGCCTGCCTGCCGGAGTGTTCATCGAGTGACCCGACTGCGATGCCTCCCCTCAAAGCGATATGCCGCCGGCACCCTCGCGCGGTCCCTGGATATTCTGCACGTCGCGGCGGCGCTCACGCTGGGTGCCCGCGTCTTCGTCTCCTTCGACGATCGGCCGCGCAAGATCGCCCGCCGTGCCAGGCTGAATGTCCTCCCACGCATCCGGCCATCGGCGGTTCAGCCCCGATGGAACGCGATGGGACTCTGGTTTCCGTCTTCGTCAAACCGCGCGCACCGGCGGGCGGCGGAGCTTGCTGGCCAAGGCGACGAAACGGAGTGCTCGACGCGCCGCTTGCCTGTCTCCGTTTCTCGCGGCTATCTTCGCCATGTGAGCACACTCGCTGAAATCGAATCCGCTGTCGAAACTCTCCCTCCTCGCGAACAACGGGAGCTTTTTGATTTCCTTGCCACCAAGCTGGAGAGCCAGTCCGCTGGGGCGGTCGCTTTCCCCGATCTCAAGGCGCTGCTCCTGGCCATGCCTGACAGCGGCGAGGAAGCCGATTTTGCCAGGGTCCGCGAATACCCGCGCGACGTGGACCTCTCGTGAACGGGTATCTGCTCGATACCAACGTCGTATCCGAACTCCGCAAAGGCGTCCGCGCCGATGCCCATGTCACCGCCTGGTTCGCGCGCCGGGACCGTCGCGAACTCTTTCTCAGCGCCATCACCCTCGCCGAACTCCGCCGCGGCGTCGCGCTCATCGCGCGGCGCGATCCGGCGCAGGCGGATCACCTGCGCGTGTGGTGCGACCGCCTCCAGCGCGACTTTGGCCGCACCGGTCGCCTGCTCCCGATCCGTGCCGCCGAGGCCGCCGCGTGGGGCGAACTCATGGCCCTTCGCCCGCTCCCGGTGCTCGACGGCTTCCTCGCCGCCACCGCCCAAGTCCACGCGCTCACCCTCGCCACGCGCAACGAAGCCGACTTCGCCGGTCTGCCCGTGCCAATGGAGAATCCGTTTGCGGCGCACGCGGGCGGATAACTTTCACCCTCGTTGCCGAAGTGGGGCTTTGGGAACGCACTTTTCCGGGGGCAATTCCATTGCGTGGCGGGTGGCGGGAGCGGCGCTCCGTTCCTCGACTAGCCCTCACCGCGAAGCACAGCTTCCCCGCGATGCTCGCGTTCCCAAACCCTCACTTTGGGAACGAGGCGTAAAACTTTTCAGCAGCAGCCCTTGACACAATAGCTCCGGTCTCCTAATTTCCCGCTCGTTGAGTTCTGACAAAAGCCGTGTGAGCGATGATCGCTCTGAAGCGGTGACAACCAAACAAGAACTCTCAGAAAGAAAATATGAAAGTAAAATTCCCGGCCATGGAGGCCACTATGGGGCAGCGCAAATACTATGCCTGCACAATGAAGCTCGCGGCAATTCCTAGAATGTTCAGTTTCACGGACTGGATTGAGTTCACACCTGAAGATCGGGAGCAACGAGTTCTCAACAAGAAGCGGATACCGGACATTGCGAGGTATATTTTAGACAATGAGGACGGCTACCTCTTCTCATCAATTACAGCCTCATACAAATGCGCTGTCGTTTTCGAACCAGTCGGTCCGGACGGACTCGGATATCTTGAAATGGATTTTGACACGGCCAAGTTCGTGATTAACGACGGGCAGCACCGTTGTGCGGCGATCCATCAGGCTGTTCGGGAGAACCCCGCCCTCGGCGATGAATCAATATCTGTCCTTCTTTTCGACTACGAGAGCAGGTCGCGGGTGCAACAGATGTTCACTGACCTGAATAAGGAGGTAGTGAAAACGTCAAAGTCGCTCAACATCCTTTTTGACCAACGGGACAGCCAAGGAAAACTAACACTGGAGGTTTGTGAAAAGGTTCCAGCGTTTCAGGGATTGGTGGACAAAGACAATGTGTCCCTTCCGGCTCGCTCGGAAAAGATGTTCACCCTCGCCGCACTCTACGATGCAAACGAAGAACTGCTGGCGGGAAGGAAGATTAGCGAAGACGCGTTCTTCAACGAATTAGTCACGACGGCAGTTGATTACTGGGCTGTCGTGTCCACGTTCATGCCGGACTGGCTGAAGGTAAGAAACCGTGAAATTCGGCCCATTGAACTCAGACAGGAAAACATCTCATCGCACTCGGTGGTTCTTCGGGCTCTCGGCGGAATGGGAGCCGAACTCATGAGGCAATTCCCGTCGGATTGGAAGAATAGGTTGGCGGACCTCACTAAGGTTAACTGGAGTAAGTCGAACCGTGATTGGGAAAATGTCTGCATGGTTGCTAATTCAGTCGTCTCCAACCGGCAGGCAAGACTTGCGACGAAGGCATATGTTAAACGCAAACTCGGTGTTCCCCTCTCTGAGTCGGAACAGAGAGCAATTGCGCATCTGATAGCGCGGGACGACGTCGCTTCAAGTATTGGGAGAGGAGGGACCACGCCCGTGCAGCCTGCACCGCCAAACGGTCAACAGCGGCGCAAATTCCCGGTAGAGGTTACCCAAGGGATGATAAACCAAGGTCTCCTGACGCTGACAGAACATGTAAAGCGTGGACGCATCCGCGTCGGGGAGGAATTGATCATAGAATTACAGCCGAGCGGAGAGCTGTTCCGCACGGATCTCGTAGAAAATGGAAACAAACTTCGGGAACGCGGGAAGATTAAACAGTTCTACCGTGAAGCCGGTGTCCATGTTGGAGATTTCGTCGTGCTGACGGAGATAGCGCCGCAACGGTGGATGCTAAGTAAGGCAGCATCGGGGGAATACCGGGGACTGCCCGATATGATTTAGAGACTATAAAGCCCGCCGCACTGGATAAGGTGTCGGATACACACAGTCCGCTTCCAAAACGGCCTGTGCCAGAAGCCAAATCCAGGGGAGAGTGTCCAAAGCTCTCCCAGCGGCACATCCTCGATTCCTCGTGCCCAAGTGTATGGGACGCGATTGGAGGCGAAACTCCATTTCGCGGCGGTTGCGAGTGGCGCAATCGAATGGCGAAAACAAGTGCGTGCCCTACAAAGGATGCTGCGCTGGCGACGGAGCGGTGGAAGGTGAAGATTTTGCCGACGCCGTGCTTCTCGACGGCGGCCCGGAGCGCGAGCTGGTTGGCGACATGGCGCGCTTTGACGGGATCGCCCTGCACGATGACTTCGCCGTGGCGGAGGACGTGCGCGTTCACCATCTCGGAAGTGACCACGGAGACGACGACCTTGTAGCGGCAGATGATGCCGCGCCGGGCGGCTTCGGCGAAGGTGAGTTGGTGCGCGACGGGGCCGTAGATTTCCGGCGCGTCCATCGAATAGACGAGCCGGGCGTCGCCTTCCCGGTCGCGGTGGCGCACGTCGTTATGGCGGGGCGTGGCCGTGAGGAAGAGGCGCTGGCGGATGGGCAGGTTTTTGTCGGTGAGGGCGAAGCCGAAGTGGACGCCTTCGCGACCCGCGGTCTTGTGCGCTTCGTCGAAGAGGGCGAGGTCGAAGGTGTCGCCGCGCTGCATCCCGGCGGCGACGACGGGCGCGGACTGGTAGGTGGAGAAGACGAGCTTCACGCCCGCGAACGGCGCGGCGAGGAAGGCGCGGACCTGCGCGCGGTCGGTGGTGACGGGGAAATCCAGGTCGCTCGGGCGCAGGACGATTTCGTCGCTGCCGGCTTTCACGCTGGGGTCGGAACAGACGCAGAGCGTGGCGAGGGCGGGCCACGAGGTTTCGCGCGTCCACTCGTGCAAGGTCTGGCGGAGCAGGGCGAGCGAGGGGACGAGGACGAGGATGCTCCGCGCGGCCATGCGCTCGGCCACCCACAAGGCGACGAGCGTCTTGCCGGTGCCGCAGGCCATGAGCGCGGTGGCACGGTCGCGCTCGCGGAGCGCGGCGAGAATGTGATCGAGGGCTTCGTCCTGGTGCGGGAGCGGGGTCTTGCGGGTGCGCTCGATTTCCCCACCTTCGAGCCACGCGCGAATCGTGGCGAAGTCCGCAGGCGTGAGCTTGTCGAGATCGTTGCCGGTGATGGCGTAGAACCGGGCGCGTTCGCCGACCACTCCGGCGAACGTGTCGCAGTTCGTGACGAGGACGCGTGCGTCGGCCCGGTCGGCGAGACCGATGAAGGTGGAAAGCTCAGACCAATTCAGCGAAGGCCGTCCGGTGCGGAATTTGGCCTGATACGCGTGAAGCTCGCCAAGCTGCGTCTCCATGATGCCGTCCACGCCCATGTCGGCGGCACGCAAAGCAAGGCGCTTGCGCAGCGTGGGAGTGATGCGCGATCCCGGCCAGATGGCTTTCGCTTTCCCGACGGCGAGCGTGGCGAGATACGCCTCGGTGAATACCTCGAACGCCGCGCCGCGTTCCTGCTTTGTGGGAAGCGCGGTGATGCGCGCCTCCATTTCCCGGAAGCTTTTCAGTCCGTCGAATATCCCGCGCTGCGAACACGCTTGGGCTTTTGAGTGCGTCGGGGAAGTCATGATCGCCATTCTCGGCACGCGAGCCGCGGCATTTTGGATCAGTCGAGCCAGTTTTCCACCCGCAGGTCTGGCACTTTGGTGAAAGCCCGCGGGAGGCTTTTGCGCAAGGCGCGAAAGACGGAGGCGGCCTGCTCGTCGAAGGGGAGGATCGTGAGTGCCATCAGCATTTCGAGGCTGTGCTGGAATTGCGTGTAGCCGTGGATTTGTTTTTCGCTGCCGGCTTTCTGCCTGCGAATGAAGGCGCTCCAGCCCTCGCTCACCTCCTGTGCGGTGATGATCGTGATGAGCACATCCGCGTGGCGTTCCGAGAAGCGCTGCCTGAGCCGTGCGCCGCGCCCGGTGTCATGCACGAGTTCCGCAAAGTGGTTCGTATCGGGCACGACAAACATCGGACTACCAGTCTTCCCGGTTCGCCTGCTTCCGCCATTTTGCCCCGAGCCGCATGGCTTCGGCAAAATGGTGATCGTCGCTGGCTGCACCGGCTATCTTTTTCCAGCCGTCGAGGGGCTTGCTCATCCGGGCTTCGATCTCAGCGACACGCCGTTGCAAATCAGTGATCGTCTGCTCGAGAACCTTCGTGCTCATGGGGCGAGCCTGCCATTCCGTGGCGGAGTTCGCAAGTGTATGGCGGAGGCGCGATCCCTGCTAAGTGGAGCGCAGCCCATGACCGACGCAGCATCCAGTCCGAGCGCATCGCGCGTGTACGTCCGCGCCGTGCTGCTCTCGCTGCTCGGCGTGACGCTGCTGAAAATCCTCTGGGCGCTGAACAGCGCGGGCAGCGTGGACATGGTGCTGTTTTATAATTTCGGCAAAGGCGTGGAGCAATACGGCCTTACCGAACTCTACAAGATGGATGAGAAGTTCAATCACACGCCGCTCACCGGCGGGTTCGCGTGGCTGCTCTATCACATCGCGGGGAATGACAAGCTCATGTTCGCATTCCTGCTGCGGCTCGCGGGCATCATCGCCGATGTCGCGGTGGTCGGGGCGCTGCTGCGCTGGCGTGCGAGGCTCGGCAATCTCCCGGCGTGGTGGGCGCTCATCGTCTTCACCGCGAGTCCCGTATCGCTCATGGTCTCGGGCTTCCACGGCAATGTGGACCCGGTCATGGTCGCGCTGCTTTTCCTCGCGACACTCGCGGCGGCGCTCGATCGCCCCGTGCTCTGCGGCGTGCTCTTTGGCCTGGCGGCAAATGTGAAGATCGTCCCGATCATCGTCTCGCCTGTGTTCTTTTTTTTCTGGCTCGGGCGCGCGAATCCCCTCCCCGGCCTGCTGCGATTCATGATCGCATCCGGCTCGGTGATGCTCGCGGGATGGTCGCTGCCGCTCATCGTGTGTCCGCGGGATTACCTGCACAATGTCTTCGGCTACGGCAGCACATGGGGCGTCTGGGGCGTGCCGTATTTCCTGCGCTTCACCGGATGGGACGCGGTGCAAAAAATCGGCTACACCGGTCTCAGCGCAGCGCAGAATGTGATCGCCGCCGTGCTGAAATTCGCGGCCATCGGCGGGATTTTCACCGTGGGCTGGCTGCGGCGCAAAACGAAGCCCGCCGAATTCGCAGCCACAGTTGGCATCGCGTGGATCGTGTTCTTCATCTGCGCCCCCGGCGTGGGCGTGCAGTACATGGTTTGGCCCGCGCCGTTCCTGCTGCTGCTCACCGCGCGCGGATTCGCGATCATCACCGCCGCGGCCACGGCATTCCTCTTTGCATTTTACCAGTCCGCATCGGTGGATGCGCGTTGGCCGTGGTTCTTCGCAAATCCCAGCAAGGCCGAGATGATCCCGATCTGGAGCGCGTGGGCGATGCTCGCGTGGCTGGCATTCTGCGGCACGGCAGCGGCACTCGTGTGGCAGCGCAGACGCGCGGTGCGGCCGCCCGGCTAGTGCCGTGTCAGCGGTGAAATTATGGGTTCAGCGAGCGTGCCCGGAGTCTGACTGGTGACTGGTGAAAAGTGACTGGTATCCAGCCATGATCGCCTCGTGAAAAACCGGAAAACCGTTCACCGTTCACCAATCACAGCCGTCGCACTCGAAAACCACCCGCCACTTCACCGCTCCCCCGCCACTAAACCGGCTGCACTTCGGCGCGGAAAATTTCGAGCGCCTTGCGGATGAGCGGGTCGTTCTTGAAATTCGCCATCGGATCAATCGGAGCCTCCGGCGGCGGCTGTGCGATCGGTTTCGCAACGATGCCGTCGCGGAGTTCGAGCGAGACATTCACCCGGCGTCCGAGAATCGCGTTGGCTTCGCTGGTCAGAAAATCGAGGTGGCCGGCGATGCAGTCCTTTGAAAACCCCTGATCCGGCGGGAAGCCGATCTGCACCGCTGCGCCATCCACGCGGATGAGCGCGCCAGTCTCCAGCCATGCGCTGATGAGCTTGCGGTCGCGGCGCACGGCGGCGACGAGCGCCTGCCAGAATGCGTCGCTCGACATCGGCGCTGCGGCGGGCACAGGCGCGGGTTCCGGTTCTGCCGCGGATTTCTCTGCAACCTTCGGGGCGGCATCCGGGGGCGGCTCGGCGACCTTTGGAGTCTCGATGGCGCGCGGCTTGGAAATCGGCGCAGGCGCAGGCTCGGGTTCCGCCACGCGTGATGTCGGTGTCGCGGGCTGCGGGCGCGCTGCGGGCGGACGCGATTCCGCGCGAGGCGCAGCGGGCTTCATCGGCTGCAAGATCGCGGGCGGAGGCTGCCCGCCACGCAGCGCCGTGAGCGTGTCGAGCACGTCGGTGAGCGTCGCACTTTGCAAAATCTGAATCGCCCGGATCGCCGCAACCTCGAAGTGCATCTTCTTGTTCACCGCCCATTTCATCCGCCCCTCGGCACCGGCGAAGTGCTCGATGAGGTCGAGCACCTTTTCCATCGTCACACGCTCCGACTGCTCCTGCATCGCGGCCACCGCCTCGGGCATCCATTCGTCGCCGAGTCCGTTCGGGTCGGCCTTCAGCACGAGGAGATTTCGCAGGTGCGTGATGAGTTCGCTCATCAGCCGCGCGAGATCTTTTCCCGCCTCGGCCTGCTCGTGGATCGTCGCGAGCGCGGCGGGTGCGTCGGCGGAAATAATCGTCTCGCACAGCGTCGTGACCGTCTGCGTGCCGGTGAAGCCGAAGACGTTCAGCACATCCGCCTCCGTGATCGCGTCGCCGCAAAATGCGACAAGCTGATCCAGCATGGACTCCGCATCGCGCAGTCCGCCCTCGGCACCGCGCGCGACGGCCTCGGCTGCGCTTGCTTCGAGCGAGAAGCCCTCTTGCTTTGCGATATACAGAAGATGCTTCGCGATGGTTGCCGTCGCGATGCGCTTGAGATCGAAGCGCTGGCAGCGGCTCAGGATCGTCGTCGGCACCTTCTGCACGTCGGTCGTCGCAAAGAGAAATTTCACATGCGGCGGCGGCTCCTCGAGCGTCTTGAGCAGCGCGTTGAATGAAGACGCCGAGAGCATGTGGACCTCGTCCACGAGGTAGATCTTGTAGCGTCCCACCGGCACGTAGTTCACGCGGTCGAGGATGAGGTCACGAATTTTGTCCACCTGTGTGTTCGATGCGGCGTCGAATTCGATCACGTCGAGCGATCGGCCCTCGGCGATCTCGCGGCACACTTCCTCCTCGGGATCGAAGTCCGCATTCGGCCCGCCCGTGCAGTTCAGCGCCTTGGCAAAGATGCGCGCCGTCGAGGTCTTCCCCGTGCCGCGCGGGCCGACAAAAATGTACGCGTGCGCGATGCGCTTTTGCTCGATGGCATTGCGCAGCGTACGCGTGATGTGCTCCTGGCCGAGGACGTCGGCGAAGATCTTGGGGCGATATTTGCGTGCGAAAACCGTGTAGCTGCTCACGCCGCGAAGTCTGTGCGGTGCGACCCCGCGCGCAAATGGAAAAATGCAATGCACCCGATCCGTGAACCGTGACCATTCCGAAACCCCGAATTCACCTTCCGCCGTTGCCCCGTGACGGCGTTTCGCCGCCGACAGTTGAAAGTCCGATGTTGATCAGCGCTTCCCTTCCCCACGAGGCACGCTAAACGTCGCGCCATGAAACTAGGCTTCATCGGCGGCGGCAAAATGGCTGCGGCCCTCATCAAAGGCGTCCTCAAGTCCGGCCTCTGCACTGCGGCGGACATCACCGTGAGCGACGTCCACGCTCCCACGGCGGAAAAATTGCGCGCGGAAACCGGCGTGGCCGTCGTCGCATCGAACGCCGAGGTCGTGGGCGCGAGCGAAGTCATCGTCCTCGCCGTGAAGCCCGGCGATGCGCTTGCGGCGCTCCAGGGCATCACCGCGCAGCAGATGGAATCCTCGATGCGCTGGGCGTGGCAAAGCGGCGGCGGCGACAAGGGAAGCAAACTTTTGATCTCGATCGTCGCGGGCCTTTCCATCGCGAGCCTTGAAAAGGCGGCGGCGGAAAAACTGCGCATCATCCGCGTGATGCCAAATACTCCGGCGCTCGTGCTCGCGGGTGCGGCCGGCTTTGCCGTCGGCACGCTGGCGACGGATGCCGACGCGGAGATCGCGCAGAAACTTTTCGGCTGCGTCGGCGTCGCGTATCGCGTGAAGGAGAGCTTGCTCGATGCCGTCACGGGACTCAGCGGCAGCGGCCCCGCGTATGTTTACACCATCATCGAGGCGCTCGCCGACGGCGGCGTACTCATGGGACTCCCGCGCGATCTCGCGCTGCAACTCGCGGCAAAGACCGTCGCGGGCGCCGCGGAGATGGTCATGCAGACCGGGATGCACCCCGCCGCATTGCGCGACCAGGTGGCCAGCCCCGGCGGCACGACCATCGCGGGCATCGAGGCTCTCGAAGCAGGCGGCCTGCGCGCCGCGCTCATCGCCGCCGTGCGCGCCGCATCCGAGCGGTCCATTGCCCTCGGCGCGGCAAAATGAAACACGCCGCCTGCGCCTGCGCAGTCTCCCTGGCTGCGCTCGCACTTTCCCACGCCGCGCCGCCGATCCCGAAGGCCGTGCCCGCGAGGCCCACGCATCCGCCCGCGACGCCGGTGCCGATGATCACGCAGGAGCACCAGACCGCGCAGCAACTCTACGCGGTCGCGCTGAAAGATTTTTCCATGGGCAATCTGGAGTCGGCGAAAATCGGCTTCCAAAAAGTGCTCGCGATCTCCGCGGAGAATCCCCCGGCGCTGATCAATCTCGCGCTCATCGCGCAGCGCCAGGAGCACGGCGAGGACGCCGACAAATTCCTGCGCCGCGTGATCCAGAAAGACACCGCCAACGCCACCGCGTGGCTGCTGCTCGGCATCGGAGCCTACGAGCGCAACGAACTGGAGGCCGCGCACGCCCATCTCGCGCAGGCCGTCCTCCACGCCCCGCAGGACGCCCGCGCCCACCAGTACCTCGGCGCGACCTTCGCCCGGCGCGGCTGGTACAGCGCCGGCGAGGAGGAACTTCGCCGCGCCCTCGATCTCGACCCGAAATCCGCCGACGCCCACTACAATCTCGCGACCATCTACATGGAGCGCGTCCCGCCCGCGGTGGAACTCGCAAGACGCCACTACGTCCGCTCGCTCGAACTCGGCGCACCGCCCGACGAGAAGCTAGCTGAGCGGATCGGCCGGTGAGCACACACGACTATCTGTCTGTGCCACGTTCCGCCAGCGCATCCGTCGCCGAGATGCGGCGGGCGGTTGGCTTGGCCGCGTTGCCTATCAAGAATTGCTGCCTGCCCCTATTTCCCAGCTTCGCCGACTGCTCCGACGCCGAGCGTCTCGAAGCCCAGTTTCGCGCTATTGATGAGCTTGCCCCCTGAATCCCAAATTCTCGGTATCAGACGAAATCTTCTCGAACTGGCAGCTCGCTTCCGCAACACATTCGATCGTTCAAACGCATCATGAGCCACATTTGCTTTTTCAAGTCTGCAAAACGCCTTCATTCGGACGCCGAGCACTTGGTCGCCGATCATCGGAACTTTAATGCCGGACACCTTCATGGTCTCGCAGCGGAGTGTGGCCTGAAGTATCTGCTAATCCTGTGCGGTGCCCTGCAGAGAGATCAAGGCACTGGCGACCTTGTTGTCCGCCCCAGACCACACGTAAATGAACTCACAGACGCCTCCGGCCTCGCTGCAAACTATCAGTTGATGGTTTCCGGGCACACGAACTCACGATACCTTTCGCTTGCCCGCTCACTTGCCGGACTACAAACGTGGAGGGCTGAATTTCGCTACTATGACGACGGACACGCCAACTATCCGCAAGCGTCAGAGACTGCATGGCGGGTAGCATCTCAGGAAATTCAGAATGCCTTGGATGCTGCAAGGATCGATGGTCACCCACAATACTAATTTATGAAAATCGTCCGTTTCAACCAAGCCCTTGAGGTTGCTCGTGATCTCCTTGCGAAGAGCGAGTTGGTCAGAACCAAAGGAGCTAAAAACTTTGTTTTACTTCGCGATCTCTACGGTCGGTTGCGTCTTCTTTGCCCTGAAATTGCCAACACAGAACAGGAACCGCTAAAAGCCGCATGGACTGAGGCTTTGGGTTCCAGTACTGATTTTGAACGTCCACTCCTTTCAGATTCGGACTTCTTCAGTTCAGAGCAAATCCGCACCAATCCGCAGTTGCAGTATTTGGTACTGAACGAAGAGTGCGGGGAAATCCCGTTTATCGACCGCGGCGTAGTCGGTGAGGATTGGCTACGTGGCGCGTTTACTGAAAACGCAAGCGACAATGCCGGGACACATCCGAAACGAATTGTGTTCTATGGTCTCAAGGGAGGGGTCGGTCGAACGACGGCACTGTGCCTCACCGCACGGCATTTTGCGAAGCAGGGGTTGAGGGTTTTGGTTCTCGATATGGACCTCGAATCCCCCGGGTTAAGCAGTCTCCTTTTGCCACCGAATGCACTGCCTGAATTTGGGATCGTCGATTGGTTTATGGAGGACGGTTTGAATCAAGCGTCCGGCTTGCTGCCTGATATTGTTTCAACAAGCCCGCTTGCGGGAAGCTGGTCGGGAAATATTCTGGTCGCTCCCGCATTCGGGCGTTCCGAGACTGGCTACATTCCCAAACTCTCCCGTGTCTATGCAGACCTAGCGCGCCGAGAAAATAAATCACCGGAGAGTTTCCCCGAGCGATTTTACCGGATGCTTCGAGATTTGGAGGTGGCAGAAAAGCCTGACGTCGTGCTTTTGGACAGTCGGGCGGGGATGCACGATATTGCTGCGACGCTGCTCGTTCGTTTGCCAGAAGCCCTGCGCTTACTTTTCGCCAGCCATTCCCCACAAACTTGGGCGGGATACCAGCGCATGTTCGAGCACTGGAGCACGTTTCCGCGCCATCTCGCGTCCTTCCGTGACGGCCTCCAGTTGGTCGATGCCATGATGCCGGAGACGGGGCGGCAGGAACATCGAGAAGCATTTTCTGCCGCCGCTTATTCCCTGTTCAATGAGACGCTTTACGAGGACGTTCCATCTGGCGAAGCAACAGGTGAAGCATTCAACTTTCAAGAGAACGATAGCGATGCGCCGCACTTCGCGCCCTCGATTCTATGGGATCGAAAATTCATGGAATTCGATCCGAATGACACTTCCTCATCATTTCACGAAGAGGATCTCATTCGCCTTTGCTACGGCAGTTTCCTTTCCGGTATCGACGAGCGACTTCAGATCAAGCTACCGTCAAGAACATGAGCAATGTTTTCAGTATCGAGCCCGCCGAACTTCGTGCGGCCATCGCCACCGCGTGCGAAGTCACCGCGACGATCGACGATCCCGGCAAAGTAGCGGATGCGCTGGTCTCCCTTTCTCAGGCAAAAGCACTCGATTACAAAACATCCATTGTTCGCGGGGGACGCGGCAGCGGGAAGAGCTTTTGGTGGGCCGCTCTGCAAAAGGAGAAGCATAGGAGCTGGATCACAAATACCCTGGGAGCAAAGCTATCGCGGGCTGAAAACCTTGAAGTTATCCCTGGATTCGGAGTCGCTGCACGAGATGCATATCCGTCTCCGCGAGTTTTGGGAGAACTTGCAAAAACACATTCAGCTCATTTGGAGGATATTTGGACGACTGTCCTACTCAAACAAGCTTTTGCGGGAGAATCTTCACCTTACGCAGGCTTGAGCCGATGGGCCGACTACGTCGGATGGACAGCCTCCCACATTGAGGAGGTAGAAAACCTGATACGCACTTTGGCTGGTCGCTTAGAGCAAAATAATGCCCACCTCTTAATTGCGTTTGATGGGCTAGATCGGCTGGCATCCAACTGGGAAGGAATTCGTCCGCTCGCTCAGTCTGTTCTTCGTTTTGCCCTTCAA
>JBBRYC010000049.1:0-48401 GCA_038238025.1 Chthoniobacterales bacterium
CCGGTGTGGAGCAAATCTTCGCGCTTCAAATAAATCTTAGCCCCGCCTAATTCGCGGGTCAGACGCTCGGCGAAATAAAGCGGTGTGGGTCGCCCGCAGTAGTCGCGCAGCAGGCCGTCGAGCTCGGCGTGGAAAGCGGGATCGGCCTTCGCCTTTTCATACTCGGCGGTGAGGTCGAGCAGCGCCGTCATCAGCGTCTCGGGCACGAACATGCCGCCAAAGCGTCCGAAGTGGCCCTTGGCGTCGGGAAGATTTTCAGAGGAAAGCATCGGGCGACGTTACGAAGGGCGGATGCGTGCGGCAAAGGGAAACATCGTAGCCGTGCTTGTGAAAGTGCGGGCACTTCGGCGCGGGCGATCCTCCCTGCTGATGATCGTCAGGCGGGATCAGCCTGCCGACTCACGTCGTCAGCTACGGAGCTTTTCGATCGCCCGGCGGTGCGGTGCGGTGAGCGGGAGTTCGGCGAGCGATGCGAGTGGGTGCCACGCGAGATTTTCGCGCAGCGGCGAAGGTGCGGGCTGGGAGAAGACGCTGAGCGTCACGCGGTGGTGCGTGAAGGGATATTCGAGCGTGAGCAGTGGCGTGGTGTGCGGTGCGGCGGGGAGTGCGGGGAGTTTCCACAGGCCGCGCCAGCGCGGGCCGGTTTGCTGTTCGAGGAGGATGCGCCCGCGGCTCACGGTCCATGCGCAATGCTCGGCGAGTTCCGCCTGCTTGCGGCGCGGCTTTTTGCGCGGGAGCGAGGCGGCGGTTCCATTTGCGAATGCGGCGCAGTGCTTCGTGATCGGGCACGCGTCGCAGCGCGGCGTGCGCGGGGTGCAGGTGAGCGCGCCGAGTTCCATGAGCGCGCTGTTGAAAATGCGCGCGCCCTTTTCCGGGACGAGTGCGATCGCGGCGGACCACAGCGCGGACTGGCCTGCGGTGCTGTCGATCGGCGTGTGCAGATCGAGCAGCCGTGCGAGGACGCGGGCGACATTTGCATCCACGAGCGGCTCGGGGAGATCGAATGCGAAGCTCGCGACGGCGCCCGCGGTGTAGCGTCCGATGCCGGGTAGCGTGCGGATGAGCGCGGGGTCGCGCGGCATTTTTCCATTGTGCGTGGCGACGATGGTCTTCGCGGTGCGGTGGAGATTGCGCGCGCGGGAGTAGTAGCCGAGGCCCTGCCACACGCCGAGCACGTCACTTTCCTCCGCCGCCGCGAGCGTGGCGAAGTCGGGAAAACGTGTGAGCCAGCGTGTGTAGAATGGAATCACCGTGGCGACCTGCGTCTGCTGGAGCATGATCTCGGAGACGAGGATCGCATACGGATCGCGCGTGCGCCGCCACGGGAGATCGCGCGCTTCGCGGCGGAACCATGCGGTGAGGCTGCGACGGAGCGCGGGGATGCCCGGCTGGTGCCGCGTCGAATTTGCCCTCGCGTTTCCGAATAAAACGCGTTTGCGGATTGGGATTGGGATGTCAGATTTTGGCACAGATGTCGCTTGCCGGAGGGTTTCCTTTTTAGCGGCCCATCGCAATCCCAACCATGCTTCCAGCCCTTCCGATTTATCTCATCCGCGAGCACGCGGGTGTGTTCAAGCTCACGGCGACGTACGACATTTTCGACGGCGCGACGGGCGAGCAGCTCGCGGTGGCGAAGGAAAAAAAGGGGACGCTGAATGCGATCGCGGGGCTGTTCATGGCGAAGCGGAATCTCCCGACGCGCGTGGATGTCCACGAGGGCAAGGACATCACGGGGCCGATCGTGTTCTCGCTCACGCGCGGGTTTTCATTTTTCCGGCCGACGGTGAAAGTGCTCTCGGGCGATGGGACGCTCATCGGCACTTTCAAGTCGCGGCTGATGACGCTCGGGGGGAAATTCGGAGTGTACGACGCTGCCGGAAATGAGGTCGCGATGGTGAAGGGCAACTGGACGGGCTGGGAATTCCGCTTCCTCACGGCGGCCGGGGTGGAGCTTGGAGTCGTGTCGAAAAAGTGGGCGGGAGTTGCGAAAGAGCTTTTCACCTCGGCGGATAACTACGTGGTGGCGGTTCACCATCCCGACTCCGCGGCGGCGACGCTGCTGCTGGCGGCGGGGCTGGCGATTGACACGGTGTACAAGGAAGGCGGCGGCGGGGCAGGCAGTGTGCTCAACATCGGCGGCGAGTAGTTGCTTTTCAGTTTCCACGGCAGCGGGCGGTCGCGCAGAGTGCGCGCACATTCATGCCGAAGAAAACGAACGACGAACCCGAGGGGCCGAAGCCGATCACGCTGCACACGTGCGCGATCTCGCAGGCACAGGCGGTGAAGCTGCGCGTGCTGCTCACGGAGCGCGGATGGAAATTTGAGGAGCGGCCTTACACGCTTTATTTCGCGCAGAAGGATCGGCTGACGGTCGCGGTGTATGAGAAGGGGCCGAAGTGCGTGGTGCAGGGGCGGGGGACGCAGGAGTTTGTGCAGTTCACACTCGAGCCGGAGATCCTCGGCGAGGCGAAGCTCGGCTACGAGGAGGTGCACAATCCGGAGATGTTCACGCCGCACTTCGGCGTGGATGAGAGCGGGAAGGGCGACTTCTTCGGGCCGCTCGTGATCGCGGGCGCTTACACGGACGAGACGAACACGCGCACGCTGATGGAGGCGGGGGTGACGGACAGCAAGCGCATCGGCAGCGATGTGCGCATCCGCGAACTTGCGAAGAAAATTCGGGAGACAGACGGCGTCTTCGTGTCGAGCATCACGCTCGCGCCGGAGAAGTACAACGAGCTCTACAAAAAATTTGGCAACCTCAACAAGATGCTCGGCTGGGGTCACGCGAAGGTGATCGAGAATCTGCTCGATCTACGGCCCGACTGTCCGCGCGCGCTGAGCGACAAATTTGCGAGCGCGTCGCTGATCAAGCGCGCATTCACCGAGAAGGCGAAGCACATACAGCTCGATGCGCGGACGAAGGCGGAGAGCGATGTCGCAGTCGCCGCGGCGTCCATCATCGCGCGCGAGCGGTTCATCAATTGGATGGGCACGACCAGCCGCGACATGTCCGTGGATTTGCCGCGCGGCTCGTCGGACCCGCGAGTGAAAATCGTCGGCAGGGAACTCGTCGCAAAGCTCGGCCCGGATGTGCTGAAGCGCGTGGCGAAGGTGCATTTCAAGACGGCGCACGAGGTCGCGCCCGACGACTATGCGCATGTCGCGAAGCCGTTTTTCCGGCGTCCGAAAAAGAGCGGGTGATTCGTGGCGTGCGACGGAATCGTCACGTTTTTCCAATCGCCGCCCGGCTTCTCCGGCGCGTATCGTTTCCCACCTTCACGCCGCACGTCTCCATGAACCGAAAACTTCTGCGCATCTCCGCAATCTCCATCGTGGCGCTGCTCGCGTGCTTTGCCGCGCGGCTGCTCCCCGCGCAGAATCCGCCGCCGAAGGTCCCGGTGGCGAAAATCCTGCCTGCGCCGCCGGAGGAAAAAAAGGAGGACAAGCACCACAAGCACACCGACGCATTTTTCGCCGCGCCGATCGTGCATCTCGAATTCACCTTCAAGCCTGCGGAGTGGGAGAACCTGAAGAAGGACAACCGGCGCTACGCGGAATGCACGATGATCGAGACCGCGCCCGACGGGAAGAAGACGGAATACAAGGATGTCGCCGTGAAGCTGAAAGGCGCGGCGGGCAGCTTCCAGGGGCCGGATCAAAAGCCGGGGCTGACGGTGAGCCTGCACAAATTCAAGGGTGCAGAGCGGTATCACGGGATGGAAAAATTCCACCTCAACAACGGCGCGCAGGACGGGAGCCTGCTGAATGAATTCATCGGCGGCGAGATGTCGCGCGCGGCGCAGGTGCCGGCGTCCCGCTGCACGCACGTGATCGTGAAATGGAACGGGCGCGAGATGGGCCTCTATCTTTTCAAGGAGGCGTTCACGAAGGATTTCCTGAGCTACTTTTACGAGCGCACGGATGGCTCGCTGTACGACGGACATTTCATCGCGGAGATTGACGGTGACCTCGAGAAGCAGCAGGGCGGCGACAAGTCGGACAAGCGCGACCTGAAGGAGCTGGCCGCAGCGTGCAAGGAGGGCGACCCGAAGGTGCGCTGGCAGAAAGTCGCGGAGCGGCTCGACGTGAACGAATACCTGCGCTGCCTGGCGATGGAGATTTTTCTCGCGCACTGGGACGGCTACAATTTCAACCGGAACAACTACCGCGTCTATTTTGATCCGAAGACCGCGAAGGCGAGTTTTTTCATCCACGGGATCGATCAGATCTATGGCGATGCAAACTGGCCCGTCGTGCGTGATCCCGGCTCGCTCGTGGGGCAGGCCGTGTGGAGCAATCCCGAATGGAAGGCGCACTACCCGAAGGTCGCGAAAGCCATCTACGAGACCGTGCTGAAGCCGGTGGACTGGGAGGCGCGCATCACCGCGCAGGGCGCGAAAATCAAGGAGGCGCTCGCGCGTGCGAATCCGCAATGGGCGAAGGATTACGAGGGGCAGATCAATGGCGCGCGCGCCCGTGTCGCCGCGCGCCTCGCGGCGATCGGGAAGCAATTTGGCGACATGCCGAAGCCGATCGAGTGGGTCAATAACGCATTCAAGCTCGGGCCGAAGCAGTGGAATGCGCAGGGCGGCGGCGCGCTCGATGAGCAGAACGTGGATGGCAAGCCGTGCCTGCACATTCGCGCGGACAATGCCGCAGCCGCGTCGTGGCGTCGGAACGTCGTGCTCGAGCCGGGGCGTTACCGTTTCGAGGCGATGGTGAAGACTGCGGGCGTCGAGGGTGGCGACGAGACGGGTGATGGCGCGGGCCTGCGAATCAGCGGTGGAAAACGCAAGGGCGTGAACGGGCTCACGGGAAGTGCCGCGTGGCAGAAGATCGGATGCGAATTCGACGCGAATGCCGGCGAGACGATCCTCGTTGCGGAGGTGCGCGCGCCGAAGGGCGAAGCGTGGTTTCAGACCGAGAGCCTGCAGATCGTGCGGGTGAAGTAGGGTGCCGTGTGATCGCACTGCAAGAACCGGCAACAAGAAATCCGGCATGGCTTGGCCGTCGCAGTGGTCCTTGATGGCGAAGGGAAGCGGTTTCGAGCGTTGCCAGAGTCGCAAAGCCCGCTTATCCTTTTTCTATGATCCTCGAACAGCTTCCTGAAGTTCAGAGATTGCCAGACGCTCAGAAGCGTCAGCTTGCGGAGGAACTCCTGCGGGTGACTGATGACAGCAATCAGATCGAGGTGGATCCCGCGGTTCTCGCCCGGCTGGAGTCGCGACTCGCCGAGCACGCGGCGAATCCGGGGGCTGTTTCATCGTGGATGGAAGTGGAAGCGCGCGTATTCCGGCCCCATGGTGCCTGAAGCGGTCTGGACGGCTGGTGCCGAACGCGATCTCCTTGAGATTTACCTCCAGTTGTTTGACGCCTTCGATGGCGACGCCGATCTCATCTCGCGTGTGTTGCGGCAGCCCTTGCAGTCCGCGCTCAATCTGCTCCCGCAACATCCCGAAGCCGGGGCGAGGGTGAAGCGCACGAAGGGAGTGCGCCGCTGGCTCCTCGGGCCGCAGCGTCGCTACGGCCTGTTTTATGTCGTGGAAAGCCGGGGCATCGTGATCCACGCAATCCTCGACATGCGGCAGAACCCGGAAACGATCTGGAAGCGACTGCGGGGCAACTGACCGGTGCGGAGGCTCTGCTTGCGCGCTTGCGGATGCGTGAGCATCGTCGCGGGCATGTTTCTCCGCACCCTGATCCCGCTCGTTGCCCTCTCGTTCTCTGCGCTCGCTGCGGATGGTGATAGCGCAAAGGAGGCGCGCTTTTTGAAGAACACGCGGCAGCTCATCTACGAGGGAAAACGCAGCGGCGAGGGATACTTTTCGCCGGACGGCAAGCGGCTGATTTTCCAAAGCGAGCGCGAGGCGGAGAATCCGTTTTACCAGATCTACACGCTGGATTTTGAGAGCGGCGATTCGCGGCGCGTGTCACCGGGGATGGGCAAGACGACGTGCGCATTTTTCCAGCCGGGGACGGACCGGCTCATCTTCGCGAGCACACACGAGGATGCGGAGGCGGGGGCGAAGCAGAAGGCGGAACTCGAATTCCGCGCGAGTGGGAAGCAGCGGCGCTACTCGTGGGATTACGATGCGACGATGGACATCTTCTCGTGCAAGACCGACGGCACGGACATTGTGAATCTGACGAAGTCGCCGGGCTACGACGCGGAGGGATCGTTTTCGCCGGATGGAAAGCAGATCGTCTTCTGCTCGCTGCGCGCGGCTTTTCCGCTGGAAAAACTCACGCCCGAGCAGCGCGCGCGTTTCGAGAAAGACCCGGCGTGGTGGGGCGACATCTACATCATGAATGCCGATGGTTCGAACGTGCGCCGGCTCACCGAAGCGCCGGGCTACGACGGCGGACCGTTTTTTTCGCCGGATGGGAAACGGATCGTGTGGCGGCATTTCGACGAGAGCGGGATGATCGCGGACGTGTGGACGATGGCCACGGACGGGAGCGACAAGCGGCGGCTCACGGACTTCAAGTGCATGTCGTGGGCACCGTATTTTCACCCGAGCGGGAAGTATCTGATCTTCACGTCGAACAAGCTCGGCTTTGAAAATTTCGAGCTGTTCCTCGTGGATGCGGAAGGCGCGCACGAGCCGGTGCGCGTGACGTTCACGGCGGGCTTCGACGGGCTGCCGGTGTTTTCGCCGGATGGGAAAAAGCTCTCGTGGGCGAGTGGACGGACGAGCAATGGCAAGTCGCAGATTTTCCTCGCGGAATGGAATGATGCGGAGGCGCTGAAGGCGATCGGGGAAGCGCCCGCGCGCGAAGGCGCGAGCGGAAGCTCGCGTCGCGACCTGCCGGTCGCGCCTACGGCTACAATTCCGCCAAACATCGGCTCGCTGCTGCTGAAGCCGGAGATTTCCGCCGAGGACATGAAGCTGGAGGTCGGCTACCTCGCGAATGGCCGCCACGCGGGCCGCGCGACGGGGAGCGAGGGCGCAAAGCTCGCGGCGGACTGGCTCGGCGAATATTTTGCGAAGTCGGGACTGAAGCTGCTGCCGGAGCAGCAGTCGTTTTTTCAAGAGTTCGATTTCAATGCGGGCGAGCGGCTCGTGCGCGAGAAGTGCAGCTTCGTGGTCACCGGCGCGGCCGTTGCCGCCGATCCGCTGGACAAGGATTTCCGCCCGCTCGCGTTCAGTGACAATGGCGAGGCCGAGGGCGAAGTCGTCTTTGCAGGCTACGGCCTCAGCGTGCCCGAGGGCGCGGGACAGCAGCGGTACAACAGCTACGAGGGACTCGATGTGAAGGACAAGGTCGTGCTCATTCTCCGCTACGTGCCGGAGGACGTGGAGCCCGCGCGACGCGCGCATCTGAACCGCTATTCCGGCCTGCGTTACAAGGTGATGATGGCACGCGAGCGCGGCGCGAAGGCGGTGCTCGTCGTGACCGGACCGAATTCGCCGAATGCCGGCGAACTTCTCCCGCTCACGGGCGACGGCAGCAGCGCAGGCAGCGGCATCATCGCCGCATCCATCACCGGGGATGCCGCGGGTTCGCTTATCAGCCGCAGTGGGAAGAACCTGAAAGCGATGCAGAAGGCGCTCGATAGCGAGAACCCGCACGCGGAGGGCGGCTTCGTTCTCCCGGAGGTAAAGGTGAAGGTCGGCGTGGGCATCGAGCACATCCGCAAGACGGACCGCAACGTGGTCGGCTGCATCCCCGGTGAGACGGACGAATGGATCGTCGTCGGCGCGCACTACGATCATCTCGGTCTCGGGAAAGGAAACTCGTCGCTCGCCCGCGCGGGCGAGGAGGGGAAATTACACCCTGGCGCGGATGACAATGCGAGCGGCACGTCGGCGGTGATCGAAATCGCTGCGGCGCTCGCGAATGCGAAGGCAAAGCCGAAGCGCGGGATCATTTTCGCCCTCTGGAGCGGCGAGGAAATCGGGCTCATCGGATCGAATTCCTTCGTCGAGAAACCGCCCGTGCCGCTCGCGAAAATCGTGGCGTACATCAACTTCGACATGGTCGGACGGCTGCGCGAGAACAAGCTCACCATGCAGGCCGTCGGCTCGTCGAAGGCGTGGCCGCGGCTGCTGGAAAAGCGGAATGTCGCCGCAGGATTTCAGCTCGGACTACAGGAAGATCCGTATCTGCCGACGGACGTGACGAACTTCTACCCGAAGCGCATCCCCGTGCTGAATTTCTTCACCGGCTCGCACGACGACTACCACCGTCCGAGCGACACCGCGGACAAGCTCGACTACGACGGCCTCGCGCGCATCGCGAAGTTTGCCAGCGCCATCATCGAGGACGTGGCGAACGCGCCCGAGCGCCCCGACTTTTCGCGCGTCGAGCGCAAGGAACAGGGCGGGGGACGCGACACGATGCGTGCCTACCTCGGCAGCATCCCCGACTACGCAACGGAAGTGAAAGGCGTGAAGCTCAGCGGCGTCCGCGGCGGCAGCCCGGCGGAGAAAGGCGGGCTGAAGGGCGGCGATGTGATCGTGGAATTCGGCGCGCAGAAAATCGCGAACATCTACGACTACACCTACGCGCTCGACGCCGTGAAAATCGGCCAGCCGGTGAAGATGATCGTCGAGCGTGAGGGAAAGCGCATCGAACTGAACGTGACGCCCGAGGCAAGGAAATGATCGTAGGCGCGAGCGGAAGTTCGCGGTGGCGGGGCGATTTGCGCGCTGTGCTTGCATCCGTCGCGACCTTCCGGTCGCGCCTATTGGAAAAGCGCAGTTGACCCGCTTTCCGCGCAGCCCGTAGCATCTGCGCTTCACAACCAAAACCTCACACCTTGGACTTAAAAGAAATCAAAGAGCTCATTGCGCTCATGAGGAAGAACGACCTCTCCGTTTTCAAAATGGAGAGCGAAGGATTCAAGATCACCCTGAAGAAGGGGAATGACTTCCAGCCGGTCATCCACCACGCGGCGCCGGTGGCCGCGCCCATCGCTGCGCCTGCTGCTGCAGCACCGGCACCGGCTGCAACTGCGTCGGTCGCGAACGACAAACTCAAGGACATCGCGTCGCCGATGGTCGGCACTTTTTACGCCTCGTCGCTGCCTGACGCGCCGCCCTGCGTGAAAATCGGGCAGGAGGTGGATGAGAACACCGTCGTCTGCATCATCGAGGCGATGAAAGTGATGAACGAAATCAAGGCGGATGCGCGCGGCACCATCGCCGAGCTCGTCGCGGAGAATGGCAAGCCTGTGCAGTTCGGCCAGGCGCTGTTCCGCATCGTGCCGAAGTAGCGAAAATTCTCGATTCTCGATTGCGGGATTTCCGATTGGAAAATCCGCTCACGGAGCCTGACGCCCGGCAGTCGAAGATCGAAAATCCAAAATCGAAAATGTTCAAGAAAGTCCTCATCGCGAACCGCGGCGAAATCGCCCTCCGGGTCATCCGCGCCTGCAAGGAGCAGGGCATCAAGACGCTCGCCGTTTACTCGGAGGCGGATGTGGATTCGCTCCATGTCCAGCTCGCCGACGAGGCGATCTGCATCGGGCCGGGGCCGAGCAATCAGAGCTACCTGAAGATTGACCGCATCATCAGCGCGGCGGAGGTCGGCGATGCGGATGCGATTCATCCGGGCTACGGATTTTTGAGCGAGAACGCGCACTTCGCGGAAGTGTGTGCGAGCTGCAACATCAAGTTCATCGGGCCGCCGCCCGCCGCCATCCGCTCGATGGGCGACAAGAATACCGCGCGCGACACTGCGCGGCGCGCGGGCATGGCGGTGACGCCGGGCAGCGATGGCATCGTCGAGAGCGAAAAGGACGCGATGGTGATCGCGCGGAAGATCGGCTACCCGGTGATGATCAAGGCGACTGCCGGCGGCGGTGGCAAAGGCATGAGGCCCGCGCACAACGATGGCTCGCTCGTGCAGGGATTTCGTGCCGCGCGTGCGGAGGCGGAGAAGGCATTCGGCAATGGCGCAGTGTACATTGAGAAGCTCATCGAGAATCCGCACCACATCGAATTTCAAATCATGGCGGACATGCACGGCGATGTCGTCCACATCGGCGAGCGCGATTGCTCGATGCAGCGGCGCAACCAGAAGATCATCGAAGAGACGCCGTCGCCGATCATGACCGAGGCCATCCGGGAGCGCATGGGCGCGGACTGCGTGAAGCTCGCGAAGGAAGTCGGCTACGTCGGCGCAGGCACCATCGAGTGCCTCATGGACGACAAGGGGAACTACTACTTCATGGAGATGAACACGCGCATCCAGGTGGAGCACTGCATCACCGAGGAGGCGTATGGCGTGGACCTTGTGAAGGAGCAGATCAAGATCGCGGCGGGCGAGCCGCTCTCGCATTTCATCCGCCATGCGAAGCGGAAATATCACGCCATCGAGTGCCGCGTGAATGCAGAGGATCCGTACAACAATTTCCAGCCGTCGCCGGGGAAGATCGATCTTTACTACGCGCCGGGCGGACGCGGCGTGCGGATAGATTCGCACGCCTACGCGGGCTACACGGTGCCGCCGTATTACGACTCGATGATCGCGAAGGTCATCGCCATGGGCACCTCGCGTGAGAACGCCATCGCCCGGATGCGCCGGGCACTCAGCGAATACATCATCCGCGGAGTGAAGACGACGATCCCATTTCAGCAGACGATCATGCACGACCCGGATTTTGTGCGCGGGAAGTACGACACGAGTTTCGTCGGAAAGATGATCGAGGCGCGCAGCGGGGAGTTTCGGAAGAAGTAAAGCAGTCCAGGGCTTCAGCCCGCGTGGTTCGACATGGAAGGAGGGTGTTCGATCTTTGTGCGTCTGTTGGGGTCACGCGTCTCTGCGCGCTGAAGCGCGGGACTACTTTGCGTACGCGTCGCGGAGGATTTGCATCGTGTGGCGGATGGGGATTTCCGCGCCCTGTTTTGCAAAGTGGAGTTTGAGCTGCGTGAGGCAGCCGATGTTGCCGGTCGCGACGACATCGGCGCGGGTTTCCACGATGGTGCGTGCGCGTGCTGCGCCGAGGCTGGCGGCGATCTCGGGCTGATCGAGATTGTAGGTTCCCGCGCTGCCGCAGCAGAGGTGCGGGTCGGGGAGATTGATGATTTTCACGCGCGGGATCGCGGCGAGGAGTGCGCGCGGCTCGTCGTGGACGCCTTGCGCATTGAGAAGGTGGCAGGCGTCGTGGACGGCGATGCGTGTCGCTTTTCCGGAATCGGGAATCGGCGCGAGGTCGCCGAGGCGCGCGAGGAAGACGGCGGCGTCGAGCACGCGGTGGCGGAATTTTTCCGCGGCATCGGCAAGCTCTGTGCCTGCGAGGATGAGGTGATACTCGTGCATCCCGGAGCCGCAGCCGGCGGCGTTCGTGAGGATCGCATCCACGTCATCCGGAAATGCGGCGAGATTTTTGCGCGCGAACTTTTGCGCGGAGCCGATGTCGCCGACGTGCCAGGCGAGCGCGCCGCAGCACGATTGCGCGCGCGGGACGACGACCTCGATGCCGTTGCGCGTGAGCACCTCGATGGTTGCGGTGTTGATGTCCGGCGCGAGCACCTGCTGCGCGCAGCCGGCGAGCAGCGCGACGCGTGCGCGGCGTTTGCCAATCGCGTGTGTAACCTCCGGCCACGTCTCGCGCGGCGGGACATTTTCCGGGATAAGGCCGAGCATGGCGCGGAATGATTTTGGAAACAGCGGTGCAAACCCGCGCGCGAATTTTCCTGCCCACGCCGCGATGCGGAAGCGCGCGGGATGCGGAAGCGTCGCGGAGACGAGCCAGCGGCGCACGCGTTCCATAAAAGGCCGGCGTCGCTTTTTCTCCGCGAGCGCGCGGAAGGGCGAGAGCAGGTCGCGGTATGCGACGCCGCTGGGACATGCGGGCTCGCAGGCGAGGCAGCCGAGGCAGCGGTCCACATGCGGGAGCGCGTCGGCAAGCGGGAGCGTGCCTTCGAGGACTTGCTTCATGAGGACGATGCGGCCGCGGGGCGTGTCCATCTCCTGGCCGAGTTCGCGGTAGGTCGGGCACGCGGCGAGGCAGAAGCCGCAGTGGACGCACGACTCGATGGCGCGCGTCATCGGTGCGCCGAGCGGGCCGTGGGCTTCGGGCTGGATGGTGTGCAGCACTTAGTTTGCGGGCTTCGGCGCGGTGAGCGCGAGGATGCTGGGCGCGACTGTGGCGGAACGTGCGTCACTTTTCTGCACGAGGGACGTGAGCGTGAGGAAAATGAGGGACGGGAATTTCATCGGGAACAGTAAACAAGTATCGGCGATTTCCTCCGCGCAGGCCAACCAGGATTTCCGTCCTGCGCAATGCAGGAAAGCTGCTTGCGGGGGATGGATGTCGCAGCTAAGGTCGTGGCTCATTTTCCCAAGGCAAACCATGAGCACATCCACGAATCCCGCGACGCAAACCACTCCGACGAAGAACGAACTCGGACCGACCATGACCGGTGCGGACA
This sequence comes from Chthoniobacterales bacterium, assembly GCA_038238025.1. Lineage (GTDB taxonomy): Bacteria > Verrucomicrobiota > Verrucomicrobiia > Chthoniobacterales > Chthoniobacteraceae > SXWH01. The sequence goes on from JBBRYC010000049.1 coordinate 12,387, forward strand.
TCCTCGTCGAGGCTCTGGAGCGCGAGGGAGTGACGACCATTTTTGCATATCCTGGCGGCGCGAGCATGGCGATGCACCAAGCGCTGACGCGCTCGAAAAAAATCCGCACGATCCTGCCGCGGCACGAGCAGGGCGGCGTTTTTGCGGCGCAAGGATACGCGCGTGCGCTTGGAAAAGCGGGGGTGGTGATGGCGACTTCCGGGCCGGGCGCGATGAATCTCGTGACGGGAATCGCGGACGCTTTTCTCGACTCGACGCCGCTGGTGGCGATCACGGGGCAGGTGCCGCAGCACATGATCGGCAAGGGCGCATTTCAGGAGACGGATGTGTTCGGCGTGACGGCGCAGATCGTGAAGCACAACTATCTCGTGACGGACATCCGCGACCTGCCGCGCATCGTGAAGGAGGCGTTTTACATCGCGCAGACGGGGCGTCCGGGGCCGGTGCTGATTGACATTCCGAAGAACATCCAGATGGGCAGTTCGCAGCCGGTGTGGCCGACGGAGGTGAAGCTGCGCGGCTACAATCCCGTCGTGCATGTGGGCGATGCGGAGCTGAACGAACTCATCGGGCTGATCCGCCAGTCGAAGAAGCCGATGCTCTATGTGGGCGGCGGCATCATCAGCGGCGAGGCGCACGCGGAGCTGCTGGAGTTTGCCGAGCGCGCGCAGATTCCCGTGGCGACGACGCTGATGGGCGTGGGCTGCTTCCCGGAGACGCACCCGCTTTCGCTGAAATGGCTCGGCATGCACGGAACGGTGTATGCGAACAACGCCGTGAATGAGGCCGACCTGCTGCTCGCATTCGGGGTGCGTTTCGACGACCGCGTGACGGGCAAAATCGAGGCGTTTTGCCAGCACGGAACGATCGTGCATCTCGAAATAGACAGCTCTGAGATCAACAAGAATAAGGTGGTGAAGCTGCCGATGCTCGGTGACGTGAAGGACGCGCTGATCCGTGCAAATGCGCTGCTGGTGAAGGCCGGCTACGAGCGGAAGAAGGCGGACGATTACACGCTCTACGCACCGTGGCGTGCGCAGATCATGGAGTGGAAGAAAGCGTTCCCATTTTACTACGAGGACACGGAGGACGCGATCCAGCCGCAGTATGTCGTCGAGCAGCTTTACAAGATGACGAAGGGCGAGGCGATCATCACAACGGGCGTGGGGCAGCACCAGATGTGGGCGGCGCAGTTTTATAATTTCGACGAGCCGCGCACGCTCATCAGCAGCCTCGGGCTCGGCTCGATGGGCTACGGCTACCCGAGCGCGATCGGCGCGAAGGTCGCGCGGCCGGACAAGGAAGTGATCGACATCGATGGCGACGGTTCCTTCGTGATGAACATCCAGGAACTCGCGTGCGCGCGCGTCGAGGGCATCGCGGCAAAGGCGCTCGTGCTAAATAACCTGCACTTGGGCATGGTCGTGCAGTGGGAGGATCGGTTTTTCAAATCGAACCGCGGGCACACTTTCCTCGGCACGTTCTCGGATGCAAAGCGCGAGGTGCCGGACATGACGAAGATTTACCCGGACTTTCAGAAAATCTGCGAGGGCTTCGACATCCCGAGCAGGCGCGTGTCGCACAAGAAGGATCTCGCCGCGGCGATGGAGTGGTTCCTCGCGCAGAAGACGGCGTGCCTGCTGGAGGTGATGGTGCCGTACTCCGAGCATGTGCTGCCGATGATTCCCGCCGGCGCGACTTACAAGGACATCATTTACAAGGACACCGAACACCGCGCGACGCTGACGCCGGGTTCGGGTCTGTAAGCGGACTCCCGCCAGAAAAAAGCGACAGCCACCGCCGGCGTTTGCTGGCGGTGGCTGTCGTGTTTTCCGAGGGAAAATGGATCAGGCGTGAACGGCCTCGGTCTCCCGTGCGGGACTGGCGGCGGTCTTCGCGCGCGCTTTGCCTGCGAGAATTGCGACGACGATCCCTGGCGGCACGATCCACAGCAGGAATGTGACCGGCAGCCATGCGAGGGTCGGCAGGGCGTTTGCGGTGTCGCTCATTTTTCCGAGCCATCCGTCGAGGAGCCCGACGGCCCACGCCGCCGCGCCGATCCCGATAGCGGCGAGGAGGCTCGTGCAGAAACCGAAAGCGAAGACGACGGCCTTTTTGAGTTCGCCGCGATGCACGCGGGCCTTGAGGCGATCGAGCGTCACGCGCTTGAGGGCGAAGTATCCGCGCAGCGAGAGCAATTCGAGGAGCACGGGCCAGAGGATGAGCGCGAAGAGGACGAAGGTGAGGGACTTCTCCGCCGCCGCGTGAAAGCGGAAGATGAGCGTGAGGCAGACGAGCCAGGTGGCGGCGAAATGACCGGAGCAAAACCAGAGCATAAAGTGGGTAGTTGTGCCGGGTTATAGCAATTATAAGGCCAGCGGAGCCGCGAGCTTCGCGAGGCATTCCGCCGGGCGGGGGATTGCGAGGCACTTAGTAGTAGGATGCCGTCTTTTGGAAATCAGCGGACGATTGAGACGGGCAGGTGCGGGCGGGAGCCCGCGTCTGCGCGCTCGCCCGAGCGCGCCCTGCGATCCGAACGGTGCCTCCGTGCGAGTCCGGTTATCTTCGCGAGCTGGAATGTGCGGCTGCGGGTTCTTCCCCGGCCGCGATGCCACGCGCCGCCCTCCTTCCGTCGCGGCGGCGTCCTTCGGGAAATAAACAAGCCGGCCCCTCACGAGGCCGGCTTGTTCATGTTTTGGGATTTAGCTGAGCGAGTCCCTTATTTGTCGGGATTGCACTTCTTGCAGACTTCGCCGGCTGCCTTGGCCTTCACGCAGCACGGATGTGCGCAGTCTTTGCCGGCGGCCTTTGCTTTTTCGCAGCAGGTCTCGGCATTGGCGGTGACGGTGACGAGGGCGAAGAGGCCCGCGAGGAGGAGCTTGGTGATGTTCATAGAAGGCAAGATATAGCCTTTAGCCGATTTGCGGGCAATCTTTTTTCGATGCAGAAAATCATGCCCGGCACCGGGGGATTTGGCAGTGAAATACGGTGTGAATGAAGCTGCTTGTGAAATTTTTCACAAAGGCCTTGCATCCATTTCGGAATTCTCCGAAAGTCCGCCTTCCGACACTCAAAACAACCACCAGCCGACACACTTTGAAAATCGTCTGCAACCAGATTTCTGCCTGAGGATATGCCGCAGATTTTTCCTCGCAGCAGCAACTTTGTCCCTCTGAAAATCGCCATCGTCCTCGGGGCGCTGGCGACGGGTGCGTTTGGCGCGTTCTGGTACTACTGGACGCCGAAATACACGCGCGTCGGGTATCAGCCTGCGCAGCCGATTCCGTTTTCGCACAAGATTCATGCGGGGCAGTTGCAGATGAGCTGCATCTATTGCCACAGCTTCGTGGAGACGGCGGCGCACTCGAATATCCCGTCGGCGCAGGTCTGCATGAGCTGCCATTCGCAGGTGCAGAAGGACAACCCGAAGCTCGCGCCGCTGCGCGAAGCGTGGGAGACGGGCAAGCCGGTGCAGTGGGTGCAGGTCCACAAGGCGCCCGACTACGTGTATTTCAACCACTCGGTGCATATCAACCGCGGCGTGTCCTGTGTGAGCTGCCATGGCCGCGTGGATCAGATGGATGTCGTGTACCACGCGGAATCGCACGCGATGAAATTTTGCCTCGACTGCCATCGCGCGCCGGAGAGCGGGCTGCGTCCCCTGGACAAAGTTACCGACCTCGGGTGGACTGCGCCGACGAAGGGCAAGCAGACCAAGCAGCAGGCGCAGCTTGATCTCGGCAATGAACTCAAGAACCAGCGCGGTGTGAACCCGCCCGTCAGCAACTGCGCTGGATGCCACCGATGAGCAAACGAATCCTCAATCACCCGCAGGAAACTGAGACCGGCCCGAAATACTGGCGCAGCCTGGGCCAGGTCGCCGACACTCCGGAATTCAAGACGTGGGTCGCGCGCGAATTTCCCGAGGGCGCTTCGGAGATCAACAGCGAGACGAGCCGCCGCAGCTTCATGAAGTACATGGCGGCAAGCGCAGCGCTCGCAGGCCTGTCCCTCAGCGCGTGCCGCCGTGAGGAAAAGAATCTCGTGCCGTTTTCGCGCGGCGTGGAGTGGAGTGTTCCGGGCAAGCCGATTTTCTACGCGACATCGCGTCCGCACCGCCGCGGCGCGCAGCCGCTCGTCGTCGCGACGCACGACGGACGCCCGACGAAGGTCGAGGGCAATCCTTTTCACCCGGCATGCAACGGCGCGACGGACATCCACAGCCAGGCTTCGCTGCTGGACATGTATGATCCGGATCGCTCTCGGCACTTCCTCAACGATGGAAAAGTCGCCGAGGAAAAGGATTTCACCGCGGCGATTGAGGCGCTGCTGAAGGGCGCGAGCGACGGCAGCGGCATCGCATTCCTCACCGAGCATTTCACCTCGCCGACTTTCCGCCGCCTGCGCGACGAGCTCGCGGCGAAAATGCCGGAGGCGCTGTGGGCCGAATATGAGCCGCTCGGCGGCGAAGAGGCGCGCGTCGCGAATGAGGCGGCGTTTGGCAAGGGCCTGCGCCCCATTCCGAATCTCGAAAAGGCCGACGCGATCCTCGCGCTCGACTGCGATTTCCTCGGCTTTGACGAAGGCACGCTCGAAGGCATCCGCGCATTTTCGAAGCGCCGCTCGCCGGAACAGGCCATGAACCGGCTTTACGTCGTCGAGAACCGCTACACGGTCACCGGCGGCATGGCGGATCACCGGCTGCGCGTGCAGGCGGGCAAGGTCGCGAATGTTGCGCGGCAGATCGCGGAAATCGTCGGCAACAAGATCGGCGATGAGACACTGAAGTCGGTCGTCGCAAAGTTTCCGCAGACTCCGGCTTTCGCTGCCGAGCAGGGCAAGTGGATCGCCGAGGCAGCCGAGGATCTCATCTTGAAAAAAGGTGCGGCGCTCGTGCTCGTCGGCTATCGCCAGCCGGCAGCGGTACAGGCGCTCGTGCATGCGATCAATGCCGCGCTCGGCGCGCTGGGTTCGACGGTCGTGGGACGCAAGACTTCGGGCAAGCCGGGCGCGACCATCGCGGATCTCGCAAAGGGAATTTCCGGCGGCAACGTCAAGACGCTCTTCATCCTCGGTGGCAATCCGGCGTTCAATGCGCCCGCCGATCTGAAGTTTGGAAAGCTGATCAGCAGCGGCAGCGTGACAGTGATCCGCCACGGACTTTACGAGGACGAGACGACTTTCTCGACCGAGCACGACGAGCACGGTGTGGAGACGGCGCGGCATTTCGTGAAGTGGCACGTGCCCGCGGCGCATTACCTCGAGGCGTGGGGCGACGGGCGGGCGAGCGACAACAGCATCCTCTCGCAGCAGCCGATGATCCTGCCGCTCTTCGGCGGATGGTCGGAGATTCAGCTCCTCAATTTCATCCTCACGGGCAAGAAGAGCGACGGGCTCGATCTCGTGCAGGCGACTTTCAAGCAGCTCGCGCGCGGGATTGACACCGAGTCATGGGCGAAGTTTTTGCACGATGGCTTCCTCGCGGGCAGCGAGGCGAAGCGTGAGCCGCTCGCCCTGAATGCAGCGCCGGTTGCGGAACTTGTTTCAACTTACCAAGCTGCCGAGGGCATGGAGGTCGTCTTCGCGCCGTGCGCGAAAGTGGACGACGGACGCCACGCGAACAACGGCTGGATGCAGGAGCTTCCCGATCCGATCACGAAGCAGACTTGGGACAACGCCGCGCTGATCAGCCCTGCGACCGCGAAGAAACTCGGGCTCGAAGCGAAGCAGGGGAACGGAGTGTTTGTATTCGACAACGGCACATGGCTCACCGTCGAGGTGAACGGCGCGTCGCTCGACATCCCGGCGATCATCATCCCCGGACATGCGGACGACAGCGTGACGATCGCCGTCGGCTACGGTCGCACTTTCGAGGGCCGCGTGGGCGGGCGCGAGGGCAACTACATGTCGCACGGCGGCTGGTTTGCGCAGCACACCGGCGTCGGTTTCAATGCCTACAAGCTGCGCACGATGGCCGCGCACTACATCGCGAGTGGCGCGAAAGTCCGCAAGATTGACCGCAAGGCATACCCGATCGCCATTACGCAGGAGCACGGAGCGCTCGAAGGCCGCGGCGCGGATGTCATTCGCGAGGCGACGGCGGAGACGCACAAGCATGAGCCCGGTTTCGCGAAGGATCAGCACTGGCTCCACCAGCACGGTGCGATGGATGCCGAGGCTGAGGAGCGAGACAAGAAAGGCTATCCCGTCCCGAAGAGTTCCTACTCGCACCCGGAACTGACCGACAAGAATCACCAGTGGGGAATGGCGATCGATCTCAGCGCCTGCACTGGCTGCTCCGCGTGCATGATCGCGTGCCAGAGCGAAAACAACATCCCGATCGTCGGCAAGGAGCAGGTGATCGAGGGCCGCGAGATGCACTGGATCCGCATGGATCGCTATTTTGTCAGCGACATGAATGCGCGCGAGGACAAGACGGTGAACATCTCCGAGCCGCGCATGGTCATGCAGCCGATGCCCTGCCAGCACTGCGAAAACGCGCCATGCGAAACAGTGTGCCCGGTGAACGCAACCGTCCACAGCGACGACGGCCTGAACGTGATGGCCTACAACCGCTGCATCGGCACGCGGTACTGCGCGAACAACTGCCCTTTCAAAGTCCGCCGCTTCAACTTTTTCGACTTCAACGAGCGCGCGAAGGACAAGGTCTTCCGCTGGAATCTCATCAACGAGAAGGGCATGGCCGACACGTTGAAGATGTCCAAGAATCCGAACGTCACCGTGCGCATGCGCGGCGTCATGGAGAAATGCACATTCTGCGTGCAGCGAGTGCAGGAGGCGAAGATCGCCGCGAAGGTGAAGGCCAAGGACACCGACAAGGTGCAGGTGCCGACGGACAGTTTCCAGAGCGCGTGCCAGCAGGTGTGCCCGACCGGCGCGATCGTCTTCGGCAATCTGAAGGATCCGAACAGCGCCGTGACAAAGACCAAGGACAACCCGCGCGACTACCGCCTGTTCGACTACATCGGCGTGAACGCGCGCGTGAGCTACCTCGCACGAGTGATGAACCCGAACCCGAAGATGCCTGACGCCCCGAAGGACGCCATCATGGGCCACTCAAAAGGAGGGCACGCGTAATGGCCGCCCACGCTGCAAACACGAGCGAAGACGGAGTGGTGGTGCTGCACTGCCCGCCGGAACTTGAGCGCGAGGCGCTCGTGAACCACAACCGTTCGCTGAACTGGATCACAGAGAATGTCTCGGTCATCTGCGAGGAGCGCACGCGCAGGTGGTGGTGGATCGCGTTCCTCATTTTCTCACCCATCGCGCTGCTCGTGCCGCTGCTGCTCGGCTACCAGGTCTCGAACGGCATCGGCGTGTGGGGTGAAAACCAGCCGTTCGGCTGGGCGTGGGACATCACGAACTTCGTCTTTTGGATCGGCATCGGCCACGCGGGCACGCTCATCTCGGCGATCCTTTTCCTCACCCGTCAAAAGTGGCGCACGTCCATCAACCGCGCGTCCGAAGCAATGACGCTCTTCGCGGTGATGTGCGCCGGTCTCTATCCCGGCTTTCACGTCGGTCGCGTGTGGAAAGCGTGGTATCTTTTCCCGATTCCGAACTGGAACGGCCTCTGGCAAAACTACCGCTCGCCGCTGCTGTGGGACGTGTTCGCCGTCTCGACGTATTTCACCGTCTCGGTGCTGTTCTGGTATGTCGGCCTCATCCCCGATCTCGCGATGCTGCGCGATCGCGCAAAGTCGAAAATCAAGCAGTGGGGCTACGGCATCGCGGCAGTCGGCTGGCGCGGCGGCAACCGCCACTGGCAGCACTACGAGATGGCGTATCTGATCCTCGCAGGCCTCTCGACGCCGCTCGTGCTCTCAGTTCACTCGATCGTGTCGTTCGACTTCGCCACGTCCATCGTCCCCGGCTGGCACACCACCATTTTCCCGCCCTACTTTGTCGCAGGTGCCGTCTTTGGCGGCTTCGCGATGGTGCTCACGCTCATGCTCCCCGCACGGCTTCTGTATCCGCAGATTGACGACATGATGACGCGGAACCACGTGGACAAGATGGCGAAGATCATCCTGCTGACGGGATCGATCGTCGGCTACGCCTACCTGATGGAGCTGTTCATCGCGATGGTGTATTCGGGCCACTTCTACGAATACAACGCGTTCTACAACCGCGCGACCGGATGGTACGCGTGGCACTACGCGGCGATGATGTTCTGTAACGTCGTCACGCCGCAGATTTTCTGGTTCAAGGCGATGCGTCGGAATTACATCGTCGTCTTCATCGCGTGCCAGTTTGTGAACGCAGGCATGTGGTATGAGCGCTTCGTGATCATCGGCACCACGCTGGCGCAGGACTTCCTGCCGTCGTCGTGGGGACATTACACGCCGTCGTGGGTTGAGGTGTTCACGTTCATCGGCACGTTTGGATTCTTCATCACGGCATTTCTGATCTTCATGCGATTCCTGCCGATGATTTGCGCCTTCGAGGTGAAGGCCGTGACACCGCAGGCAGATCCGCACCGCGATCCGAAAGCCGGGCACGACCACGCACAGCCGAAGGAGGCGGCGCTCAGCGCACACTAGTCATGGCCACCAAACGTCTCCATGCAATCGGCGCGGAATTTGAAAGCGCCGCGGAAATTTACCACGCGGCGGAAAAAGTCCGCGATGCCGGCTACACGTCGTGGGACTGCCACTCGCCGTTCCCGATCCACGGGATGGACAAGGCGATGGGCTTGAAAAAATCCTGGCTGTCAGCGTTCGTTTTCGTGTGCGGCCTCACGGGTTTTCTCACCGGCCTCGGGCTCGTCACCATCACCAGCTTCGGCATCTATCCGATCATCGTGAACGGCAAGCCGATTGACTGGTCGCACGGCATCCGCGCGCTCCAGTTCTTCTTCCCCGTGATGTATGAGCTGACGATTCTTTTCGCCGCGTTCGGCGCGACGTTCGGCATGATTCTCCGCAACGGCCTGCCGCGCTTTCATCACCCGCTGTTCAACTGGAGCCGCTTCGCGAAGGTGAGCGACGACAGATTTTTCCTCGTCATCGAGACGCGCGACCCGCTGTTTTCCGACGCGAAGACAAAGGCGCTGCTCGGCGAGGTCGGCGGCAAACACGTAACCGAGGTTTTTGACCACGACTAGGCCATGTTGAAAGCATCATTCGGAGCAATCATCATCCTCGCAGTCGTTGGCATCGGCATCGCCGGTTTCCGTGGCGACAAGATGAGCCACACGCCGGTCGAGTGGTTCAACGACATGGCCCACCAGCCGAAATACGAGCCGCAGCATCGCAGCGATTTTTTCAATGACTCGCGCGCCGCGCGCCTGCCGGTCGCCGGCACGGTGCCGATCGGATTCAATTTGAAGGGCCGCTATTTTCAGACCGAGGGCAACAACCTCGTGGACGGATCGGGCGGCTTCGCGAATGCGCCCGACTATTTCAACACGGGTCGCATCGGCGATGTGTATGGCGACGGCATTCCCGACGCACTCGCAGCGCGCGGCGCGGATCTGCTCACGCGCGGACAGCAGCGCTACAACATCTACTGCGGCATCTGCCACGGCGCGGCGGGGCAGGGGAATGGAGTCGTGAAAAGCTTCGGTCTCGTGACGGTGCGCCCGCTGATTGACGACCTGCTGCGCGCGCAGCCGGACGGCCAGATTTTCAACACCATCACGCACGGGAAAAACACGATGGGCGCATACGGCCCCGTGATCGCCGTCGAGGACCGCTGGGCGATCGTCACCTACGTCCGCGCGCTGCAAACTGCGACGGGCGCGAAGCTCGCCGACCTCCCCGAGGCGGAGCAGAAAAAACTCCAGGCCGAGCCGAAGAAGGAGCAGAAATGAGCCAGCACATTCACGTTCCCAACTCCGAAAAATTCGACGCCAGCAAAGGCGTGCTGCTGAGGAATGTATTCAGCGTCGCTGCCGTTGTCGGATTACTCGGCGCCGGCGTCGTCTTTTTCGCAAATCGCGAGCTGTTCGCGCATGTGTGGCTGTTTGCCTTCATGTATTTCTTCACCGTGCTCTGCGGCTGTTTCTTCTGGAACTGCCTGCATCATGCGACGGATTCCGAGTGGTCGGTGGTCGTGCGGCGGCAGATGGAAAACCTCGCGTCGCTGCTCCGTTACATCGCGATCTTCTTCATCCCCATCGCGATCTGCGTGACCATACTTTACGCATGGTTCACTGCGGATCCGGCGAAGGACGCGGCGATGGCCGGGAGCAAGTCGCTCTATTTGAACAAGCCGTTTTTCTGGACGCGAGCAGTGGTGATTTTTGGCCTGTTCGGGCTGGTCTCGCACATTCTCCGCAAGCGCAGCATGGCGCAGGACAAGGACGGCGCATCGTCGCACACTTTTTCGATGCGCTTCTGGGCCGTGATCGGAATCCCGACGCTTGCGCTTTGCCTCACCTTCGCGGGCATTGATTGGATGAAGGCGCTGAACCACCACTGGTTTTCGACGATGTGGGGCGTCTATCTTTTCGCGGGCGCGGCGGGCGCGTCCATGTCGCTGATCGTGCTCACGATTTCGTGGCTGAAAAAACTCGGCTACCTGAAGGTCGTGACCGAGGAGCACTATCACACGATGGGCAAATTCATGCTCACGTTCACCGTGTTCTGGGCCTACATCGGCTTCTCGCAATACATGCTCATCACGTATGCGAACTTGGACGAGGAGACGATTTACTTCCGCGTGCGCAACACCGGGAGCTGGAATTACTTCAGCCACCTCCTCGTCTTCGGGCGGTTCTTTTTCATGTTCGTGCTGCTGCTTTTCCAGGGCACGAAAAAATCGAAGCTCATCAATTATTGCGCGGTCTTTGTCCTCGCGATGCAGTTCCTCGACATCTTCCTCATCGTAATTCCCGAGTGGAGTCCGGGCGGCTTCTCGTTCGGCGCGGCGATTGCCTCGATCTTCCCGTGGCTCGGAATCGGCGGCTGCCTCGGCCTGCTCTTCCTGCGGACTCTCGGCCAGGGTTACGTCTTTCCAACGAAGGATCCGCGCCTCGCCCAGTCGCTGAAATATTCCAACTGACATGTCATCGAAAGTCAACGTAACCACACCCGGCGGATTCTTTGTCGGCCTCGGCGGCATCGTGTCGTTCTGTGTCGTGGCGGCGGTCGTTTTTGTCTGGGTGAAGAAGCCAGCGAAGAACGAAGAACTCCGGCCGCAGCAGATCGCGCTCGGACTCCGTGCGGCGGACGATGCGAAGAGCGACGACATCGCGAAGAAGCAAACCGGCACCTCCACACTGCTCACCGCAGCGGCGCAGCGATACAACGCCGGCGTTAAGCCCGACCTCGACAATCTCGACGACCTGCGCGGAGTCGTGCGTTTTCGCGAGGCGAAAAAAGCGGGCGACGAGGCGGCCAAGTCGCTCACCACCGCGCCTGCGTGGAAGGACAAGGCGAAGGGCGAAGTGACGATGCCGATCGATCTCGCGATGAATGTCGTCGTGAACAATCTGATGGATCGGAAACCGAAGGCTTCCGCGGTGAAGGTGGACGTGATGCCGGTGCTCGATCCGAACGCCGCTCCCATGATGCCGAATGCAATGGGCGGCGGAGCGAAGACCGTGATTTTTGCCGACCCGAATGCTGTGCCTGCGCCCGTTCCGGCACCGGCACCCGCAGTTCCCGCACCCGCTGCAACTCCGGCTGCGCCGCCTGCCACGCCCGCCGCTCCGCCACCCGCTGCGACTCCTGCCACGCCGCCCGCGCCTGCGACTCCGGCCGCACCACCTTCAGCGCCCGCCACACCCGCACCTGCAAAACCGCCCGGTGCATCGCTCTCGTCGCCGCAGCCCGCCGTCGCTGTCGCCGCTCCCGCGCGTCCCACACTTTTGAACTGGCCTGAATCCAAGAAATGAACGCCATACCCGAGACAACTTCCGCACCGAAGGGCGATGTCACAAGGAGCGACAATCATGTCGCCAGGCGCGACATCGAGAATGTCGAGCGCGCACTCATTGACCAGTCGGCACGCGGCCCGGTGCTCACGTTTTTCACGACGGCGATTTTCTGGCTGCTCGTGTCGGTCGTCCTTGGCTACATCGCGTCGAAGAAGCTGCACGCGCCCGATTTCATCCTCGGCCCCGAGTGGCTCTACAAGCTGCTGCACATCCGCGGCATCGTGCATCCGATTTTCGACCACCTCACGTATGGCCGCGTGTGGCCGGCCTACACCACGGCGATGGTCTATGGCTGGTGCTCGCTCGCGGGAATGGGCGTCGCGACGTGGCTCATCGGCCGGCTCACGCGCGTCTCGATCAAGGCGCCCGCAGTGCTGCAATTCGGCGCGTGGTTTTGGAATGCGGGCGTCGCGGTCGCGGTCATCACGATCCTGTGCGGCTACAACAGCGGCCTCGAATACTTTGAAATGCACCGCGCGGCGCGGGTCTGCATGTTCATCGGTTACCTTTGCATCGGCATCTGGGGGCTGATTCTTTTCCGCTACCGCCGCCAGTCCGCACCGTACATTTCGGTCTGGTATCTCGCCGCCGCATTTTTCCTCTTCCCGTGGTTCTTCGGGACGACGGATGTGATCAGCTCGATGCCACTCGCGGGCGTCATGAAAAATATCGTCAATGCCTGGTATCAGAACGGCCTGTTCAATCTCTGGCTCGGCTGCATCGGCATCGCGACGGCGTATTACCTGATTCCGAAAGTCATCAACCGCCCGATCTACAGCTACAATCTCGCGAGCATCGGATTCTGGTCGTGGATTTTCCTCGGCGGCCTGACGGCGATGACGCGCCTGAGCGGCGGCCCGGTGCCGGCGTATCTCGTCACGATCAGCGTCGCGGCGAGCATCCTGATGATCATCCCCATCGCCACGCTCACGCTGAATTTCGTCCGCACGATGAAGGGGCACACGGGGCTGATGGCGTCCTCGACGACGCTGCGCTTCACATTTGTCGGCACGATTTTCTTCAGCATCGCGGCGGCGCTCGGCGTCATCTCCGCGCTGCGCTCGGTGGACAGCTTCACGCATTTCACCGCGTGGACGCACGGGCAGATGCACATGTTCACGCTTGGCTTCTTCAGCATGGTGATGTTCGGCGCGATCTACTACATCACGCCGCGGCTCGTCGGCTGCGAATGGCTCTCGCGCACATTCATGAGGCTGCACTTCTTCGGTACGGCGTATGGCGCCGGCACGATCATCGCGCTGTTCCTCTTCGGCGGATTGGCGACCGGCTTCACGATGAATGCGAGCACGGTGGACGGGGCGAATGTTTACTCGTTCTATAACGATATCCAGAATGGCGGCTGGGCGCACATCGTGAAGACCTACATCGGCTACACGCTGTTCGGCGGAGCGCAGATCATTTTCGCCTTTCACTTCCTGCTCATGCGGCTGCGCATCGGCCAGCCTGCGGGTGAGCCGACGCTGCTCGCGACACCGGGGGAGGGCCACTAAATGCAGAAACCCAGCACACTTTTCACCGGTATCTTCGGCGCGTTCGCGATCTCGGTCGGCGCGATGGTGCTCATCCCACACACCCAGCTCGCATCGCTCCAGCCGCAGGTGCAATGGGACGAGGGCGCAAATTCGCCTTCCGACGTTTATCCGCGGGAACGCACCATCGTCGGGCGCGATGTGTATGTCGCCGAGGGCTGCTTCTACTGTCACTCGCAGCAGGTGCGCGACCCGCAGTACGGGCCGGATATGGAGCGCGGCTGGGGTTCGCGCCGCACGGTGGCTCGCGACTACCTTTACGAGGATGTACCGCTGCTCGGCAGCGTTCGGCACGGGCCGGACTTTTCAAACTACGGCTGGACCGCGAAGGTGCCGCAGAAGGACGGAACCGAGAAGACCGTGCGAATGTGGCGCAACGAGCCCGAGGACGACACAAAGAAGCCCGCCGAGCGCAACGAGCAGTGGATCTACCGGCACCTCTACAGTCCGCGCACACTTTTTTCCGACTCGAAGTGCCCTCCATACCGCTTCCTTTTTGAGCGGAAGGAAATCGGCGAGAAGCCCTCGCCGAACGCCGTCGCGACCGACGGGAAATTTGAATTTGTGCCCACGCATGAGGCGGAGCGTCTCGCGCACTACCTCCTCTCGCTCGACCGCACGCACGAGTTGAAGGAAGCACCCACCGTCATCAAGCCCAAGGAGGCGAAGAAATGAGCCAGCCGAACGCAGGACAGGATCGTCTCGACTACCAGGAGACAGACGACATCACGGAAGTCCACGCCGCCATCGCGCGTGAACATGCGGAGCCGAGTGCGGACGTGACGCCGATTCCGACCTGGCTGAGCATCGTGTGCGCGGCGGCACTGTGCTGGGCGGGACTGTACGTCGGCATTTTCCACGGGGGCTTCAACCCGAAGGTCTTCAACGAATACGAGAGCAACCCGTCCGCATTTTTCCCGCTGCCGGGGAATGCCGTCGCCACCGGCGGCGGTGCCGCCTTGGAACTCCCGCCGCTGGCGCTGGGCGAAAAAGTTTTCAAGGAAACCTGCATGGTGTGCCATCAGCTTTCGGGCCTTGGGCAGGCGGGGCAGTTCCCGGCGCTCGCAGGTTCCGAGTGGGTGGACGGCTCGGAGTATAACGAAAAGCGTGTGGTCGCGATCGTGCTGAAGGGGTTGAAGGGGCCAATCACCGTGAAGGGTGCGACCTTCAACGGCGCGATGCCTGGGCAGGAACAACAGCTCAATCCGAAAAAAATCGCGGCGGTGCTTACTTACGTCAAACAGGCATGGGGCAACAAGGGCGGCGAAATCAGCGAGGCGCAGGTTGCCAATGCGAAGAAGGAATTTGCCGACCACGGCGATCAGTGGACTGCGGACGAGATCAAAAAAATCCCGCTCGACGCGAAACTTGAAGGCGCCGGCGCTCCCGCTGCAACTCCCGCGACTCAGGCAAAGGTGGACGTGAAGCCTGCGGACACCGCCAAGCCCGCTGTCCCGGCCCCCGCACCTTCAGCCGGCACATTCGATCTCGCCGCTTCGATCCAGCGCGGCGCGACACACTACGCCACGACGTGCGGCACGTGCCACCTGCCGACGGGCATGGGAATCCCGCCAATCAATCCGCCATTCGTCGGCAGCGACTACGTCACCGGTGATGCGCGCCGCACGATCGCGATTCCGCTCAAGGGAATCAACGGCCCGCTGAAAGTCGGTGCGACTATTTTCCCCGGTCCGATGATTCCGCCTGCGCTGATGTTCCCGCTGGTGATCAACGACGACAAGAGCCTCGCCGATGTGCTGAACTACATCCGCAACACATGGGGCAACAAGGCCGAGGCCATCACGCCCGAGCAGGTCGCAAAAGTGCGCGCCGAATTTGCCGGCCGGGTCGCGCCGTGGACCGAGGCTGAGCTGTTGAATTTTCCGCCTGCCAAGTAAGTTGAACCTTCACCGAATATGAAAAAACTCGCACTCACTCTCGCACTTTCACTCTGCGCAACGATCGCTTCCTTCGCGGAGGACGACATCAAGGTCTCCGCCGAACGCGGCAAGGCGGTCTTCATGATGACGTGCATGGCGTGCCACCAGCCGACCGGCATGGGCATCCCTGGAGCATTCCCGCCGTTCGATGGCTCGGAGTATGTCCAGGGTGACACGAAGCGCCTCGTCGCGCTGGTCATCAAGGGCTACATGGGGCCGATCGAGGTGAAGGGGCAGAAGTTTAACAACATCCTGATCGCCGTGGACACGCAGTTCCCGATCCTCAAGGAGAACGCCAAGCTTGCCGATGTCCTGAACTACATCCGCACCGCCTGGTCGAACAAGGCCGACGCGGCAATCACGCCCGACTTCATCCAGAAGGTTCGCGACGAATTCAAGGATCGCACCACGCCGTGGAATGCCGAGGATCTCGCGAAGGCATTCCCCGCGAAATAACCGCACACGAACATGGCGCACGCCGCAGAAGCACACACAGAGCACGGTCACGACGACCACGCGCACGACCACTACGAACCCGGGTTCTGGCGGAAGTGGGTGTTCACCACCGATCACAAGATGATCGGCATCCAGTACACCGTCACGGGACTGGCGTTCCTGTTCTTCGGCTTCGGACTGATGATGCTCATGCGCTGGAGCATCGCGCACGGCGCGGATGCGCTGCCGGGTGGCCTTGGTTCGCTGATGCACTCCATTTTCGGGCCCGCTGTTTTCGATGAGGTGAAGGAGGGGGCAAAGGTGGTCGGCTACTCGCTCTCGACACAGGGCTACAACGTCTTTGGCGCGATGCACGGCACCATCATGGTGTTCTTCGGCATCGTGCCGATAGCATTTGCAGGCTTCGGAAATTTCGTCATGCCGCTGCAGATCGGCGCGATAGACATGGCGTTCCCGCGCCTGAACATGGCGAGCTTCTGGTCGTTCTTCATCAGTTGCGTGATCATGGTGTGGAGCTTTTTCGTGGAGGGCAGCGCTGCGAAGTCCGGCTGGACAAACTACCCGCCGCTCGCCGGTGTCGCGGATCAGTCGCACCACGTTTTCCTCAATGGTGGCACGCTCTGGCTGCTCGGCATGGTGTTCAATATCACATCATCGCTGCTCGGCGCGGTGAACTTCATCACCACATTCATCCAGCTTCGCGCGCCGGGCATGACCTGGAGCCGGCTTCCGTTCTTCTGCTGGGCGCAGTTCATCACAGCATACCTGCTTCTGCTCGCGTTCCCGCCGCTCGAGTCCGCGGCAGTCATGAATCTCTTCGACCGCGTCTTTGGATCGAGCTTCTTCATGCCGACCGGGCTCGTCACGAGCGCGGTGGGAACCGATGGGAATCCGCTCCTCTACTCCGGCGGCGGCAGCCCCGTGCTGTGGCAGCATCTCTTTTGGTTCCTCGCGCATCCGGAGGTGTACGTGCTGATCCTGCCGGGCATCGGCATGGTCACGGAGATCATCGCGTGCAACAGCCGCAAGCCCATCTGGGGCTACAAGGCGATGGTTGGCGCGCTGTTCACGCTCGCGTTCCTGTCATTCATCGTCTGGGCGCACCACATGTACATGACGGGCATGGGCCCGAAAGTGTCGGCGTTTTTCCAGACGACGACGATTTTGATATCCGTGCCATCGGTGATATTGCTCACGGCGCTGCTGCTCTCGCTGTGGGGAGGATCATTGCGCTTCAATACCCCGATGCTTTTCGCCTCGGCGTTCCTGCCGATGTTCGGCATCGGCGGTCTCACGGGCATCCCGCTGGCCTTCAATGCCGTGGACCTCTACATGCACGACACGTATTACATCATCGCGCATTTCCACTACGTCGTGGCGCCGGGCACGATCTTCGCGATATTTGCGGGCGTCTATCACTGGTATCCGAAGGCGTCGGGCCGGATGATGAATGAATTTCTCGGCAAGCTGCACTTCTGGGGATCGCTGGTCGCGATCAACTGCCTCTTCATGCCGATGTTCCTGCAAGGCATGGCCGGCGTGCATCGCCGCTGGTGGGATGGCGGAAAGAGCGCCTACGAGGCTACCGTCCAGCCGGTGCTCCACTGGAATCAGACGATGTCCACATGGGCGTGGATCCTCGGCGCGGTCCAACTCATCTTCGTGTTTAATTTCTGCTGGAGCATGATCCGCGGACGCAAGGTGCCAAACGACAACCCGTGGGACGCGACCACCCTCGAGTGGGACACGCCCACGCCGCCGCCGCACGGCAACTTCATCAAGCCCATCCGCGTCTATCGTGGCCCTTACGAATACAGCGTCCCCGGCGAGGACAAGGACTACACGCCGCAATCCGAGCCGCCGAAGGATTCGCCGCCGCCGGAAAACAAGCCGCACGCCTAGGCCCGCAGAATCTCGCGACTCATGGAAATCCCATACACAGTCAGGCCCCGTCCCGACACCGGCCTTGCAAATCCGAAGCTCGGCATCTGGCTCTTCATCGCCTCGGAAGTCATGCTCTTCGGCGGACTCTTCGCCGGCTACATCTTCATGCGCCTCGGCGCAGAGCCCTGGATGTGGCCGCACGGCTGGCTGAACGTTCCCGTCGGCACGTTCAATACGTTCATCCTCATCGCCTCGTCCGTCACCGTCATCCTCGCGTGGGAGTCGCTGAAGATGCGGAACTTCAAGGCATACAAGGGCTGGCTCGCCGCGACGTGGATCTGCGGCCTCGCGTTCCTCGGGGTGAAACTCGGCTACGAGTGGCCCGCCAAGTTCAACCACTTCGGCGCATACATCAAAAAGGAGGCCGCTGAGAAATACGAAGACTATCTCGGCAACGACGGCACGGACGGACGTCTCGCGCGCGGGCAGGCACCGCGCCTCTTCATCAGCGGCCACCCGAAGAGCTGGAGCGACGTGACGGATCCGAAGGTGGACAAGATCGTCCTCTCCGCGATTGACGAGGAGAACCACACCCCGAAGTCCGAGGAAAATGATCGCGCCCATTTCATCCCGCGCGACATGGTGCATCTTCACGAAGGCCACGAGGTCGTGCTCAACAAGAAGGATTTGATCTACGGCTACGGCCCCTTCTACCCGAAGCTGAACACCTACCTCGCGTGCTACTTCATGATCACCGGCCTGCACGGCCTCCACGTCCTTGGCGGCGTGATCGTGTTCCTCTTTTTCTGGGGTCCCGGCGCGAAGCTCTACAAGACAAACCCCGAGCAGCTCTGCAACCGCATCGAGGTCGCCGGACTCTTCTGGCATCTTGTGGACCTCATCTGGATCTTCGTCTTCCCGATTTTCTATCTCCTTTGAAAATGGCCGATCAGCACGCACACACACACACACCCACCGCCGAACATTCGCAAGCTGCGGACGCCCACGGACACGGTGCCCATGGTCATGGCAGCTTCTGGCGCCACATGATCCCGTATCTTCTCGTCGGCGCAGCGCTCTTCGTCTTCACCCTCGTCACCGTCGGCCTCTCGTATGTGGACTTCGACCACATCTTCGGCAGCCACGGCATGAACATGAAAATCGGCCTCACCGTAGCCACCTTCAAGGTGTGCCTCGTCGGCGCGTGGTTCATGCACTTGAAGGGCGAAAAGCGCACCATCTGGATCCCGCTCGGCTTCACCTTCGTCTTCGCCCTCGGCCTGTTCCTCCTTTTCCTGCTGGGCTACGCTGACCCCATCCACTCGACCTCACACCCGCTGCACTGATGTCGCTGAAAATCTTCCACATCTTCTTCATCATCATGAGCACACTCCTCTCCGCGGGCGTGGCGTGGTGGTGTTTGTCGAATGGTGTCGCGAAGCCCTACGTCTGCCTCTTCGCGATCGTCGCCGTGCTGCTCCCCGTCTATGGCGCATGGTTCCTGTGGAAGACGCGCAAGTTGATCCTATGACGCGCCGCCTTCCGATCCTCACACTGCTGGCCGCGCTTGCCGCGACACATGCGAAGGCATCCGCCTGTGCCGTCTGCATGGGCGATGCAAATCCCAACATCATCATGGCGACGAACGGCACGCTCTGGATGCTCATCGGCCTCGTCGGACTCATGTTTGTGGCCACCGGCCTCACCGCACTTTACATCTGGCGTCACGCGAACACCCCCATTCCCCCGCACGTCCAGCTCCTGGAAAACCTGAATTCCGAACCCGAAGAATGCTGAAATGACACTCGCCGCGCTCTCCGACTATTTCGATCTGAACAAACTCATGGGCATGCTCCCGAACCACTCGGAGCACGGCAAGGAGATCGATCACATGCTGAACTTCTGCCACTGGTTCATGCTGCTGCTCTTCGTCGGCTGGGGCTCGTTCTTCCTCGTCTCGGTCTTCAAATTTCGCAAGTCACGCCACCCGCGCGCCGACTACCACGGCGTCCGCACCCATCTCTCCACGCACCTTGAGGTCGGCGTCGTCATCATCGAGGCCGTCATCCTTCTCGGCTTCGCGCTCCCGCTCTGGGGCAAGCGCGTGACCGAGTTCCCGGAAAGTGAAAAGGAAGCTGCGCTGAAAATCCGCGCCATCGGTTTTCAGTTCGGCTGGTATTTCCACTACGCCGGCCCGGATGGAAAATTCGGACGCCAGCACATCCGCTTCATCACCGGCTCGAATCCTCTCGGTCTGGACCCGACCGATCCAGATGGTGCCGATGACGTGCTTGCCGGCGGTCCAGGCGGCACGATGCATCTCGTGAATTACAAGGCCACCGTCGTCCGCGTCAGTTCGCGCGACGTCATCCACGGCTTCGCGCTGCACCAGATGCGCATCCAGCAGGACGCCATCCCCGGCAGCGAAATCCCGCAGTGGTTCCGCCCCGTCTCCACCGGCGAATGGCAGATCATCTGCGCGCAGCTCTGCGGAGCCGGCCACTCCGGAATGGCCGCAAAATACGTCGTCGAGGAACCGAAGGATTTCGACGTGTGGTACAAGGAGCAGCTCGACGCCACGCAGCGCAACCTCCAGAAGCAGAAAGCGGAACTCGAAAAGCAGGCCGAAGCCGACAAGGCCGAAATCGCCAGGAAAGCCGCCGAGCACGGCACGGAGCACGGCGCCGCCCACGGCGAAAAGAAGGCGCATTGATCTCCCGCCCGCACACGCGAGGCAGAGGGCATGTTTTGCGCTCACGAACGCGCACCCATCGTAGCCGCCGACGGCAGGAGGCGGGCGCGCATTGCATCGCGCAACTGCCGCCTTTCCGCACACGTTCCATTCGATAGCTTCTGCCCGCCAGCATGGAAACCTCGCCGCACAGCCTCAGCCTCTCGCGTCTTGCGAAGTGCTACGTCGCGCTCACATTTGCGCTCATCCTCATCGGCGGCATGGTCACCACGAGCGGCGCGGGCATGGCATTCCAGACCTGGCCGCTCAGCGACGGCTCTGTGAACCCGCCCGGCTGGACGCAGAACATGCTCAAGGCGCTCGAGCACTCGCACCGTCTCGTCGCCACGCTCGTCGCCCTCACCACCGCCGTGCTCTGTTCTGCGCTGTGGAAAAATTGGCTCGCCCTCGCCCTCGCCCCGATCATCGGCGCGGTTGCGGGAGTCATCGCATGGAAATGCTGCCCGCCGGATGCAGTCTCAGACATCGTCGGCGATCCGAAAAAGATCGCGGGTGCAGTCGCCAGCGTCGTCGGCATGACCGCCAACGTGATCGCCTTTTCGGCAGTGCTCCTCGCGCGCAATCGCGGACCGAAAACCACGGAGCAAAAACTCACGCTCGCCGCCGCGTGGCTCGTCTCATTGCAGGCGATCCTCGGCGGGCTGCGCGTGCTCATCGAGGCGCACGTCTCGCCGGAATCCGCGATCATCTTCCGCGTCTTCCACGCTGTCGTCGCGCAGGCATTCCTCGTCCTCGTCGTCGTCCTCGCCGCGCGCCTCTCGCCCGTGTGGGGTGAACTCCGCGAGCAGTCGCATGAAAAGGCCGGCAAATTCCGGCGCATGGCCGCCGCGCTGCTGGGCCTCTACTTCGTGCAGCTCGCTTGCGCCGCATATCTCCGGCACAAGGGCATGGGCTTGCTCATCCCGACGTGGCCCACGACTGGCGCGGGATCGCTGCTGCCAGTCGCGTGGAATGACGACATCGCGATCCACTTCATCCACACGCGCATCCTTCCGATTTTGATCACGGGCCACGTCATCGGCATGGCCATCGGCACCGCGAAGCGCGCCGCAAGAATCCCGCGCCTCACCCGCGTCGGCTGGGCGCTGCTTGCCATCGTGCTGCTTCAGTTCACGCTCGGCGTCATGGTCATCTGGAAAGTCCGGCAGGCGCACATCACGAACACGCACGTCGTCGTCGGCGCGGCATTCTGCGCGACAGCGGCACTGTATTTCGCCCGCGCGGGGAGGCTGCGCACAGCGTGAAAAAAAGTTCTCAGTTCTCAGTCCTCAGTGCTCAGTTAGAAAAGACCGACAGCCGAAAACTGAGCACTTCATCCCATTGAGCGACCCCGCCGCCATCACCGAAATCCCGCACGCGAATGCCGAGCCCGGCATCCTCGCCGACCTCCTCGATCTCACGAAGGCGCGGCTGAACCTCCTCGTGCTCATCACCACCTTCGTCGGCTACTGGATGGGGGCGGAGCACATCGTGTGGCTGCGGCTCATCCAGACGATGCTCGCCACCGCGCTCTGCGCCGCGAGCGCCGCCGCGTTCAACCAGCTCTGGGAGGTGAAAGTGGACGCGCTCATGACGCGCACCGCGGATCGTCCCATCGTCTCCGGGCGCATGAAGAAAAGCGCCGCATTCTGGATCGCGTGCGCCCTCGGCATCGCCGGGACCGCATGGCTCGCGCTCGCCGTGAATCTTCTCAGCGCCTCGCTCGCCGCAAGCACCATCGTGATCTACGTCCTGATCTACACGCCGATGAAACGGCAGACCGCGTGGTGTACGCTCGTCGGCGCGGTGAGCGGCGCGATCCCGCCCGTCGTCGGCTGGGCCGCCGCGAATCCGCACCTCACGCTCGGCGCGTGGGTGCTCTTCGTGATCCTTTTCACATGGCAGATGCCGCACTTCCTCGCGATCGCATGGATGCACCGCGACCAGTACCGCGGCGCGGGCCTCGTGATGCTGAAGCGCGACGACCAGACCGGCTTCGCCACCGCGGCGACGAGCTTTGCCTTCACGCTCCTCCTCACCGCCGCGACGCTCGTGCGGTTCAACACCGGCGAGGCAGGCGGCATGTATCTTGGCGGCGCGCTGCTCATCAACTGCCTCTTCTTCCTCGCCGCGCTGAATTTTTTCGCCGACCGCTCGCGCCCTGTCGCGCGGCGGCTCTTCTTCGCGAGCATCATCTACCTCCCGCTCATCCTCGGCCTGATGATTTTGACAAAGGCATGAACGGCAAAGCCGCGATTGTTTTGCCGCGAAAAGGCGCAGAAGGCGCAAATGTAGCGCCGACGATTCGTCGGCACCGCGCGTTCGGTCAGGAGCGGCACGTGGAATTCTGCAGCGTGTTGTGTTCGGATGACTGTGCGACTGGGCTTCCAGACCGATGTGAAACCGCGCGGGTGCCCGGCGCGACTTTGCACATCGCTTCTGCACACGCGCCTTTTGGCCGACGAATCGCCGGCCCCACATTGGCCGCGCCTCACTTTGATCGTTTGCGAGATTCAATGATTTTTTTTCGCGCCTCCTGCGCCTTTTCGCGGCAAAAATCACAATGAGCACACTCCGCCTCATCGCATTTTTCGCGGTGCTTTTTCTCGCTGCTTGCACCGAGCAGAAGCCGCTGCCGAAACTCTTCGAGGTGCCGAAGTTCACCCTCACCGAGCGCAGCGGACAGCCGTTCGACTCCGCTTCGCTGCGCGGCAAAGTGTGGGTCGCGGATTTCTTTTTCACGTCCTGCCCCGGCACCTGCCTCATGCTCAGCAAGCGCATGAAGGAGATCCACGACGCCACGGCAAAGAACGACGATGTCCGCTTTGTCTCCATCAGCACCGACGCGGAAACCGATACGCCCGAGGTGATGACGAAGTACGCCGCGAGCCTCGGCGCGGATTCGCGCTGGTCGTTCCTCACAGGCGCGCACGACGCAGTTTTCGATCTCAGCATCAAGGGTTTCAAACTTGCGCTCGCCGATGCCGAGGGCGTGGACGTGAAGGAAAAATTCATCCACAGCACGAAGCTCGTCCTCGTGGATCGAAAGGGCTGGATCCGCGGCTACTACGACGGTGTCAGCGCCGGCACCGCCGAAAAGGATCGCCTGCTCGCCGACATCAAACGCCTGCTCAACGAACCATGACCGCCGCCGACCTTCCACCGATCAACGCCAGCCTCAACGCACTCGCCGGAGTGCTCCTCATGGCCGGCATCGTCGCCATCAAGCGCGAGGCGAAAAAAGCGCACGGCCTGCTCATGGGTGCGGCATTCGCCGTGTCGTGCATTTTTCTGATCTGCTACGTCGCGCACAAGATTCTCGTGCGCGGCGTCCACACGCCGTTCGCCGGCACGGGCGCATGGCGGCCGATCTACTACGTGATGCTCATCTCGCACATCATTCTCGCGATCTGTGTGCCGCCGCTCGCCATTGTCACCATGCGTCACGCGCTCGCGGGCCGTTACGCGGAGCATCGCCGGCTTGCGAAGATCACATTCCCCATCTGGCTCTACGTGAGCGTCACCGGGGTGCTCGTTTATTTCTTCCTCTACCGCTGGTTCGCGGCAAACTGACGGGCATGGCCGACGCACCAGAAATCCCCGAGGCAAACAACCCGTTTGAAAAGCGGGTCGCAGTCACCATCGCCATCCTCGCCGTCGTCCTCGCGGTCGTCGGCAACAAGGGCGACAACGCGAAGACCGATGCGATCATCAGCACGAATCTGGCGTCCAACAAATGGTCGCACTACCAGAGCAAGAGCCTGAAGGAGGGCCTCGCCCGCGTGGAGAGCAGCATCCTTTCGCGCGTCCAGCTTTCCGATTCTGCGAAGGACATCGCGGAACATCGCGACTCCCTCGCAAAGCTGATGAAACGGTACGAAGACGAGCAGGTTGACATCAAAAAGGAAGCCGAGGATGCGCAGAAGGACGCGGAGCGCGGATCGAAAATCAACGACCGTTGCGACCAGGGATCGCTCGCATTGCAGATCGCAATCGTCATCGCCTCCGTCTCCATCCTCGCGCGCTCGCGCGCATTTTGGATCGGCAGCATCGCCCTCGGCCTCGTCGGAATCGTAGTTGGCGTGATGGCGTTCCTGATCTAGAACTGCGTCACGTGTGAGGTGATGGGTTTGTGCGCTTCTTTTGCCCCAGAGGGGCAGTGGAGATTAGCCGGGGGTAAAGCGAGGCACGAGCGACACCCCCGGACTTGCATTCCAAACGCGCAACCGCCCCAGCGGGGCGGCGGAAGATTGGCTGAAAGCATTCCGGCGCACCCTCCGGGGCGCATTCGTATATGCCGCTGATCCGGGGGGGCCGCTCGTTTCACTCGCCTTACCCCGGCAAATTTCCGATACCCCTGTGGGGCAAGCATCCTTCTCCGCCATCACGCCACGCGTGATACCGTCTTTCACAAATAACCGGACAGAAAGCGGGAAGGCATGTCTCGGGTAGGGTAGGCGTCCCGCCTGCCGTGGCGCGCGTCCCGCGCGGCGCCCGGCGGATGATCACAGGCGTTCCGTACGCCAGCGGCGTTCGAGTGTATTCCGCGGGACGCGGAATACGGCAGGCGGGACGCCCACCCTACCCGATGCACGCCGTCCTGCTTCGCCGCGCATCTGTCATCTTATTTCCAAAAGACGGTGTGACACGGCACTGGAGCGCGCTCAGACGAAGCACTTCCGCAGCACGGCAAGGCTCTTCGGCACTGCGGTGTCGGCATGCTCCTTGCCTTCCATCTCGAGCGACACGTAGCCGCTGTACCCCGCATCGGCGAGGATGCGCGCGATGCGCATGTAGTCGAGATCGAGCGTGTACCACAGCCCTCCGCCGTAGTACGTCTTCGCCTGCACGAAGACCGTCTTGGGTGCGATCTGCTTCAGCTTGTCGTACGGGTCCTCGAGAAAATTCCCCGTATCCATCAGCGCGCCGATGAATGGCGAATTGAACGCCGCGAGCAGCCGCAGCAGTCCCTCGGGCGAGCGCGCGAGGCCCCAGTGATTTTCCAGCGCGAGCACGATGCCCAGCTCCTCCGCGCGCTTCAGGCATTTGCCGAGGCCGTCAATCGCCCACTCGAACGCCTCGTCCTCCGTGTGCCCGGCGAGTGGCGGCTCGAGCCCGCGCTTTTTCATGAACTCGTCAAAGTCCGGCACCGTGTTCCAGCGTCCCGCGTTGATGCGGATGCTCGCCGCGCCGAGCGCGTCCGCGACCTCGAGGCAGCGCAGCGTGTGATCCACATTTGCCTGCCGCATTTTTGGGTCGGGCGAGACGAAACTCTGGTGGGTGCTCAGGCAGACAATATCCACGCCGTTGCGAAATGCGAGCCGCTTCAGCTTCCGGCAATACGCGCGCCCCGCCGCATCGAGCGGTGCCTTTTCCGCGATCTCCATCTGCCGGTGCAGAACGTCCACGCCCTCGACGCCGAATTCCCCGGCGCGCTCGATCACGGTCTCTATCGGGAATTTCTTCTCCTCGAAGTGCCAGTACGAATACGTCGAGATGCCGAGCTTCACGCGCTTCTTGAATCGCGGGGGCTGCTCGGCCACTGGCACATTCTTGCCAGGCGCAACGGCTGCGGCCCCGGCAGCGAAGAGAAATTCACGACGGTTCATTGTGGTGCCCCGGAATATGCACGGCAGGTGAGCCGCTAGCAACCGCGCTCACGGCCGCGCAGTGCCCTATTTTGAAGTTAGGAGTTAGAAGTTAGATGTTAGAAGTTGAGCCTGCCGCAGGCACCCTGCGTTGGAGTGGAAGCGTTCTGACTCCGATGAATCCGCTGCGCGGGGCTTCAATTTTTAACGTCTAACTTTTAACACCAAACGCCTAAATCAGGGCACGGCTCAGGGCCGCGCTTCGCCGAGCTGCGCGGCAATGGCGAGCAGCAGCGATTTTTCCGCATCGGTCCAGTCGTGCGCCGCGGCCTTTGCGACGCCGAGTACGCCGCGCAATTCGCCCGCAACAAGCATCGGCACGGCGATCGAGCCTTCCATGCCGGTCGTCTTCGCAGCGGGTCGCGCCTGACCGGAGGTGTCGGTCTGGAGATTGCAAAGCGACACCGGTTCGCGGTTTTGCGCGGCGAGTCCGGCGATGCCCTTGCCGATCGGCACCGTCGCGATGACCTGCGCGACCGGCGGCGGGATGTTGCGGTGTGCGGCGAGCTTCAGCATGCCGCCCTGAGCGTCGAGCCAGTGAACGGTGCCGGCCTGGCAGCCGAATGCGCGGATGGATTCGTCGAGGACGGCCTGCGCGTCGCGCGACTGCAATGCCTGCGCGACGGGTGAGGGGATTTCGATTTGCGTGCTCATGCGGCGGAGTGTCCGCGGTGGAAAAGTGCGTGGCAACTCCGCGCTCGCAAAGATTCCACTCGTCACCCGTGCCGCGCCGCGAAAGATTTCCGTGCAATGATTCCCACGCGGCTCCAGCAGATTCTCGAAGTGAAGCGCGCGGAGGTGGCGAAGCTGCTCCCGCGGCTCGAACACCTCCGCAAGGCCGCGCTGCTGCGCGATGATTTCCGCGGATTCGCCGCCGCGCTGGACCGCGGACCGTCCACGCTCGGCGTGATCGCCGAGGTGAAAAAAGCGAGCCCGAGCGCGGGAGTGATCGCGAAGGATTTCGATCCCGTGGAGATTGCGAAGGCATACGAGGCGGCGGGTGCGGACTGCATCAGCGTGCTGACGGACGAGCAGTTTTTCCAGGGCCACCTCTCGTTCCTCCCGCGCATCCGCGATGCGATCACGCTGCCGTGCCTGCGCAAGGATTTCATGATCCACGAGGCGCAGATCTTCGAGGCGAGCGTCGCCGGCGCCGACTGCATCCTGCTCATCGTAGCCGCGCTGGAGCAGCGCGAACTCGAGCAGCTTTTCCACACTGCCGCGGATTTCCAGATGGACGTGCTCGTCGAAGTCCACACGCGTGAGGAACTCGATCGCGCGCTCGATCTCGGCGCAAAGCTGATCGGCGTGAACAACCGCAACCTGCATACCTTCGAGGTGAACGTCGCGAGCACCGAGGAACTGAGCGAGGACGTGCCCGAAGACGTGCTGCTCGTGAGCGAGAGCGGACTGAAGACGCGCGCCGACACGCAGCGCGTGCTCGACTGCGGATGCAACGCGATCCTCGTCGGCGAATCGCTGATGCGCGCCGGCATCGAGGGCATCCCGGCGCAGATGCGCGAGCTGCTGTCCGTCGAGGCGCGGCCAACGTAGCGCCGACGAGTCGTCGGCACGGGGTGCGAAATGTGGGATGCGTGCGCAGAAGTTTGAACGCACGCCATTCCCCGCCATCCCGCCTGCCGACGAATCGTCGGCGCTACATTCGTCGTCGGCTACGAGGCTTTCACTTCGTCCCAGATCACATCAAGTTCCTTGAGAGACATTTTTTCGAGCGCGAGGCCGCGCTGCTGCGCGATGGCTTCGACCTTGCGGAAGCGCGTGGAGAATTTGTCTGTCGCGCGCTGCAATGCGACCTCGCCATCCACCTTCAGTTTGCGGGCGAGATTTACGACGGAGAAAAGCAGGTCGCCGATTTCGTCCTCCACCTTTTGAGGGTCGGTAAGCACAGCTTCGACCTCGGCGAGTTCCTCGCGGATTTTTGCGATGACGGGCGGCAGTTCGTTCCAGTCGAATCCGACCTTTGCGGCGCGCTTCTGGATTTTTTCCGCGCGCAAAAGTCCCGGCAGGCCCTCGCTGACTCCATCGAGCAGCGACTCATGCTTCACGCCCTTTTCCTCGCGTTTGATCTCCTCCCAGCGCGTGAGCACGGCGGCCGAGTCTGCGGCATTTTCCGCACCGAAGACATGCGGGTGCCGGCGCACGAGCTTCTCGACGATGCCCGCCGCGACGGCGTCGAAGTCCCATCCGCCGCGTTCGCGCGACATCTGCGAGTGGAAGACGACTTGCAGCAGGAGGTCGCCGAGTTCCTCGCGGAGATTGTCGTCGTCGCCCGAAGTGATCGCGGCGGCGACCTCGTAGGCTTCCTCGATCACGCTTGCTCGCAGGGTCGCGTGCGACTGCTCGCGATCCCACGGGCAGCCGTCCGGTGCGCGCAGGCGGGCCATGATGCGGAGCAGTTGATCGAGCGGCGAAAATCTCGGGTCGAGCGCATCGGCTGCGGTCTTTGGGAGCGGGGCATCGGTCATCGCGGGCCTTGTAGGATGGCGCGCGGATTCCGCCACGCTAAATCGCCCAGTTCCGCCGCGGGCCGAAGTCGGTGAACTCGCCGGGCAGCCGCACCGCCCAAACAGCGATGCCGAGGACAGCGGTGAGCGTGGAGAAAAGGAAGATTGCGACGAGCCAGCCGGGGAACGAATTGCTGACGCTGAGTGCGTGGTAGAATGATTGCCAGCCCGTGATGCGCGGCTGCGCGTGGAGGAAGATTTTTGTGATCCACGCGACGAGGATGATGATAAAGATGAAGACGTAGTTGCGCTTGAGCCGGCGTCCGAGTGCCTCGAAACGCGAAATTTTGAAGCCAGGCAGCAGCAGATCCTCGGCGAGCAGTTTGCGCCAGTCGCCTTCGAGCATGGGTGCATGCTGCATGACGATGGGCACGAGGAAATGCGCCTCGAGCATCCGCACCCGTGCGCGGAAGGCATCGTAGAAGCGGTAGCGCCGGGCCTCGATCCAGAGCATGATGGCGACGACGGCGACATTGAAGAGGAAGATGATGTGCGGGACGCGCTCGATGGAAAATGCGACGGTGAAAATCGTCGAGGTCGTGGTGATGGCCCAGTTCGTCGTGTTATCCAGCCGCGCGCGCCAAGCCATGATGCGGCCGACTTCGCCGCGGTAGAAATGCGACATCGCCGTGAAGTACACTCCGTCCGTGGGTGGCGGCTTCGGGTCGCTCATGCCGTGAGTTTCGCGCCGCGCGCCGGCGCTTGCGAGTGAAAAGTCCGATGTGCCATCCGACGGCGGAGGTGGCGGATCACTTGCGTTCCTTTTTCAGGAGTTCCTCGCGCGCGAGTTCGAGTCGCGTGCGCTCGTTTGGCGAGAGGCTCGCGAGCCCGCTGCGCGCGATTTTGTCGAGCAGCGCATCCATTTCGGTCTCGGGTTCGTCGTCCTCGAAATCCGCGCGGGTCAGCGGCTCTTCCGGATCGCGCTTGCGCGGGACGACGCGGAATTTCGGTTTGCGCCGGAACCAAGCGCGCACGCGCGCGCCGAACGGGACGTGGTCGTCGTATTCCTGATCGATCGCGTGGCGGATGAAGAGGAATGACGCGGCGCAGATGCCCAGGAGTTCGGCGACGCCGAGCCAGTTGTGCTCCGCCACGAGCATGAGCGAGCCGCAGAGGATGGAGGCGAAGGCGAGATATTTGAATGGCACCCAGCCGGCCCACTCGGTGTTCGGATAGAGTGTGGCGAATGCGATGAGCAGCCCGGAGACGATGAAAAAATCTCCCGCGAGCATGCCGTGCGAGCCGCCGGAAAGCGCGAGGATGCTGAGGAACGCCACGGGAAGCAGCACGAGAATCCCGAGCAGGCGGACGAGCGGGCCACGCCCGAGGTGGGTTTCGATTCCCGCGGCCCACCAGTAAAAGCAGACGATGCTGAGGGGCGTGAAGAAATTCACCTGCGACACGAACGGGTAGCTGAACACGCTGAGCCAGCCTTTCCACGATTCGACGGGCGTCTTGAAAATGAGTGCGGTGAGCCACGGCGAGGCGCCGGGCGATGGCCGATGGGCGGCGGTGAGCACGGCGCACATCACGAATCCCACTGTGAGGAGCGCGGTGAAGATCGTCGTGAGATAGATCGGCACCCCACGCCACTTTGCCAGTGGTTCTGTGTCGCGCGACATGTAGCGGGCCATGGGGAACGGATAGTTGCAAACAGTGCGGGCTGCAATCGTGCAGTCGCGGGCGGGTGCGGCGGAGCGGAAACCCGGGCGAATTCTCCGCGCCGACTCAGAGGCTCACAGGCTCGCCCGCCGCGGTGTATTGCTGGAGCCGGACCTCGAGTTTTGAGACCATCATTTCCGCGGTCTCGCGGGCCCGGCGCTCGTCGAGCAGCGCGGTCTCGAGTTCGCGGATGCGCTGCTGGAGATTCAGCCGGATGCTGCTCGGGCGCGCGGAAATCGCGACGTCCGGCGCAGGCGCGGGATGCAGCAGCGCGGGCGGCAGGATGTCGCGGACGCGCATCTGTGTGCGGTCCTTGCAATTCGTGACGCTGGTGTCCGCGTTGATCTCGCCCGCACCGACGAACTCGGCGATGGCCCCGAGCGTGGTCGGGCCGTAGTATTGATCCTCGCCGACCTCGACGATGAAATCCATCTGCAGCTCGGGCAGCATGGGCGCCTTCATCCAGTTGTTCTGGTCGCTGGAGACGCGATCCATGGGCGAGACTTGGGCGTCGGCGGCCCACTGCTGGAGCTGTTGAAAGGTGAGCGGGCCGAAGATCGAACCGTCACTTGCCTTGCGGAGATACCAGACGCTGACGTCCATAATGTGATGCGCTTATTTCTTGGGGGTTGGCTGCGGGAGCATGAGCTGCTGTCCGATCTGAAGTTTCTTGGGATCCGCGATGCGGTTGGCCTTCTGAAGCTCGGCGGTCGTGAGGCCGTGGGCCTTCGCGATTTTTTCGAGCGACTCGCCTTTGACGACGATGTGGACATTCGCGGGGGCCGGGGCGACGACGCGTGCGGCGGGCACGGCAAACTCCGCGGTGTCCGTGCCGGGTGATCCCGGCGAGGAGACGGGTGCGGAATTCCCGCCGCCCTCGATCTTCGCATTGAGGCGCGCGATCTGCGCGGTGAGGGTCTCGATTTGCTTCGCCTGCTGCTCGACGCGCTCGCGCAGGGCCTTCACTTCGGCGGCGGCGCTCTCTTGCGCACGGAGGGCAGGGGACGTCAGCGCTGCCATGACAAATGTGGCGGCAACGCGCAGGATGGGGACGCGGAAACTCATCGGGCGACTGTCCACATTCCGGGGCAACCTTGCAAGGGACACTTGCGGGAAAAATCAGGGCAATCGTACGAAGATGATCTGTCAGTCCGAGGAGGCGAACATCGTCGCATCGAAAATGACGCCTGCGGCGGGCTCAACTTCTAACACTTAACGCTTAACATTTAACGCCTAAAGACGCGCAATCCGATGTGCGTTCCGACGCTGGGTTTGCCCTTAAAAGTTTGGTGTCAGACGTTCGATGTCAGACGCTGAGCGGCGCGGTCTCTCTCTCGACTTGCGCAGGCCGGCCTGCAGGTTCAGCTTTTCGCCCATGAACACTCCCTCCCTCCCCGCACAGTGCCCCGATTGCGAAGCTCCGCGCATCATCGTCGTCCATGAGCCGCTGCCGCCGACGCAGATCGAGCGACGCGCATTTTTGAAAAAGACGATCGGCGCGCTCGCGGCCACCGCACTTTCTCCGCTCGCGCACGCCGCGAAAAATGGCAGGAGCGAGACGCTCGTGCAGCAGTTTGCCAAGACGCTCACCGGGGAGCAGCGCGCGAAGGTGTGGTTCAAATTTGACGACCACAAGCGCACGCTCGTGGACAACAACTGGCACATCGTGGACGAGAAGCTGGGCAGCTTTTTCACGGAGGATCAGCAGGCGATGGTGCGCGAGATTTTCCGCAACCTGCATTCGCCCGAGTACGCGGACAAAGTGATCCAGCAGGTCACGCACGACAGCGGCAAGGCGGGCTTTGAGGATTCGAGCGTCGCGCTCTTCGGCGAGCCCGACACAGGCAAGTTCGAGTTCGTCCTCACGGGCCGCCACTGCACGCGGCGCTGCGACGGCTACAGCGTCGAGGGCGCTGCATTCGGCGGGCCGATTTTCTACGGGCACGCTGCCGGCGGATTCAACGAAACCGCCGAGCATCCCGGCAACGCGTACTGGTATCAGGCAAAGCGCGCGAACGCCGTCTTCCAGATGCTCGACGGCAAGCAGCGCGAGAAGGCGCTGCTCCCGCGCGGTCGCGAGGAGACCGGCAACGACACCGTGAAACTCCAGGGCAAGAATGCGAACATCGAGGGCCTCGCCGTCGCCGACATGACGAAGGATCAGCGCGAGGGCGTGCATGCCGTGATGCGCGATCTGCTCGCGCCGTTCCGCAAGGAGGACACCGACGAGGCGATGAAATTCGTCGAGGCCGCGGGCTTTGAAAATCTTCACATGGCATTCTACAAGGCCGGCGACATCGGCAACGACGGCGTGTGGGACGTGTGGCAGATCGAGGGGCCGAACATGGTGTGGTATTTCCGCGGCTCGCCGCACGTCCACGTGTGGGTGAATATCGCGGCCAGCGCGTAGGGCATCGCTGGAAAAATCGCACGCAGGGGTATTGCGTCACGCAAAGGCGCGAAGGCGCAAAGAATACTGCGGTGCGAATGAACGTCGGAGACACCGCAATCGTCTGATCGCGGAATTGCGTGCCTCGGGCAGGGTAGGCGTCCCGCCTGCCGTGTTCCGCGTCTCGCGGAATACATCCGGGAACCGACAGGCATTCGTTCGCACATGGACATCCGCTGTATGCCACGCGGGACGCGCGGCACGGCAGGCGGGACGCCTACCCTACCCGATGCACGCCACTCACGATCCGAGCGGGTAAAACTTCCGCGCCGAATTCAATCTCACCGAGCAGCGGCACCGGGCCGCCCGGCAGCGCTGCAAGCAGTTCGCCGAGCACGCCCGCATTCGTGACGATTGCGGGATCATCCGGCTGCGGCGCGTGCGGGTGGTTGAGCACCACGCCCGCGCACTCCAGCCCGCTCGCGCGGATCGCCGCCACGGTCAGGAGCGTGTGATTGAGCACGCCGAGCCGGTTTGCCGCGACCACGAGCACCGGCAGTGCGAATTCCGCCGCGAGGTCCGCCATCGAGAAATCTCGCGTGACCGGGACGAGCCACCCGCCCGCGCCCTCGACGATCACCGCCGTGTGCGCCGCGCGCAGTTGTGCAAATTTTTCGCGCACCAGCGCGAGGTCCGCGATGCGCCCCTCGATCATCGCCGCCGTGTAGGGCGCGAGCGGGGGACGCAGCCACACGGGGTTCACGTCGTTCAGCACCACAGCGCCACCCGACGCCTCCGCGAGCGCCACCGCATCCTCGCGCCCGCCGCAGCAGATCGGCTTGAAGCCGACGGCACCCGTGCCCGCCGCCCGCAGCGCCCGCACGAGCAGCGCCGCCACGCGCGTCTTGCCCACGCCCGTGTCCGTGCCGGTGATGAAAATGCTCATGCGGGCGAGCGTATTCGCGCGGGTGAAAATGGAAACCACGAAGGGCACAACGCACCCGACGGCGCTGGACGGTGCGGCACGGCATGGCGCGTGGGACTATTTGCTCTCGTTGCGATGGGCCTTGTGGCAGGCGGCGCAGCTTTGCGTGGTCTGCTTCAGCGTGCGGTCGAGCACGGCGCTGTCGGTGCGTGAATTGCGGAGGCTTTCGCGCAGCGCGGCGGCTGCGCGCTCGGAGTCAGCCAGAAGCTTGCGGAAATCAGCGGGACGTTTTGCAGTGTCGTCCGTGCGGGCGAGTTCGCGGAGCTGTTCGTGCAGAAGCGTGGCGATGTGCGTGGGATGCCTGCCGGGATTTTCCGAAATGGCATCCCAGCCTGCGTGCTGCTGCGCCGTGAGATGCCCGAGGTGCTCGTCCATCGCCACCATCGCGTCCACGAGCGCGGGTGGTTTTGTGGTTTCCGGCAGCGCGCCGATGGCGGCGAGTTGCGCCGCAGTGGGCGCGTGGAATTCCCGCACTGCGCGGTAGAGCCCGGGATAGTCCGCGGAGGTGCCAGCCTGCTTCAGCCATGCTTCCGTCTGCGCGGGCGACCATCCGGCGACGGCCTCGCAAATCACACCCGTCGCAGCAGGGCCGCGATGGAGCCCGTGGTGGCAGTGGATGAAGGTTTTCCCTGCTTCTGCTCCATCAGCCGCAGCGGCCTTTGCCAGTTCGGTGATGCGGTTTGCAGGGATGCCGTCGTAGCCGAATGGCAGGTGGATGTAGCGCAGGCCGTGTTTTTTCGCGGCCTCCACGTCGGGCCTGCTGCCGTCCACGCTGATGATGGTTTTCACCCCGGCTTTCGCCAGTGCGGCGAAGGCGATGTCGAACTTCGGCTGTGAGCCGGAGAGGATGCGCTCGGTGACGCGGAAGGCGTTCTCGATGCCGGGGAGATAGATCGGCTGCGGCTTTGCCTCGTCGGCGGCGCGGGTGCGTGCCGAGGGGAAGGACAGCGCCGCGAACACTGCGCATGTCGCGAGGAAAATGTTCGGCGCGCGCGGGTTCACCGGTCGGAAAGATTGAACCGCACGGGTGCCTCGAGGTGCGAGCCGGGCGTGGCGTCGCGCACGCGGCAGCGCCAGCCGGCTTCGGTTGCGGCGCGGTCGAGGCGCGGGAAGCCGCTGCTCTTTGCGATACTCACCGCGGTGGGGCGCCCGCTGCCATCCACCGTGAGGCGCAGGATTACGGTGCCCTGCTCGCCCGCTGCGCGCGACTCCGGCGGATATGCGGCGATGGGGCGGATGACGTAGCTGGCCTTCGCGACTTTGCCGTTGCCCGCGCCGCCCGCCGCATTGCCCGCGGGTGCGCTCGCACCACCGGTGGTTCCAGCGGACACGGATGTGCGCGGCGAGGGCGTTCCCTTTGCGACCGCAGGCCTCGGTGTTGCTTTCGGCGAAGGTGTCGCTGCGGTCGCGGTGCGCGGTGGTGGAGTCGGCTTTGGAGTTTCGGGAACCACCATCTCCGGCTTTCTCTTCGGCTCGGGCGGAGGAACGGGTGCTGGCTCCGGCGGCACTACCGCGGGTGCCGTCGGCTGCGGTTCCGCAACTGATGCGACAGCCGCCGCGGGTGCGGATTCGACGAGTGCGACCTCCACGCTGTTGCCCTCGATCATCGCCGCCGCACTTTCCTCCGGCGAATACTTCCAGGCGAAAAGCAGCGCGCCATGCGCCGCGATCGCGAGCAGTGCGCAGAGCCACATCGCCGGATTGCCGGCAGCGGGGCGCTGGGATTGTTGAACCGCAGATGAACGCGGATGAACGCAGATGTCCTTGGGATTCATCTGCGGAAATCTGCGTTCATCTGCGGTTCATGCCTCACGGCTTCGGGCGCGTCTCGAAGGCGACCTGCGTGATGCCCAGTCTGCGCACCTCGTCGAGCATCGTGATGGCGATCCCGAGCCGCGCATTCTCATCGCCGTGAATGAAGACGCGCAGTTCCGCATTCGCCTCGTGCAGCGCGCGCAGTTCCGCGGTGAGCTGCTCCTGCGACAGCTCGCGTTTGTCGAGGTAAAGCTGGCCGGTCTCCGCGATGCTCACCGTCACATGATCCTTGTGCTCCTGCACTGCACCCGTGCTCGCGGCGGGCAGCACGACGGAGATGCCGCGGTTCTGCACCATCGAGAGCGACACCATCACGAATGTCGCCAGCAGGAAGAACATGATGTCAATCAACGGGATGATCTCGATGCGCGCGCGTTTGTGCGGACGGATGCTGGGGATGGTCATGGGGTGAGGGAGTAGTCAGTGCTCAGTGCTCAGTGCTCAGTGCTCAGTGCTCAGTGCTCAGTGCTCAGTGCTCAGTGCTCAGTGCTCAGTGCTCAGTGCTCAGTGCTCAGTGCTCAGTGC
>JBBRYC010000050.1:0-48219 GCA_038238025.1 Chthoniobacterales bacterium
CCCGCGGGGGGGGTTGTTTACTTTTTTCCCGTCAACGCTACCCCTTGGTGCGGGGCCGCCCCCCCCCGGTCGCTCGCCCGGGGGGGGGGGCGCCCCTGCTCCTCGGTCGCGGCTCTGCACGAATGCGTTTGAAAGCGTGCCCGCCTCCTGCCGTCAGCGGCTGCGAACGCAAAGTTTACGCAAGCGAGCGAACGTGCGATAGCTCCCGCATGGTTTCCCCGAAACAGTCATGGATGCGAGGCATCCTGCTCGTGGTCACGCTGCTTTCGGGCTGCGATCAAAAAACGCCGCGCGCTGAATCCGGATCGCGGAACGCTGTGTACGAAGTGCGCGGAGTCTTGCAGCGCGCAGATGTGGGACGTGGAGTCGCGGTTGTCGCGCACGAAGAGATTCCCGGATACATGGAGGCGATGACCATGGAGTTTGTCGCCGCCAAGCCTTCCGAGCTTGCGGCGCTGGAGCCGGGCGACGTGCTCACGTTCCGGCTCACAGTCGGCGAGACGGCGAGCCGCATCGAGCAGGTGAAAAGGGTCGGCCACACCACACCGCCGCCACCGCCTGCGGCGGCTGGAATTCCCGCCACCGGCACGCCGCTGCCGGATGTGATGCTCGTGAATGACGAGGGACGTAAATTCCGCCTCACGGAACACCGGGGATCGGTGCTCGCGATCACGTTTATTTTCACCCGCTGCCCGCTGCCGGATTTCTGCCCGCGCATGAACGCGCATTTTGCAACCGCACGGTCGCAGCTTGCGGGGGGGGGATTCCGGTTTCTGTCCGTGACGATCGATCCCACTCACGACACGCCGGAGCGGCTGGCGGAATTCGCGCGCGCGATCCGCGGCGACTCGGCGCGCTGGGAATTTGCGACCGGTGAAGCCGCGGAGATCCGGCGGCTCATGGCTTTTGCCGGCTTGGAGACAAAGGGCGATGGCGCGGGCCTCAGCCACAACCTGCGCACGCTCGTGGTGGACGCGAAGGGGAACGTGGCGCGCGTTTTCTCCGGGAACGAATGGCCGCCCGCGGAACTCGTCGCGGCCATGAAAGCCGCGGCGGCTTACTGACGGCGGCGCCGCGACATCACCGAGCCGCCCAGGAGCAGCGCTCCGCACGCCACCAGCGCGACAGTGCCGGGTTCCGGCACGACGGTGAAGGCGGTGCCGTCGTTTCTCGTCACCGTGGCCGGGATTGCGCTGAGGGCGTAGTCCCCGGAGTTCTGCGTACTCAGGGCCGACGCAGCACCGGTGAAAAGGACGCCCTGGCGGGAAGATGTCGGGAGTGCGCTGGCAAAGGCCGGGCCGAAATTTCCGTCGGCATCATTCGTCGTGCTGCCGGTGTGGCTGCCAGTGTAGCCCGCGCCGCCCCACGCGAGCGACCAGTAGATCGTGCCAGGAGCTGCCACCGAGCCGGCGTCATCTTCAAAAGTCAGCCGCCCCGCGGGAAGGTAGCTCGCCGGGATCGGCGTCGTGAGCGTGAAATCCGGCGCGTAGGTTCCTCCCATCAGCGTGTTGAAAGTGGACGTCGAGAGGAGCACGCGATCACCCAAATTACCGCTCGAGACATTCGCCGCAATGTTCAGCACCAGCACACGGTTCGAGCCGGTCGCATCCGCCGCCCAGAGACTCGAGGCTGCGACACCATTTTGTCCACCAGTGCGCAGCCGCAACTGGATGGCCTGCGCAGCCGTGTTGCCATTCACGCCGCCGATGACCTCCTCGACCTGCATGATGTGGAAACCTGCCTCAGCCCGCGGGGCGAGGATCGTGGCGATGGAAGCTGCAAGTGCGAGACTGGTTTTCCTGAGCGGCATGGGGATGCGCGAGGGTGGCAAACTTCGCCGGCATTGCAATCTCAAATCCTGCAACAAATAGCGCCGCGCTCTGGCGCAACCCGGCGGCTCCCGCTATGGCTCGCGGCGATGAATCCACCCGCGCTCCCAGACAGGCCCGCCATCATCGGCATGCTGCTGTCCGCCGCCGCGGCCGCAGTGCCGGTGAGTCTGCTGTGGGATTTTTCCTGGGAAGCCACCGTCGGCGTGGATCGGGTGTGGGGTGCGCCGCATGTCGCGACTTACCTCGCGGTCGCCCTGGCTGCACTCGCGGCCATCGCGTTGGTGTTGCGAAATCCCGGTCGTGAAATCGGCGCGTGGATCGTGCTGTGGGGCGCGCTCGCGTTTGTCACGGCGTTCGCTTTCGACCGCTGGTGGCAGGCGGGCTACGGGCTCGCGGCAGGCATCTGGCATCCGCCGCAACTGGTGAAGGCCGTCGCGTTTTTCGCGATCGTCTGCGGAGCGTGGTGGCGTCCGTCGCCGCGCAGCGCGGGACCGGTGCTCGCGATGATTGCCACCGTCACGCTCGCGTCGAATTTCGCGAATCTCCAGCACGGCGCGGCGTTCTTCCAAATCGCCTGCGCGACGTACCCGATGGTACTCGTCGCCGTGGCCGTCGCGGGCGGCGGACGCTTCCCGGCGGCACGCGCCGCGCTCGTCTGCATGGCGCTTCAGGCGGCGCTGGTGTGGCTGCTGCCGCTCGTGAAAGGCTCGCCCGAGGGAGGCCCCGTTTACCATCCGCGCACCACGCTCCTGCCACCGCCATTTCCGCTGCTGCTCGTGGCCCCCGCGCTCGCGCTCGATTGCATGATGCGCGCGCGCCGCCACGGGTGGATGGCCGCGGGCGAGGGCGGCCTCGCGTTTTTCGTCGTCTTCGCGGCAGCGCAGTGGCCGTTCGCCTCGTTCCTTCTCTCTCCAGCGGCAGACCACTGGTTCTTCACCGGCGGCGGACGCCACTGGCCCTTTTTCATGCCGCTCACTGCGGAAATGCACACCAGCTTCTGGCCGGGCACACCGTTCGATTTGAAAAATTCCGCGCTCGCGCTCGCGCTCGCGTGCGCCTCGGCGAGGCTGGGACTGTGGCTCGGGGCGTGGCTTCGGCCCTCGGAAAAATGAACACACTGCGCGTCATCCTCATCGTACTGCTGCTCGCGCGCCACGCCACGGCGCACGTCGGCAGCCCGAATGTTTTCTTCGACGGCAAAGCCGGGCCGCACGCTGTGCGTATCGTCATCCGCCCGCCCCTCGCACTGCCGGGGCTGGCGCAGGTGGATGTGCGCACGGACGGCGGAGTGTCGGTGAGCGTGCGCCCCGTCTCGCTCGTCAGCGGCGTGGATGCGGCACCACCCGCGGTGAACGCACCGCCCGTCGCGGGTGATGCACAACTTTTCTCCGCAAGCGTGTGGCTCCTGCATCGCGGAAATTACGCGATGCATATCACCCTCGACGGTCCCGGCGGCTCCGGCGAAGTCCGCGTCCCGGTGCAAGCCGCTGCGCTCACCAAACCCGAGATGCCGCCGAGCCTCGGCCTTTTGCTCGGCGCGCTCGGCGTGATTCTTTTCGCCGGAGCCGTCGCCATCGCCGGCCTCGCGGCGACGGCCCGCCGCGTCCGCGTGATGGGCATCGCCGCCGTGCTGCTCGCCACCGCCGTCGGCAGCGGCGCGATGCGCTGGCGGAAAATGGACGCGGACTTCCGCAACAACGCCCTCTCCAAACCGCTGCCCATCGAGGCGCGCGTCCGCACCGAGGGCGAACGGCATTTCCTCACGCTCGAGCCCGCAGGCGCGACTTCATCGTGGCACACGCTCGTCACGGATCACGGCAAGCTGATTCATCTTTTTCTCATCGAGGAATCCAGCGGGCGCGTCTTTGCGCATCTGCATCCCGTCCGGCGCGAACGTCGGCTTTTCGAGGGCGTACTCCCACCGCTGCCGCCCGGCGGCTACGCGCTCTATGGCGAGGTCACGCATGAAAATGGCGCGAGCGACACACTCACGGGGCGCGTGACCTTGCCCGCGCCGATCGGCACGCCAACCCAGGCGGACTGGAACATGAAAAATGAGGCGTGGTGCCAGTCGCCGCCCGCGCTCCTCGGAAATTCCGCCGCGCCCGGCGCGCTTGATGCCGACGATTCGTGGCACGTCGGCACCGCCTCCCCGACACGCAGCGCCGCACTGATGGGCGGCGGACGCGTCGTGCTGCTCACGCCCGGCGAGTTCGTCGCAAACCGCGAGACTTCGCTGCGCTTCGCCGTGCTGTCCCCGATCGGCGAAGCGGCCACGCTGCAAACTTACATGGGCATGGCCGGACACTGCGTGCTGCGCCGCAGCGATGGCTCCGTCTTTACCCATCTGCACCCGAATGGCAGCATCTCGATGGCCGCGCAGCAGCTCATCTCCCCGCGCGAAAATTCCAAACCCGCGCCCGCGACACTATCCCACGAAATCACCTTCCCCTACGCCTTCCCCCAGCCCGGCGAATACCGCGTGTGGGTGCAAGTGCGCACGCCGCGCGGTGTGCTCACCGGCGCATTCGACGTGCGGGTGAAGTAGGGAGGACACGCCAGCAGCAGGTTCAAATCGAACGGAATGCTCATGAAAAATCCAGGAGCAACGCCTCCGTCACCTCCAGGCTCATCGCCAGCGAGTGCATCCGCGGGGCTGCTCCGAGCGCGTGGACGTGCTCGCTGGCGACATGCTTGCCGCGCCTTTGCTCACAGGCTTCGACGCCCATCTGTGGTTAAACGTCCTGCACGATTGGGACGACGCGGCACTCGGCGCTCTGCTCGCAAAATCGAGCGCCGCGCTCCCGAGCGGCGGCCTGCTCATCATCCACGAAGCCTACATCAACGCCGACAAGCCTGGCCCGCTGCACATCGCCGAATACTCCGCGCTGCTCATGAACATCACCGAGGGAAAATGCTACTCGCTCTCCGAGTACCGCACCTATTTGAATGAAAGCGGCTTCGAGTGACTGGAACACAAGCCCACGGCTGTCGCTCGCGGTTTCATCGTCGCAAGGAAGCCTTGAACAGCACTGAAAAAACTCACCACACACACTGATGCCGATCCTCCGCCGCCCGCTCACATTCATCGCACTCACCGCCTCCTTGATCGCCGCGGAGCCGCTCGATATTTCCGCGGAACTCGAAATCCTCCGCGTCAAAAACAAACTGCCCGCGTGCGCGGCGGCGGTGATCGAGGATGGCCGCATCACCGTCATCGGCGCGACCGGTCTGCGCCGTTCGGATCGCGACGTGCGCGTGACGCTCGGCGACCTCTGGCACATAGGCTCCTGCACGAAAAGCATGACGGCCACGCTCGCCGGAATGCTCGTGGACGCAGGCAAACTGCGCTGGGACATGGCCCTGCCCGATGCGTTGCCCGGCGTGCCGTGCGACCCCGGCTGGCGGAAGGTGACGCTCGAGCATCTCATCACGCACCGCAGCGGGATCCCGCCGATGTCACGCAACGAATGGCGCGCGCTCGACGTCGGAAAAGGCACGCCGCGCGAACAGCGCGCGAGCCTTGCCAAGATGCTGCTCGCCCATGCGCCAGCCGAGCCGCCGGGGAAATTTGCCTACAGTAATTCCGGCTACGGACTGCTCGGCGCGATCATCGAGCGTGCCGCGGATGCGAGCTACGAGGACTTGATGCAGGCGAAAATTTTCGCGCCGCTCGGGCTGAAGACCGCGGGCTTCGGCGCACCAGCCACGCCGGGGAAACTCGATCAGCCGTGGGGCCACTACCGCGACGGCGACCGTCTCAACCCCGCGTCGCCCGTGCCGGAAAATCAGTTCCCGCCCGCGCTCGCGCCCGCGGCGAGCGTCCACCTGTCGCTCACGGATTTTGCGCGCTACGCCGCGTGGCTTTCGAGCGGCGAACCGAAGCTCGTGAAGCCGGAGACGTTCAAACATTTGCAGACTCCGCCGGACGCGAGCGCCTACGCGGGCGGCGTCTGGATGACCGAACTGCCAGGCATCGGCGGCGAGGCCGTCTGCCACTGCGGCCACCTCGGCGGATTTTTCGGCGTCTTCCATGCGAACCGGAAATTTGCGTGTGTCGCCGTCTTCAATACCGAGGGCGGCGGCTGGCAGTGGCTCGGCGACGAGATCACGGCGGTGGCGCTGAAGGCGGCGGCGGGGAGGCGGTGAACATCCAACATCCAACATCCAACATTGAACATTCAACTAACGGTCAGGGTTGAATGTTCAGTGCCGAATCATCGGACGGCCCGCGAAGCAATCATTCGTCATTCGCCATTCGCCATTGGTTGAATGTTCAAAGTTCAATGTTGGATGTTGGATGTTGAACGCCGATTCCTGCTCCCAACCTTGAAAATCGCCCCATTCCAAAGTCCCTAACGGTCAGGCAACTGCCGGGTATTTCCCCTGTCAGCGGGCTTAATTGCGACTCAATCGCAATTCCTCTTGCGACCGAA
The DNA here is from genome assembly GCA_038238025.1 of Chthoniobacterales bacterium. Lineage (GTDB taxonomy): Bacteria > Verrucomicrobiota > Verrucomicrobiia > Chthoniobacterales > Chthoniobacteraceae > SXWH01. The sequence continues at coordinate 6,269 of JBBRYC010000050.1, forward strand.
TCTCATCCGCAGTAATAACAGCCATACCGATGCTCCCAGTCGTCCCCAAGCTGACACTTTCGACCGCAAAATGCGGTGAAAAGCTGCGCGTCCGGCACATCTGCCCGGACTGCCCGCACTGCGCCCGGCTGCGTGAACTCGGCTTCCGCGACCATGTGGTGGTGAAAAAAATCGCGGATGGCGCGGCGGTTATTTGCCTGCTCATGGGCACGCGGCTGGCACTGGGCCGCGAGCTTTGCGAACACGTCGAAGTCGAGCGCTTCGCAGCCTGAGCCGGCCATGAGCGAGAGCGCGGAGAATGCGGAGCCCCGGAGCGACGCGGAGCCCCTGAGCGGCCTCCAGCCGGGCCAGCGCGGAAAAGTGACCGCCATCGAGGTGCCCGGAGCGATGCGCGGACGCGTGATGGAAATGGGCTTCACCATCGGCACGGTGATCGAGGTCGTGCGCTTTGCGCCGATGGGCGACCCGATGGAATTCAAAGTCCGCGGCGCGCACATCTCGCTGCGCAAGGCCGAGGCCGCCGGCATCCGCGTGCAGCGGATCTGATTTATGGCCGATCCCGCGCAAATCTTCCGCCGCATCGCCATCGCCGGGAATCCGAACACCGGCAAGAGCACCATTTTCAACCTGCTCACCGGTCTTCGGCAAAAGGTCGGCAACTATCCCGGCGTGACGGTGGAAAAAAAGACGGGGCGATTTTTCGGCAGCCATGGCGAGGTGATGGAACTTCTCGACCTGCCCGGCAGCTACAGCCTCCAGGTGCGTTCGCCGGACGAGGCGGTGTCGCGCGATGTGCTGCTCGGCCGCGTGCCCGGCACACCGCGGCCGGATGCGATCATCGCCGTGCTTGATGCGTCGAACCTTGACCGGCATCTCTACCTCGTCGCGCAATTTCTCGAGCTGGACATCCCCGTCATCGTCGCGCTGAACATGGTGGATGTGGCAGAAAAGCGCGGGCTGACGATCGATCTTCTCGCGCTGAAAAACAGCCTCGGCGTGCCGGTGATCCCGATGGTCGCGAGCCGCGGGCAGGGGCTCATCGAGCTGAAGCAGGCGCTCTCCCGCGCGACGCTGCACGTCTCTGATCAGAAGGCGCAGCTCCCCATCGTGCTGGAGCGCGAAGTTGCCGCGCTGTCGCGGATGCTGAAGGGCCACGCGGGAAGCGTGCGCTCGGAAGCGATGCTGCTGCTCTCGCTCGAAGATGAGCGCCTCGCCACCGAGGTGAAGGGCGACGCCATTTTGCTCACGGAAATCCACGCCGCGCGCGAGCGCCTGAAGCTCAGCGGGCTCGACCCGATCGCCGCGCCGGTGGATGCGCGCTACGCGTGGGTCTCGGAAGTGTGTGCGTCCACCGTCCACCGTCAGGGAGAGGATTCGCACGGGCTCACGTTCAGCGATCACATCGATCAGATCCTCACGCACAAGCTGTGGGGCTGGCTCGCCTTCGTCGGGATGATGGCGCTGATGTTTGTGTGCATCTTCGTCGTCGCGCAGGCGCCGATGGACTGGATCCGCTCGGCGATGCAGGCGGTCGCAAAGTGGACCGGCGCACACCTGCCGGCGGGCGATTTGCGAAGCCTCATCGTGGACGGCGTGATCGTCGGCGTCGGCAATGTCGTCGTCTTCCTGCCGCAGATCCTGATCCTCTTTTTCTTCCTCGGGCTGCTCGAGGACAGCGGCTACATGGCGCGCGCGGCATTCATCATGGACCGGCTGATGTCGCGCGTGGGCCTGCACGGGAAATCATTCGTGCCGCTGCTCAGTTCATTCGCGTGCGCGATCCCCGGCATCATGGCCACGCGCACGATCGAAAATCGCAACGATCGCTTCGTGACGATCCTCGTCGCGCCGCTCATGTCGTGCTCTGCGCGGCTCCCCGTCTATGCGATCATGATCGCGCTGCTCATGCCCGCGTCGAATGTGTGGAGCAAGGCGGGCGTGATGCTCTGCATGTACCTGATCGGCGTGATCGCGGCATTCGTCATGGCGGGGCTTTTCAAAAAGACGATCCTCCGCAGCGAGACGCCGATGCTGCTCCTCGAACTCCCCCCCTATCGCGCGCCGGTCTTCCGCGGCATCGTGCAGCGCATGTGGGAGCGTGCGGTCCTGTTCATCCGCCGCGCGGGCACCGTCATCCTCGCGCTGAGCGTGATCCTGTGGGCGCTGCTCAGCTTCCCGAAACCCCCTGAGCCGAACGCGACGCAATCGGAAATCCTCTCGCACAGCATCGGCGGCCGGATGGGGCATGCCATCGAGCCCGTGATCGCGCCGCTCGGCTACGATTGGAAAATCGGAATCGGCCTTGTCGCATCATTCGCCGCGCGCGAAGTATTCGTGAGCACCATGGGCCAGATTTACAACATCGAGGACGCGAAGCAGGACAACGAGGATCTGCGCACGCAGATGCGCGATGAGCGGCGCGCGGATGGTACGCCGGTCTTTACGCCGCTGACCTGCCTCTCGATCATGGTCTTTTACGTCCTCGCGATGCAGTGCCTCAGCACCGTCGCCATCGTGCGGCGCGAGACGAATTCGTGGCGCTGGCCGCTTTTCCAAATCGCCTACATGACCGTGCTCGCGTGGATCGGCGCGTTTGTCGTTTACCAGGGCGGGCACCTGCTCGGCTTCCGATGAGTGCGACCTTCCAGCAAATCCTCGTCGCCGTCGCAGTCCTCGGCGCGCTGCTTTACCTCGTGCTGCGCGCGCGGAAAAAGAAAAACTGCGACAGCGGCTGCGGGTGCGGCACGAAGAAGCCGCTGAAATAATTCCCCGCCCGCACGGACTCAGGCCGGCGCCAGCTTTCCCGCCCCGTCTCCGCGGGCGGGATCGCTGAGCGGGATTGTGAATTGAAACACCACCCAGCCCGGCTCGGAGGGCTCGACGGTGAGCGTGCCGCCGTGTGCGCGGACGATCTCGCGCGCGATGCTGAGGCCGAGGCCCTGGCCGCCGCCGCTCACTTCGCTCCGCGCACGCGAGGATTCCACGCGGAAGAAGCGGTCGAAGATGCGCTCGCGATCCGCGGCGGGAATCTCCGCGCCGGTATTTGCAATGCGGAAGACGGCCATGCCGCCCGCGGCGGTGAGCCGGCAGCGGATCGTGCCGGACTGCCGGTTGTATTTGATCGCGTTGTCAAAAAGATTCAGCACGAGCTGCCGGAGAAACTGCGGGCTGCCCTTCACGCGGACTGCCCGCTCGACATCGATCTCCACGCCGATTTCGAGCCGGTCGCCGAGGATCTCGATGTCCTCGGCGAGTTCCTCGATCATCTCGGTCAGCGCGATCAGCTCGGTGCCGACGGGAAATTTTCCCGCATCGGCCTGTGAGAGCAGCAGGAGGCCCTCGACGATGTGGATGAGGCGGCCGGTCTCATCGAGCAGGTCGAGCATCGTCCGCTCGACCGCATGCGGGATCTCGCCGGAGCGCAGCGCGATCTCGAGTTCGCCGCGGATGATCGTGAGCGGGGTCTTGAGTTCGTGCGACGCGTCGGCGCTGAACCTGCGCGCCTGCTCGAAGCTGCGCTGGAGGCGGTCAATCATCCGGTTCAGCACGGCGGTGAGGTGGCCGATCTCGTCGTGGCTGCCTGTCATGGGGAGCCGCTGGTCGAGGCGCTCGGCGGTGATGTGCTCCGCCGCGTCCACGATGTCGTCCACGGGCTTCAGCGCCTTGCCGTAGAGCCAGCGCGCACCGACCGCGAGAAATGCGAGCGTCACCGGGAGAAGGAGCGCGTATGTCCACCACATGTCCCTCTCCCATTTTGTGAGCGGGCTCACATCCACGGCGACGCGGACCCGGAGGTCGCCGTTCGTAATCTGCAGGACCCTCGCGGTGTCGCTGGCACTGAGTGCGCCGGTGATGGCCTCGCCTTCCGGCGCCTTGGGGAGCACAATGTTTCCGAGCGCCCTTGAGCGGTAAACCGTCATCCCGAGCGGCTGCTCGATCTCGAAGCTGTAAAGGCTGATGACTTTGCTGAAGAGCCCCGACACTTCGGCGGGATCGCCCCAGTTCATCGGATGTCCGAGTTTCCCGATGCCATCAAAGACACTCTCGGCCTCGCTGCGCAGCGTCGTGTCGAGTTGCTCGCGCATTTTCGACTTCAGCGACTCCACCGCGATCCACCCGAAGAGCGCCACGGAAAATCCGCCGACCAGCACCGTCCAGAAAACCAGTCGCGTCTTCAGCGCCCAGTCTCGCATCGCCTACTCCGCGCGCACGCAATATCCGACGCCGCGCACTGTCTGGATGAGTTTCACATCCTCGCCGTCGTCCACTTTCCGGCGCAGCCGCTGGATGTACACGTCCACGAGATTCGTGCCGGGATCAAAGTGATACTCCCACACGCGCTCGATGAGCTGGGTGCGCGTGACGACCTGAGCCGGCAGCCGCATGAGATGTTCGAGCAGGCGGAATTCGCGCGCCGTGAGATTGATTCGCCGGGTTCCGCGGGTGACTTCGCGAGTCACGAGATTCATCACCAGGTCGCCGACTTTGTAGAGCGTGATCGTCTCGCCCGTGACACGCCGCACGAGAGCGCGGATCCGCGCGACCACCTCGTCCATCGAGAAAGGCTTCGCCATGTAGTCGTCCGCGCCGAGGTTCAGCCCCTCGATGCGCTCGTTCACATCGCCGCGCGCGGTGATGATCATCACCGGGGCCGTCACCTTGCGGGTGCGGAGCGTCTTCAGCACGCTCAGGCCGTCGCGCTTTGGCAGCATGATATCAATGACGATCGCATCGTAGGGCGTCTTCGTCGCGCGTTCGAGCCCGTCCTCGCCGTCACCGCTGATGTCCACGGTGAATCCCTGCTCTTGCAGCCCCTTCTTGAGCAGGCTCGCGATCTTTGCTTCGTCTTCGATGACCAGTAGCTTCATAAGTGCAGAGCTTGATCCAGCGCGCGCCGGATTGCTTGGCAAAATGACATAAATTCGGTGTAATGCGAAACACACGCCGAGGCACAGCGCAGCCGAACCGTTCACCTGCCCGAGAAGTTTCCCTGTGCGTTGGGCAGGGAAGTTGCTATCTCATTTCTGCCCAAAACATGAAATCAGCCCAACCCCTCGCACTCGCCTGCGCCATCGCAGCCTGCTGTCCCACCGCATCATTCGCACTCGGAATCCGCATCGCGGATCAGGATGCGCGCGCCACCGCACGCGGCAACGCATTCACCGCCACCGCCGACAACCCCTCGGCGATCTACTACAATCCCGCCGGCATCTCGCAGCTCTACGCGCCCCTTTCGATCGACGCCGGCGTCGGCAAGACCGCCGTGCCTGCAGAGCACGATGCCGAGGGCGGCCTGCGCCTGCGCATGGGCCTCTACGCCATCACGCTCGGCAGCAAGGCGACCCTCGGCGGCGGCGCATACACCACCGATATCAGCCACCGCTGGCAGGAGGCGGGGAGCTTTTACGCGACGTGGAAAAAGCCGGGCTCCGCCTTCACCTTCGGCCTCGGCATATACACGCCGTACGGCTTCGGAGTCTATTACCCGGAGAACTGGCCGCTGCGCCAGTTTGGAATCCACGGCAGCATCGCCTACGCGAGCATCAATCCCGTCGTGTCATGGCAGGTCACGCCCACGCTCTCCATCGCGGCCGGCCCCACGCTGAACTACGCGAAGACCGGCCTGAAGATCGGCATCTTCCCGACCGCCATCGGCGACTCGCTGGAATTCGAGGGCACGGGCTGGGCCCTCGGCGCAAACGCAGGCATCCTCTGGAAGCCGCACCCCATGCACAGCTTCGGCCTCATGTATCGCAGCGAGACGCAGGTGACCTTCGACGGCCACGCAAACACCACGCTCCCCGGCCTCGGCGGCCTCCGCGAATCCGCCACCGCGAACATCATCTTCCCGCAGAATATCGTCTTCGGCTACAGCTTCCGCCCGACGCCGAAGTGGAACTTTGAAGTGAACGTGGACTGGACCGACTGGGACCGCCTCGACACCGTCACGCTCAACAAGGCGACTGGCAACGTCCCGCTCGCCTTCAACTGGCAGTCATCGTTCTTCTACGAATTCGGCATGACGTATCAGTTCGACAGCGGCTTCTCCGCCAGCGCCGGCTACATCTACAGCGAGAACAGCGTGCCGAACGCATCCTTCAACCCCATCGTGCCGGACTCAAACCGCCATATCTTCAGCTTTGGCCTCGGGAAAAAATTCCAGAAGTGGGATTTCGATCTCGCCTACCAGTACGCGCACGGCCCCGCGCGCAACGTCACCGGTCTCGCCGCAGGAACCTATGAATTCGACAGCCATGCCCTCTCTATCAGTGCCGGATATCGTTTCTAACGCTCCTGCTCCCGCAGCGCCGCGGAAGCCCGTGCTTCTCGTCGTGGACGATGAGGAGGGACCACGCACTTCGCTCAAGGTCGTCTTCAAGGCCGACTACGACGTCCTGCTCGCCGCGAACGGCACCGACGCCGTCAAGCTCGCGCACACACACACAGTGGACATCGCCATTCTCGACATCCTCATGCACGGCATGTCCGGCGTGGACGTCCTGCGCGAACTCAAGCAGATCGACGAGGATATCCAGGTCATCATGCTCACCGCGTACGAGACGCTCGAGACCGCCCGCCAGGCGCTGCGCCTCGGCGCGAGCGAATACCTCAACAAGCCCTTCGACGTCGCCGCGCTGCGCCAGGCCGCCAGAAACGCGCTCGCCAAGCGCCGCGCCAGCCAGGAGCTGAAGTCCGCCCACGCGCGGCTCCAGGAATTGCAGGCCGAGATTTCCACCATGACGGGCCACACGCCCGCCGTCCGCGCAGGCGACACCGCGGGCAACATCCTCCACGATCTGAACAGCCCGCTCACCGTCATCAACGGCTTCATCGAACTCATCCACAAGCAGCTCGGCAACGCCGCGAGCCTCGAGGGCGAGGAGTTTGAGAAAATGAAAGGCAGCATCGGCCGAGTCCACGGCCAGGTGGTCCGCTGCCTTGAGATTTCCCGCCGCTACCTCGGCGTCCTGCACGCCGCCGACGGCGAGATCTCCGAAGCCGTCGCCGTGAACGAAGTGCTCGTGGACCTCGAGGAACTCCTCAGCAGGCACCCGAGCGCCGAAGGCTGCGAGCTCACCACCAGCGAACTCGAGACCCACACCCACGCCGCCATCTCCGGCACGAATCTGCTCCGCGTCCTCCTCAATCTCGCCCTCAACGGGCTCCAGAGCGCCAGCACCCCCGTCCGCGTCCAGATCATCGCGCAGGCCATTCCGGAAAAATTCGACTTCTCCGCATTCACGAACGGCGCGGACGAGCGCTTCATCGCCTCCGATCGATTCGCCCCCGGCGGCCCGATGATCGCCGTCAGCGTCCGCGACAACGGCCCCGGCATCGCCCCCGCAGTCCTCCCGCGCCTCTTCAACGAATCCTTCACCACCAAGGCGCCCGGCAAGGGCACCGGCCTCGGCCTCGGCAGCGTGAAGCAACTCGTCACCGAGGCCCGCGGCGCGATCCGCGTCACGACAAAGAGCGGCCAGGGCAGCACCTTCACCGTCTTCCTCCCGCTGGCGTCGTAGCCGCAGGCAAAAAAGTAGCGCCGACGATTCGTCGGAAAAACGGTACGAGAGCCGAAGGTATGTGCAAAATCGCTCTGTTCCCGCGCTCCAAGGCCCAAGGCCGACCTTGGCGCTTTGTATTTTATAGTTTCCGAGTTGGTTGAATGTTGGATGTTCAACGTTGAATGTTGGACGTTCCAAAATCCGATCCTTCCCTGCCCCCCGCCCCGCCCGGCCGCGGCGCGGGCATCAACACGCCGAACCGCTTCGACGCGCAGCGCATCGAAATCGATCCCGGCGCACTCGTGGACGACGACGGCGAGCCGCTCCCCGTCCGCACGCAGTTTTTCCGCGACGATACGCAGAGCATCCTCGCTTGGAATGATTCTCCGGACATCCCCTTCCGCGTCGGCTGCTCGCCCTACCGCGGCTGCGAGCACGGCTGCGCGTACTGTTTTGCGCGGCCGTACCACGAGTACCTCGGCTTCAGCGCGGGCATCGAATTTGAGAGCCGCATCCTCGTAAAAGAGCGCGCGCCGGATCTGCTCCGCGAGGCGCTGTCGAAAAAAAGCTGGGAGCCGCAGACCGTCGCGATGAGCGGCATCACGGACGTGTACCTGCCCGTCGAACGCCGGATGCAGATCACCCGGCGCTGTCTCGAAGTCTTCGCGGAATTCCGCAACCCCGTGGCGCTCATCACGAAAAATCATCTCATCACACGCGACGCCGACATCCTCGGCGAACTCGCAAAATTCCACGCCGTGAACGTCGCCATCTCGCTCACGACGCTCGACGGCGAACTGGCGAAAAAACTGGAGCCGCGCGCCAGCACACCCGCGCGCAGACTCGCCGCCATCCGCGAACTCACCGCCGCCGGCGTCCCCGTCTCCGTGCTCACCGCGCCGATCATCCCCGGCCTGAACGACCACGAAATCCCCGCGCTGCTCGCGGCCGCCCGCGACGCGGGCGCAGTCTCCGCGCACTACACCGTCGTGCGCCTGCCGCTCTCGGTGGAGCCGATTTTTTCCGAGTGGCTCGCGCGCCACATGCCGGGGCAAAAGGAGAAAATCCTCGGTCGCATCCGCGAATTCCGCGGCGGCGAATTGTACCGCGGGAAATTCGGCGAGCGCATGTCCGGCAGCGGCGCGGCAGCGGAACAACTGCGGCAATTCTACGAGGTCAGTTCGCGACGCGCGGGCTTCGCTGTGCGCGAAGAGGCGCTCGACATCGGAGCGCGCAGCCTGAGCGCCGTGCACTTCCGCGTGCCGACCGCGCAGATGACGTTGTGGTGAGGCGAAGGCAGCGCGTCACTTCTCGAAGGTCGGTTTCTTGCTGCTGATCTTCCGGTACGTGCCGTCGGCCCGCACTCGATGACCGAAGCCGCAATCACCCTCCTGCACCGCGCTGAGTTTTCCTCCGGAAAACTTGAGCGTGATTTTCCCGTCCGCCGCGGTGCCATTCGGCACAAACACCGCAGTGTCGCCCTCGATCGTCGCAATACCTGCACCCTGCCCGATGTTCGCCATCAGCCCATTCGCAGTCTTGTATTCAAACACGCCGTCGAAATCCACCTTCAGCTTCCCGCCGCCGAGTGCGAGGATTTTGAAAGTATCCTTACCGCACCGCCATGTGCCGTTCACCTCCACGGCGGTGACATCGCGCACGGTCGCGGGTTTCTTTTCCGTCGGCTCCGCGATTAAGTTGAAAGTGCCCGCGGCTCCGCAGAGGAGGACCGTGGCGGCGAGGATGGATTTTGGATTCATGGGTTTTAACTGAAACACGAGCCTGCCTTGCAGGAAACGGACCGCAAGGAGCGAAGAACGCGCGGTCCAGCGCCGTTCAGACTCGGCTGGACACGCTGAACACGTCCCGCCATTTTCCCACGCATGCACACCTCCCGCCGCTCCTTTCTCCTCTTCGCATCGCTCCTCGCATTCACCGCACTCTCCGCCTCCGCGCTCGCCGCGACGAAGCCGAAGATTCTCTTCTTTTCAAAATCGAGCGGCTTCGAGCATCCGGTCATCAGCTACAAGACAGGCACGCCCTCGCTCGTGGAAAAGGCGCTCTCCACGCTCGGTGAAAAGAACGGCTGGGAGTTCACGTTCTCGAAGGACGGCTCGCTCTTCTCGCCCGAGTATCTCAAGCAGTTTTCCGCCGTATTTTTCTACACCACCGGCGACCTCTGCGCGCCCGGCACGGACAAAAATCCCGGCATGAGCGCCGCAGGAAAACAGGCACTGCTCGACTACGTTGCCGGCGGCGGCGGCTTCATCGGCACGCACAGCGCGAGCGACACTTTTCACACCGCAAACGAAGACAAAAAAGGCCCGGACCGCTACGCAAACCACGGCAAGGACGCCGACCCGTACGTGCTCATGCTCGGCGGTGAATTCATCAAACACGGCGCGCAGCAGAGCGCGAAGATGCGCTGCGTGGATCCGAAATTTCCCGGCATGGAGAAAGTCGCCGATGGTTTCGAGATGACCGAGGAATGGTATTCGCTGAAGGATTTCACCGACGACGTGCATGTGCTGCTCGTGCAGGAGACCGGCACGATGAAAGGCACCGACTACGAGCGCCCGCCGTATCCCGCGACGTGGGTGCGCGCGCACGGCAAGGGCCGCGTCTTCTACACCAGCATGGGCCATCGCGACGACGTGTGGGCCAGCCCGATCTTCCAGGACATCCTCACCGGCGGAATCCGTTTCGCACTCGGCGAGGCAAAGGCGGACGTGACGCCAAACGTCAAGCAAGTGACGCCAGAAGCGTGGAAAAACCCGCCCTACACTGCGCCGAAGGCGAAGTAGCGTAGCGCCGACGATTCGTCGGTAAAAAGGCCCAAGAGCAAGAGCGATATTCAAATTCGCGCTGTGCGAGTGCCCGTCCGCCACGCAATCGAGGTCCTCCGCCACATGTGAGGCTCCGCTGAATTCCACGCGCCGCCCTTGCCCGGACGCGCGGTGCCGACGAATCGTCGGCGCTACACTTGCGCGCTCTGGACAATGCACTCGCGTCTCCCTTTTACTCCGCGCCATGAGCATTCCTCTCGAAGACACATTCACTGACATCATCGGCAAACCCATCCGCGGGCAGAAACTCGACGAGGCCTCGATCGCGCAAAAGGCCGGCGTCACGCTCGGCGAATTGCAGTCACTGCGCGGCGGCGAATTCAACGCGGCCGTCGCGGAGAAAATCGCGCCGGTGCTCGGGCTGAATGCACGCGCACTCACGGCCATCGCGCAGAAGCGCTATACGCCCGCCGACGTGACGCTCGAAGGGCTGGCGCAATGCAACACCGTGTACGAGGACATGACGGTGAACGCCTACCTCGTGTGGGATCCCGCCACGCGCGACGCGGCCATCTTCGACACCGGCACGGATGTCGGCCCGATGCTCGCGACCATCGCGGCGAAGAATCTCACGCTGCGCACCATCTTCATCACGCACACGCACGGCGATCACATCTTCGACCTGGATCGTCTGCGTGAAAAAACCGGCGCACCCGCGTGGACTGGCGAGAAGGAACCCGTCGAGGGCGCGACGAGTTTCGCACCGGGCAAGACGTGGCAGCTTGGCGGATTGAAAGTGGAGAGCCGCCCGACGTGGGGGCACTGCCCTGGCGGCATCACGTTCGTGGTCACGGGCCTCGCGCGGCCTGTCGCGATCGTGGGCGATTCCATCTTTGCTGGCAGCATGGGCGGCGGGAACATCAGCTACGCCGACGCGCTGAAAAATAACTTCGAGCAAATCCTCACGCTGCCCGCGAACACGGTCATCTGCCCCGGCCACGGCCCGCTCACGAGCGTCGGCGAGGAGCAGAGGAACAACCCGTTCTTCGCGAAGTAGGCACGCCGATTTTTAACGCAGAGACGCAGAGACGCGGAGAAAACCAGACGGTGGAACGCGACCTCCGGGCGCGTTTCTGCGTAAGACGTTTCGAGACGCTTGCCTCGGGACGCCCATCGAAACGTGCGCGGAGCGCCCGTTCCACCTGCATCCCTCCGCATCTCTGCGTCTCTGCGTTTTTCCAATCGGTGACCGATGATTTTTCGGAGCGCACCGCGGAAGGAAATTGCAAATTGAGGATTGAAAATTGGACATTGAAAATTGCGGGCCGTGCGCGGACCCGGGATCAATTTGCAATTCACAATGCCCAATTTCCAATTTGCAATTCCCCCCTCCCACACAGCAGCCCAAAGTAATCCCACCCGCGCGAATTTCCTCCACGCGGCCCTTTCACCCGCCGCGCAAACAACTCCCACCCCCATGAACATCACCCGCCGTTCCGCCCTCAAGTCCACCGCCATCCTCGCCGCCGGTGCCGCACTTTCACGCATCCCGAATCTCCGCGCTGCCGATGCCGCCGGGCGCAAGCTGCGCGTCGCCGTCGTCGCGCTCGGGCGCGGCATGGGGCATGTGCAGGCGCTGCTCACGCTGCCGGATGTCGAGATCACCTACGTCGCCGAAGTGGACCCGAAGCGCCTTGCGACCGGCATGAAGGCCATCTCCGAAAAGCAGTCCAGCATCTGCGAGGGCGTGACCGATTTCCGGAAAATCCTCGAGGACAAAAGCGTGGACGCCATCTTCATCGCCACGCCGAATTTCTGGCACACGCCCGCCGCACTCCTCGCCATGCAGGCGGGCAAGCATGTGTATGTCGAGAAGCCCGGCAGTCAGAATCCGCACGAGGCCGAGATGATCGTCGCCGCGCAGCAAAAATACGGGCGCGTCGTGCAGATGGGAAATCAGCGCCGCACATGGATGAAGGAAGCCATCGAGGCGCTCCACGGAGGCGCGATCGGCAAGACCAAATTTGCGCGCGCATTTTACTACAATGCACGCAAGGCGATCGCGCAGGGCGCGAGCAAGGCCCCCGCCGACCTCGACTGGAACCTCTGGCAGGGGCCCGTGCCGGACGACACGCTGCACGACATGAAGCAGTTCGCCCATTACGACTGGCACTGGCTCTGGCACTGGGGCAATGGCGAACTCGGCAACAACGGCATCCACTTCCTCGACATCCTCCGCTGGGGCCTGCAGGCGGATTACCCCGAGCGCATCACGTATCTCGGCAACCGATACTGGCACGAGGACAAGCAGGAGACGCCCGACACCGGCACCGCCATCTACGACTTCGGAAAAAAGGGCGGCTGCGAGTGGGTGCAGAGCAGTTCCCACCCGCGCAACGCGGAGAAGCCGATCGCCGAGTGCGTCTTCTACGGCGACAACGGCACCATGGCCATCAACCGCGACTCATGGACGATCTTCGACCCCGCCGGCAAGGAAGTGAGCAAAGGAAAGGGCAAGGGCGGCGGCGACGCGGCGCACATCGGCAATTTCATCGAAGCCATCCGCGGCAACGCCAAGCTCAACTCCCCCATCGTCGAAGGCCAGAAGAGCACGATGATGTGCCACCTCGGCAACATCGCCTACCGCACGAACACCGTCGTCCGCTGCGATCCCGCGACGGGAAAAATGATCGGCAATCCTGAAGGTGAAAAACTCTGGCAGCGCCCCGAGTATCGCAAGGGGTGGGATGTGAAAATCTAACGGTGCCTTTTACCGCGAACAAACCCAAGCCCAGCCGCGCCCGTTGACTCCAGCACATAGGGGTTGGGCGTTCGGTCGAATTGGAAAGGAGCCTTCATCGGTGGCTCAGAAACTCTTCGAGCGTCAGGCCGATGTCCTTGATGATTTGGCGAAGGAGTACCGGCGCCACGTCTCTCCCCGGATGGTTCGGAACAGTCGTGCAGCGCCCGTCGCCGTGGCGATACTGCATATGCGAGCCGCGCTGCCGGGCGAGGGCGAAACCCAAGGACTCCAAGACGCGGCAGACCTCGCGAGGCTTGAGAACGGGTGGCTTGGGCATCAGCTACGCAGCCACAGTGATGCTCTGTGTGCCGACGAACTCGGCCTCCAAATCTGGTTCGCCGTCCTCCAAAAGCATTTCGATGACCTCTCGCAAATTACGCTGAAGCTCGTCGAGGGATTCTCCCTGTGAGTGCGCACCTGCGAAGCCGGGAACGAAGCCTACATAAAACCCCGACTCGGCACAACGCTCAATGACTGCGGTAAATACTTTCACGGCTGAGACAGTAGGGTGATGCTTCGCGGGAGTCAACGTGCGCGAGAACGCCTAACAGGCTGTTGAAATACTTGGCTATGCCTCACGCGAAGGGAGCGAAGGGCGCAAAGTTCTCTGAAGAAGTTCCCCTTCGCGGCCTTTGCGGCCTTTGCGTGATACGATTTTTACAGCGTGGTTGCCTGAATGCCGGAGGCGGCTGCGGGCTCGCGTAGCGTAGCTCTCCAGAGCTGCGCGGATGGCTTCGCATGGGAAGGCCTCGCGAGGCGCAGCTCTGGAGAGCTACGCTACTTTCCGCTCACCCGCCGCCATCCGGCAGGAACTCCAAAACAAAGCTCATCGGTCGGGCCCAATCTGCCGCAGCCGGGCAAAGACCTCTCCGGCTGGAATCGGTTTGGACTCCCCGGATTTGTAGCGTGCGATTCGGCGAGCGATCTCCGCCTCCCAAGCCGCTTCTGCTCCCGGTTCCGGTTCAAGGTCCACGCTCTCCAAAAGTTGGCGGGCCAACGCAAGACGCTGTTCTGGCGGCAGGATGAGCGCATCCTGAGCAACGGCATCAAGTGTGGCAGGCATGGGCACACGACAAAGCGGTGCTTCCAGGCTGTCGAGTCGGGAAAAGTTGCGCGAAACGGCGACCCCAAGCTCAGCGACCGCGGAGCAAGGCGCGGTAGCTGCACGGCGGGCGGAAAGGAGGCGGCGGAAGCAGCCGACGTGACATGCACGCCCGTTGACTACAGCGCATAGACCATCCGCGGCAACGCCAAGCTCAACTCCCCCATCGTCGAAGGCCAGAAGAGCACGAGGATCTGCCACCTCGGCAACATCGCCTACCGCACGAACACCGTCGTCCGCTGCGACCCCGCGACCGGAAAAATGATCGGCAATCCCGAAGGCGAGAAGCTCTGGCAGCGGCCTGCGTATCGCAAGGGGTGGGATGTGAAAATCTAACGCCGCTGCTGCGGAACGAAAATAGCACGGCACTTCTGCGCTGGGCTATTTCGATTCCTCACTACTGCTCCCATAGCCATCCCGGCGCGTGTCACTCAGCGCATTAGGCGTTGGTTCGACTTTGGATTTGTTGCACATGGTTTCGAAACTCCAAAGGATGTCCAATCATGGCAAAGGGTTCAGACGAGCCGCCTGTCCCCCGGATTGTGACGGTACCGAAGTCACAAAGCCTGCCGAAAATACCTTGATCCACCGCGATAGACTCAATTTTGTTGATGAACATTTCGGTTGTGCGACGACTGATCAGACCCACCTTAATGAGCACTCGACGGTTAGTGATGAGTAGCTCACTTGTGCGATAGGTGATCGCTGCTGCTAACGCGGAGATGGACATGCAAATAAAGAGGAAACCGGACATGAACCAAATAGCGCGGCTGGGAAATTCACCCTCTCGGGATACGAGAAGCATGATCATGAGAGCAATTGGGATACAAGAGCCCTTAGCAATATAAAGAGCATAGATGGCTTTGTGAATGCTCGTCCGAAAAAGTGGCTTCTCATCCTGCTGCATTGTTGCCGCAGCGTATGGGCCGATGTTCTGTTGGGAGCGTTGAGGCGCACGGGGTCGAGGCAGGATGAATGCTTGAATGGGTTGCCAGTCTTGGCGTCCTTCTGCACACACTTTGGTTCCATTGGGAAACGCGCCAGAGCGAAACTCCACCAAGATGTCGTCTAGAGAATGTGGACCGAGAACTTCGGTACCATCGGTCGTGTAGTAATAATTCATAGCTTGCTTATTGGAAAATGTGGAAACGTCTAAAATCTCTCTATGACAAGAGGGTGGCGGGGTCAATGCGGGAGCAGGCTGCAGGGATTGACGCAGATTGGGATGCGGGCGGAGATGCCTCGCCGAATCGCTCAGTGTGCGTAGCCGGCTAAACAATTTCAACGGCGCAGACCACGGGAAATAGGGGTCAGGCTGCAACTTCTGACAGCCTAAATCGGAGCATCACGCCACGGCGAGCATCTCCGGATTCCCGCGGGCGATCTCCAGCAGGTGGAGAGCGGCACCGGAGGGTTGTCTGCGGCGCTCCTCGGGGTTGAATGCGATGGCTTTCTTTTTCATGGCTGGAATTGCGCTTTGATTTCGTCCACCGCCACGCGCAGGCGTTTCTTCTGCCCGGGGTGAGGTCGATGATGTCGCCCTCCGTGGAGGCGGGGAAAACGTAGATGATGCCAGGTTGCGCGACTTTTCTCCCACCACGCGTGAGAAAACCCCCAAGCCTGACGCATTAAATGATCGGGCAGCATTTCAACGCCCAACGTCCGACGCCCAAACTCCCAACGCCGAAGGGCAGAATCCGAGCGCGAAGCGTTGCTTGCCTTGGAAGTTGGGGGTTGGGCATTGAGCGTTCGCCCACCGAATTAAATGTACGGGCCAGATCGGAGCGGATGGTTCGTATATGGCGCCCGTCGGTCCTTACGCGGCGTGCATCTTCGGGTAAGTCGCGCCGCCGTAAGGATAGACGAGCACGGTGGCATTCCGCGGCGCGCTGCGCCGGGCGAATTTCATCAGCTTTTCCATGTCGTCGAATTGCACGAATATCCCCAGTTTGCGACCGGTCCCTGGTGGGAGTTGTTTCGAGTAAACGAGCACCTTGTTCCGCAAGGCGATCTGGGCGGAGAAGTGCGCGAGGAAGCGCTCCTCGATTCCCTGGTTCTTCCGCACCCGGTCCAGAAACCCGAGGACATGATCGCGCCCGACGATTTTCAGCAGGCCGCGCAGCATTCCGTTGGGGAGCGAGTGCTTGGGCACGGTCACGTCGCCGATGCCGAGGCGGCATTCGGCGAGCGCGATGATGAGCCCGCCGGGCCGCACGCTCTCCTGGACGTTGCCGACGCACTTCATGCTTTGGCGCAGGTCCGCATTCATCGGGCTAGATGCCGCGATCACCACATCGGCCTGCTGCGCGACTGGGCGTTCCGTGAGCGAGCGGGAGAATTTCACGCCTTCCCGGTGTGCCTTGATCGAATCGCCCGCGAAGAAGGCGCAAATCTCGTGGCGCTCATTGAGCACGGTATTCACGATGAAGATCTCCGCCTTGAGCAGATGCGCGCCTTCCTCGAGATCGAGCCGCATCGGGCTCTCGGTCGAGCTGATGTAGTTGTACTTCTGACCGCTGACGCCCTGCATGTGGTTCTCGCCGATCGTCCGTGCGGAGGCGAGGCCGGGGATCAGCATCTTGCAGCCGCCGCTAAAGCCCAGCAGGACGTGCGGCTCGATCGCGCCGACCGTGATGATGAGATCGGCCTCCGCCAGGTGCCGGTTCAGGGCCACGTGAGTCCCGCGTGAGGTGGTCCCCAGGTGTTTGAGCTCCTTTTCGTCCGAGCACGCGTGATTGCGCCACGGGATGCCATGAAGGTTCGCGTTGCCGAGTTTTACCCGCACTTCTTCGGCGGTCATGTCGCGGTGCACACCGAGGGCGAAGAGCACCTGCACCTTTTCGCGTTGCGCACCATGGGCCAGCAGGTAATCCAGCAGCGGTCCGAAGTACTGCCCGGTCGGCGTGGGCCGACTGATATCGTCCACGCAAATGACGATGCGCTTTTTTCCCAGATGGTTGTCGCGGAGCGGCCGCTTGCAGCCGATCGGGTGATCGAGCGCCTCCATGAGCGCGCTTTCGAGATACGGCACCTTCTGCCGGGCCACGGGGCGGACCGTATCCAAAACCCGCCAATGCTCGGGCAGGGACATGGCGACCTCGGCTTTCTCGAAAGGTAAATGGATCGTGGCCATGGATGCAGTAGCGGGGGCAGGGGTTGAACATATGGATCGCCGTTCACAGTGCGTCTGGCTGTCTCTTCCTTTAAGCTGGGAGCGTGCAACCCCAGGCGCGTCCTGTCATGCGGTTGGATAGGATTAGAAGGATTCACGAGATTGCCTGCGGCGAAATCCTGCAATCCTCTGAATCCTGAGAATCCTGTCTCATATCCCCGAAGCTTGTCAGCAAACCGGATAGGCATAAACCGAGCATCCATGCGTCTCTCTTCCTGGATTCCTGGCTTCCAAATTCAATACAGCGTCGGCAGCGTGCGCGGGTGCCGAAGACCTCCGACATCCGCATCCGCGAAACGCAGCTTCATTTCCTCCCGACGACGTTGCGGGTGCCGCTGAAATTCGGCGCGCAAGTCGTCGAGCGCTCGCTCTACGCGAGGGTGCGCGTGGTGGTGGAGGATCGCCACGGACGCACGGCGGAGGGTTGGGGCGAGACGCCGCTGAGCGTGGCGTGGGTGTGGCCTTCGCCGCTCTCGTGGGAGGAGCGCGAGGCGCGGATGGTGGCATTTTGCAAAGTGATCGCGGCGGAACTTCCGAAGCTCGGTCTCGCCGGGCACCCGATGGAACTCGGCGACGCCTTCCAGCGTCAGCGACTCGACGCACTGCTGGCTGAAGCCAATCCGCAATTCGCAATCCCCAATCCGCAATCCGCCATGCCGCATCTCGCGGCGCTGGTGTGCCATTCGCTATTCGACCTCGCGGTGTTCGATGCGTTCGGAAATCTGCTTCAGCGCCCGGTCTTCGAGACGCTCGGCGAGGAATTTCTCACGGCGGACCTCGCGCATTTCCTGGATGGCGACGCGCGCTTTGCGGGGCTGCGGCCTCCGCATTTTCTCCGGCCAAAGCAGACGCGCATCCCGGCATGGCATCTCGTCGGCGGGCTCGATCCGCTGGAGGCGCAGGATCTCACGGGCAGCGAGCCGAAGGACGGCTACCCGGTGATGCTGCGCGAGTGGATCCGCACTGACGGGCTGAAGTGCCTGAAGATCAAACTGCGCGGCACCGACGCGGCGTGGGACTATGACCGCATCGTGCGCATCGGGCAGATCGCGATCGAGGAGGGCGGCGAGTGGCTCACGGCGGATTTCAACTGCACCGTGACTGATCCCGCCTACGTGTGCGAAATCCTGGACCGCCTGCTCGCGGAGCAGCCGCGCATTTACGGCATGATGCTCTACATCGAGCAGCCGTTCCCGTACGATCTCGAGGCGAACCGCATTGACGTGCGCAGCGTGAGCGCGCGCAAGCCGCTCTTCCTCGATGAGAGCGCGCACGACTGGCGATTCGTGCGTCTCGGACGCGAACTCGGCTGGACTGGCGTCGCGCTGAAGACCTGCAAGACGCTCACCGGCGCGCTGCTCTCGCTCTGCTGGGCGCGCGCGAACGGCATGACGCTCATGGTGCAGGACCTCACGAACACGATGCTCGCGCAGATTCCGCACGTCACGCTCGCGGCGCACGCGGGCACGATCATGGGCGTGGAGAGCAACGGCATGCAGTTCTGCCCCGAGGCCTCCGTGCCCGAGGCGAAAATCCACCCCGGCCTGTACCGCCGGCGCGGCGGTGTGCTGGATATTTCCACACTCGGACCGTCGGGCTTCGGCTACCGAGTGAATGAGATCGCGCGCGTGCTGCCATAGCGCGGGCGGGAAATTCACGCCGCGCCTGCGTCATTGACAACGCGCCGGCACGGACACACGACGTGCGCACCATGAATACCCTCCTCCGTTCCCTCCTCGCCCTCGCCATTTTCCCGCTCACGCTTTCCGCCAAGGACACGAAGGAAAAAGCGCCTCAGGGCTACATCGCGCTCGAAGACATCGCCAAGGCGCAGGAAAAGGCCAAGGCCTCGAAGAAACTCATCGCGGTGATCGCGAAGGGCGCGGACGATAACTGCCCGCATTGCACCGCAGCGTTGAACGTGAGCCAGGCGACGCTGCGCAACGACTGTGTGATGGTGTTCACGCGCTCGGAGGGTCTGGGGAATCGCACGTCATCCCTCTCCGAGGCGGCGAAGAAGGGACTCAGTGGCGTGCCGACCGGTGCATGGGTGGAGGCCGTGGTGTTCGATCCCGACATGAGCACGGTGGTGGCGAAGCTCGGGCGCCATGCGCTGGAGAACGACAAAAAGGCCGTGGCCGAAATGAAGAAGGCCGTGAGCGCGGCGAGAAAGGCATTGTCCGAGGCGAAGTAGCCGCCCGTCCGCCGTGACTGGAGGCACGGCTGGAAATGACGAACACGGATGACGAATCCGGGGCCCGACGTTTTTGCGCATGCTGCCCGCGCTGATACCGGAGAGGACGCTCATCCGGCGGAGAAAGAAAAAATCGGCGTTCCGACAGACAAAATGCGGCGTGCGCTCCGCCTTACCACCGACGTCACTGACGTGCTTGCCTGCGCCGATTTTCGCATTGAACGCGCACCATGCTAGGTTGTCACACTGCCACACTCACCATGAAACTACGCCCTCTGTCCCAATCGTTCCGACTCATCCTTCTCGCGACGCTCGCATTTTCGACGCTCGCCCTCGCGGAAAATAAACTGCCGGACATCGCCGTGGATGCTGCGCCCCTCGTGCGCACGCTTGAGAACAGCTTTGCGCCGATCGTGGAAAAGGTGTCGCCGAGCGTCGTCACGATCTCGATCAGCAAGAATATGCGCGTCGGCGACCGCGGGCAGGCCGGCAGGAATCCGATGATGGACGATCCGTTCTTCCGCGATTTTTTACGCAAACGCGATGAGGAGCAAGGCAGCGAGCGCGGCAAGGGCGGCGACGAATCGAAAGGCCGCAAGCGCTCGATGCCCGTCGGCCTCGGCAGCGGCGTGATCGTGAGCAAGGACGGCTACATCATCACGAACAACCACGTCGTCGAGCAGGCGGACGAAATCACCGTGACGCTTGCCGACGGCAAGACCGAACTGACGGCGAAGAAGATCGGCATGGACGCCGGCAGCGACATTGCCGTGATCAAAATCGAGGCGAAGGATCTGAAGCCGATCACTTTCGCCGATAGCGACAAGATCAAGGTCGGTGACAACGTGCTCGCCATCGGCAATCCGTTCGCGCTGCGGCAGACGGTGACAAAGGGCATCATCTCCGCCATCGGGCGAAATCAGACGGGCATCTCGGAGTTCGGCAATTTCATCCAAACAGATGCGTCCATCAATCCCGGCAACTCCGGCGGCGCTCTCGTGGACGCGCTCGGACGCCTCGTAGGGATCAACTCCGCCATCTTCAGCCAGAGCGGCGGCAACATGGGCATCGGCTTTGCGGTGCCGTCGAACCAGGCGCGCGGCGTGATGGAGAGCCTCATCAAATTCGGCAAGGTGCAGCGCGGCTTCATGGGCATCCAGATGCAGCCGCTGGACGACAAGCTCGCCAAGGAATTCAAGGCGCCGGACAAGGACTGCATCCTCGTCGCGGAAGTCGTGCCCGGCGGCGGCGCGGCGGCGGCAGGCGTGAAAAGCGGCGACGTGATCGTGAAGCTGAACGGCCAGCGGCCCGACGACATCGCGGCATTCCGCAACACGGTCGCGAACATGATGCCCGGCACGAAGGTGGACTTGGAAATTGTCCGCGACGGCAAGCCAAAGAGCATCACCGTGACGCTCGCGGAGCGTGGGACGAATGGCGTGGCGCTCGGTGCGCCGGCCGCACCTGCACCCGCTCCCGTAAAAGTGCCCGACGTGCTCGATGGGGTGACCGTCGCAGACCTGAACGCGGAACTCCGCAAGCGCTTCGCCATCGGCGAAGACGTGAAGGGCGCGCTCGTCACGCAGGTGAACCCCGACTCCGCCTGCGCCGACGCCAACGTCCAGGCGGGCGATGTGATCGTGGACATTGACGGCAAACGCATTGCCAGCGCCGACGATGCCGTGAAGCTCAGCGAGGAAGTGAAGACGAAGTCCAGCGTGCGCCTGCGCATCTCGCGCAAGGGCGCGACGCAGTTCGTCGTCGTCGAGGAGCAGAAGAAATAGCGGTGGAACGCGACCTCCCGGGCGCGTTTCCGGTTCCTCACTGCACATCCGTCCCCGAAGCGTGCCCGGAGGTCACACTCCACCGCGCAGTGTATCAGTTTGAGCGCCCGGCTGCTCTTTCTCTTTGTCTTGCTCCTGCTCTTGCTCTCGTAAGCCGGGGCAGGGAGAGCAAGGGCAGGAGCAAGACAAAGACCGAAGATTTCAAACTTATACACTACCCTCCACCGCGCACCGGCGCGCGCGCTCAGTGCATCAGCCGCGACCAGCCGCTCTCCCGCTTCTTCTCAGGGGCCGCCGACTTGCCACCGGGAATTGCGAGCACCTGACCGACGCGCAGCTTGCGCTCGTCCTTGATCTGATTTGTGTCCTTCAGCGCGCCCACGCTCACGCGGTATCTCACCGCGATGCCGCTCAGGGTCTCGCCGGCTGCGACGGTGTGCGTGGACTTGCCCGCGACAAAAATTTTCGCCGGCGCAGTTTTCGCCGCAGGCTTCGCGGTCGTGAAGGGCTTCATCACCGGCTTCGGCGCGGACTTCGGAGCAGGCACGCCCTCGCGCCCGGCCTGCCGTGACTTCACGTAGGATTCCAGCGCGGGATCGATCTGGATGATCTTCGCATCCAGCCGGCGATCCGCATCGCGATACGCGGACTGCACGCGCGCGTCGCGCAATGCGATGGTGCGGACCTGCTGGTATTCCTTCTCCGTCGCCGCGGAGGAAGCGGCACGCAGGCCGTGCGGGAGAAGGATGAAGCCGAGGGTGAGGACAAGGATGCGTTGGATCATGCGCGATGCGGTATCGAAAAGAATACGCGGCGGCAAGGTCGCGCTGGCAAAGTAGTCCTGAGCTTTAGCCCGTGTTTCTCCACATTGGTCGAACGATCCGCGGCCTGCCGAGCGCGTCATTCATTTCTGCATGCCTTGCGCGCTGAAGCGCGGGACTACTTTGGAAATGCGTGCTACTTCGCCGGCTCCGCGTTCCAGACCTTGATCTCGCCGAAGTAGCCGTCCTTGCCCGCGACGCCGAGTTCGATCTTCGACTTCGTGGCGTGGCCGATGCCGGCGGACTTCAGATAGCCGACCGGCTTGCCATCAATGCTCGCGCGCATCTCGTCGCCGGCGACCTCGACGGTGAACGTGTACCATTTTCCCGCCTCGAATTTCGCAGGGAACGTCGCGCTCTTGCCGACGAGCATCTTCGCGGCTTCCGCCTTCTTGGCGGGATCCTTTTGCAGCGCCTTGATCTCTTCGTTCTGGCTGCCGTCGCGCTCGTCCATCATCACGACCTTGTCGAGATGCACCCGCGCGCGGGCGATGTGTCCGTAGTGCGAACCCGTAAATTTGCGGTCGTCGAACTCCACATCAATCATCGTCGCGCCGTCGAATTTGATTTTCGTCTCGATGACGCTGTCCTTCGTCGGAATCTCCAGACCGTACACCGCGGCGTGCGCCTTCACCTCGGGCTTGCCGTTCGCGGCGGGCACATCCTTGTCGCGCGTCTGCGTGCCCTTGAGCATTCCGTTTTCGACTTTGAAAGTGTCCACCACGCGATGCCAGCGCTTGTCCGGCGTGCTGCCCTTGAAGTCGTCGGAAAAAAGCAACTCCTTCTTTTTCGCGATGGGATTCGCTGGAATGGCGGGTGCCTTCGGTGCCTCGCCAGCGAACGCGGCGACGGTGAAAATGCAGGACAGGACGACGATGGGGCGGATGATCATGGCGGGGCTGGAATGGGGAAGTGACGTTGGCCGTTGGCGTTTCCGATTGGCAAGCACAAGCGCGCACATCGGATGCGCGCAGTCGCATCCAGGCGGGCCGAGCGCCACAGTGCAGAGGGCGATGTCGTCGGCGGGGAAATTCCTCGCATGACCCACACCGCACCGCCACCTTTCTGGCCCCAAAAAAACACCCGCTCCAACTGATGAACCTCACGCTCCCCTCGCCTCTCGCCATCGCCATTGCAGCCGCAGTCAGCGCCGCACCGCTCGCGCAGTCCGCCGACACCGCCGCGCCCGCAGCCACGAAACCCGCCGCGCCCGCCAAACCCACACCGAAGCCGCGCAAGGCCGACGACGCGAGCACACCGGCGCCGGTGAATGCGACGCGGCAGAAGGCGTTCCTCGATCGCGCGAAGGACAAGGGCATCCAGCTTGTTTTCCTCGGCGACTCGATCACGGACTTCTGGCAGAAACGCGGCAAGGCGGTGTGGGAGGAATATTACGCAAAACACGATGCGGCGGACTTCGGCGTCTCGGGCGAGCACACCGAGCACACGCTCGGCCACATCGCGGGCGGCATCCTCGACGGACTGCACCCAAAGGCGGTCGTGATCATGATCGGGACGAACAACATCGGCCACATCGCCGACGAGCGCCCGGAGTGGACGGCGGACGGCATCAAAAAAATCGTGCGGAGCGCGCATGAAAAATTGCCGGATGCGAAGGTGCTGCTGCTTGGCGTATTTCCGCGCGAGGGCAGGGACTCGCGGCATCGCAAACAGATCACGGAGATCAACGCGATCATCAAGAAGCTCGATGATGGGAAGACGGTGCGGTTCCTCGATCTCACGGCGAAATTCACCGACGAAAACGGCGAAATCCCGAAGGACATCATGCCCGACAGACTGCACCCAAATGCCGCCGGCTACAAAATCTGGGCCGAGGCGATGCAGCCTCTGCTCAGTGAACTGATGAAATAGCGTGCGCCTCGCCGGACCTTATCCCGCGACGAGGAACAGCCCGCCGCAGATCAGCGCGACGCCGAGCACGATGCGCAGCGTGATTTTTTCGCGGAGGAAAAATGCGGCGGCGATGACGATGACCACGCGCTCGATTCCCTCGAAGGGGTAGAATTTGCTGAGCGGAATTTCCGAGAGCTGCGAGAGGCCGAGGAAAAAACTGAGCGCCATCGCGGTGATGCCCGCGGCGAATGCGGACACGCGCTGGCGCATGGGTTTCACCGCGCCGGTCTCGTCCATCGCGGCCTTGAAAAAAACCTGGCCGACGACCTGAAGCACGAACGTGAGCGTGACGAGGATGATCGCAAGCGGGCTCATGCGGGCTCCTTCTTCTCCGCGTGTTCCTCTGCGTGCGCGACGGCGGGCGCGGTGATCATCACGCCGAGGAAGACGAGCGCGATGCCGATCCACTGCCGCATGCCGATGTGCTCGTGCAGCAGCCACCACGAGCCGATCGGCACGAGCACGTGCTGCAAGCCGGAGAGATTGTAGGCGACGGTCAGGCGGATGCTGCGCAGCGCATTCAGCCAGCACAGCAGGCCGAAAATTCCCGCGATGACACTGAGCCACACCCAGCCGGAACGGAGCTGCGAAACATCAATCGCCGACTGCGCGACGGCGGAATCCGCGCCGCGCTTTTTCAAAATTTCCGAGACCACCACGAGGATCACGGCAAGGAAAATCTGCACCGTCGGATGCGTGATTTTTTTCCACAGCCGCGCGATCAGAGTTCGTGGGCGTTCGGGAATTTCTTGATCGTCTTGTCGTGCCGCACCGGCTGGAGGAAGCGGAGCGCGATTTTGAAAATCGGGTTGATCAGGCGGGACGTGTGCCATGCGTAGAGGTCGAGCGGCGCGAGCTCCATGCGGAGGTGGAACTTCGGATCATAGTTGAGCGGCGCGGTGTAGTAGCGTTTCAGGCCGTTGTCCAACGCCCACTGCACCACGTCGCGCCATGTGACGAAGTAGAGATGCAGTTCGAGCGCGACGGCGTAGTCGAGGCCGACATTCAGATCGTGGATCGTGTCGCCGTGGATGATGCACAGCGCGAATGCGACGATCTTCCCATTTTGCCGCCAGAGGAAAAAGCGCGCGCAGTCGGACATCTCGCGGCTGATGCGGAGCAGAAAGTCCTTCGTGAGTTCCTCGAAGCGCAGCTCCGAGCGCGCGAAGGTCTGCGTGTAGAGCGGATGGATTTCGCCAATGACGCCCGAGATGTCCGTCACGACTTCGAGCGTGAGCGGCGGATGCTCGGCGAGCTTCTTGAATTTCCGCCGCAGGTTTTTGCGGAACGAATAGCTGACGCGCTTCTGCAAAAATTCCTCGAAGTTCGCGAAGTCGAGCGCGAGCCCGCACGCGGGCATGGAGGGCGCGCGGCTGTATCCGCGCGTGAGCAGCGGCTTCAGCGCATCGCGATATTTCGACGGATAGTCCTTCAGCAAAACGATCGAGACTTTCGAGCTGCGCGCAAACGCCGCGAGCGCATCGGTGAGCGCATCCACGGCCCACGCTGCGGTGCTGTCGAGCGAGCCTTCGCTCGCCGAGCAGCCGAGCATGAGCATGCGGAGCGAAAGCCAGCCGGGGAAAATCTTGCGCGGCCAGTTGAGCATCGCGCGCAGCTTGCCCGGCATCCCGGCGGTGAGATCCTGCTTCACGAAAAAGATCTGCTGCATCGCGACCTCGCCCGTCGTGGAATTTTCCAGGAAAAGGTAGCGGTGATCGAACTGCCCCGCGAGCGTCTCCGCCGTGATCCGGTGGTAGCGGTGATCCTTCGCGTGCCCCGCGAATGCCTTCTGCCACCGCGCGAGATCGTCGCCTTCGAGCGAGGACACGATGCGCGCCCTGCCCGAGGAAGTCGCAAACTCAACCGGCGCTGCGGCGGGACTGCCGCCCATCATCCGATCTGCCCCTCACGTTCGCATTCGGCGCGATTTCCCCCGGCGCGACGCGGCATCGGACTTTTTTGAAATGGATGGTGGTTCAGCGGCACGAGCGCACTGTCCGGAAAGTCCGCTGCGGTTCGAGCTTTTTGTGAACGGGACGATGAGTGACGCCTCACGCCCCCGCGCCCTGCCTGCGCCGCACGCGGCTCCCCGTTCCGATCCCGAGGAGCGCGATGCCCGCGATGACACCGAATGTCGCCGGCTCCGGCACCGATGAAAGATCGTAGCCGATCACGTCGAAGGCCATGATGTCGTTGCCGGTGATCGCCAGCAGTTCGCCCGGTGCCACGGTCGGGTCCATCACGCCGATGCCGAGGTTGTCCTGCCAGTGGCTCGCCTGCCTGCCGTCGCCGTAGTTCACGCCGGTGGAAAATGTCGTGAGGCTCGTGGCTCCGCCGTCCAGCGAGAAAAATTTCGAGCGGTTGTCGGCCGTCCAGTCGAGCGCATTGTTCGCCACGCTCAGCGACGAATACCGGTAAAGATCGAGCGGCGTCACATACGTGAACGCGCTGTCCGGATAGCCGCTCCCATTGTAGTCGAGCACATCCACGCCGCTGATGAAGCCCAGCGCATGGCCGATTTCGTGCGTCGCCACTCCGACGAAATCGAAAGTTCCCGCAGTGATTCCGTTGCCCGGATTGAAGTCCCACGAAAATGACGAGCTGAACGCGATGCTCGCATCCACCGCCGCATTGTTGCCCGCCATCAGGCCGAGCGCCTTGGCGTTGGCCGTGGTCATGTTGATGATGGTGTTGTTCTCGTTTCCGTTGATGTCGAGATACGGCGTCGCGCTGTTCGCACCGTTCGGATTGTTCGAGGTGCGATTGATCTCCAGGCGCAACGCGGGGCTGGCCTGGAGGTGACTGGTCGCCGTGTTGTCATTCGCGGAAGTCTTGTCGCCGAGCAGGTAGTTCCGGACATCGGAGTAATAATAGAACGCATCCGTCGAACCGGTGCTGCCGAGGATGCCCGACCCGAGCGCGGAGAATCCCGCGTTAATGTTCACCGTGATGTTGTCGGAAAAAAGATTACTCCACCGCGCACCCGCGGCCGCGAAACCCGCATCGGCCTGTGCATCGCCCGTGGAGGTAAAATTGAACGTCAGTCCCGCCTCCGCGTGGCATGCGACGAGCACGAGCACGGAGAGCAGGCCTGTCCTCGGAAAAAATGGATGACGCCATTTCATTCGGCGTCCTAAACCACGGGCGAGAGGACCGGTCAACCGGCGATTCGCTCGGACGCGAACTGTTGCCTTCGTTTCACATCGAACGGAAATGATCCGTGCGAGTTCCTGCAATACTTCTTGGCAAGCACACGCGAGGCGTGTCTGTTGCGCGCCTTATGGGACACTGCAAAGGCAAAGACAACGTCAAGAAACGCGCCGTACGCCGCAAAAAAAACGACCGCCTCGCGCTCGCAAAGAGCGAGGCTGCCGCGAAGTAACGCGACCGGCTCCTGCGAGCGGATGACAGACCTCGGGATTCGTTCCGAGGTCTTGTTTTTCGTACCGAAGTGAAGTGCAGCGCCGCTCCGGCAGCCGCTCAAAAAAGCATTCCTTTCTTACCCGTGCCCATGCTTGCGCTCCCGCGGAGCCGGCCCAGGAAAAATCGGGTCTCGTGAAACTGCCGAACAGTCCGGGAAGACTTCCGAACGAGTGGAGTTCCGGCGCGGGTGCCATGTCTGCGGGTGCAGGTCCGCATGGGAGCAGACGGAGACGCCATCGTGCGGCATCGTTTGTTGATTTTTAACAAACGGATTGGCTCGCGTCATTGGCACGGCTCATCATTCTCGGAAGCCGCCAGATTCCCCTCCCTCAACACCATCCCCTTGGCAACCACCGTGCATCACCGGATTTCATTTTTCCTCGCCGTCTTCCTGTGTGCGATGGTTCCGCGCATTTCCGCGGAGCCGCGGCATGAGGTGGTGAAGGGCTGGCCCGCGCTGCCGGAGGATCATGTGCTCGGGCTGTGCGCAGGCGTCGGCGTGGATTCGCACAATCACGTCTTCGTCTTTCACCGCCGCGAGCGCGTGTGGAGCACGCCGTTTCCGACGGAGCCGATCACGGGCACGACGGTGAGCGTCATTGATGCGAAAACCGGCAGGCTGATCGCGTCGTGGGGCGCCGGGCAGTTCATCATGCCGCACGGGCTCACGATCGATCGCGAGGACAATGTGTGGCTCACCGATGTCGGGCTGCATCAGGTTTTCAAATTCACGCACGACGGCAAACTGCTGCTCACGCTCGGCGAGCGCGCGAAGCCCGGCGACGATCACGCGCATTTCAATCTGCCGACGGATGTGGCCGTGCTGCCCGACGGCTCGTTCTACGTGAGCGACGGATACAAAAACACGCGTGTCGTGAAATTCGCGGCGGACGGCCGCTACGAATTCGAGTGGGGCGGCAAGGGCACCGAGCCGGGGCTTTTCAATCTGCCGCACGGCATCGCGGTGGATGCGAAAGGCCGTGTGATCGTCTGCGACCGCACAAACTCCCGGCTCCAAGTCTTCGATGCGCGCGGGAAATTTCTCACCGAGTGGAAAGGCCCGCACATCGGACGGCCATACGGAGTGGCCGTCGGTGCGGATGGCCACGTCTTCAGCGTGGATGGCGGCGATCCGTCGGCGGAACCGGCGGAGCGAGGCAAGGCGGTGGAACTCGATGGCGACGGCCGTGTGCTCGACACTTTCGGATCGCCTGGAAAAGGGCCGGGACAATTCCAACTCGGCCACGACATCGCGGTCGGCCCAGACGGAGCCGTGTATGTCGCCGAAGGCTCGGGCAAGCGGGTTCAGAAATTTTTGCGCCGCCCATGATGGCATCGCCAAAACCAGACTCGCATCGCCGAAACGAGGATCATTTTCCACTCCCCTGCCATGACTGACCGATACGCAAAATCCCGCCAACTTTTCGAACGCGCGCAGCGCAGCATCGCCGGCGGTGTGAACAGCGGAATCCGAAAAATGGAGCAGCCGGTGCCGCTCTACTTCGCGCGCGGCGACGGCCCGCGCGTGTGGGATGTGGATGGGAACGAATACATTGATTTCCAAATCGGCCAGGGCGCGCTGCTTTACGGCCACGCACCACGCGGCATGGCCGACGCCATCGCGGCGCAGGCGAGGCTCGGCACGCACTGGGCCGCGCAATCGGAACTGGAAATCGAAGTCGCGGAACGGCTGCAGGCGATGATCCCGTCGGCGGAACTCGTGCGCTTCAACAACTCTGCGACCGAGGCCGTGCTCTCGGCGCTGCGGCTCGCACGCGGGCACACGGGGAGGCCGCTTGTGCTGAAATTCGAGGGCCACTATCACGGCTGGGGAGATGAAGGTCTGGTCGGTTTCGCGCCGCCGCAGGACAAGTGGGGCGACGATGAATCGCCCACCCGATTGCATCCCAGCCAAGGCGTGATTCCCGAGGTGCTGGAGAAATTTGTCGTCGCGCGCTGGAACGATCCCGGGCATCTGCGCCGGCGCGTCGCGGAATTTTCCGGGCAGATCGCCGCGATCATTTTCGAGCCGGTGCTGTGCAACACCGGCTGCATGGAACCGGTGCCCGGCATGATCGAGACGATCCGCGAACTCTGCGACCGCGAGGGAATGCTGATGATCGCGGACGAGACGATTACCGGCTTTCGCTTCGGCCCCGGTGGTGCACAGAGACACCTCGGCTTTGTGCCCGACCTCACGATCCTCGGCAAAGCAATCGGCGGCGGCGTGCCGTTTGCAGCACTCGCGGGAAAGAAATCCGCGATGGCAAAAATCATCGGGGGCGCGGTCGTCCATGCGGGCACGCTGAATGGAAACCCCCTCTGCCTCGCCGCGAGCAAGTGGTGCCTCGACTTCGTCGCGGCCCTCGGCGACCGGCACCCGCGCGAGGCCACCGCACTCGGCCGCACGATGATGAGCGGCCTGCGCGCCATCGCGGATCGCCACGGCATCCCGCTGCGTCCGCAGGGGCCGGGCCTTGTCTTCCACACCGCGATGCTGAAGCCGGGTGTCGCCGAAGGACCGATCCACGATTACCGCGACTACGTGCGGCGGCACGATGCGCCGCGCTGGGCGCACCTGCGTCGCTGCCTGCTGGAGGACGGCGTGCGTGCGATCGAGCGCGGGCTTTGGTTTATCAGCCTCGCGCATCGCGAAAGCGACGTGAGCGAGGCGTTGCAAAAAGCGGAGCGCAGCTTTGCGCGTCACGCAGGCGAATGGAAACCGGCATGAGCACGAAGCGCGTCCTCATCGCGGGTCTCTTTCACGAGACGCACACGTTTCTCGACGGCACGACCGGCCTGCGTGATTTCGCAGTGATGCGCGGCGGGGAGATGCTGCGCTGCGAGGGCGACAGCTCCCCGCTCGGCGGCGCGCTGGAATGTGCGCGCGAATTTGGATGGGAGGTCGTGCCGACGGTGGACTATCGCGCCACGCCGAGCGCGATCGTGGAGGACGAAGTGGTGGAGACTTTCTGGAGCGAACTCTCGACGCGAATCACTTCGCAGCCCGACGCCGTCTATCTCGTCCTGCACGGTGCGATGACCTCGCAGTCGCTGCCCGACGTGACGGGCGAGATCCTCGCGCGCCTGCGCCAGCAAATCGGCTCGGCAGTGCCGATCTTCGGCGTGTTCGATCTCCATGCGAACTTCACGCAGCGCATGGCAGACAGCGCAAACTGCCTCATCGCCTACCGCGAAAACCCGCACGCCGACGCGCGTCAGGCCGCGTTGATCGCCGCGAGACTGCTCCAGCGCACGCTCACCACCGGCCAGGTGCCACGGATGTTCTGGCATCACCCGCCACTCGTATGGCCGCCCACCGGCGTGGGTACCGCGAACGATCCCATGCGCGCGCTCGAACGGCTCGCGCGGGAATTGGAAGCCGGGTCGCCGGATTTTTGGGCCATCAGCGTCTGCGCGGGCTTTGCATTTGCCGACACGCCGGACACGGGCGTGAGCTTCGCCATCGCGACGATCGGCACGGAGGAAAATGCGCGCGCCGGATTGCAACGGCTCACTTCATTGGCTCTGGAAAAAAAGGACGGGGGCAATGTGACCGACCCGCCGATCGGCGAAGTCTTCGCGCAACTCGATCCCCTGCCCTCCGGCCTCACGGTGCTCGTCGAGCCGTCGGATAATATCGGCGGCGGCGCGCCCGGCGACAGCACGGGGCTGCTTCGCGAGTTAATCGAACACCGAATCCCAAACGCCGCGATCTGCATCAACGATCCCGAGGCCGTGCAGCGTCTCTCATCACTCGCACCCGGCGCGAAGATCACGCTGCCCATCGGCGGACGCGGCAGCCGGCTCGACGCTGGGCCGCTCACTCTCGATGTGGAACTGCTCCGCAGCGGCGACGGCAAATTTGAACTGGAGGACAAACAGAGCCATCTCGCCTCGATGTGCGGCGATCGTTTCGACATGGGCCCGTGCGCCGTCGTCCGTCACGGCGGGCTCACGATCCTGCTCACCTCGCACAAGACGCCGCCATTCGACCTCGGCCAATGGCGCAGCCAGGGCATCGAGCCGGCGGCGCTTTCCGTCATCGTGGTGAAGGCCGCCGTCGCGCACCGCCGCGCGTACGATCCCATCGCCATGCGGATGCTGTGGGTGGACACGCCCGGCCCTTGCACGAGTAATGTGCGCTCGCTGCCCTACCGCAAAATCCAGCGGCCGGTTTTCCCGCTCGACTGAGAGACCCGCAAGGCACGGTGAAACTCGCTTATTACGCGGACTTTTTTCCCGTGCGGTAAGTCAACCCGGTCATCGTGAGGAGCGGCAGCACATGCACTGTGCCGTCGTCCTCATAGACCACGGCGACGGTCGCGTTTTTCGGAGGCAGCGAAATGTAATCGCTGTGCGGAACTTTGTAGGAACGTCCGTCGGCAAGCCGAACGGTGAATGGCACGTTTTCCAAAATCACGGTTTCCATTTGCTTGCGTGTCATGCGCCGAATCTTCGCCATTTAACCCTGATCCGCAAGCGCACGCTACTTCCGCGTGTGGACGAAGACGCCGCGCTTGTTGCCGACGACTACATCCAGCTTGCCGTCGCCGTTCACGTCCACGGCCATCACCTGCGTGCCTACGCCGCTGCTGTCGTCAATGATGTGCGGGATGAACTTCGCCTTGCCGCCCTCGCGCTTCAGCTCGAACCAGTACACGACGTGCGGCGCGTTCGGCTCGGGATCGCCGCCATTGCCGTGCGCCCAGCAGCGCTTGCCGGTCACGATGTCCTTCAGCCCGTCGCCATTCATGTCCACGAGATCGATCGCGTGCGGCTGCGAAAAGATGATGCCGGTCTCGCCTTCGCCCGGCTGCGTGCCGGTGATCAGGTGCTTCGTCCAGCCGTCGCTCGTCTGCTCGAACCACGCGAGACCGTAGCCGTGTGCGGCGAGACTCGTGATCACGTCCGCCTTGCCGTCGCCATTCACATCGTAGGCATACATCTGCGCGCCGCCGCCGCCGAACGGTGCCGCGTGGAAAGTCCACGGCGTCGTGCCGTCCCACTTCGCCGGCTGCTCCCACCAGCCCTTGCTTTCGAGAATGTCTATGCGCCCGTCGCCGTTCACATCGCCGTGGCCGATGCCGTGCGTGAACTTCGCATACGCGCCCTTCGGCGACACCGCGTGGAATTTCCACGGCTCCTCGGGCTTGCTCCAGTCCGCCTCCGCGTAGCCGATGAAGCCGCCATTCATGCACAGCAGCTCGGGCTTCCCGTCGCCCGTGATGTCCACAAACATCGGCGACTCGTTGTCCGTCGAGGCGAGGATCGTGTGCCGCAGCCACGGCTCGTCCTTGCCCTTCGGATTCTCGAACCAGAACGTCTCCGCGCCGGGAAAACCGATCACCACATAGTCCACCCAGCCGTCGCCATTGATGTCGTACGCGTAGCTGATGAAGTTGTTCGAGTAGGTGTTCTTCGTGCCGAGGAATCCCTCGAAGCCTGGCACCGTCTCCTCCGCGCCCGCTGCCGTCTTTGCCACGAAAGATTTCGGCATCTCGTAAATCGTGTGCCGCTTCGTGAAGTCGGGCCCCTCATACCAGAACGGCCCGCTCAGGATGTCCATTTTTCCGTCCTTGTTCACATCGCCCACGCACGCGCCCTCGGCCCAGAAATGCGGCGTGATCTGCTTCTTGCTCCACTCCCCCGTGAGCGGCGGCGGCGCGGTGGAAATCGCGGGGCTCGCCGGATGATCGGCGCCGATGCCGATGGCTGCGAGCGTGAAAATCGAGGAGAGGACGAGCGGGGTTTTCATGTGAGGGTAAAGAAGCGCGCGCAGCGTGCGGGCTTAGGCACGGAGTGCAAGCGTGGAAACGCGCCTCAGCCGATACGTGCTTTGCATCCCCAGGAAGGCTGCTACGCTGTGAACATGAGAAGCGGGCTGCACTACGTCACTTGGGGCATCCTGCTCGTCGGCGTGGTGAGTCGCATTGCATGCTTTCCGATCGGCTTTCCAGGCTTTTCGTCCGAGTTCCGCCATTACGCCTATTGCTACTCCCTCACACTGGGCTCGTATGTGATCCTTGCGAGAGTCGCATGGTTCACCTGGCTTCTGCGCAGCTTTCCGTTGCCCCTGCTACTCGGCAGCGCAGCGAACGTCGCGCACGGAATTTGCCTGGATCATGATTGGCTCCGTTTGCGGAATGAAGGAGTGGTCGGTCAAAATGTATTGGATGGTCCGAATCCCGAACACATGTTCCTGTGGCAGATCACTATCGTGCATTGCGGACTCCTCCTCGTGGCTTTCACTTATGGGATTCGCCACATGGTGAACCGACTCCGCCGAGCACGATTCCTATTTCTGCAACACCGATGACTTTGCTTTGAACATTACCATGTGTCCTAATACACGTCCCGCGTCGGCTTGGCTCAGTTCCAAGCCACAAGCTGTCTCCTCGCACTCCGTGTGAACAAGAACTTTCTCAATGATGTCGGCATGGATTATCATCCGTTGGTGCCTCGCCATTCCATGGGCTCTCACTTGCCTGTTCTGTACCTGCGGACACGTTTGCTGCATTATCAGCGTTGCGAAGCGTGGCGTCTCCATATCAGTCATCCCTTTCGTTGGCGGTGTATCGGGTGCGTTTGCCTTCCTTGTGCTTCCTATCGAGGGAGTTTGGCGTTGGTTCTGGCTGCCTCCGCTAATTGACTTCAGCGGCTTCCTGATCCTTGCTTCCATGCTTAGCCGCCGGAAAGCCAAACTCCAGCAAACGCTCAAAGACAATGAGACCGGAAACGCCTAGTGCCGGGTCAAGTGTGATGTGATGGGTTCACCAAACGCGCACAGGGTGTGACTGGTGACTGGTGAGAAGTGACTGGTATCCAGCCATGATCGCCTCGTGAAAACCGGAAGACCAGTCACGGTTCACCAGTCACCAATCACAGCAGCCAAACTCGAAAACCAACCCATCATTTCACCGCTGACGCAGCACTAGAGCCTGCACGGCACTTCGCGGTGAGCTGCGAGGCATGTGTCCGGGCGAGTGTCCCGAAGGAACCATGGAAATTAGCCGGTGGCGCAAGCCACCGGACTACCGGGAAAAACAGCCATGCACCCCGGAAGGGTGCCGGAATGCAGTGGAGCGGGCGCTCCGCGCACGCTTCCTTCGAGTGCAACGAAACGCGCCCGGAGATCGCGTTCCACCTTCTCCGCCGCCCCCTCCGGATCGGTTGCCGCATGGGACGCGTGTTCCGGTGGCTCGCGCCACCGGCTAATGTCCATGACGCCTCCGGCGTCCGAAAAAGTGCCGTACAGGCTCTAACTGTAGTAACTCGCGACGTTGTCCGCAGCCGGCTTCCGAGGCGCGCTACTTGCCCGGCATCTTACCGAGCAGTTCCGCCAGGATTTTCTGCGCCTCCTCCTTCTGCGCGGCGCTCATCAGCTCATCGAGCGCGTTCCTTTCCGCCACTGCCTCGGGATCCTTCTGACGCGCAGCTAGGCTGTACCAGACGAATGCGCGCACCTCGTCCTTCGGGCCGCCGATGCCATTCGCATACATCACGCCGAGATTGAACTGCGCCGCGGGGTAGCCCTGAAGCGCTGATTTTTGCAGCCACTCCGCGGCCTTCGCCTCGTCCTTCGGCGTGCCGATGCCGCCCGCATGGCGGATGGCGAGATTGAACTGCGCAACGGCGTGCCCCTGTGCCGCGGCCATCTGGAACCACTCGACGGCCTTCGACTCGTCCTTCGCCACGCCGAGTCCCTCGGCATACATTCCGCCGAGATTTGCCTCCGCCGGCGCGTAGCCCTGCGCGGCGGATTTCTGATACCACTCCACGGCCTTCGTGTCGTCCTTCGCCATGCCGTTGCCGGTGGCGAGCATCACCGCGAGATTGAACTGCGCGACAGCGTACCCCTGCGTTGCAGCTTTCCCGATGAGGTCGGCAGCCTTCTCCTGATCCCTCGGAACGAGCACGCCCTCTGCATACATCACGCCGAGCTTCGACTGTGCGGCAGCGCTCCCGGCCGCAGCGGCCTTCCCGATCCACTCGACGGCCTCGGCCTCGTTCTTCGGCGCGCACTTTCCCTCGGCAAACATCGCGCCGAGCCTCGCCTGCGCCGAGGCATCGTCCTGCGCTGCCGCCTTCCGCAGCCACTCGATGGCCTTTGCCTCGTCCTTCGCCGCACCGCCGGTGCCGTCCGCGTACATCGCGCCGAGTTTTGCCTGCGCTGCAGCGTCCCCGCGCGTGGCGTCTTCGATCAGCGATTCCAAAATGGCGGCCGGTGTTTTCGGCACGGGCATCGGCGTCGGCTCCGGCGTGGGCGTGGGCGTTGCCTTCACGATTTCCTTGCCCGCGTCGGACTCCGTGGCAACGCGCTTCGAGCACCCTGCAAGCAGTGCGCCGCAAAACAAAATGACCGGAATCCTCATGCCCGCTGCATAGCGCCACGCCCGCCGCGCGCGCGAGTTCTTTTGCGAGTGGAAATGCGCGCCGCTACTCCCGGTTGAAGCGATGCACGCGCCCGTAAATGTTGTACTCCGCCACGTACACATTCCCCTTCGCGTCGAATGCCACGCCGTGCGGCGCGGTCACGACGCCGGTGCGCCATTTGTCCGGCTCCGTCTTGGCCGTGCCCGTCTCGTCCGCGTGATCATTCGCGCCAAACTGCGCGGCCACTTTCCCCTCCTTGTCGAGAATGGTCACGCGCCCCTTGATCTCGCCGATGAGCGCGAGGTCGCCCTGCACCGCGACCGCCGCGGGATTCAGCAGATCCTTTGCGATCACGCCGAGGAACTCGCCGTCGAGCGACATGTGGACGACACGCTTGTTCTCGCGGTCGCACGCGATGATGCGAGGCGGCGAAAAGCGTGTGTCCACCGCGATCTTGTGCAGCGTGCTGAAATTATAAGGCTCCTTCTTTCCGCCGAACGACTTGAGATATTTCCCCGTCTTGTCAAAGCGGTGCACGTAGCTGCTCGAGTAGCCATCGGTCACAAACAGGTCACCATTTGGAGCCACATCCATCGCCGTCAGCCGCACGAATGGCTTGCCCTCATTCGGAGCCGGCACGACCTCGCCCGCGGCGTTCTTTTTCGTGTTCTTCGGAGTCTTGTTTTTGAACTCATCGGGGATCGCGCTCGCCGGAATGTTCAGCACTTCCTTCCCTTCGAGCGTCAGCTTCAGGATGTTCTGCCCGCCGAGCCGCGGCCCGTAGATGAACTCGCCGTCCGCATCCTTGTGAATCACGAAGCCATGAAAATCCGCCGGCGCCCCCTCCACGTTGCGGATGAATTTCCCATCCGCCGAATACACCTGCAGCGCGGCCTTCGCGTCCATCACGCTCACATACACGTCGCCATTCGACGCCACCGCGATGTCGCCGTGCATGTTCCCCATCATCGGTCGCCCCTCCTGAAGGTGATACCAATTTTCGATAGCCTTGTAGTCCGCCGCCACCGAGTGGGCCGGCAGTGCAGTGATGAGTGCGGTGAAAAGGAGGGGCAGGAGAAGTTTGCGCATGAGGGGTTGTGGGGTTGGGAGCGGGAAAGGCACACCATTGATGCCATGCGCGTCAATCGCGGTGTCAGGACGGCGCATCGAAATGAGTTGCCTGTCCGAGGAGGGAAGCGTCTGAGCGTGACCGGGAGACGCCTGCGGCGGGCCAAACTTCTAACGTCTGACATCGAACGTCTAACGCCTAACTTTGTCGCCCAACGACGGCGATCCGACGTCCGGCTTGCCGCACTTAAAAGTTAGGCGTTAGACGTTCGATGTTAGACGTTGAGCCCCACGCAGCGGCCGTTCGCCAGCGATCCCTGCGTTTCAATTTCCTGATGCCTAAAGTTGGACGTTGGATGTTGCCCAAGAACATGCTCGCCCGCCTGCGCAGCCTTCGCCGATAAACTCCGCCCCACACCGTGAAAAAAGCACTCTCCCTCGTCCTCTGGTCCATCGTCGCGCTCCTCGGCGCAGGCGCGTATGCGGGCATCGCCTTCAAGCGCGGCGAACCGCTGAACTCCGGCTACCTCCTCACCGCCGCGCTCTGCACCTACGCGATCGGCTACCGTTTTTACTCGAAGTGGATCGCCGCAAAAGTGCTCGCGCTCGACGACCGGCGCGCGACGCCGTGCGAGATTCACGAGGACGGGCGCGACTTTGTGAAGACGAACAAGTGGATCGTCTTCGGCCATCACTTCGCGGCCATCAGCGGCCCCGGTCCGCTTGTCGGCCCGGTGCTCGCGGCGCAATTCGGCTACCTGCCGGGCACGCTCTGGATTTTGATCGGCGTCGTGCTCGGCGGCGCGGTGCAGGATTTCATCATCCTCGCGTCCTCGATGCGACGCGACGGCCGGTCGCTCGCGCAGATGCTCAAGGACGAACTGACGACGACCATCGGGCGCATCGGACTCGCGGCGATTTTGGCGATCATGATCATCCTCCTCGCCGTCCTCGCACTCGTCGTCGTGAAGGCGATGGGCGAGAGTCCGTGGAGCATCTTCACTGTCGGCGCGACGATTCCCATCGCGCTCTTCATGGGCGGTTACCTGCGGTTTTTGCGCGTCGGAAAAGTGATGGAAGTCTCCGTCATCGGCGTCGTGCTGCTGCTGCTCGCCGTGTGGGGCGGCAA
This sequence comes from Chthoniobacterales bacterium, assembly GCA_038238025.1. Classification (GTDB taxonomy): domain Bacteria; phylum Verrucomicrobiota; class Verrucomicrobiia; order Chthoniobacterales; family Chthoniobacteraceae; genus SXWH01. The sequence goes on from JBBRYC010000050.1 coordinate 44,343, forward strand.
GCTCGTCCACGAGTCGCCGACGTGGTCCGCGGCGCTGCACCTCAGCGAGATCAGCGTCGCGTGGTGCATCATCGGCTACGGCTTCCTCGCGAGCGTGCTGCCCGTGTGGCTGCTGCTCGCACCGCGCGACTACCTGAGCACGTTCATGAAGCTCGGCACCATCTTCGGCCTCGCCATCGCCACACTGCTCACGCTCCCCGTGCTGCACATGCCGGCGTTCAGCAAATTTGTGGACGGCACCGGCTTCGTCGTGCCCGGAAAACTGTTTCCGTTCTGCTTCATCACCATCGCGTGCGGCGCGATCAGCGGCTTTCACACGCTCATCGCCAGCGGCATCACGCCAAAAATTATCGCCCGCGAAAGCCACGCGCGCTCCGTCGGCTACGGCGCGATGTGCCTCGAATCACTCGTCGCCCTCATGGCCATCATCGCCGCCTGCACGCTGCCACCCGGCGAATATCTCGCCATCAACAGCCCCGGCGCACCCGAGGCCACCGTCGCGCGTGTGAATGGCAGCGGTTTCACCGCGCTCGTCGCCGACGGCACCGCGTGGAAGAGCGAGGCCGTCGCCGTGACGAAGCCGCAGATGGACGCGCTCGCAAAACAGATGGGCGAGGAATCGCTCTTCGGACGCACCGGCGGAGCGCCGACCTTCGCAGTGGGAATGGCCAAGCTCTTCGCCCGCTTCACCGGCGGCGCGGGCAGCGATGTCTGGTATCACTTCGCAATCATGTTTGAGGCGCTGTTTATCCTCACCACGCTCGACGCCGGCACGCGCGTGGGCCGCTATCTGTTGCAGGACGCACTCGGCGGAATCTCACCGCGCCTCGGTGACACCAAGAACCTCGGCGCGGGCGTCATCGCGAGCGCGCTCATCGTCGCAGCCTGGGGCTTTTTCCTCATCATGGGCGTGAAGGATCCCGACGGTGGCGTAAAGGCGCTCTGGCCCATCTTCGGCATCGCGAACCAGCTCCTCGCGAGCATCGCACTCTGCCTTGGCACGACGATCCTTTTGAAAATGGGCATCCAGCGCGGACGCAGGCGCATCGCGTTCGTCACGCTCGTGCCGCTCGCGTGGCTGCTCACCGTGACGATGACCGCCGGCCTGCAAAAAATCTTCCACCGCGAGAGCGATCCGAAGCGCCCCGTGATCGGCTTCCTGCAAGGCGCGGAGCAGGCCGCGGTAAAAATGCCCGCACTCGTGAAAGCGCGCGACGAGGCGAAAGAAGCCGCCGCCCTCGACGCTGCGAAGATCGCGCTGAAGAAAAACGAAACCGCGCTTTTCAACAACCGCATGGACGCTGGCGTGACTGCCGTCTTCCTCGCCTTCGTCGCCGCGATCCTCGGCCTCAGCATCCGCGAATGGCTGAAGCTCCTCGGCGGGATGCGCGAGCCAAAGCTCTCCGAGACCGCGCCCGTGCTGCTGCCGCTCGACGCCGTGGGCCGTCCGCCGGGACACGCGCTCGGAGCCATCGCCCTGGGCGCGCTGCTGATCAAGGAAGTCAGCGGCGAGGCGGCCATCGATCGCGAGCGCACCGCGCAGGCGTGCGAGTGCGCAAAAGATCCGACGAAGGTGCGGCGCAATGTTTTCCTCAGCGCCACGGAGCGCCAGTTCCGCACGCCGAACCGCTGCTGCTGATCTCAGTCAGCGCGCGGGCGCGGGCGCGGCAGGCGGGCGCACCTCCGAGCGGAAGGCGGGGCGCTTTGCAGGCGCGATCCCCGTCATCGCCTCGACCACCGCGAGGTGCTCGCGGAGCTGCGGCAGCGTCTGTTCGGACAGATTGCGGATCGTCACGTCGTCCGACTTCGCACCCAGCTCGTACGTCGCGATCGCGAGCCGATCGGCCTCGCGGAATGAATCGAGCAGCATTTTTTGCAGCTTCACGCCCTCGAGTTTTTCGAGCTTTGCGGCGAGGCGCTGCTCCGTCGCGCCCTGCGCCTCGGGGATTTTGAGCTGCCGCAATTCGGCGACCGTGTTCAGCACAGCACCCTGCGCAGAGAGCGTCTTCACGAGATCCTCTCCGAAGCCGCGCATCGCCGGATTCGCCGTGCGCTCCGCCTGACTCGCGAGGTAGCGGAATGTTTTTCCCAATTCGATCGCGTTCGAGAGGAACGTCATCTCGCGCCCGTTCAAATCGGACCCGATCAGCTCCGTCGGTTTTCCGATTCCCGTCGGCACGGCGGGCACGGCGGGCACCGCAGGCCTCGGCTTCTTCGGTGCGGCATCCGCGGCAAATGGAAGCGCGAGCACTGCGACGGTGAGGAGGGACACGCGCATCGCGGGGAAAATCACGCAAGCAGCTTCGCGAGGAGGTCGTTCACGACCTGCGGGTTCGCCTTGCCTTGCGATAGTTTGAGCACCTGGCCCTTGAGAAAATTGATGCTGCCGAGTTTGCCTGACTTGTATTCCGCGACGGCCTTCGGGTTCGCATCCATCACCTGTTTGCACAGCGCCTCGATCGCGCCGGTGTCGCTCACCTGTTCGAGCCCGCGTTCGTTCACGATTTGCGCCGCGCCGTTTCCGCTCGCGAACATTTCGGCAAAAACTTCCTTGCCCTGCTTCGAGCTGATCTTGCCGTCCTCGATCAGGTTCACGAGTTCATCGAGCGAGTGCGCGCTGATCGGGCAGCTTGCGATCGTTTTCTCCGCGGCGGTGAGCGCGCTGAGGAGATCGTTGATGATCCAGTTCGCAACGTTCTTCGGCCTCTTCGCGCCCTTCGCTGCGGTGTCGAAATATTCCGCGAGCGACCGTTCGCTCGCGAGCACGCTGGCGTCGTAGCTCGTCACGCCGTACTCGGCGACGAAGCGATCGCGTTTTTCGCCGGGCAACTCGGGCCGCTTCGCACGCACCTCGGCCATGAAGACCGTCGTGTCCACCGGCAGCAGATCGGGGTCGGGAAAATAGCGGTAGTCGTGCGAGCTTTCCTTCGTGCGCTGGTGGCGCGTCTGCCCGGTGTCGTCATCCCAGCCGCGCGTGCTTTGCACGAGCGTCTCGCCACGCGTGCAGGCTTCGGTCTGGCGCTCGATCTCGAATGCGATCGCGCGGCGCACCGCGGAGATCGAGTTCATGTTTTTGATTTCGATCTTCACGCCGAGTTCCTGCTGGCCCTCGGGGCGCACGGAGACGTTGCAGTCGCAGCGCATCTGTCCCTTTTCCATGTCGGCATCGCTCACGCCGCCGTAGATGAGGATCTGCTGGAGGCTCGTGAGATAGGCGAACGCCTCCTCGGGCGACTCGATGTCCGGCTCGCTCACGATCTCCATGAGCGGCGTGCCCGCGCGGTTGAAATCAATGCCGCTGTTCGTATCGAAGTGCGTGGACTTCGCCACGTCCTCCTCGAGGTGAATGCGCGTGAGCTGCACGACCTTGCCGGGATTCACGATGCTCTTCTGCGCGTCCTTCGGATACGCGAACTCGTGCAGCGGCACCCCGCCACCGATGCAGATGGGCAGGTCGAACTGCGTGATCTGGTAGTTCTTCGGCATGTCGGGGTAGAAATAGTTCTTCCGATCAAATTTGCACGAGTCGGCGACCTTGCACCCGAGCATGAGTCCCGCGAGCGCGGTCATTTTCAGCGCCTCGCCATTCATCACCGGAAGCGCGCCAGGATAGCCGAGGCAGACGGGGCAGGTGTGCGTGTTCGGCTCCGAGCCGTACTCGGCGGGGCAGCCGCAGAACATCTTGCTGCGCGTGTTGAGCTGGACGTGGACCTCAAGGCCGATGGTGGGAATGTAGCGGGGCATGTCGGGAAAAATTCAGCGGGGCTGGCGAGACTGTTGAAGCAGCCTCACGCAAAGGTCGCGAAGGACGCAAAGGAACAATTATTCAAAAAACCGTTTCGGCCGTAGCGACCATTGCGTGAGGGGAGTTCAGTCA
>JBBRYC010000051.1:0-48203 GCA_038238025.1 Chthoniobacterales bacterium
AGCGCGATGGTGATGTTTTTCGCATGGACATCGAGTCCGATGAACAATAGGTCTGTCTTCATGGTGTGCTTGTTGTGTTTTGGTTTAACTCCTGGTGACGCCGCTCCCGCGGTGCTCCCGCTAAGAATGCGGCTCTGCGCGATTCTGCCGCGCAATCCGCGAATGCACCACTCCTTCAAGCACACCAACTTCCTTTTCAGAAATCGCTGCGCTCCCAGAGAGGACAGCCATAAAGTCTAGGCGACTTCACCCATGCGTAGATTCTACATCGGCTTCTTTTCGGTATTGGCACTCTTCATCGTGCTCAATGCCGCACCATATTTTCTTTCTTCAACACCGCAGCTTCGCACGATTGGACTTCTTTCCCCTTTCTGGCGCCAAGACCCGACTTTTCATACCCGCTTATTCCTACCCGCTCAGAGCGGCACGCCATACACCGTGAACGGCGGCGCGCTTACCAGCACCGTCGCCGGTCAGAGCAGCACGCATGTCGAACCGCGGTTCTACTGGGACAAGTTCGCCATCAACCTTTGCATTGCTCTGGCGGCCAGCTTCAGCATCGGGCGTTGGTATCAGCAGCGAGGAGAGAAGAATTCATCAACCAAAACAAGCAATGACAACGTCGCCTAGGCGACTGTGCGCGTCTCCCGTGAACGAAGCCCAAGACATCCTGATTCTGACAGGGTGCTTTTTTCCGCAGTCGCACTCCTTGACTCGCTGCCCGAATTGCACAGACTACTTCCATGTTTCTCACCGCCGTTCTAATTCCAGCCGAGGAGGGCGGTTTCGTCGCCTACAACCCCGAAACGGGCACTACGACTCAGGGCGAGTCAGTGGCCGAGGCCATCAGCAACCTCCGCGAGGCCACGGAACTGTATCTGGAGGAGTTTCCTCTGGAGCAGACCGGCCAAGCGTTGCTCACGACCTTCGAGGTTGCGGTTCATGCCTAGACTTCCTCGCGTCTCCGGCTCCGAGGCTGTTCGCGCACTGGAGCGACTCGGTTTTGCGGTGGTTCGCCAGCGCGGCAGCCACATCATCATGCGTCGCGGTGCGTCCGGTTGCTCGGTTCCCAACCATCGCGAAATCAAGACTGGCACACTCGCAGGTGTCCTCCGGCAGGCAGGTGTCTCAGTCGAGGAGTTCACCGCCGAACTCTAAACCAACGTCGCCTAACCCCTATGTAAGGTGTCAAGTGCGGAAGAGATCCTAAGCTGAGATTTTTGGTTTGTGTTTACAAGGTAAGGGGTGGGTGGAGGGTGGGCTGGGTCTTTGGAACGCTTCCGCTTCGGGGGATGAGTTGAATGCCTTCAACCTCCATTCTCCTATCCGTGCATGACGGGCTGGGCCGTCAGCACAATATGACTGATACGTCGGGTGAAGCGGAACGCGGCGCGGTGCAATTTGATGACGCCCTCCGGCGTCCCCCTTCGGGCTGAGGCTCCGCCCTCAGTCTATCTCGCTCCGCTCGATTATGGCGTCGGGTCGTCCTGCCGGAGCGGCCCAGGTTAGGCTGCGAACACGCGCCACGTTCCAAAGCGTGAAAAGAAGAGTTAGGAGTTAGAAGTTAGGAGTTAGGAGTTAGGATGGCTGGCGGCTGGCTGGCAACTGCGGACGGCGGACTGCTGGCTAAGGTCGCGGGGTGGCGTCCGGCCCGTTCCCCCCTTGAATCAACAACCTCTGCGCCGGGTTCTTTGGCGGGTTCTCCGGCGGCGGATCCGGCTTCCGGCTCGCCCGCGGTGCAGCGCAGGCCGAGTTGCGCGGCGGTGCAGCGCCCGGTCTCCAGCTGCCACAGGTCCACGGCGAGCTGGCGCGCGACGGCGACGACGGCTTTCTTGCGCGCCGCGCCGGTGGCTTTGGCGCCTTTGGCCAGCACGCCCAGGCGCTTTTTGATCGGCGGATAGTCGGGCTGAAAGCGGACCAGTCGCCAGGCCAGCTCGACCAAGGCGGCTCTTAAGCGTGGGTTGCCGTGCTTGGTCACGCTGCCGGTCACCCTTTTGCCCCCACTGCTATATTCGCCAGGACACAAGCCGGTATAGCTGCTGACTTGCCGGCGGTTCTGGAAGCGCGCCCAGTCGCACACTTCGCGGTTCACGACCACGCTGGTCAGCTTGCCCTGGCCAAACGGGAGCGTCGCGGGCGCGGCGGCTTCGAGTTCGGCGGTGAGCGCGGCGATCTGCGTATCGTGGACTGCGAGCACGGGGCGCAAGACTTCCAGCCGCGCGCACAGCCACGCGGGCAGGGGCGGCGCGAGCACTTTCCACCCGCGGCTGCGCCACCAGCGCGCCGGGGCGGGCTGGCTGTGGTTGACCAGCAGCGCGCGGCCTTGCGCCTGGAGCTTCGTGCGCGCACGCACCAGGCTCTCGCGCTGCCGGTGGATGGTGCGCAGTTGCTCCTCCGTCTCCCCCGGCACGCGGATGACGGCCAGTTCCTTCGTGTTCCCCTCCACGTAGCGCGACAGCCGCAGGCAGAGCGCCAGCGCATCCCGCCCGTCGGTCTTCACCCGCTCGCCGCGCTCGTCGAGCCGCTGCGGCGCGACCACGTGGCAGGTCGCCCCCGCCGCCGTGAGCGCCCGCTGCAGCCCGAAGCCAAACCCGCACGCCTCATAGACTACGAAGACCGCGTGCACCGCCGCCAGCCGCCCCGCCACCCACGGCGCGAACTCGCTCGGCGCAAAGCGCCACGCCGGCTTGGGCGTGGTCTGCCCCTCCTGCGCGACCACCACGAAACTGCCCGCATGCACGTCCACCCCGAGCTTGATCGCCGCGGGGACGTTCTGATACGGTGGGACGTTGACCGCCACTGCGGTCGCCTTTTGCTGATGAATGATATATTTAGTCATAGAACTGGTAAGCAAATCAGCTCACCCGCAACCTGCCATGAGCTGCAGCGAACGGGCGCGGCTGTCACGCCCGCTGCTTCCGGCCTCCGCCTTTCCCCCACCACGCAGCGGTCGCGCCAGCCGCGCCCGTCGCTGAGCTTGGGTTCGTTTTTCCCATCTGTGCATGAACGAGCGCCGTCCTCCAATTCTGTTTCGAGAGTTATCCGCGAGTTTCCGCGGTGTTAGCTTCGGCGACAGTTGTTCCCTGTCGGTTCTGGCGAACGCATTTTGCAGGCGGCAACGCATGGTTCCGAGTCAGGCTCTATCCTCGCGGAGCGCGTCGCGATTTTGGGGATTTTGGACACTTTCTCCGTCGCGCGCGACGCAAGCCTTCGGCAGTGCCGAGTGCGCGCTGAAGTTCGAGCGCGCGTCGTCAGGCCGTGAAGGGCGGAGCGTTGCCGGACAGGCCGCGATGGAGCACCAATTTCGCGAACGACACCGCCCGTGGCGGGCCGTAGTCGTGAAGCGTCGCCTGCGCATCCGGCGCGGCGACTTCGCTGCCCAACACCGTGAGCAACGCAAAAACATGAACCACAAATTGCGAGCCGTCGTATTTCAACAGCCCCTTCGCATCCGGCATCGGCACGGCATGGATGGATTTGCAGCACTCGCGCGCCCCGTCAGGCGTCTGGTCGTTCTTCGCCGGGGCCGGCTTGCCGCTGCAACATTTCGCGTGCTCCGCCTTCGCCACAGGTGACTTCTGCATCAGCCCCAGCGCGCAGTGATTCGTCGCGGTAAACCACCCGAGCAGCATCAAAACCGCGAGCCGTGCGCGGGTGGGACGATGGCGGCGGAGGAAATTCACGGCACTGGTGAGAGAGCGCACGATGGGTTTTTGTTCAACGATTCATTTGATCATCTATCGAGCATCACGCTACCGCAGGATGACGAAATTTCCGCCCGGCTCGGCGTAAGCGGCGGCATGACTCCACACGGGGACGCCGGGCGCAGTGCCGTGCTGCGCCGTGGGTCTGCCGGTTTTGTCGAGGATGACCCATGCGAGTTCGCCGCCTTTGTTCCAGCCGGTGCCCACCACCCACGCGGCGAGTGTTTCGCGGGTTGCGTTCATGGCGAGGACGGGATGCTTGCCTTTGCCCAACTCGACCGGCACGGGCGCATCGAGCGGTGCGGTGAAAACTTTTCCGTCCGTCTCCCACGCGCCGCGCAAGCCGCCGGGCGTGGCGAGGAGCGCGGCGCTGCTCATGGGGCACATGTTCACCTTCCAAGGATGCAGTGTTTGCGAGCGGAAAGTCGCACCGCCGTCGCGCGAGGCGAGCAGCGTCATGTCGCGCTGCGCAGGGGTGCGCGCCGCGCGGTAGAGGGTGAAAAGTCCGTCCTGCGTGGCAAGTGCGCGCAGGGAGCAGCAGGCGCAGACGCCCTCGGTGCCCGCGTTTGCCACGACGGGCTTGGCGAAAGTTCCGCCGTTGTCTGAAGACTTGAGCACGAAGACGACGCGGGCAGCCTCACCGTCACCGCCTCCGCGCTGCCCGTGCCACACGATATAGACAGCTCCCTTTTCATCCGCCGTCACGGACGCGCCGCCATCGAGGCCGCTTGCCGTGCCGAGCAGATTGCGCTGCGGCGCGAACTTCGCCGCGCCCGCATCCAGCCGCGTGTAGTAGAGCGGTGAACCGTGTCCGCCGCCGGACGGCGGCGCGCCATTCCACACGACATGCAGCACGCCGCCTTTGCCGAATGCGAACTGCGCGCCGCGAATGGTGCCCATCGCGACGGCACTCTCCGGCTCGCTGTTCACAGTCACAGGCGCGCTCCACTCACGAGCGCCTTTCGCACGGCGGACATACCGCACGTCGCTGCCTTTTGGTGCGCCTTTGAGATAGATGAGATGCGCGGTGCCGCTGGCATCCAAGGCGACCTGCGGCTGCATCCCGCCCTCGGGGATGGATTCGATGCGCACCTCGGCGGCGTGTGCAGCGATGGCGGTGATTAAAAGTGCGATGAGTGTTTTCATGGAGCGTTGCTGGCGGTTGTTCGACGGAGTTCCCGTGAGCGAAGCCACAGGAAGATGACAGGCGTGACTATCAGGATATGGACGAGGCTGGAAATCATTCCGCCGATGACGGGCGTGGCGAGCGGCTTCATCACCTCAGCGCCCTGGCGGTGGCTCCACATGATGGGCAGCAGCGATGCGACGATGGTGGCGACGGTCATCACCTTGGGCCGCAGGCGCAGACGCGCGCCGTCTTTTACGGCTTGCACGAGCGCGGCGTAGTCGAAGGCGGCACCGAGTTCGGCCTGCCGTTTCTTCACGGTTTCCTCAAGATAGACGACCATGACGACGCCGGTTTGCACGGCGGTTCCGAAAAGCGCGATGTAGCCGACCCACACGGCACCGTTGAAATTGTAGCCGAGCAGATATTGCAAAAAGACGCCGCCGCTCAGTGCGAAGGGCACGGCGAGCATGACGTGCGCAGCCTCCAGCGCGCTGTGATACACGATGTAGAGCAGGACGAAAATGATGAGCAGCACGATGGGAAAAACGACGGTCATCGTTTTCACAAAGCGGCGCTGGTTTTCGTATTCGCCGGTCATCTGCCATGTCATGCCCTCCCAATTCAGTGCGCGCAGCTTTTGCTCCACCTCCGCGACGAAGCCGCCGAGGTCGCGGTCCTGCACGTTCGATTGCACGTAGGAGCGCAGCTTTCCGTTCTCGCTCGCGATTTCGTTCGCGCCGATTTCACGGGTGATTTTTGCGACCATGCCGAGCGGGATGTAGGCGGGCGCGGGTTCGGCGCTGGCACCCATCGAAGGTGCGGCGGCGCGCGCCGTGCCTCCACCCATGCCGCCGCCAGCGGGCGCGGGTGCGGCGGGTGCCATGCCGGGGCGCGTGGCGATGAGGATGCGGCCGAGTTTTTCAATGTCGTCGCGTTCGCTGCGCTCGACACGGACTTGGATGGGGAACCGCTCGCGGCCCTCGATGGTGACGCTCACGTTTTTTCCGCCGATGGCGACTTCCACGGCATCGAGCACATCGCGGGCGCTGAGGCCGTAGCGTGCCATCGCTTTGCGGTCCACTTTGACATTGAGGTAGGGCTTGCCCTGCACGCGCGAAGGCGAGACGCCCGCCGCGCCTTCGATGCCTTTGATGAGGGCCTCGACCTCGTAGGCTTTGCGCTGAATCTTATCGAGGGTGTCGCCGTAAATCTTCACCCCCACCTGCGCGCGGATGCCGGTGTAAAGCATGAGGATTCGGTTCTCGATGGGCTGCAAAAATGCGGGCACGTAGCCGGGCACGAGCTTCATTTTTTCGGTCAGCTCGGCTTTCAGTTTTTCGACCGTCATGCCGTCGCGCCACGCGGGGTTGCGCTTCACGCGGAAACGTCCGTTAGGGATGTATTCGGGCTTCAGCATGATGGTCGTCTCCAGCATCTCGGTCGGTGCGGGGTCGGTCGCGCTCTCGAAACGTCCCAACTTTCCAGCGACGCTCGCGACCTCCGGCGTCTGCGCGATGACGGTGTCCTGCCACGACATCACGCGTTGGATTTCGGTGAGCCCGGTTTTCGGAAGCAGCACGGGCATGTAAAGCAGGCTGCCCTCGTTGAGCGGCGGCATGAATTCCTTGCCGAAGCCGGACGTGAGCGTGGCGACCCGCGGCCAGCCGGCGTCGCGAATTTTTTTCACCGTCGCAAGCGGCAGACCGAAGGCGATGAGCAACGCGCTGGCGAGAATGAGCAGCGCCGTGGACATCACGATGGCGCGGTGGCGCAACGCCCAATTCAGCGTGGGCTCGTAGATGCGGAGGAGCACCTTCATCACCCAATTATTTTCCTCGGCATGAAACGGTCCGCGCACCAGCCACGCGCACAGCACGGGCACGATGGTCACGGCGAGCAGCGTCGAGCCAATCATCGCGAAGGTCTTCGTGAACACGAGCGGGTGAAATAGTTTCCCCTCCTGCCCCGCGAGCGCGAAGACCGGCACGAACGCGAGGATGATGATCGCCATCGCGAAAAAGATGGGCCGTCCGACTTGGCGGCACGCGGCGAGCGCGGTGTGCCACGTCTCGTCCGCGGTGAGCGCGCGCTTTTTCTCCTCCTCGGCGCGCTCGCAGTGGCGGATGACATTTTCCGTGACGACGATGGTCGCGTCCACCAGCACGCCGATGGCGATGGCAATGCCGGTGAGGGACATGATGTTCGACGAGATGCCGAACTGCTTCATCAAAAGGAACGAGATGAGGATGCTCACCGGCAGCGGCAGCGTGACGATGAGGATGCTGCGGAAGTGCCAGAGGAAGATGATGTGCGCGAGAGTGACGAGGATGATTTCCTCGGTGAGCGCGTGCTTGAGCGTGTCAATGGTGCGGTCAATCAACTCGCTGCGGTCGTAGAACGGGCGGATGCTCACGCCCGCTGGCAGGCTCGGCGCAAGCTCCGCGATGCGCTCCTTGATTCGCTCGATGACGGCTTTGGCATTTTCACCCGTCCGCATGACGACGGTGCCGCCGACAACTTCGTGCCCATTCACGTCGAGCGCGCCACGCCGGAAGTCGCCGCCGATTTGCACGGTGGCGAGGTCCTTGAGATAAATGGGCGTGCCCTCGCGCGCCTTCACGGTGACGAGTTCGAGGTCTTCCGTGCTCTCGATGAGGCCGATGCCGCGCAGCACAAACTCCGCGCCGTTTTCCTCCACGACTTTGCCGCCGACATTGAGGTTCGCGTTTTGCACGGCGGTGAGCACCTCCATCATCGTCACGCCCGCCGCGCGCATCTTCGTCGAGGAAAGTTCGATTTGATACTGCTTCACAAAGCCGCCGATGCTCGCGACCTCGGCCACGCCTTCGACGCTCGCAAGCTGGTAGCGGATATTCCAGTCCTGCATCGAACGCAGCCGCGCGAGGTCATAGCCGCCGCTCGGCGCGAGCGCGGGATCCACGGCGAGATAGTATTGATACACCCAGCCGAGGCCGGTCGCGTCGGGGCCGAGCTGCGGCTTCACGCCTTCGGGCATCCCGCCTTGCAAATAGTTCAGCCGCTCCAGCACGCGGGCACGGGCGAAGTATTGGTCCACCCCGTCCTTGAAAATGATGGTGATGAGTGAGAAGCCGAACATCGAAGTCGCGCGCACATCCTTCACGCCGGAGAGACCCTGGAGGCCGGTCGTGAGCGGATACGTCACTTGGTCTTCCACCTCCTGCGGGCTGCGTCCCATCCACTCGGCATAGACGAGAACCTGATTTTCTGTGAGGTCGGGAATCGCATCCACGGGCGTCTTGGAGACAGCATGAATGCCGAGCGCGACGAGCACCAACACGGCGCACGCGACGAGAAACCGGTTCCGCAAACTCCATTCGATGATGCGTTCAATCATGGCGCGTCAGGGTTGGACTTTTGCACCGCAGTCGGACATCTCGACACCCATGTAGGGATTGCGAATTTCCGTTCCCGCGAGTTGCACCCAGCGGCCTTTCTTCGGCGCGCCCGGCACGACTTTGTTCACCATCGGGCACTCGAAGACTTCGACGGCGGCGGGTTTGTCGCCTTTGCGCATCGGCTCCAGCAACGCGACGGCGGCGGTGGAAAATGGGTGGAACATTTTCCGCGCAGCGGCGAGGTCGGGCGCACGGTGGAGGTGGCGCGCATCGCTCAGCGACTTGAGCGCGGGTGCGAGTTCGGCGTGGCCTTTCAGTGCGGCGGCAAGCGCCTCGGTCGCGGGCATCACGGCAGGGCCAGCAAGATTGAATGCGGCGAGGTCGTCCTTTGCCAATGAAGCGGCGACGGCATCGGCGGCTTTGACAAAAGACTCCACGGCTTTTTGATCCGCGACAGTCAGCGCAGATGAAGGCATTGCGGGCACTGGTGCGAACGAGCGGTTCATTTCCGCCTGCCCGTCAATCAGCAGGTTTCCATTCGTCACCACCTTGTCGCCTTTTTCCACACCGGAGAGGACTTCGACAAACTCATCGCCGCGCCGACCGAGCTTCACCGGCTTGCGTTCATACGCGCCGCCGTCGCGCTCGACATACACGACCGCCTCCGGCCCGGTCTGCATCACCGCCGAGCGGGGAACTGTGAGCACTTCCGGCGCGTCGAGATGCACGGAGGCGTCGCCGTAGAGCCGATGGAGCAGCGCGCGGTTGCCGTCCACGAGCGGATTTGGCAACTCGACGCGCACCTGGGTCGCGCGCGTCACGGGGTCGAAGTTTGGGTCAATGAATCCGATGGTGCCCGTGAAAATGCGGCCCGGCACCGAGGGTGTTGTGACTTCCACAGCCTGCCCGATTTTCAACCACGGGATGTCTTGCTCGTAAGCGCGGAAGACGAACCACATCGTCGAGAAATCCGCGATTTCAAAAAGCTTCTGCCCCGCGGTGACGTATTGCCCGGCAAAGATTTCGTCGTTCACCACGGTGCCGCTGACGGGCGAAAGAATCTCCGTCGTCAGCGCGTCGGATGGCTTCTGCGGAAGCGCAGCGATTTGTTTCGGCGAAAGCCCCATCTGCCGCAACCGCAGTGCGACGTTCGTCCGCAACTCGCCGGTGAGCGAACGATACTCGCGCTCGGCCTGAAGCAGCGTCGGGCTGTAAATTTCCGCGAGCGGCTTGCCCTCCACGACCTCCGCGCCGTGGTGATTGATGAACAGTTTTTCGACCCGTCCCTCCACATACGCAGAGATAATCCGGTGCCGCCGCGCGTCGTCATCCACCATGCCGGCAAAGGTCAGCGTCTTCGCGAGCGGGCGCGGCCTGGCCTCGACGGTCTGCACATGGAGCACCTGCACCATGCTCTGACTCAGCGAGACCACATTGCCGCCGGCCTCCAGCCCTTTTTCGCCCTCATACACGGGCGTGAGTTGCATTCCGCAAATCGTGCATCTTCCCGGCTTGTCGCTCTTCACCCACGGGTGCATCGCACTTTGATAGTAGAGGATTTTCCGCTCGCCGCTTTGCATCGCGGGAGCGGCGGGCGCGGAGAAATGATGCGCGGCAAACCACGTCGCGGGCACGGCGAGCGCGAGTGTGAGCAGGATGGCAGGAAGTGTTTTCATGGTTGGAAAAATCAGCGTTTGTTTTGCGGCGCGAGCGCACGGAGCGTTTCGAGTGCGGCGCGATGAGCGGCGATGAAGCGGCGCTCCTCCAGTCGCACGGCGAGCAGGGAGCGGCGCGCTTCGAGCACTTCGAGCAGCGTGGCTTTCGAGCTGATCCACGCGCTGTTCACCGCCTCGGCAGCCTTCGTCGCGGCGGGAATCACCTCGCTGGAAAATGCCGCCGCCTGCTGTGCGGCGTTGCGCGCCTCGGTGGAGGCGGCGATGACCTGTGCCTGCAACTCACGCTCCTTCGCCGCAAGTTCGTGCTGCGCAGCACTGGCGAGCGCGGCGGCGCGCTCCTCGTTTGCGCGGTACACACCGCTGTTGAACCACGGCAAGCTCACTTTTACGCCAAATGTCGCACCGCGAAAATCGCCGCCCGAATACGTGGCGGTGTCCACGCTGAGCATCACGCTCGGCTGACGTTCGCGGTGTGCGATTGCGGTTTCCGCATCAGCGGCTGCTGCCAGATGGCGGAGGGATTGCAGGCGCGGATTCGTCTCGGAAAGTCGCGCGAGCAGCGTCCTGAGTTCCGGCGCGGTGGCGATGCCGGGGAGCGAAAGTTTCGCCCACGGCTGCGCGACGGGTCTGCCGAGCAAAAGATTGAGCTGGCGTGTGCGCTGGTCGCGCTCGCGGAGCATGGCGGCGCGTTTCTGCACTTCCTGCACAAGTTCGCTTTCGATGCGCAGCGCTTCGGCTGTGCTCGCCATCGGGTCTTTGGCCCGTTCCCGCGCATTTACCGCCATCTCCTTCAGCCATGCGACTTGCTGCACTTCAAACGTCAGCGCCTCGTCGGCGAGCGCGAGTTCCAGTGCAGACTTGGCGGTTTCCATGCCGAGCATGGCCTCCGCCGCCATCACCTCCGCCGCTTGCGCGCGCTGCTCGGCCTCTGCTTTGCTTTTCATCGCAGTGTAAAGTCCGGGGCGGGGCAACCGCTGCTCCACACCCGCGAAGATGTCGCCGTCGTCCTTTTGCATACTTAACCGCGCAGCCATGAAGCCGAATCCAAGCTCCGGGTCATCCCAAAGCCGCACCGCACGCACGCCTGCCGCTGTCGCCGCCAGCCGCGCACGCGCAGCTTCGACGGTGGGATGCTTGCGCCGTGCCTCGTCTCGAATCGCCGAGAGCCAATCGTCGCCGAGTGGACGCGCCTCGGATTTGGCGCTCACGGATGGCTTCGCCGGGGATGGCGGATTCACCTGCGAGGGCGTCTGCGCGTGAAGCTGCCCGGCGACAAGAAGGGCCGCGCCGAGCAGCGATTGAAGACGGACGAAGACTTTGGATTTCATGTGCAATGTGAGAGCATCAGGCGGCGGATGGGACGCCGCCCGGTGCGCGCGTTCTGTTATTTCCTGGCCGCTGCGTCCTTCACCATTTTGACGTATTTGGCCGGTTCCTTCTCGAACTTCTTCGTGCAGTTCTTGCAGCAGATCCACACGTCGGTGCCCTCGTGCGTGACTTTGAATGGAATCATGTCGCCGCCGTACTCCTCACCGGAAACGGGGCATTTTTTCAGCGGGTAATCCTTCGGCACACCGCTGTCGGCGGCGAAGGCGAAGCTGCCGCAGAGAGCGGCGGCGATGATGGCAATGATGGATTTGTTCTTCATGGTTCTGTGTTGTGTCGGTGTGAAATGCCTGCGGTTTGCATTGGGCATCGCGTCGCGTGTGCAGGCATTCACGCGCCACGACGGTGCGGAGAGAGAAGGCACGCGGGCACACCGCGCCCGCACGGGCGTGGTGGTGCGTGGCAGCGCGAATCAACTTTCGCCGAAGCGAAAGTCGCGCTGCTACGCGAGGGCGGGCGGAGCGTGCGACAGCAGGCTCCGGTTCAAGACGATTTCAGCAAACGCGGGAACATCCGGCGGAGGGCCGGTGTCGCTCAGCGCGCTGATTTTCAAAATGGGCGGAAGCACGGCGAGCAGCAATTCCGCAGGGAATGAAAGACCGTCGGCTAGCGGCGCGGCCGGAGTCTTCGCACCATCCGGCACGAGCACATGGAGAGCTTTGCAGCACTCCGCGACGCGCGGCGCATCCGTCGGCTTTTTCTCCGGCTTCGGACTCTCCTTGTGGCAGCAGTCCATTTGCAACTGCGCTGCTTTTCTGGCCTGCGATAACTGCCAAATGGCGCACCGCTGCGAGAACGTCACCCAACCCAGCAAGGCCACCAAAACGCAGGTGATGCGAAGTGTGCCGTTGGTGCGAATGACGTTCACGGAGCGGATGGATGGTGTTTTAGCGAGCGGATGGCAAGCCGGGTTATTCCCAAGTATACGTGTTCACACACCGCCAGACGCAAAAACCCTCGCTCTTTTTTTTGCGCGTTCACTTTAGCCAGCGCAGAAGTTTTTCACGCAACGTCTGCCGCGCCCGGTAAAGCCGCGTCTCGACCGCCTTCGCCGTGCAACCGAGGACGGCGGCGATGTCCGCGTGCGAACGGTCTTCGTATTCGCTCAACAGCACGATGGAACGCTGGTCCTCCGGCAGTTCGGAAATGGCCGCGCGCACGGCGGCGGCGCGTTCGCCCTGTTCGGCGCTGGCGTCGGGTGCGGATGCGGCATCGGGCAGATGAGTGGCGAGTGTGCCGCCGTTTTCATCCGTGGGCGCATCAAGTGAAACGGTAGGATGGCGCTGCTGCCAGCGATGCGAGTTGCGGGCGAGGTTTCCGGCGATGGTGTAAAGCCAGGTGGCGAATTTTCCGCGCGTGTCGTAGCGGGCGCGGGATTCATAGACGCGCACGAAAGTATCCTGCGCTAAGTCTAGGGCGGTGGCTTCGTTGCCACAAAAGCGCGCGAGGTAGTTGACGAGCGGCTGCTGCCAGCGCGCCATGAGTTCGTTGAGCGCAAGGTCGTCACCGTCGCGCAGCCGGGTCATCGCCGCTGCGTCCGCTTCGTGAGAATCGCTCATGCTGTCAGCGATGGATGGCCGTGTCATGCCGAAGCGTGCCCGGCATGATGCGCTCGGCAATCATCGCCCGGTAGCGCACGGCCTGCTCCGGTGCCATGTGCGTGCTGATGGCAAATGCCTGCGCGAGCGTCGCCGCATGGCAATCCGCCTGTGTCTGGCTTGCCTCGCGCATCGCAGCCTCCAACTCCGGCGTCATCGTCGTGCTTTTTTGCAGCAACATTCCCAGCCGCTCGCCGGACTTGGCGATTCGGTCGCACATTTCCATGCAGCGCGGCTCGTAGTCGGCCTGAAGTTTTGCAATGGCACCGGCCTGCTCGCCAGTCAGCCCAAACTCCATGCGCAGCCATGCCATGTTGTCGGCGTTGCCAAGCATCTGGCGCGTCTCGCGCGTGGCGAAATGGTAGCAGGCAAAATATGCGGCAGTCGCGACGGCTACCACCGCGAGCAGGACGAGGATGGGCTTTTTCATCGCATCGCCATCAAACGGGCATACGGGTCAAGTGTGGCAACATGCCGCTCGGCGAGCGCCGTGCGTGCCTGTTCGTTTGCATCCGTCGCGCGCATCGAGGCGACGGCCACACCGCCGCCAGCCGCGAGCAGCAGTGCCACGGCTGCAAAAGCCGGGCGCATGAGCAGCGCGAACAGCGGCTCGAAAAGCCGCGCCCAGCCGTGTTTCGCCGGGGCTTCGCTCCGGGCTTGGATACGCTGCCAGACATCCGCGCCGAAACGCAATGGCACTTGGACATCGGATAGCGATTCCTTGAGCAGTTCGCGAAGTTGAGGGTCGTCATTCATGGTGTGAGACAAACTTGAGCCGGACGGGAGGTCGAGTCTCCCGCCCGGCTGATTTGGGAGTTTGAAGTTACTTGCTGGCGCAAGCGCGGCGGCAGTCGTCCGGGCGAATCCCCGCGTAGTGCTTGCAGGAAACAGTCACTGTGCCGCCTTGGTGCAGCGGGGCGGCGATGCTCATGGTGTCACACTTCATGACGTTCACTGGCGTGAAGACCGGGCGTGCCGGAGCATTGCCACTGACGTAGGGCCGGTTGTCGCCGCCGGCAAATAGGCTGGCGGAGCCGAGCATGGCGATGGTGGTGATGGCGAGGAGGAGTTTGGCTTTCATTTGTTGTTGCAGTTTGAGGTTTGTTTTTGCGGGGGCTTTTTGAAATCTCCCGCACTCCCTCACACACCGCCCTGCACAAAATCCCTCGCGTTATTTTCGCAGCGCGAAAATAAGGGCATTGAACACGCGGAATTCTTCTTGAAAACCACTGCAAATTCCCAGCAAGGCCGTCAGGTGCTGGGTTTCGGCTCTCCTGCGTCCGGGTCGTAGCCAAGGAAGCCCACAACCTTCGTTCTGTGCTTCGGTTTCATCGGACAGCGACCGCGTCCCCATCTTTCCACCGTCTGATAGCAAGCGCCGAAGGAATGAGCCACTTGCACATGCGTCAGCCCCATATCCACGCGCTTTTTCCGCAAGTGCTCGCCAATTGTCTTCGGCTCTGTTACCGCCTTCCTCCACACCCTTCGATGAAGCGATGCCTTCGGAATTTTCACTCGGATTACCCGGTCACGAAATCCCAGCAGAGCGCACGGCCCCTGCTTCCTGCCTCCGCCTTTCCTCCACCATGCAGGGGGACGCGCCAGCCGCGCCGGTCGCTGAGCTTGGGGTCGTCAGGCGTCTCTACCCACATCCTGTGAATGAATGACTATGATCTCCTTTCCGACATGCTGAGTTTTGGGTTTTGCAATCGCTATCGCAACTATTTTGCTCCGCCTGCTCCTGTTCAGCGGCGCGGCTCTCTTAGTCGGGTTTATCCGGGGTCATCGCGCGCCTTTCCGCCGCCGTGGTCCTCTCTTTGTTCTTTTTATTGCACTCATCAGTTCGCAGGTCCTCTTTATCGTGGCTTTAGCCATGTCCATTTTTCTTCTCGTTATTGGAGGCTGCCAGAGTCCGGGCCATTTCTTTAGCATGGCGTTTTCGCTTTTCACGACCGGGCTTATCGCTTACCCCGCCTCATCGCGGATTCGGCCAAGTGACACATTTTTCCACAGACGATGAACCGACGCCACTCGCTCACTCTCATGCTCGCCGGACTCAGCGCAGGCTTGTGGCGCGGCGCGCTTGCGGCGACCAATCGTGACGCCATGGAAGCAGCATCGCAGCTCATTCAGAAACACGTGGACGCGGGCACGGTCGAATCCGCCGTGCTGCACATCCGGCGCGGGCAGGAGAAATTCGGGCGCGCGTTTGGAAAGGCCGCGTCTGCGGATGCGCTCTTCCTGCTCGGCTCGATCACGAAGACGATGACCGCGGCAGGCGCGATGGTGCTCGCGGATCGAGGGGATCTGCGGCTGTCGGATCCGGTCGCGAAATTCATCCCGGAGTTTTCCGAGGGCGCGCGGAAGGATGTGACGATCGGGCACCTGCTCACGCACACTTCGGGGCTGCCGGATCAGCTCGATGAAAACAACGCGCTGCGTTCGCGCCACGCGCCGCTCGCGGATTTTGTGCGCGGGGCCGTCCGCACGCCGCTGCTCTTTGCGCCGGGGACGAAGTATCACTATCAGAGCATGGGCATCCTGCTCGCGGCGGAGATCGTCGAGCGCATCACGAAGATGCGGTTGCCGGATTTTCTCGCGGCGCAAATTTTCAAGCCTCTCGGGATGAAGCGCAGTGCGCTGGGCCCCGGCGTTTTCAAATCAGCAGACTTGGTGCGCGTGCAGACCGAACATGCCGCGCCCGAGGCCGGTGCCGGCGCGGCGAATGCGAAGGAGTGGGACTGGAACAGCGCGTACTGGCGCGCGCTCGGCGCCCCGTGGGGCGGCGCACATTGCAGCGCGGAGGACGTCGCAATATTCCTCCGCAGCTTCATGCAGCCGGACGGAAAGGCGCTCCGCGAAGACACCGCGCGCCTGATGATCCGAAATCACACGGAAGGGCTCGGCGCTCGCCGCGGCATCGGCTTCGCGCTGGGGCCGGACGGATTTGGGAAAGGGTGCTCGCAGCTATCATTCGGACACAGCGGCTCGACTGGAATGCTCGCGTGGGCTGACCCGGAGTCGGACACCATCTGCGTCATCCTGACATCGCTGCCATCGAGCGTGTCCAATCCGCTGATCCTGCGTCCGGTGTCGGATGTGGTGGCGATGAAGTAACGATGCACTTCGGCCGCGAAGTGTGATGCTTTTCAGTTCTAAGAAACGGCCGCGAGATTCATCTTCGCTCTCACCGAATTCCCTGCGCAACTTCCCCAACCTCTCCCATGAAAAAACAACACCTGCTCCCTGCCCTGCTCGCCCTCTCACTCGCGCCTGCCTCATTTGCGGCGGATGCGAAGCCGAAACCCGCGACGTCTCTCACCATCGAGGAATCGCGCGCCGCCGGGCCGGACTACGATCTCCAAGGCGAATACGAGGGCGAAGGCGACGGTGCAAAAATCGGCGTGCAGGTGATCGCACTTGGAAATGACACCTTCCGTGCGGTCATCCACCACGGCGGACTGCCGGGCGCGGGCTGGGACAAATCGCCAAAGACGGAAATCGAGGGCAAGCGGGACGGGGACAAGGTGGAGTTCACCATGGCAAGCGGCGCGAAGGCCGTGCTGACGAAGGATGTGCTCACGGGCGTGAGCGAAAAATTCACGGCGAAGAAAGTGCATCGCCAGAGCCCGACACTCGGCGCGAAGCCTCCGGCCGGTGCGGTCGTGCTCTTCGACGGCTCGAACGCGGATGCGTGGGCAGGCGGACATCTCGACGAACTGGGCCGGAAAATTCTCGCATCCGGCAGCAAGACGAAGCGTGCGGACTTTCAAGACTACACGCTGCACGTCGAATTCCTGCTGCCCTTCAAGCCGCTCGGACGCGGGCAGGATCGCGCGAACAGCGGAGTGTACATGCAGGATCGCTACGAGGTGCAGGTGCTCGATTCCTTCGGGCTCAAGGGCGAGAACAACGAGTGCGGCGGCATTTACTCCAAGACAAAGCCGGACGTGAACATGTGCTTCCCGCCGCTCGCATGGCAGACGTACGACATTGATTTCACCGCTGCGAAATACGACGGCGACGCCAAGAAGGTGAAGAACGCGGTGATCACCGTGAAGCACAACGGCGTGCTGATTCACGACAAGGCCGAGATTGCCGGCCCGACCGGTGGTGGAAAAAAGGAAGACCCGACCGGCGGCGCGATCCAACTGCAAGGCCACGGCAATCCCGTCTTTTACCAGAACGTCTGGATCGTGACAAAGTAGGCGGAGAGGAAGGCATTGTATCAGGCAACCGATGCACTGCCCGCGGCTCGCGTGCCTTCCGCGGCACCGCCTGGGGCCATCAAACTCCGCCGTGCTTCACGTCCGCGCCTCGCGCTCCGCAAGTGTCCGTGCCACCAGCCGGCGCACGCGGATCGCATCGCACAGCATGCGCCACGAGTCGCGCACGATCCGCACCTTGCTCCCCTGCGCGTTGGCCCACTGCACGGGCATGTCCGCGACGGCGAAGCCAAGGCGCTCGGCGAGCAGCAGCACCTCCACATCGAACGCAAAGCCGTCCAGCCTTTGCAGCGGAAAAATCGCCTCGCGCGCGCCGCGCCGGAATGCCTTGAACCCGCACTGCGTGTCGGCGAGCCGGATGCCGGCGATGGTGCGGAGGATTGCGTTGAAGGTCTGCCCCATCTTCCTGCGGAGAAAATGCTGCTGCGTGATGATCTCGCTGCGCGCGTGCTGCCGGTTCCCCACGAGCACGTCCGCTTTCGGCTCCCCGGAAAAACGCGCGATGAAGCGATCCATCTCCGCCAGCGGCGTGGAGAGATCCGCATCCATGAAAAATGCGAGTTCGCCCCGCGCGCGCAGCATCCCGGTGCGCACGGCGTGGCCCTTCCCGAGCTGAACATCGTTGCCGGCGACCGTCACGCAGCCCTGCCCCACCGCGAGCTTCCGCGCGATTTCCAGCGTCCCGTCGGTGCTCTTTTCGACGACGATGATCACCTCGTGCGTCCACGGCACGGAAGCGAGGTATGCGAGCAGCACCGTAATGCTCGCCTCGATGCGGCGGGCTTCGTTATACGCAGGGATGATGATTGAGACGAATGGCTCGCCGCGGTCGGACATTTCGGTTGTTTCCGCAGTGGGTATCAGTTGAATGCCCGACCGGTCAAAAGCCATGAGCGTAAATCTTCCCCCGCCTCCCCGCGTCCGCTGAACGGAACCGCACGATGTCAGCCCGCCAGCGTTGGTTTTCGTTCTTCATCATCGTGCTCGCATTCGCCCTGCGGGTGGCCGCGCTCGATCTGCGTCCCGCGCATTTCGACGAGGGGATCAATGGCTCGTTCATTGACACCATGCGAACCGATGGATTCTACCGCTACGACCCTGGAAATTTTCACGGCCCGCTGCATTTCTACACGCTCTTTGCGTCGCAGCAGCTCTTCGGCCGCAGCCTGTGGGCGCTGCGGATGCCGACGGTGCTCATCGGCACCGCGCTCATCGCGCTCATGCTCGCCTTCCACCGCTTCCTGCCGTGGCGCGCGGTGTGGGTGGCTGCGATTGCCGCGGCGATTTCGCCCGCGATGGTCTTCTACTCGCGCTACGCGATCCATGAAATGTGGCTGCCATTTTTCACCCTGCTCGCCGTGTACGGCGGCTGCGGCATCCTGCGCCGCGAGGGGCGCATGGGCGACCTTTGGGCACTCGGCGCCGGGCTCGCAGGCATGGTGCTGACAAAGGAAACCTACCTCATCCACTGGATCGCCGCGGCGCTCGCACTCGTCGCCGCGCGCTGTCTCGAATGGCTCTCGCCGCTCGAACCCCGTGCGCAGCGGCCGCGGCCGGCGGATCTTTTCGCCGGGCGTCCGGCGGACACATCGGAGCCCGCGCGGCGCACCGCGTATTTTTCAAACCGCCAGATCGCTGCCGTCACATTCACCTGCATCGGAGCCGTCGTGCTCGTGCCTTTCACAAGCACGACAGGACCGAATTCCGAGGCCGGGCACCACAAGGAATTCTTCTACTGGGTGAAGCTGATGGGCAACTACGAGTGGCCCGCGCTCCTCGGCCTCGCGGCGGCACCGATCCTCACACTGCGCCGCGCGCCGCTGCTCGCCACCGCGGTGATCACGACCGGCGCGCTCTTGGTCGCAGCGGGAATTTTCGGCGATGTGATCGGCCTCCACACCGGGAGCACGAGGGAATTCCTCAAACCGCACCTGAAGCTCGGATCGTTTTCACTCGCTGCGCCACTGTCTTCGCTCGGAGTCTGGCTCATGGTGTGCAGCGCGGGATTTTTCCTCGCGTCGCCGGCGCAGAGCCGCGAGATGCGCTGGCTAGGCCTCTTCGGTCTCGCGTCTTTCGCCGCGTATTCGCTCATCCCGTACAAGACCCCGTGGTGCATCATCAATCTGCTCTGGCCATTCTTTTTCATCCTCGGCCAGCTCGCGGAGAACCTCGCGCAGACCGCCGAGCGCTGGCTCGTGTACACCGTCGGCGCGCTGCTCGCGGTGACTCCGCTGCGCGACACCTGGTCGCTGAACTACGCGCACCCGACGATTGACGGCGACCGCTACTGCTACGTCCACACCACGCCCGACATCAACAAGCTGCTCCGCCCCGTGCGTGCGCTCGTGCGCGAAAATCCGATCGGGCGCCAGATGCGCGGCATGATCCTCACCGATGCATTTCCGCTCTCGTGGGAGCTGAATGAGTTTCCGAACATTTCCTACTTCGGGGAGGACTCACCCGTGGAAGACTACGATGCCGATTTCATGCTCGTGCCTGGGAACCGGCAGGTGGAATTCGAGGATCGTGCTTTCGGAATTTACTTCCGCGAAAGCGTGAAGCTCCGAAACGGCCTCGACCGCGCCTGGCTCTATCTCAGCGCAGAACGCTTCGCATCACAGTTTCCCGGACGCACACCGGAGATCCATCCGCGCGTGCAGCAGCGGAATCCCGCGCTGCCCGACCCTTCTCGAAAGTGAGCAAATGAACTTCCTCGCCGCCGCACTCTACGCCGTCGCCAGTTCCGTGCTCATCGGGATCGCGCTCGGTTTTCAAAATGGCGCGCTGAACCGGACATCCGCGCTGCTCGCACTTTGCGGCGGCCTCGCAGTCGGCGCACTCGGCTGGTGGCGCGGGCGACGCGACGCGAGACTCCCCCGCCCCGGCGTGTGGGCCACGGCGTCGCTCGTGCTCTTCGCGATCTTCAGCCTCCGCGCATTCCTCTGGCTTGTCTTCCGCAATGGCGACGACCTCTGCGTACTCTCGCCAAACAACCTCGGCGACCTGCCGCTGCACGTCACCTTCATCCGCTACCTCGCGAACGGCGCACCGTTCTGGCCCGACAGCCCGATTTTTTCCGGCGGCAAGCTCACGTATTCCATCGGCATGGATTTCTTCAATGCGCTGCTCACGCTCATCGGCGTGGACACCGTGCGCGGGCTGATCTGGACGGGGCTGCTCGGCGCACTCGGCACATCGCTCGCGCTGCTGCGCTGGGGCGGCGCATTTACCGTGCTCGGCCTGCTCTGCAATGGCGGCCTCGCGGTGCTCGCCTGGTTCGCCACCGCGTCCGACGCATCGCTTTTCCAAGACTGGCAGGCGCAGTGGGCGTGGAAAAATTTCGCGCTCTCGATCCTCGTCACGCAGCGCGGATTTTTGTTCGCGCTGCCCGCGGGCCTGCTGCTGCTCACGTCGTGGCGCACGCGATTTTTTCGCGATGGCGAAGGATGGAAAATGCCGATGCTCGGCGAACTGCTGCTCTACGCGGCGATGCCGACATTTCACATCCACACATTCCTCACGCTCTCGTTCATCCTCGGCGCACTCCTCATCGCGCGCGCCGAGGCGGGAAAGAAAATCACAACGCTCATCGCCGCCGCATTCATCCCGGCCACTGTGCTGTGTTACCTCACCGTCGGCATGTTCAAGACGAATGCCGAACCGATGTGGGAGGACATGGGCCAGTTTGAAAATCCGCCGCCACGCCCTGCCATGGCCGCGCTCGGCTGGCAGCCCGGCTGGATGGTGGAGGACGCAAAGACGAATGAACTCTGGGATCAGTTCGCCGCCTCCGCACCAAGTGTTAATTTTTTAGCACCACACGGAAAGTTCCTGATCTTCTGGTTTGGAAATTTCGGCATCCTGCCGCTGCTGCTCGTGCCGCTGCTCATCGCACTGCTGCGGCCCGTCCTCCCGCGCGGCCCGTCGCACCTCGTTGCGTGGGGAATTTTCTCCGGCACCATCGTGCTCACGCCACTGCTCGGACTCTCGGACGGCTACCAGCATCGCTCCCTCGGATCCCTGTTCACCGGCGGCAGCGGCGAGCTGGGCATCCGCGCGACAGCCGTCCCGCTCGTGGCGATCACCGTGCTCGCCGCCGCCGTTAGCCTGCTCCGATGGAATCCGCAGCGCGTCATGCTTCCGCGCATCTTCTTCGCCATCGCGGGCACGCTCATTCTCGACTCGCTGCTCACCGTGCTGCACGCGCGGAATCCGCACATTCCCCTGCTGCGCGCGAACGCGGTGCCGCTCGTGCTCGCGACGATCGCGTTCGGATTTTTCCTCTGGCACGCGCGCCGGACCGACACCGGCTGGCGCACACTCATGGCCGTGCCCGCGCTGTATTTCTTTTTCGTGTGCTGCAATGTCCGCTTCGCGCAGTGGGATTGGGACAACACGAAGCTCATGCTGTGGTCCCTGATTATCGTGCTGCCCGCGCTGTGGGAGACCGTTCTCGCACGTTGGGCTGTCCTGTGGCGCGCACCGGTTTGCGTGCTGCTGTTTTTTTCCGGCTTCGTCTCGATGCTCGGCGGCGTTGATGGCAACCATCACGGCCACTGCTTCACGCATCTCTCGACGCTCGACGCCGTCGCGCTCGCCGTGCGCGACATCCCGATCACCGAGCCCTTTGCCGCACAGCCGACCTACAACCACCCGCTGCTCCTCTGCGGACGCAAACTCGTGATGGGCTACGACGGCCACCTCTCCAGCCACGGCATCGTGTACGGCCCCGTGGAAGATGACCTCGACGCCCTCATGCGCGGCTTCCCCGACTGGCGCATCCGCGCCGCGCGGCTCCGCGTGCGCTATCTTTTCTTCGGCGTCGGCGAACGCAGGACGTGGCCCGACTCGTACGAATCGTGGCGCATGGGCGCGATCGTGATCGCCTCCGGCGAATGGGGCGAGCTTTTCGATCTGCACACGCCTCCGCTCCCGCTCGGAGAGGAGGAGAAAAAATCTACGCCTCGCTCAGCACCACCACGCCTTCCGCTACCGTCCGCCCCGCAGTGACGGCGCGCACGTCGAACTGCCACAGCCCGCCGACCGTCGCGACGCGCTTTGCGTGAAAGTGGATCTCCTCGTCCGGCAGCGCAGCCGAGGGAAATTTCATCGCCTTGATCGCCGAGAGCCGGAAGCTGCGCCCCGGCTGCCCCGCAGCGAGACCCGCGGTCTGCGCGAGCGCCTCGGCGAGAATCACGCCCGGCACGATCGGAGCGCCGGGAAAATGCCCCGCAAAAAACGGCGTCGCCGCCGGGAAAATCTTCACGCACTCCGCCGACTCGCCGGCGACACGCGCCACAAGCGCATCCACGAAGACAAACGGCTCGCGATGCGGCAGGCCGAGCGCGATGGGATCCCCGCCGCTCACTGTGGCAGCGGTGGCAGCGGCTGTTCCGCTGGTACGTCCTGCGCAGCATCGCCGGGCGCCGGTGCGCCGACGAAATATGCGAAGCGCCAGCTTCCGTTCACCATCGTCAGCCCCGCACGATAGCCGGGGTAGCTTTCATTCTGCGCAAACTGCGGCGGCGCGACCATGAAGCCCTCGTGCGGAATCCAGTGCTCGCGCATCACCGAGGCGAGCGTGCCCCACAACTTGTTGCGATCCCAGTATGCGAATGGCGTCTCGCCCTCCGGCCCCTTGTCCCAGCGATAGCCGAAGTCCGGCGACATCATCGAGGCCAGCCCGACCCTGTCCTTCGTCTCGACCGCCTTCCGCATGCGCCCGAGGAATGCCTGGAAAGATGTGTCCCCGTTTTGATCCTTCATCGTCTCCTTTTTGCCCTGCGCCTTTTTGGAATCCTTCCCCGGCAGCGGACAGCCCGCGAGAAATATGACTGTGAGAATGGATGCGACAGCTCGGCGAAACATGCCCCGCAGATAGAGGCGTCCGCGCACTTTCGCCAACTGCAAATTTGCATCCGCACCCTTTCGCCATGAATCACCACAACCGGGCGCAAGAGGCAGAAATAAATCCAGCGTGCACAGAGTCGGCAAGCGCCGCCCAAGGCGCCGCGTCAATTCGCCGTGCAACTCCCGCAGCGTCGCCGCAACACCAGCGCCGCCATGCAAAGCAGGATGCCTGTGATCACACCGCCATTCGACGGCTCGGGCACCACACTCAGGATAAAAGACATGTTCGCGGAAATCTCCGTCACATACATACTGGTCGGCACTTCCGTCGCGCCCGTGATCAACTCGTAACTCGATCCGTTCCGGTAATAGAATCCGCGCGCATCGAAGAGTCCCGCGAGGAACTCGCCGCCACCGGAGGCGTCGCGATAAAACGGACCGTCCACCCCGTAGTTGATGCCAGCGAGCTTCCACACGTTGTCAGTCGGATCCTGGATGAACACGCCGCCGCTGGAATCGCCGCTGGAAAGCGTCGCCTCGGTCGCACTCGCACCGTGATCAAAATCCGCGTAAAGCAGACTCCCGAGTGAGCCGCCGAAATTGATCTTACCGCTCACGGTATTCGTCCCCCACCGCTCCGCATTCGATGTGCCGCCCCATTGCCAGCCGACGACGCTTCCGCCCATCGTCACCCCGGAACCGCGCTCGTAGCCGCGCCCTAAGACGACGAGATCCCTGCCGACTTCATCGCTGCGAGTGTAGAGTGGCGCGTAGGTGGAAAATGTCCCCGTGGTGTGGAATATCCGCAGATCCGAAGTCGGCGAATCCACGAAGGAATCCGCGACGTACGTGTTGCCACCGTACGACAGCGTCGCGCCGATTCCTCCGCCGACGTGCTTCGCTGCGAGGAAATAATTCGGCGCGATCGGCGTCGCAAGCACGCTGCCGAAAAGCCCCTGGTACTGCCATCCGCTCCCAGCGAGAGCGCCGGTCGGCGCCGTCGTATTGAAAGTCGGATCGCCCGTGGAATCGAACAGCACCGCCCGAGCTGGAGCGGCTGAAAATACCACCGTCACCGCGGCCAGCATCGCAGCGGATGCAGATTTTCTCTTAGTCCTGGAGTTCATCGTGGGGTGGCTTTGAAACGTGCGTGCAGCACCGCGTAAAATTTCACGCCTAAGCAAAAAATCAATCCCGAGCCGCGGCTATTGAAGCCAGTGAAAGGTCACCGGCTTCTCCACATCGGGATGCAGGCTCTGGTGGACAGGGCACGAATGCACCACGCGCTCCAACGGCGCACGCTGCGGATGATCCGCCGCGAGCGGCACGAAAATCTCCGTCGTGAGCCGCCCGATTCGCCGCACGGGTTCCTGCACCATTTCCTTTTTCACCGAGACGCGCATCCCCTTCAGATCGATCCCGTGCCGCTCGGCGAAGATGCCCATCACCGTCGCCATGCACGTCCCGAGCGCCGTCGCCACGAGGTCGGTCGGCGAGAAGGATTCGCCGCGACCGTGATTGTCCACCGGCGCATCCGTGATCACGGAATTCCCGCTCGGCCCATGCTTCGCCGTCGTGCGGAGCTGGCCGTCGTAGATCATTTCGATTTGGACAAAGTGCGGTTGCATGTCCGCGTCCGTAGCGGCACGCGGTGCGGGGCGCGAGCCGATTTTCCAAGGCACCGGCAAAGGTGGAACGCGACCTCCGGGCGCGTTGAGGCGATCGCATTGCGCTGCATCTTCGAACGCTGACCGCGAGAAGCGTGCGCGGAGCGCCCGCTCCACCAGCCGTCGGCATTCCTGCAATAGGGCCCTACTTCAGCAGCTTCTCGATCTTCTCCGCGAGATCGCCTTCCGGGTTTGTCTCCACGAGCATTCCCTCCTTGTTCACGAGCCACGCCGACGGAATCGCACTGATGCCGAAGCGGTGCGCGATTTCATTCTCCCATCCGC
Source organism: Chthoniobacterales bacterium (assembly GCA_038238025.1). GTDB lineage: Bacteria > Verrucomicrobiota > Verrucomicrobiia > Chthoniobacterales > Chthoniobacteraceae > SXWH01. The sequence continues at coordinate 24,899 of JBBRYC010000051.1, forward strand.
GACCGTCGAAGAACTGCGGCCACGCGATCTTTTTCGATTTCAGCACGCGCTTCAGCGCCGCCTCGTCCTCGTCGAGCGAGATGCCGATGATCTCGAATCCCCGCTCGTGAAATTTCGCGTACGCCGCGCTCACCTTCGGCAGTGCCGCCATGCACGGCCCGCACCACGTCGCCCAGAAATCCACGAGCACGACCTTTCCGCGCAGCTTCGCCATGTCCACCTCGGAGCCGTCGAGCGCCTTGAATTTCAGGTCGATCGGCTTGCTCTTCAGCTCCGCCATCGCCTTCCGCGCGGCCTGCTTTTCCTTCGCCATGTCGGCGATCACCTCGTCCTTTCGCTTCGCGAGTTCGGCGAGCAGCGCCTCCGCGCGCGCCGGTGCGAATTCCTCGACCATGCCGAGGTGCAGTTCCTCCAGCGAGGCATTGTCCCCCGCATCGGGAAAATCACGCCAGTGTGTCGCCAGCAACTTCTCCCAGTCGTCGAGCTTCAGCTTCTTGTCGCCGACCTGCTCCGCCGTGAGCATGAGCCGTTGCACGCTCGCGTCGGACTTCACATCCGCCGTCGCATCCTGCGCCGCGAGGATCGCATCGAACATCGTGCCCGCCGACTTTCCCGCGGCCACCGGCAGGCGGGCCTGCTCGCGCACGGGCAGATTCACCGCCTCGATCAGCAGCACCTTCCAGCGCAGCGGATGCCCGGGAAACCGCTTGCGGAAATCCGCCGCGAGCCGGTCGAAGCGCACCATCTTCTTTTTCAAAATCGCCGCGAACTGCTCGGGCGACACGACCGTCGCATTCTCATCGTCATCGTCGAAAAGCCCGTCGAGCTGCGACACGATCTCCGTCGGCGTGAGCGGCGCGGGCTTCTCAGCCAGCGGCTTTTCCGCGCGGAGCAGACAGGAAAATGCGAACAGCAGCAGCGCGGCGAGTGCGGTAGTTTTCACGGCGGCGAGTATGGCCGTCAGTTTCCGCAGTGCAAATCCGCGCTTACGCGAGACCGAGGTTCCGCACGATGGCAGTCGTCGAGGCGGCCTTGTTCAGCGTGTAAAAGTGGAGGCCCGGCACGCCGGACTTCAGCAGCACGCGGCACTGCTCGGTCGCATATTGGATTCCAAATTTCGCCGCGGCCTCGTCGTCGTCGCCGATTTCATTCAGCCGCTTCAGCAATCCCTCCGGCAGCCGCGCGCCGCACATCTCGGTGAATTTCTTCGTCTGCTTCGCCGAAGACACCGGCAGCACGCCGGGGATGATGGGCACCTTCACCTCATGAATCGAGAGATAGTCGTGGAAGCTGAAAAAGTCCACGTTGTCGAAAAATAGCTGCGTGATGACGAAGTCCGCGCCGGCCGCGATCTTCTCGCGGAGGAAACCCCAGTCCACGGCCCTGCCGCCCTTTTGCGCGATGTGCCCCTCGGGGAAACCCGCGGTGCCGATGCAAAATCCGCCGAGTTCCTTCACGAATTCCACGAGCTGCGACGAGTAAGTGAAGCCGCCCTCGGTCGCCGTCCATTCCGCAGCGTCCGGCGGCGGATCGCCGCGCAGCGCGAGGATGTTCCTGATGCCGCGCTCCTTCGCTTCGGCGAGCACGCTGGCGAGTTCGTCCTTCGTGGAGTTCACGCAGGTCAGGTGCATCATCGTCGTGAGCCCGTGCTCGCGCTGGATGCGATCCACGATGCCGATGGTCTTGTCGCGCGTGGTGCCGCCCGCGCCGTAGGTCACCGAGCAATAGTCGGGCTTCAGCTCCAGGAGCGCGGGGATCGTTTTTTCGAGGAGATTCCTTTCGCCCTCGGGAGTCTTCGGCGGGAAAAATTCAAACGACACGGCGGGGCGGCCAGCGGCGCGGCAGGACTCGTGGATTTCGTGGATGAACTGGATCATGAGGACGTGGGCGGGTGCCAAATTGCAAATGCCGCAAGACTAAGCAACCGCCAACGCAGGCGGCGCGCGGATTTTTCCGCCCGGCCCGATCATGCCGTGCGGTTCAGCGCGGTGAACGAGCGATGGATCGCATCGCCCTTTTGAAAATGCAGAACCTTCGCCATCTCGTCGCGCGTGCCGCCGTCCGCGCCGGCAACGGTCATCGCAAGCGCGCCCTGGATCGAATGGCGCGAGAGGCACAGCTTGCCGCCCGGCTTCGCGAGCCGCCGGTGCAGGTCGAGTCCGAGCTTGTTGATGGCTTCCGCCGCCGCATCGATCTCCGCTGCCGCGGCATTCATGGCGAAGAGGGCGCTGGCGACGACAACGGCTTTCATCCGAAGCAGTCTGCCGTCGGCAGCCGGACACGTCAACGCGCGCGCCAGATCACCGCGATGTGTGCTGCACGATTACAGCCACTTTTTCCTGTGGAAAAAGATGAGCTGGCCGATGGCGATGAGCGCCATGAGCACCCAGAACACGGGGTAGCCCCAGCTCGTCTCCAGCTCGGGCATGTGCTTGAAATTCATGCCATACACGCCCGCAAGAAAGGTGAGCGGGATGAAGATCGAGGAGATGACGGTGAGCACGCGCATAATCTCATTCGTGCGCAGGCCGACGCTGGAGAGGTACATGTCCATGAGGCTCGTGGCCACGTCGCGGTAGGCCTCGATGAGGTCCATGATCTGCACGGTGTGATCGTAGAGGTCGCGGAGATAGACCTTTGTCTCGGGGCGGACGAATTCGCTGTCGCCGTGGAGCAGCGAGTTCACCACATCGCGCTCGGGCCACACGAAGCGACGGAGCTGCATGAGCGTGCGCTTGAGGCTGTGGAGTTCGCCGATGGTGTCCTTGCCCGGCGCGGTGAGCACGGTGTCCTCGATCTCCTGGAGCGCTTCGCCGATTTCCTCGAGCACGGGGAAGCCGTGGTCCACGATCGCATCGAGCAGCGCGTAGGCGAGGTAGTCGGATTTCATCGTGCGGATGTTCCCCCCACCGGAGCGGATCCGCTGGCGGACGGGCTCGAAGACATCCAACTCGGCATCCTCCTGGATGCTGATCAGGAAATTCCCGCACACAAAAATGCTCACCTGCTCACCGCACAGCGTGCGCTCCGCATCGTGGTAAATCATCTGCGCGATGATGAAGAGATGCCCCGCGTAGGGCTCCAGCTTCGGGCGCTGGCCGACATTGAGCACGTCCTCGAGTGCGAGCGGATGCAGGCCGAATTTCTCGCCGAGCGCCTTCAGCGCGGCGACGTCGCCGAGGCCGTTGAATTCGATCCAGCGGATTTTCCCGTCGTCCGCGGCGCGGCATTCCGGCAGATCGGCGACGCTGCCGAGGATGCGCTCCTCGCAGCCGTTGCGGTCGTACTCCATGAGCTTGATGACGACGGCGGCGGACGCATCCGGCGCGGCGTGGAGTGTGGCCGGGGCGGCACCGGGGCGGGAATAGCGCTTCTTAAACATGCCGGCGATGCAACCATCCGGCGCAAGGGCGGGCGAGCGGAATGCGACGAGGCAGCCGGGAAACAGGCAAGCCTCCTGGCGCTCCTTCGCACCAAGAGGCTTGCAGTGATTTTTCCCAGGGCTCACGCGGCTGCCATCATGCGGCCGCCGCGGGGACCGGTGGCTTGCTAGAACTGGAGGCGGAAGCCGCCGGAGACGCTGTGCGACTCCTGGTTCGACGCGCCGAACTGGCCGTCGTAATAGACGTAGGTGCCGAGGCGGTCGTTCCACATGATGATGAATCCGGCGCTGGCCAGCAGGCTGTCGCGGCCCACTGTCGTGCCGGCGACGGTGAACGGTGCGCCGCCGAGCGTCGCAAAGTTCGACGTGAGGTTGTTGCCTGCCGCACCGGCCTCATGCTGCCAGGCGAGGCGCACTTCGGGACGGAAGCCCACTTTGCCGATGTGACCGTCGTAGTAGGCGCGGATTCCGACATTGGTGCGGATGCTCTCGCTGCTCTTGCTCGCGATGGTCAGAGGGGCAAACGCACCGAATTCCGTGAAGCGGTCCATGCTCGTATTCGTGTATTGCAGGCTGGCCGTCGGCCCGATGGTCAGGGCACCGAATTTCCAGTCGTAGCCCAGCGCAAACAGGACGTTGAATTCCGAGCCGTTCGGACTGCCGGTGGCGATGGTGTTGTTCGGCGTCACGCGGCGCGTCTTGTAGCTGTTGAGCCCGCCGCCCACGGCCAGATCCATGTGGAAGTTCTGGTCGAAGTAGGTCGCGTAGAGGCCGATGTTTCCGCCGTCCACCTGCAGGTTTCCACCGTTGACCAAGCTTGCCGAAGTGTTCGCGTAGCCGAGGTTCAGGCCGATGGCGAAGTGCTGGTTCACCCGGTAGTCCAAGCCCGCGGTGACTCCGCCGGTGGTCAGGTTGTAGCCCGCCGCATTCGTGGTGCTGCCGATGTGCGTGAACTCCCCGGCCCCCGTGAGGAACATGCCCCAGCGGTCATCGTTCGGCGGCGTGATCTCCTTGCTTCGGCGTCCGACGGGCCCCTGCGGGCCGCCGGCGAAGCGGGCATGGTTGTCGGCAGGCGCGCTCTGGACGCCACCACCACCCGCCGACTGGATGCGGATGTCCTCCATGCGGCGCTGCAGGTTGGTGTTGCTCACATTCGCAAGCTGCACGCCGATGTTGAAGATTGCCGTCAGCTCCTCGGGCGCGATCTTGTCGAGGTTGCTCTTCAGCGTGCTCAGCGGCTGCGTGTCGAGGTAGTTGAGTTCCTTGATGAGGCCCGTCTTGCCCTTAGTCTGCGCGAGCAGGCTGTCGAGCGCGGTAGCGACGGCGATCTGGTTCGGCGTGAAGTTGAGCAGGACACCTTGGAATATCTGGCCGTTGAGGCCGGAGAAGGATCCCTGCATGGCCTCGAGGGTCACGCTCGGGTCGGCATAGAGGTTCACCGTGGGCACCAGCAGCGGGGTGATGCTGAAGGCGGACAGTCCGATGACCTTCCCCGCAGGCAGCGGGGTGCCGCCTTTGGATCCGCCCGTGACGGTGCCGGCGACCATCAGGTTCACCTTGTCGCCGGGCTGCAGCAGGTAGCCGTTCTGCTGCACCAGCGTGAGCGTGCCGTTGATGGTGCCGACCGTGCCAGTGGTGAGGATCTGATCATGCGTGACGCCAGCGGTGGTGCCGCCGACGTTGAACAGTGCCGTACCGCCGTTGATCGCAATGTTGCCTCCACCGATGTCCACGATGCGCGGGCCGCCCACCGTCTGCAGCGTGCCGCCGGTGACGGTCACGTTCCCCGAGCCGAAGGCCTTCGTGCTGCCCGCGGCAAGCGTGCCCGCATTCAGCGTGGTGCCGCCGGTGTAGCTGTTCGTGCCGCTGAGGGTCTGGAAGCCCGTGCCGTTCTTGACCAGCGCGAACGTTCCGCCCGCGCCATCCTGGACGACGCCGGAGTAGGTCGTGTTCGTGTTCAGGCCGCCGGTGGTCAGCGTGCCCGCCGCGAAACTGCTCTGCACAGTGCCTCCGCCGCCCGCAAGCGAGCCGATGGTGTTGTCGTTGCCGCCGATGTCCAGCGTGCCGCCGTTGACGGTGACCGCGGAGTTGTTGCCGAAAGCCGTGGGGCCCGAGGCCGCAAGGAGCGTCCCCGCGTTCACGGTCGTGGTGCCCGTGTAGCTGTTCGGTCCCCCGAGCGTCTGCGTGCCGGTGCCATTCTTGACCAGCGAGAGCGGGCCGACGCCATCCTGCACCGTTCCAAAGAAGGTGGTGCTCGTGTTGTCTCCGCCGGTGGTCAGCGTAGCCGGGCCGACGCTGCTCTGGACGATGCCGCCGACGAAGGCGACGTCGGCCAGCGAGCCGATGCTGTTGCTATTGCCAGCCAAATCCAGAGTGGCGCCCGGGCCGACGATGACGGCGGAATTGATGCCGAAGGCCTGCGTGGAGGCCGCCTGCAGCGTGCCACCCGTGACGGTCGTTACTCCGGTGTAGGTGTTCAGGCCGGAGAGCGTAAAGGTGCCGCCGCCGACCTTGGTGAGATTGCCGGTCACGCCGCCAATGACGCCGCTGTAAGTGGTGCTCGTGTTGAGGCCGCCGGTGGTCAGCGTGCCGCTGCCCAGATTGATGGTGCTGCCACCCAACGTGAATGCGCCCGTGCTGGCAACAGAGCCGACGGTCTCGCTCTGGTTGTTCAAGTCCAGCCGGCCGGTGGTGGCGTTGATTGACAGCACCGAGGTGTCGATGATCTGATTGCTTGCAAGCAGCTTAACGATGTCGCTGTTCGCCGTCGGAATCAGTCCGGGACCCGCGCCGTCGCCGATGCTCAGGTTCCCGCCGATGGCGAGCGTGCCTGCCGTCTTGTTCAGATCGAGTTCGCCGGCATTCACGATCGTCGAGCCGCTGAAGGTGTTCGCCGTAGTCGTGCCCGAAAGCGTTTCTGTTCCGGTGCCCTGCTTGAATACGCGTCCGGGTGCGGTGCCGGTGATTGCACCGCTGAACGTCCTGTTGGTGGCATCTCCGTAGGTCAGTATTCCGGTGCCGACGTTCACGCTGCTGCCATCCACAGTCACCACGCCGGTGTCGGCGAGCACGGCGATCGTCTCGTTGAAGTTGTTCAGGTCCAGCCGTCCGCTGCTCCCGTTGATCAGCACCACCGAGGTGTCAATGATCTGGTTGGCCGCCAAGAGCCTCACGATGTCGCTGTTCGCACCACCCGCCCCGTCGCCGATGGTCAGGTTCCCGCCGATGGCGAGCGTCGTTGGGGTCTTGTTCAGGTCGAGCTGGCCGGCATTCACTGTCGTCAGTCCGCTGAACGTGTTCGCCGTCGTCGTGCCCGCAAACGTCATCGTGCCGGTGCCGTTCTTGATCAGGTTGCCGCCGACACCGGTGATCGCGCCGCTGAAGGTCGTGGCCGTGCCGTCGCCGAAGGTCAACGTGCCGCTGCCGAGGTTCACGCTGCTGCCGTCCACGATGACCGCTCCCGTGTCCGCAAACGAGAGGATGGTCTCGCTGAAGTTGTTCAGATCCAGCCTGCCGGTGCTGCCGTTGATCAGCACCACCGAGGTGTCAATGATTTGGTTGCTCGCAAGCAGCTTCACGATGTCGGTATTTGCCCCGAGACCCGCCCCGTCACCGATGGTCAGGTTCCCGCCGATGGCGTTCAACCCCGCCGTCTTGTTCAGGTCGATTTCGCCGGAGTTCACCAGCGTCAATCCGGTGTAGGTGTTCGCCGCAGTCCCGGAGAGCACCTGGATGCCGGTGCCGTTCTTGATCAACAGGAGCTGCCCGCCCGCGCCGTCGAGGAGCTGGCCCGCGTAATCCGTGCTCGGCGTGTTCAGCGCGCCCGTCGTGAGCGTCGCGACTCCGCCGGTGCTCTGCACTTTCGCACCCACCGCGCCCGCGAGCGAGCCGATGGTGTTGCTGAAGCCCGCGAGATCCAGCGTCCCCGCCGCGCCGACGGTCACCGCCGAGTTGATGCCGAATGCCTGCGTGATGATGCCCGCCTGCAGTGTGCCGCCATTGACCGTCGTCGAGCCCGTGTAGGTGTTCGGCCCGGAGAATATCTGCGTGCTCGTTCCGTCCTTGATGATGCTGGCTCCCGCGGCATTTGCGCCGGAGATGATGCCCGCAAAGGTCGCCGGGGTCACCGTCGGGGCGACCGGCGCTCCCGAGAAGCCGATCGTCAGCGTGCTGGTGTTGAGGTTCACCTGCGAGGTGGCGTTCGTGCTGATGAGCGCCTGGATGGCCTGATTGGCGGACAGGTTCAGCTTTGAACTGCCCGTGCTCGGTGCCGGCGCGCTCGATCCGACAATTGCCGCGACAGGATCCATGACCACCGTCGTGCGGACAGTCCCGATGCCGCCGTCGGCGGCCGGTGAAGGCAGCGCGCCGAGCACATTCGCGTTGAAAGTGCCGCCGTTGGTGATCCATGTCGGCCCGGCGTAGCTGTTGGCCACATTCGCATCCACCACCGTCGCACCGCCCACGCCCGTGCCGTCCACCACGAGGTCCGAGGTGAAGCTGGTCGCGCCGCTGATGCCCACGTTGTTGATCTTGATGTTGCCGCCGCCCTTGAGCGTGAGCACCACGCCGTTCTTGATGATGCCCGCGGTGATGGTGAGCGTGCCGGTGCCGTTGGTGCTGATGGTCGAGTTGGTCGCCGCGGTAATCGGCCCGTTGTAGGTCGAGGAACCGTTGAGCTGCTGCGTGAGTGCGCCGCTGGTGAGCAGGATGCCCGCGCGCGTGGCCGCGCCCGCGCCGTTGATGGTCAGCGGCTCGGCGTTGGTGAGGATCGTGTTGCCGATCATCAGCGACGCGCCGTTGTTCACCGTCGTGCCCGCGCTGATATTGCCCAGCGCCGAGGCGTCGCCCGCCACGAGGATGCCGGCCGCCACCGTCGTCGTGCCGAGGTAGCTGTTCACCGCGCTCAGCGTGACCATGTTGGTGCCGACCTTCGTCAGCGCCGCGCCCGCGCCGCCGGAGACAAAGCCGCTCAGCGTGAAGTCGCCGCCGGCAGCCAGGTTGTTGCCGATACTCGAACTCGCGGCGAGGGAAACTTGCCCGCCCAGCGATGCCGCGGGGCCGCCCGCGCCGTTGTGGTTGGCCAGCACGCCGATGTAGCCGTTGCCAGCGTCGCCTGCGCCCTGAATCTGCACGGGCTCTCCGATGATGGCCTGCCCGTTGAGGTCCAGCGTCGCGCCACTGGCTACGACGGTTCCCTGTCCCAGGCCCGCCGTGCCCAGCGCGTTCGCATTGCCGACGATCAGGGTGCCGAAGTTCACGCTGGTCAGGCCCGTGAAGGCCACGTTATTGCCGCTCACGAGCGTCCTGCCGAGCCCGTCCTGATTCAGAAAGCCGGCCCCGCTGATGATGCCGGACAATGTCTGCGTGCCCGCTGCGTTGTTGGCCGAGATGGTTCCGGCCGCGGCGACGCTGATGTTGTTGGCGAGGATGCCCGTGTTGGCCAGATTCACCCCGAGCGTGGCTCCGATGCTCACCACCACGTTGCCGGTGTTGTTGCCGATCTTGGTGAGGGCCGAAGTGCCGTCCCCGACCTGCAGGGTGCCGCCGGTCACGTTCGTCTGGCCCGTGTAGGTGTTCGCTGCCGTCACCGTCAGCGTGCCTGCGCCGGCCTTCGTGAAAGGCTGCGCGGTGTTCGGCGCGCCCGCGCCGTCGGCGATGATATTGCTGAGAGTCGAGTTGAAGCCGTTACTGTCAAAGGTTCCGCCTCCGGCGTTCAGGGTGACGAGGCGTACGGAGGTGATCCCCGCCGTCGTCTTCAGCACCGCGTTGTTGGCAAAGGTGATGCCACCGACGGTGCCGAGGTTGTTGTCATTGTTCACCTGCAGCGTGCCGCCGCTGACGAACGTTGTTCCGATGTAGTTGTTTGCCGCGGTCAGGTTCAGGATGCCGGTGCCGATCTTGACCAGACCGCCGTTGCCGGTGATCTGGTTGACGCCGCCGATCGCAAGTGTGTGCGCTCCCGTCACGTCGATCGTGCCGGTGTCGCCTGCGATCGCGCCCAGCGTCACGGTGCGCGCGGCGGCGAGGGTGAAGTCCCCGTTCGCCTGCAGTGTGCCGTTGTTCAGCGTGATGCCCGAGCCGGGGCCGCCCAGCGGCGAATCATTGGTGACACTCACCGCGCCGCCGTTGGTGACGAGCAGCCCGCCCGTGAAGCTGTTGGTCACGTTGTTCAGGAACAGCGTCCCGGTGCCGTTCGCCCACAGCCCCTGGTTGCCCTTGATCTGCGCGTCAATCGTCGCGATTCCACCCACCACGTTGATGAATGGCGCCACCACCGGTGCGCCGACATAGACCAGCGTCAGTGTGTTGTTCCCCGCGCCGGAGATCGAGAAGCCGCTCGTCGCGAACACGAGACCCTGCGCGTTCACCGCGTCGGTCAGGTTCACCCCTCCGGCAGGCACCGCCGCATTCACCGGCGGCGTCGTGCCGCCGAAGACGGCGATGCCGTTTTGCCAGCCCGCATTCACACTGCCGATGCCGGTGGCCGGCGGCGGAGTGTTGTTTCCATTCGTCCAGTTGTTCGTGAAATTGTCCCAGCTCCCGTTGCCGCCGCCGACGACATTGTTGTTCGGCGCATCCGTCCCGTCCCAATACTGCACCGGGCCCACGCCGACGGGCAGCACCAGGAGATTCACCTGTCCGGCCACCGCGGTGATGACACTCGGGGAGACACTATTGGGGGCCGTAGTCCAGTTCGCGACGGTTCCGTTGAGCGTCAGGGTTCCGGCAGCGGTGCTCGGCAGGCCACCGATGGTCAGAGCACCAGGCAGGTAATTGAACAGCCGGTAGCTGCCCGAGGGAAACCCGGCCACGTTCGCATTGAGCACGTTCACGGTCCCGTTCAGGGTGAGCGCACCGGTCACGTTGACCAAATCGTTGGTCGCACCGCCCACCACTCCGGGCGTCGCCAGCTCAAAGTTCGAGGTAGAGAGCCCGTTGAGCACGAGGCTGCCCATGGTAATCGTCCCAGGACTGGTGCCGGGATTCAAGAAGCCGCCGTTGCCGATCGTCACTGCACCCAGGAGATTGCCCGTTCCGGAGAGCGTCGCCCCGCTCTGCACGGTGACCGCCACGCTGCTGAGGAGTCCGTTCACCCGCAGTTCGCCGCCCGTTACGTTCGTCGTGCCCGTGTAGGTGTTCACGCCGTTGAGGATCAGCCTGTCGCCCCCGGCCTTCGTCAAGTTTTGCGCGCCGCCGCCGATGGAGCCTCCAAGCGTGATGTCATTGCTCACGGCACCGCCAATCGTCGTCGCTCCGATGAGCGTCACATCCCCACTGAAGCTGGCCGCAGCCCCCGCTGTGTTGGTCAGCGCGAAGCCGCCCACTCCGGTGCCCTGGATGCTGGTCAGCTTCTCCCCGACGACGGTCTGGCCGTTGAGATCCAGCGTCGCACCATTGGCGACTACCGTTCCGCCCACCGCGGAGCCGAGCGCCGTGGCGTTGCCGAGGATCAATGTCCCGGCATTCACATTGGTCGCGCCGTCATAGGTGTTCGCCCGCGTGAGCGTCAGCGCATTGCCGCCGTTCTTGTTCACGATGCCCGAGCCGCTGATCAGGTTCGTCTCCGAGTAGGCGTCGGACCGGAGATAGGTCAGCGTGGCGTTATTGAAGATTTGACCGTTGCCGATACCGGCGGTGCCGCTTGCGCCACCGTTTCCGACCTGCAGCACGCCGGCACTGATGGTGACCGCGCCGGAGAAGGTGTTGTTGCCGGACAGGATGGTCGTCCCGACTCCGCTCTGCGTCAGGGAAAGGGTGCCGCCGCCGTTGCTCAGCACGCCCGAGAGAATGTTCGTGTTTGCGGAATTCACCAGCACCGTGCCAGCCCCGGCTGAGCCCGTAATGTTGTTGGCCAGCGTGTTGGCGACAGGTCCACCGATGTTCACAATCGCCAGCGTGCCGCCCGTCCCCACTGTCACGGGATTCGCGGCCCCGATGGAACCGCCCGACACGGCGTCACCAATCTGCAGCTTGCCGTTGCTCACCGTGGTCGCGCCGCCGTAGGTATTGCCTGCGTTCGTCAGGATCGTGGTGCCAGCACCAGTCTGGCTGAACGCCCCGCCCCCGGTGATCGCACCGCTGAGCGTGTTCGTGCCCGCCGCGATGCCGCGGACGGTGCCGCTGTTGGCGATGGCGTTGCCCAGCGTCTGGCCCGTGGCGAGGTTGATGTCGAGGAACGTGCTGCCTGCGACGGAGACCGCGCTTGCCGCCGCGATGCTTCCGCTCGTGCCATTGCCGATCTGCAGCGTGCCGGCAGTCACTCCCGTGGCACCGATGTAGGTGTTTGCAGCGGTGAGGATCGCCCTGCTCCCGCCATTTTGGGTGAAGCCGCCGGACCCGGTGATCTGGCCACCGATGGTGATCGTGCCCGCCGCCGAGATGTTGCGCACCGCGGTTCCGCCATTGGTGAGGACGCCGATGTTAAAGGATTCGCCGCCGAGCAGGTTGAGGTCGAGATTGCCCCCGGCGACATTGACCTGGATCGATTGCAGACCCGCGTTCGCAGCCACGCCGTCACCGATTTGCAGGACGCCGCCGCTGATGGTCGTGATTCCGGTGTAGGTATTGGCCCTCGTAAGGATGAGCGTGCCCGCGCCGATTTTCTCCAGCGGCCGGGAGGACAAGTCCTGCGAGATGATGCCGGACTGTGTCGCCGTGCCCACGAGCACCTGGAGCTGCGTCGAATTGCTGGCGAGCTGGATCGGCGCGGCGTTGTTGACGCCATTGGCGTAATCAATCACCGAGCCCGTGGTCTTGATCGTGCCGAAACTGGCCGCGAGATTGGCCTTCAGCGACAGCGTGCCCTGCTGAATGGTCATGCCGCCCGTGTGGGTGTTGTTCAGCGTAGCGGCAAATGTGAGCGTGCCGGTGCCGGTCTTTGTGAAGCTCGTGCTCCCGCCCAGCCCCCCGGTGAGCGTGAGGCCCGCCGCGTTGCTCACATTGACCGTGTCGGAAAGACCGGTGAGCGCGAGACCTGAGCTGATGACGACCGCCCCGGCACCCGCCTGCACATCAATGCCCGTCCCTGCATTGCCCGCGATGGTGAGCCCGAAAGCGCCGCCGGGGTTGAGGGTCACCGCTGTCGAGTCAGAAATGGTTAGGCTGCGAATCGTGAAATTCTGGCCGAGCGTCGTGGTTCCCGTAGGCCCGCCGGCGGTGGAAAAGGTGATGTCGTCCGTGGCTGTCGGAAGCGAAAAGGTGGGAGTGCCATTGACGTCGCTCGCCCAGTTGGCCTGGGTCCACGATCCACCGCTGATGATGCCCGTCCAAAACCGCGCAGGAGCCGTGGCCAGCGCCGTCAGGTTGTAGCCGTCCACCTGGTAGCCCGTCAGTTCCACGGTGGACGTATTTGCCCCGGTTGAACCTCCGGCAACATAAGGCGCACCAAAGGCATCCTGCACGCGCTCCCTAATGCCATCGCTCACGTAGTCGGCATAATCCGAGTTCGTGCCGCCGCTATGGTTTGCGATCGGGCCTTGGTTAAAATTGGCGAGATTGGTGGTGCCATTGTTGATCGAGAAATAAGCGGTCGTCCCGTTGTTGTAGGTGAAACTCCGGGTATTTGCGGCGCTATATCGGAAAAAATCGAGGGCTCCGATCGTCGAAGGGGGCGGGGTCCCAGTTCCAAGAGTTCCGTTCAAAGAAGTTGTCCCACCGCCCACGCCGCCGACGGCTTCATTGATCTCATGCAGGGCGACGGTCTGAAGATCGTATTTGCCCGCAACCGGTGCGAGCCGGCTGGCGTTGATGATATCGAAGTTGAACTGGATGAAACTGTCATTCCCACCGGTGGAGGGGGTTGCGGCTATGGCAGCAGCGGCAGCGGCACCCTGTCCGAGGGTCCGGAGCTGGGCCGAGGTGATCCTCACGTTGGTATCGTTATTCAAAGCCAGCGTGGGCCCCGGAGGCATGGTGGCGAGCGCCGCGATTTGCAGGGCATTTTTGCCCGGGTTGGCATTGAGTGCGGCTTCGTATTGGGCGATGGTGAGCGTGCTGCCAAAGGCCGATATGCTCTGCCCAAGGCCGCTGCCGATGTAGCCGAACTTGATATTGACCGTGTTGGCGTTCGGGCTGGTGACGAGGCTCTGGATTTGATTGATGGCGGCCTGAATTCCCGCCTGAATTTGCAGAGAATCGGGGCGGCCCGTGATGGTGGCATCGTAGTTCGCGTTGATCAAAAGTTGCGCATGCGCAGACCCAGTGGCTGCTGCGAACATTACCGCCGCGATGGACGCAGCCAGAATGAAGGGACGCTTTTTTCCGAAGGTGGAAACGGATTTCGAGCTGCGTTTGGTGATTTTCATGGTGTTTGGGTTGGGTGAAAGGTGCTTTTGCTGGAGGTTTGGTTGCGAGTGTGCGGAGTGGCTGACTGGAACGGAGGCGTGCTTCAAACAGTGACGGCTGTCCTCTATACTCCGCATCCCCGCCGCTGCCGCCTCGGGAGAGGGAGCCTGATTAAAGTGACATTTCTGTTTATCTTTCCCATGCCGGGCGCGGATTTTCCTGATCTGAGGGTTGCCGTCAACAAGAAAATTCGACAGAAGGCATTGCTCCGCAGTCGAATAAAACTTCTATCAATCCATTCGTAAGCTGTCCTGATCTTTTCGCAAAATGACCGGGATTAATGCTTGCTTTTTTCCGGAACATGTATCTCGCAAGCTCTCGCCTTTGTCTGCCGCTCCGCCCAGACACCACCGTGTGGCAGCCGGAAAGAGGGGAACAAAAAGGTTGTCTGACATGACTCACGGCGCCGTGCGCAGAGATTACGCGAAAGAACGGCAATCGGCAGAAGCTCCCAACGCGACTCAGACTTTTTCCGATGCAGCATAGGACTTTTTTCTAGTCTGCGATAGGAGGCATCGCGGATGCACCAAAGGTGGCCGGAGCTGTCATTCTGGGAAAATCCCGAGTCCGTATTTCTGGAATAGCAGATGATAGCTTCACCCACGGAGCATGAGCCGGAATCCCCCGCCCCACCTCGTTTCCTCCGATATTCGGCGCACTACAGGTCGTCAGTGGGCTTCTTCGGCTTCAACGCAGCCGGGGCCGCGGGCAGGCCGGGCGCAGGCGGTGCGGCGGGCTGCATGCCCGCCGCAGGCGTCGCAAGTGCCGCCGGTTCGGACGGCGCCGGGACGGGCTCATTCACGTTCGTCGCGGCTGCGGGGACGAAGAAGACGTTGTTGTTCCAAGACACGCGGACATTTGCACCCTCAGTCGCGAGGTAGCGGAGGATCGTGCCTGCGGGAAGCGCGACCTGGCCATTCGAGAGCATGACGCCGATGCCCTGGGTGAGTCTCACCGCGGTTCGCGGCACTGAGGCGGGCGAAGGCGTGACCGGAGCGGGCGCATCCGGCGGCGTGGGAGGCACGGCGGGCGGCGGGACGGCGGGCTTCTCGTCGGCGGGTGCGGGCAGCGCGGGGGGTGCGGGTGGCGCGGGCTTTTCGGCGTTCATCGCCGGGGCGGGCGCGGGCGGATCAGCCGGAACCGGCGGTGCGGGAGCGGGCTCCTGCGCGGGTGCGACCGGCAGTCCGGGCAGCCCAGGCAGCTCGGACTTTTCCGGGATTCCACCGGGCTCCTTGTTCGCCGCGATCAGTTTTCCCGGCGGCTCCGGCGCGGGTTCGTTGGGCTTCGGCTCGTTCGCGGCGACCGGTGCGGATGGCGCGTCCTTTTTCTCCGGCGAAGGCGCGGGTGCGATTTCACCCTGGCTGCGCGACTTCTGCCAATAGTGCTGCCCGACGAGGATGCCGCCGAGGGCGATCACGCCGAGGATGACGCCGCGGAACATCGCCCCGACGGTGCCGGTCTGGCGCGGCGGCGGCACGAGGCCCGCCGTGGCCGACATCCCGCGCGTCGCGGCCCTGACGATTCGCGAGCCGCCGGCTTTCAGCGTGCCCTTGTGCGCGGGCTGCACGAGCTGGGGAAAATGGCTGCCGATGGCGGGGAGGAGGAAATCCCACAGCGCGGCTTCCGGCTCGGTTTCCCAGCCGGCGTTCTTTTTGTCGAGCGACTCCACGAGCACCTGCACGTGCGCCTTCGTCACGTCCTTGAGCACGTCCGCGCCCTCGGTCTGGATGCGCTCGAGGTAGCGGTTCGTGCGGTTCGCGCGGCGGTAGTCGATCTCGTCCTGAAAAATATTCGCATGCAGGCGCAGCTTGTCATCGTGCCATTTGCGGATGCGCGGCTGGAGCTTCGGCGCCTCCAGCGCGTCGCTCACGGCGAGCGCGGCGCGCTGCTTCGTGAGGTTCTCGCCAAATTCCGCGCCGAGATATTTCAGAAATGCCTTCTGCTTCTCCGTCGCCGGGACGTGGACTTCCTGCGTGCCGTTCGTGCCGTTCGTGCCGTTCGAGGCCGCGGGCGGCTGTGTCGCAGAGCCCTTTTTTTCGTCGGCGCGCAGCTTCAGCACTTCGCCCAGGGACCGCCACTCGGCCATGCCCTTGCACCAGCCCATGTCCGCGGGGCGCGCGGTGCCCTCGGTGAGGAATGCCTTCACGGCGTCTTCGCTGTATGGCCCGGCCTGGCGGCCTTCGCGGATGATGAAAATGTCCATGGTGTTCAGAATTATCCGGGCGGCGGATGCTTGTTAGTCAGGGAGGAGCGCCCGGCGGAGTAAAAAAGATTGCGTACCGAAAGTGCGATTTCCAGCGGCAAATTCTCCGGCCTGTTACTTCGGCCGCGCGCGGGGGGCCGAGTCCGTGTAGGCACGCACATGGCCGTCGGCGTAGAGGTAGTTTTTTTTGCTCGGAAAATCGCCATGGATACCATGCACGCGCTCGACATCGAAGCACACAACGATCCTCGCAAGCGGCATCGTGAACTGCCCGCGGCGCGTGAAAATCTGCGGCGCGCTTTGCAATTCATCGTCCACGTACGGCGCCCACTCGTAGCTCGTGCCGTATTTCACGAAGTAGTTGAACTTCGGGTTCCTCACGTCCGACGGGCATTTCACCGAATCCTGCACGAGGCCAAATGGCGAGAGCGTCGCGAGCAGGCCCACCGCTTCGGACGGCGGCGGGTAGGTCGGGTTCTTCGGATCGGTCTGCACCTCGGGGAACTCCCCGTCGTGCGCGCCGACGTAGAGCTGCAGCGCCGCCGCGATGCTCCGCAGGTTTTGCGTGCATTTCACGGCGTCACCCTTCTCGCTGATGCTTCCCAGCGAGGAGAGAATCATCCCGGCGAGGATGGCGATGATGGAGATCACGCACAGCAGCTCGATGAGCGTGAAGCCGCGTGCCGTGGAAAAAACGCCGCGCCTCATCATTTCGCGTTCTTCGAACTGGTGGCCGCCTGCTTCTTTGCGACGTAACTCTGATACTTCGCGAGCCGCTGCTCGGGGGATTTCCGTTCGCTGCCTTTGATCTGCCTGTCCGCCATGCGATCCTGGTTTGCGGGGCTGTTCGCCATCTCTGCAAATTTCGCGCGCCGCTCATCATCGGTCAGGTCCTTGAGCGAGGCGAAAAATTTCTCCCGCTCTTCAAACTCCTCCTTCGCCGCCGGCTGCTCGCCCGCGGGCAGCTTTGCGATCTCCGCGAGTTGGCGTTCGCGCATGAGCGTGAAGTCCGGCCTGCGGCCATCGCCCGAACCGCCACGGCTGCGCGGCGGCCCTCCGCCACCGAAACCGCCGAAGCCAAAGTCATCGTCGTCACGACCCGCATCCGCGACTTCCGATCCGGGAGGCGCCGGGGGACGGCCCATCAGCAGGAAGACTTCCTCCCACTTCGCGCCCGCGGCCTTCGCGATCTGCGGCGCGAGCTTCCGGATCTGGCCGCTCGACGGCGCCTTCGCCACGGCGGGATTGAACGTCTCCGGGCAGGTGAACGACGCCGACACGCCGGCCGCCGCCGCCTGCATGAATCCCTGGAGCGTCTTCTCCGCGGGCGCCTTCACATTCCACTGGTCGCGCCGCGGATCCGGCGGCGCTCCCCGTTCGCCCGCAAAGGCAGTCGCACCCATGAGCGGCACCTCGAAATTTTTCCATCCCTCGGGCCGCTTCCCGCTCGCGATGGATTCATACGCGCCCTTCAGCGTCGCGGCATCCGGCCCGAAGAAATATCCCAGCCTCCAGCGCGATTCCGTCAAGCCTGCGAGCGCCTCCAGCGCGTCGGTGAGCGGCACTTTGTGGACGTACATTGTCACCGGCTTCGTCACGTCCATGTTCGTCTTCAGCACGATGCCGCCCTGCTTCTCGATGCTCCGGATCACCTCGGCCAGCGGCTTGCCCTTCACATCCACGCTGATGAGCCCCCAGCCCGACCAGATCCAGTACCCGAGCGAAAACACCGCGGCCAGCACGGTCGCGCTGACCATTATTTTTTGACGATTCATCGGCGATACAACCCGCAACCAGCGAAAAGTTGTGTCCTTATTTCCACGCGCGGATCCACTCCGCGACGAATGCGCAGAGCGTCGGTTTTCCCGCGAGCCGGATCACTTCGCGCCCCGGCTCGATGAAGCCGAAGCCCCCGCCCCACGCCGCGCCATTCACTACGCAGGCCTGCGTGCTGTTCGCCGAAATCTGCTCGCGCGCCCTCGCCTCCGCATCGCCGGGACTGCCGTTCAGCTCGTATTTCCAGCCCACGATTTTTGCCGCGGGAAAAATCGCGCGCAGCGCGGGCAGCAGCTTCAGCGCGGGCCGGAGCGTGAGCGTCAATTCGCCGGCGAGCGTCGGGATTTTTTTCGCCGTCACGGGCGAACCGTCGCCGTCGCGCACTTCTTTCACCTCGTAATCGCACAGCGCGGCGGCGTGAAAAACCACGTCCGCACTCTCGCCGGAAAGTGTGTGCAGTTTTTCCAACAGATCCGCATTCGTCGAAAAACTGATCACCTGCGCAGCACCGGGATCCACACGCGACACCGCGCCCTCGCCTTTCAGACACACGACATCGTGACCTGCGCGCGAGAGTTCCGCCGCGAGCAGCAGGCCGAGTTCGCCGGTGGAAAAATTCGTGAGCCGGCGCACGCCGTCAATCGGCTCATAGCTCGGCCCGCAGGTGATGATGACTCGCATTTTTTCCGACCCTACGCGCCGCGCCGCCCGCGCTCAAGGCTTCAGGGCAGTCGCCGAAATGCCCTCCGACTCACAGCTTTGAAAATCCAGAGCGGTGGCGATGCGTCCAGCGGGATCAACATCTAACATTTAACACCTAACTCCTAACTTTTAGGAGCCCCCGCCGTGAAATCCGATCCACTCGTGTCGCTGTCTGCTCAACGTTGGAAGTTAAGCGTTAAAAGTTAGATGTTAGATGTTGAACCATGCAGCAGCCCTCGCGCTCAAGGCTTGCCGCCGCACATTTCCTCCGCACGATGCCCCGCATGGACCGAGCCACCGCCAGCAAAGAACTCCGCGACCACTGCAACACCGTCTCCCTCGCCGTGATGAAGATGCACCCGCTGCTCAACGCCCTCGGCGACGACGCGACAAAGGGCGAAATCGTGAAGGCGCTTTTTGAGATCACGAAGAACGTCGAAGTCGTGAAGAAGCAAACCATGCGTCTCGAAAAACGCGACGACACGACCCTGCTGTGAAAGAGGGTACCGTGTGCCTCTTTTTGAACGCAGGGACGCAGAGGTGAATGGAGAGGCACGCAGAGGAAAACCGGGGAAATCCTCTGCGCTCCTCTCATTTTTACTCCGCGTCTCTGCATTCAAAAATGCAAATCCCAAGACTCCAGCCAAGTTTCGGCACACCCTCTGGGCGCCAGCCAGAAGCCGGATAATTCTCCACGGAAGGGCACGGAAATGCCGCGTTGTTTTTCGTGCCTTTCGTGTATTTCGTGGACAGCATATCCCTCCGCGCACCACGGGCACCCCTCCTAAAATGAACCGCCGCCTTTTCCTCTTCGCCGGATTTCTTTTCCTCACACCCGCACTCCGCTCCGCGGATGAAAAACTGATTCGCGTCGCGCTGTTCAATGACGACGGCGCATTCGGCCTCGGCATCCCGCGCATCACCGAACAGCTCGGAAAGGTCGCGGACATCCGGCTGACGAAAGTCACCGGCAAGGAGATCGCCGAGGGCGTGCTGAAAAATTTCGACGTCGTAATTTTCAGCGGCGGCAGCGGCAGCAAGGAAGCCGCCGCACTCGGCGATGCGGGCCGGGAAGACGTGCGGCGCTTCGTGCGCGAAGGCGGCGGTTACCTCGGCATCTGCGCCGGCGCGTACCTCGCATGCACGGGATTTTCGTGGGGCGTCGGCGTGCTGAATGCGAAGACCGTCTCCTCGAAATGGCTGCGCGGAAAAGGCGACGTGGAGATCGAATTCATGCCGCAATCGCAAGCCGCGACCGGCATCGCCGAGCGGAAGCACACCATCCGCTACGCCAACGGGCCGATCATCACCGCAGACCAACGCGACGGCATCGCACCATTCGAGACACTCGCATTTTTCCGGACGGAACTCGCGGAGCACGACTCCCCGAAAGGTGTGATGACCGACGCGCCCGCGATCGTGCGCGGCGTGTTCGGAAAAGGCCGCGTCATTTCATCCAGTCCGCATCCCGAGCAGACGGCCGGCATGGAATCGTTCGTCGAGAACGCCGTGCGCTGGGTCGCCGGGCGCGGGAAGTAGGAAACAAATCACAAATTGCAAAACACAAACTGCAAGTCGCGACCGGCGATCTTGCATTTTGTATTTTGTATTTTCCGTTTTGCGCTTATTCGCCGCGGATGAATCTCGACGGACGCTCCCTCATCGCTGGAAAAACCGCGCACGCCAGCGCTAAGACATTTCACGCAGTCTCACCGCAGGACGGCACTCGACTCGAACCCGATTTCCACGCAGCGAGCGCGGCGGATGTGGACCTCGCGATGCATCAGGCCGACGAGGCGTTCGAGATTTACCGGCAGATGCCCGCAAAGGCGCGCGCGGATTTCCTCGACGCGATCGCGGCTGAAATCATGGCCTCCGGCGACGAACTGCTTCAGCGTGCGAGCGCCGAATCCGGCCTGCCGATCGAGCGCTTCACGATGGAACGCGGGCGCACATGCGGACAGTTCAAGACATTCGCCGCGCTCATCCGCGAAGGCTCGTGGGTGGACGCACGGATTGACACCGCAATGCCCGATCGCCAGCCGATGCCGCGCCCCGACATCCGCCGCCATCTCGTGCCGCTCGGCCCCGTCGTCGTGCTCGGCGCGAGCAATTTTCCCCTCGCATTTTCCACCGCCGGCGGGGACACGGCATCCGCGCTCGCAGCCGGCTGCCCCGTCGTGGTGAAGGCGCACCCGGCGCATCCCGGCACCTCGGAGATCGTCGCCCGCGCCATCTACCGCGCGATGCACACCTGCCATGTTCCAAGCGGCACATTCTCGCTGCTGCACGGCACCGGCGCGGAGGTCGCGCAGGAACTCGTCCGCCATCCGCTCACGCGCGCACTCGGCTTCACCGGCTCGGAACGCGCAGGCCGCGCGCTCTTCGACACCGCGGCCGCGAGGCCCGAGCCGATCCCCGTCTTCGCGGAAATGGGCAGCACGAACCCGCTCTTCATCCTCCCCGGCGCGCTGAAAAACCGCGCCGCCGCAATCGCGCAGGGACTGAAGGGCGCGTTCACGATCGGCGTCGGTCAGTTTTGCACAAAGCCCGGCATCGTCTTCGCGCTGGGCGGCGATGAGTTCGATTCGTTCATCGAGCAGTTCCGTACGCAGGTGCAAGCCGCCACGCCCGGCACGATGCTGCATCGCGGAATTTGCGACGCATTCCACGCCGGCATTGATCGGGTGAAAAAAATTCCCGGCGTGGTCGTGATCGCCGAGTCCGACACCGACGCCGATCCCGCAAAGACGCAGGCCGAGCCGGTCGCATTCGCGACAGACGTGGATACATTTCTCATGCACCGCGAGCTGCGAGAGGAAGTCTTCGGCCCATACACATTGCTCGTCTCCGCGCAGACGGTGACGGAACTCGAGGCCGCCGCCCGCGCGCTGCCCGGCCAGCTCACCGCGACGCTGCACGCCGACGGAACGGACCTCGCCGACTTCGCCGACCTCATCCGCATCCTCGAACGCAAAGCCGGCCGCGTGCTCGTGAACGGCTTTTCCCCCGGCGTCGAAGTCTGCCCCTCGATGCAGCACGGCGGCCCGTATCCCGCGACGACGGACTCGCGCTACACGAGCGTCGGCACCGCCGCCATCGCGCGCTGGGCACGCCCGCTGTGCCTGCAAGGCTTCCCCGAAAGCTCGCTGCCCGACGCACTGCGGAATGCAAACCCGCTCGGCCTCCTGCGCACCGTGAACAGCGTGCTCACGCGCGACCCCGTCGCGTGATATTCCGAGCTTAGGGAACCGCTGATTTAATCGAGATGTCCACGGAAGACACGAAAGGAACGGAAAAAATGGCGGGGCTGCGCTCAGTATTCCGTGATTTGCGTGTCTTCCGTGGACAAAACTCCCCCTGAAAAAATCTTTGGTTTGTGAGTCGGCGTTAAATCAGCGGTTCCTTAGAGCCGGTACGGAGCCTCCGGCTGGCTGGAAAATGTGATCGCGGCTCTCCGACGCCGGAGGGACAGCCGGAGATTAGCCGGTGGTGGAGCGCAGCGGGAACCACCGGATCACCGTCACCCAAACGACAACCGCCCCGGATGGGGCGGCGGAAATCCCGCGGGCCGCGATTCCCGCGCCCCTGCCGGGGCGCATGATTTTGTGGGCGGCGCGATCCGGTGATTCCCGCTTGCTGCGCGCTCCACTACGGGCTAATTTCTTTTCAGCCCTTCGTGCTGATCTGATTAGCGGCGGTTTGAAGCGCTTAACTCGTCATCAAGCTCTTTGACGATTGCTCTGGCGGCGCTGTCTCCCAACTCCGTGTCTTTATCGAGTGTGAGCGTCACAAAGCGGACCTCGACGCGCTGCTGCTGTTTCATCAGAATGGTGACGGCAAGGAGGGTTGGATCGGCGGCCTCCTTGGAACGCGCCACTATAAACCGAGCGCGTTCGGTGCTGAGCAGCCATGTCTTTGTGAATGTGATGCGCTGCATGGTCTGAATCGAGGCGAACACCACGACTTGGGACAATGTTCCAGCGCGCAGCGCATCTTCCGGATGATTGAGCACATTCGCGATCTTTTCCACGGGAGTGGAAAGACAGTCCCATGTGAGATTTCTTATCTTCCAATCCTCCTCAGTGTCGAAGTGCATGGCCCGGATCACTTTCATGTGAACGCCGACGCTGACGGGCTTCTTGTCCCATTCGAGCGACACCACGGAAGTGTTCCGTGCGGATTCCATCAATCTCTCGCGCATTTCACCGAGAGCTGGCGCTGGGATGGAAGGCAGTTCCCTCGCCTTCGGCACCACCACGGAAGGCGCGGATGGCCTCGGAACCGGTGCGTCATCAGCAGACAGAGTGGCAAATTGGCAGAGGAGCGCGGCAAAGAGCATAACCAGCGGATGTCTTTGCGGCGTGAGAGGAATCATTGTCCGAATTGTTTCAGTTGCTGCTGGACGGGACCGCCTCCGCCAGCGCCTTCACCTTCGCCTTCGCGGTCCCCTCGTGATCCGCCTTCGCGTACGCGCCGAAATCGTTGAACCAGAATTTTTTTGCCCAGCGATACATCCAGTGTTGCTCGGGGATTTCCTCGCCGGGGAGCCATTGCGAAAAGCGCGGGGTCATGGCTTCGAGTTCGGCCATCGCGGTGCCGCGCTGCGTGGTGTCGCGCGCGCCGTGCTTTACGACGATCTGCTTCACGAGGTCGGGGCGCTCGAGGACGACGCAGCCGCGCGTGTGCTGCGCGCTGATGTCGCGGAAGTCTTTCAGAAACTCGGAGTCGCGCATCGTGGCGAAGACGCCGCGTTCGTCGCGGATGTTCTCCTTGGCAAACTGGATGATGGGGCACGGCTCGATGTCGCCGCGCGGGCTGACGTGGTGCGAGATGCCGTTGCTCATCGGGCAGAGCGCCTGGCCGCGGTGATCGTAGTAGGCGTCAATCATCGC
>JBBRYC010000052.1:0-48092 GCA_038238025.1 Chthoniobacterales bacterium
CTGGTGTCCGACGCATCGCTGCTGTCCGACGCATCGCTGCTGTCCGACGAGTCGCTGCTGTCCGACGATTCGCTGCTGTCCGACGAATCTCTGCTGTCCGACGATTCGCTGCTGTCCGACGAGTCGCTGCTGTCCGACGAGTCGCTGCTGTCCGACGATTCGCTGCTGTCCGACGAATCGCTGCTGTCCGACGAGTCGCTGCTGTCCGACGAATCGCTGCTGTCCGACGAATCGCTGCTGTCCGACGAATCGCTGCTGTCCGACGAATCGCTGCTGTCCGACGAATCGCTGCTGTCCGACGAGTCGCTGCTGTCGGAGGAGGACGAGGGGTCGTCCTCGGAAATGATACGGGCGACTTGTTCGGGGGAGATGCGCTTTTTTGCCATAGGATGAGAAAGTGACCGAGCCGTGGGGAGACGAACTGACAGCGGGACAGTTGGCAAGCGTTAACGAACAGGTGCCCGGCACTCCGGCTGCCCGGCTGCCCACCACCGCTGCCATTCGTCCCGCACTCCGATGCAGCGAGGTGGATGTCGCCCTTGAAATCCGTCGGCGCAATCTCCACGCCGAGCTGCTCCGCGAGATGCTGCGTGAAGCCGTGGATGAATAGGTCACCGTCTCACGTCCTGCTGAGGATCGTCTGGTAGCCCGACCACACGATGCGCCAGCCCTGCTCGATCAGCCAGGGCACCGCCGTGCGTCCCTTGCCGTGAAACTCCCTTGCGCGATACACCGTGTCGTCAAACGCGATCAGCCCCTTCGCGCCGAGAAGCCGTGCGGCCGCCTTTGCTTCGTTCAAGCCGTGCCCGGCCGTCTCCGGGAGGTCGGCATCCAGCGAATCGCAGTAGATCAGGTCCGCGGGCTCCGTGCGCTCCGTGAGGTATTTCACCGAGTCGCCTTCCACGACCGACACCGCGGGCATGTCGTGAGTCAGCCGGCGCGCGAGGGCGCAGGCCGCGGGATTGATGTCCACCGACACGAGACTCCCGCCGGTGTGGCTGAGGAACGCGCCCAGCAGGAGTGTGCCCATGCCGGCCCCGCTCCAGTCCTCCTCCTGCCGTGTGCATCCCGTCTCGATCACCTTCGCCCGGGGCGCCCGGCTGCGAAGTTCCCGCAGCAGCACGTCGAAGCCCCGGTGCCGGTCCACGTAGTCGGTCAGGAAATTCCCGCCGCCGCGCTCCCTCTCCTGGATCAGATGCTGCAACTGCACATCCGCCCCCATCTGTCCCGCGGACAGATAGCGCGGCCCGTCCAGCATCCGCAGCGCCTGCCGTGCGATGAAGCTCCCGCTCACCGCGTCCGCCTGTTCCTCGATGATCTGCAGGCTGTGCCGGTAATGTCTGCCGGGATGCCCCGCTTTCACGCGCGGCGTGATCATGGCGAGACCCGGCCTCGGCAGCATGTACATGTGCGGCGCGTGATCCGCCTTCGGAAAGACCGCCAGCGCCGGCGTGCCCGTCATCCGCGAGCAGTGCGTGGGACCGCTGTCAATGCCCACGAACAGGCTGCTCCGGTGCAGCAGCGCGAGCAGGCGCGCGAGATCGATCCGCTTCCAATCATCCGTGAGGTGCCGGACGCGATGCGACGCCAGCCTCGGCACCCGGTTGTCCCAGTCCAGCAGCACCAGGCTTCCGTCCATCCCGTCCAGCAGCCCGCGGTAAAGATCCAGCGTCACGTCCTTCCCGAGGCTCTTGGCGTTCTGGCATGAATTGCCGATCGTGTGCAGCAGCACCACTGGCTTGGGCAGCCCGCGCAGGAAATCATCCGTCTCCCGCCACACGTCGGCTGGGAGCTGCGGCTCCACCTGCACTTCCACATACTCCCGCCACAGCGCCGCCGGATCCTCATCGAGATGCGGCATCGGCCCGCGTCCCAGGTTGAAACCCGACTTGTTCAGCACCCAGAGCGGCGGCATCTCGCCGGCCTTCTGCCCCGGCGCATGGTTCCAGGCCACGCCCGGCGCATCCTTCCCCGCCGTGTCCACCCGCGCTCCCGCCGCCTCCAGGAGGATCGCCTTGTCCGGATTGCACTGCACCTCGATGTCCCATCCCCGCCGCCGGTAAAGCTCGAGCTGCAGGGCAAAGTTCGCGGTATCCCCCGCACCGTGGCGGAACGCGACCCGGCACGTCTTGTTTCCGGAATCGTGGCAAGGTTCGATGCTCATAGGCAGACAGTATCAATCACACGCCGCTGAATCCGGGAAGTTGGTTTGCGGGCTGCGTCCAGAAATGAGGACGGCGTGCGGATGCCACGCGCTCCGCCTCCGCGTCATCGTCCCGCAGCGGCGTGAGGTGCGGATTGTTCTCCCACAGCGCGCCGCCCGACGTGCGCACATCCGTCGCAAATTTCCCCGGATGGCTCCGGTGCAAATCGCGGACCGCCGCCGTGAGCATCACGATGTCGCCCGGCGACTGCCGGTTGCTGAGGATCAGTTTTCGCATGGCTGGACGAACGAATGCCTGAAACCTCGGCAAAATGCACGGTCACAGCGTTCCGAGAAAGAACTTGCGGTCGCCATCATCCGTGAAATTCGCCTCGCGTCGGTTCCTGTGGGGCACGACTTGGAAAAAGCTGCGGGTCCCCTCGAATCGGAAGCTGCGCGACATGGTATTTCCTGCGGAGTGATCCATGGAGGTGTCAAGAATCGCTGCCTGCCCCCTATTCCTTGACCCGATTCCTGACTCTTATTTCCCAGGAACTGCAACAGCCGCGTAGTCCTTCTTCGCAAAAGCCTTGGCATTCCTGGCCCAAGACAAACGCACTTGAGACAATAATTCTGCAGGTTTATTTGTGTGAGCTTGCCCCGGTTTGGTGGACACCCGGGGCGGTGGGTGGGAGTTGTTAGTTTAGTTGGTTCTCGAAGTCCACAGGGGATTGGTAGCCGAGGGCGCTGTGGAGGCGCACGCGGTTGTAGAAGGTTTCGATGTAGTCAAACGCGGCGGCGGTGCCGTTATCTCGGGGCGGATAGATGGAGCCGATGGATTCGCGCTTAAAGCTGCTCCAGAACGATTCCATGGCGGCGTTGTCGTAGCAGTTGCCTTTGCGGCTCATGCTGGCGATGAGCCGGGCCTCGGCGAGCGCGGCACGAAAGTCGCCGCAGGCATACTGGACGCCGCGATCGCTGTGATAGAGCAGCCCAGCGGGCGGACGGCGATGGAGCAGGGCCATGGCCAGGGCGCTCAGGACCAACTCGGCGGCGAGACAAAGCGCCCGTCGCCCAGCCGACGATCCGGCGGCTGTAGAGATCGAGGATGGCCGCCACGCAGAGCCAGCCTTCAGCGGTGCGCACATAGGAACCGAGCGGAGCGAGATAGCCAAAGGGCGGAGCCTTTGCCCGCAGGGCAGCGCCGGAGGGCGCTGGCAAATGTCACTCACCCACACTTGGTTGGGTGCCGTGGGCTTGGGCTGCGCGGCCAGCCGGTTCGGGGCGATGGGCTCGGCATGTCCGCTCTGGGTGGTGCAGGGCACGAAGCGGCGCGGACACTTGCCCCGGAGTCCTGCGGCCTTCATCAGTCGGGCGATGCGTTTGCGGCTGTGGCACTTGCCGCGGGCGTGCAGCGCCCGCATCATCCGCGGGCTGCCATAGACCCCTCGATGCTCGCCATGCACGGCGCGGATCGCCTCGGTCAGTTGCGCATCGGCACGGGCGCGGATGCCCGGCGCCGCGTCTTTCCAGCGATAGTAGCCAGGCCGGCTCACCTCGAGCGCGGCGCACAGCGCGGCCAGGGAATGTTCGTCTTTCATGGTTTCGATGCGCTCGTAGCGGGCCGCGGCACTTCCGAGAGGATGCCCAGCGTTTTTTTTAATATGTCGCGCTGCTCACGCACTCGCGCCAACTCACTCCGCAGCGCCCGGTTCTCCGTTTCCAGATCGGCTCGCTGCGGCGCGGCATCCCCACCGTAGCGCCGCTTCCACTCCTTGAGGCTCGGGTAGCTGATCCCCAGCTCCTTCGCGATCTGCGTCCCGTTCTTGCCACTGCGCAGCCAGTGCTCCACGGCCTGGCGTTTGAACGCGTCGTCATAGCGTTTCGGTTCCACGATCGCTGTCGCGGCATCACTCTTCTCGTTCTTGTTCTTGTTCATCGTCGTTCATTTCACCCACCGCCACTCAGGGTGTCCACCAAACCGGGGCAAGCTCACAGCACGTCCTCCCCACAAACGCGGACGGCGAAAACCAGGACGGCAAAGAAGCGGAGCATCGGCGAGAGAATCCGGCTGAGGCGGTTTCTTTGGGAGCGACGCCCGCTTTTTCCGCAGCCTCACCAGAGACACGCGTAATCCTAAATCCCGCAATCGAGAACTGACGAATGGGGACTTACGAATGAAGTTGAGGGACTTGAGGCGAAAAGAGTTCTCATCGTCCGGGTGACTCAGCGTGTGACATTCAAACTCCGGATCTTCATTCGCTTGTCCCCATTCGTCTGTCTTTCAATCCCGTTTTCAGGGCAATATTACGAGCCGTCGCGCCTGCCAGTGGTCAGCCCATCGGCGCCGCGGATGAAGTAGCGCGCTCGGCGGCCATCGGGCGGGCTCCCTGTCCGCACTTCCCGACATTTTTTCCAAATAAAATCTAATGCAGGCGCGATCCCCGCCTTGACCACTATGAATTCGCTGTTAATTTTTCAACCTCCACTCCTATGAACATCTCCGAACACCGCCCCAGCCAAGCCGACTATTGCTTCACCCGTCGCCAATTCCTGAACCGCTTCGGAATGGGCTTCGGCGCACTGAGCCTCGCGGGCCTGCTCGGCGAATCCGCCAGCGCAGCCGCCAGCCTCTCGCCGCTCGCAGCGCGCGCGCCGCATTTCCCCGGCAAGGCCAAGCGCGTGATCCACATTTTTTCGCAGGGCGGGCCTTCGCACATTGATACGTGGGATCCGAAGCCGGGCATGGCGAAATATGCGGGCCAGGATGTGCCGCTCATCGGCGGCCTGCCGCTGCCTTCGGTTTTCAATTTCAGCAAGATGGGCAAGAGCGGCGTCGAGGTCAGCGAGATCTTCCCGCATATCGGCAAGAGCATTGATGACATCGCGGTGATCCGCTCGATGACGACGGATGTGCCGGCGCATGAATTCGCGACGCTGATGATGAACACCGGCACGGGCCGCCTCGTGAAGCCTTCGATGGGTGCGTGGGCGCTCTACGGCCTCGGCACGGTGAACGAAAATCTGCCCGGCTTCATCGCGCTCGGCGGCGGACTCGGTGGCGCGGCGAACTGGCGTTCCGCATTTCTGCCCGGTGCCTATCAGGGCACGCTCGTGAGCAGCGTGAGCGCGCCCGCGGAGAAAATCATCGAGAACATCAGGAGCCACTATTCAACGCTCGAACAGCAGCGCAAGCAGCTCGACGTGCTGCAGAAGCTCAACGAAATGCACGCCGAGCAGATGAAGCGCGAGCAGGCGCTCGAGGCGCGCATCCAGTCGTTCGAACTCGCATTCAAGATGCAGACTGAGGCGACGGAAGTCTTCGACGTAACGAAGGAGCCGCAGCACATCCGCGACATGTATGGCGACACGGAGATCGGACGCCGCATGTTGATCTCGCGCCGTCTCGTCGAGAATGGTGTGCGCTTTGTGCAGGTCTGGGCCGGCGGCTGGGACCACCACACCGATGTGAAGGGCAACCTCCGCAAGCAGGCCGAGGCCATTGACCAGCCGGTCGGTGCGCTCCTGCAGGATCTCAAGCAGCGCGACATGCTCAAGGACACGCTCGTCGTGTGGGGCGGCGAATTCGGCCGCACCCCGCGTCACGACAAGGGCGCGCGCGGCGAACCCGGACGCGACCATCATCACAAGGCATTCTGCTCGTGGATGGCCGGCGGCGGCATCAAGGGTGGTCAGGCGTACGGCACGACCGATGAGTTCGGTTACGACGTGGCGGAGAACAAGGTCCACGTGCATGACCTGCACGCGACGATCCTGCATCAGCTCGGCTTCGATCACGAGAAACTCACCTATCGCTACAATGGCCGCGATTTCCGCCTCACGGATGTCTTCGGCAATGTCGTGAAGGATCTCGTCGCCTAATTTTTCGACATGAGCAAAAGCATCAAACGCGTGTGCGTCGCCTCGGCAGTGGCCGCGCTTCAACTCCCGTATTTCGCAGGCGCGGCGGCGGTGTCCGACCTCGCGCAACTCGACTTCTTCGAGAAAAAAATCCGGCCCGTGCTGGCGAAGGAATGCTACGAGTGCCACAGCGCCGATGCGAAGAAACTGAAAGGCGGCCTGTATCTCGACACCGCCGAGTCTTTGCTCAAAGGCGGCGACAGCGGCCCGGCGATCATCCCCGGCAAGCCCGAGAAGAGCCTGCTCCTGATCACCATGCGCCACGAGGACAAGGATCCCGACATGGCCATGCCGCCGAAGAAGGACAAGCTCTCCGACGCAGTCATTGCGGATTTCACGCAGTGGATCAAAATGGGCGCGCCCGATCCGCGCGACGGCAAGTCTTCGCGCAAGCTCGCGTGGGATGCCGACACGGCGAAGAAGCACTGGGCCTTCCAAAAAATCACGAACCCACCCGTGCCGAAAATCACGGACGCAAAGCACTTCGTCCAGAACCCGATCGACAGCTTCGTCCTCGCCAAGCTCGCCGAGAAAAAACTCGCGCCCTCGACGAAGGCCGACAAGCACACGCTCATCCGCCGCGTGACGTATGATCTCATCGGCCTGCCGCCGACGCCCGCGGAAGTGGACGCCTTTCTCGCCGACAGTTCGCCGAACGCCTTCGAGAAAATCGTGGATCGTCTCCTCGCCTCGCCACGCTACGGCGAGCGTTGGGCGCGCCACTGGCTCGACATCGCACGCTACGCCGACACGAGCGGCGACCGCCAGGGGGGCGGCAAGCGCGTGCCGCTCTACCCGCACGCGTGGACCTTCCGCGACTACGTCATTGACGCATTCAACAAGGATCTGCCCTACGACCAGTTCGTCATCGAGCAGATCGCCGCGGACCGGCTCCCCGAGTCGAAGACTGAAAAATCCAAGCTCGCCGCGCTCGGCTTCCTCACCGTCGGCAAGCGCTTCATGGGAAATGCGAACGACGTGATTGACGACCGCATTGACGTCGTCACGAAGGGCATCATGGGCCTCACCGGCGCGTGCGCGCGCTGCCACGATCACAAGTTCGATCCCATCCCCACGAAGGACTACTATTCGCTCTACGGCGTCTTCACGAGCAGCGACGACGTCGCCGAGGGCGTGGACATCACCGACCCCGCGAAGAATCCGCACTACAAGGAATTCCAAAAAGCCGTCGCCGACGTGGACGTGGAACTCGAACGCTACCGCGATGCCGAGGCAGCGCGCCTGCTCTCCGGCATGTTGGAAAAATCCGGCGACTACATGCTCGTCGCGCACGACGCGAAGACCACGGCTGCGAAGGGCGGCAAGAAGAACGACAACTTCCGCATCCTCGCCCGCGACAAGGGTCTGAAGTCCGAACTCGCCGCAATCTGGCTCGACCGCGTGAAGACCATCGAAGGCGGCAAGAAAGACGATGCCGTCTTCGGCGCTTGGGTGCAATTCGCGGAGCTTTCCGCTGAAAAATTCGCCGAGGCCGCGCCCGCACTCGCGAAGGAAATCGCCGCCTCGAAGACCGTCACGCCCGCGATTGCGAAGGCATTCGCCGCGAAAACGCCGGCCTCGCTCAAGGATGTCGCCGCCATTTACACCGAGGCATTCGCCACCCTGCACACGCAGCTCAAGCTCGATGAATTCCTCGGCTACAAGAGCGGTGGCAAGGGACGCTTCGACATCGCCAAGACGCAGGTCGCTCTCGCCGACTCCGACATGGACGCGCTCCGCAAGCAGATTTACGGCGCAGGCTCCGCCGTTCTCCCGGACGAGACCAACATGGCCCGCGCGCTCGGCAACCAGTTCACCACGCAGCAGAACGCCATCCGCGCCAAAGTCACGACGCTCGAACTCACCCACCCCGGCGCGCCCGTTCGCGCGATGTCCGTCACGGACAAGGACAAGCCGCGCGACGCCGCAGTGCTCGTCCGCGGAGAGCCCGCGAACCGCGGCGACATCGTCCCGCGCCAATTCCTCTCGCTCCTCACGCCCGATCGCAAGCCCTTCACCGACGGCAGCGGCCGTCTCGAAATGGCGAAGCTCATCGCGAGCCGCGACAACCCGCTCACCGCGCGCGTCATCGTGAACCGCGCATGGCAATGGCATTTCGGCCAGGCCATCGTGCGCACCGTCAGCGACTTCGGCACGCGCTCCGAACCGCCCACGCACCCCGAGATGCTCGACTACCTCGCGACGTGGCTCATGGACAACGGCTGGTCGCTGAAAAAGCTGAACAAGCTCATCGTCATGTCCGCGACGTACCAGCAGGACAGCCGCGCGAACGACGCCGCGATGAAGAGCGACCCGACCAACCAGTGGCTCTGGCGCGCAAACATCCAGCGCCTCGACTTCGAGCAGGTGCGCGACTCGCTCCTCACCCTCGGCGGCAAACTCGACGTCACGATGGGCGGCACGCCCTTCTCGATGACCGCAGGCGGCGCCGTCGCAAAAAACAAATATGGCACCGTGGATCTCAGCGGGACGAACGGCAACCGCCGCTCCGTCTATGCGTTCATCGATCGCTCTGCACTGCCCGAAATGCTGAACACCTTCGACTTCGCCAACCCCGACATGTCCACCGGCGAGCGCATCATGACCACCGTGCCGCAGCAGGCGCTCTTCATGATGAACAGCCCCTTCCTCATCGAGCAGGTGAAAAACATCCTCGCCCGCGCCGACTTCCCGAAGGCAGCCCCCGACGTGGAAAAAGTGCAGTTCATTTTCCGCACCGCATTCCAGCGTCCGGCGACCGCCGCCGAGCTGAAACTCGCCGAGCAATTCCTCGGCTCCGAAACCCCGCAGCCCAAGACCGGCGAGACGGCACCCGTCGCCATCGGCCAGGCCGCCGAACTCGAAGCCAAGCTGCGCAAAAAATCCGGCACCGGACAGATGCAGCCGCTGAACGCCCTCGAGCGCTACACGCAGATCATCCTGCTCACGAACGAGCTGATCTTTCTGAACTGATCCGAAGGCGTGAGCGAACCGTAGGCATGAGCGGAAGCTCACGTCCGATTCGTAGGCGTGGGCGGAAGCCCGCGCCGATGATCACACAGGCATCATCATCCGATTGCGTTTCGGGAATCATCCGATTTCCACGGTAGGACTGCGCGAGTGGAAGCCATGGCGCGCAAGGAGCAGGGGCGCCCTCGCCCCGGTTCTGCGGAGATCCTCGGGGCGAAGGCGCCCCTTCTCCTCGACCTCACCGCCGTACCGGCAGTCTGATCGAGGAAATCGTATCACGTAGCCAGCCGTGTGATTTCGTGAGGCCAAAAACCATCACGAAACGCACGTCCGCAAAATTCCCCGCTTCCGTCCGACGCGTGAAACTTGGATAACCGCGCATCATGCGCGTCTTCCTCCCGTGGACATCCCCCCTGCTGCCCGCCGTGGCCGCACGGATGATCGCGGACAGCGCCGCCGAGTCGCCTGACTCACGCGACGCTGATCTCAGCGCCTGGCTCATCGTCGTGCGCGGCCGCGCCGCGAGCCGCCGTCTCCTCTGCCTGCTCGCCTCGGAAGCACAGCGCGCAGGCCGCGCGCTCGTCCCGCCGCGCATCACCACGCCCGGCTCGCTCGCGGAGGAACTCTTCGGACGCGCACCTGCGGTCGCCGGAATCCTCGCGCAACGCCTCGCATGGGCCGCCGCTCTCGGACGCGCGCCCGGGGAATTGCTCGCACAAGTCTGGAACGCACCGGCAGGCCCCGACCGCAGCGCGAGCCGCCGCCACCTCGCGACCTTCCTCGAGCGCACATGGCGCGATCTCAGCACGTCGGGCACAGACTTCGCAGGCGCATTTGAAATCCTCGCACGCCTCGTCCCCGACGCCGCCGAACTTGAGCAGCCGCGCTGGCTCGCGCTGCAACAACTGCTCCGCGACTACCGCGCCATCCTCGCCGGGTGGAGCCTCATGGATCCTGCCGCGTGGCGCACGGGCCTGCTCGCGACCGGCCGCGCACCGGAGCAGCGCGTCGCGCTCGCTGGCATCGTCGAGCTGCCGCCAGTGCCCGTCTCACTCCTCGCGCTGCTGAAAAATGATCCGCTCATTTTCATCCACGCGCCGGAGGCAGAGGCCGCCGGCTTCGACGACTGGGGCCGGCTGAAATCCGCACACTGGTCGCAGCGCGGATGCCGTTTCGAGCACGGCGAAATCCACGTTGTCCGCGGAGTGCGCGAGCAGGCCGTGCGCTGCGCGGAGCTGATCCGCGCGTGGAAAAATGCAGGCCTCGCGTCCTCCGCGATCACCGTCGCCGTGCCCGAGAGCGGCGCGCTCTCCGCCTTGCAGCAGGGCATCGCCGACGCAGGCATCGCCGCGCGCACCGCCGGGGGACTTCCTGTTTCGCGCAGCTCCGTGCTCGTGCTGCTCTCGCAGTTCGCCGATTTCCTCGACCGCAGCGGAAGCGAACCGCCGAGCTACGAGAGCGTCGCCGCGCTCGCACGCCACCCGGACCTCCGGCTCTCCGGAAATTTCCTCGCGGCGAAACTCGACGGATTTTTCGAGACCCATCTCCCCGCGCGAATGGATCGCGCACTCTGCGAGAGCGGTGAAAGCGAATCACCCGTCGCATCTGCGCTCGACGCACTCGAACGCCTCGCCGTGGTCCGCAGCGATCACTTCGCCGAGGATGTCACCACGCTGCTGCTCCGCATCTACGACGGACGCCACATCACACCGCACGCCGACGAGGATCGCACGCTCGTCCCCGCGCTGGAATCCATCCGCAAGGCCCTCGACGAAATCGAACGCCTGCCCCGCGAGGCCACCGCACAATTTTCGCCCGCCGAACTCCTGCGCCTCCTCGCCGACATCGCAGGCAGCGCCGAAGTCCCCGAGCCCGAGCAGCCCGGCGCCGTCGAACTCGCCGGCTGGCTCGAAGCCGCATCCGACGACGCGCCCGCACTCATCGTCACATCGGTCTTCGACGGCAGCCTCCCGCAAGGCGCGACCACCGAACCGCTGCTGCTCGATCCGCTCCGTGAAAGCCTCGGCCTCCCCTGCCGCGCGAGCCACTTCGCGCGCGACCAATACACGCTGCACAGCGTGTGGCAGAGCCGCCGCGCGCGCGGACGCTTCGCGCTCATCGCGCCGCGCCGCACCGCCGAGGGGACGCCCGCGCGCCCGAGCCGCCTGCTGCTCCGCGCGCCCGAGGAACGCGCGCTCGCCTCGCGCCTGCTCGCGCTCATCGCCGAGACGCACAGCGCGCCGCAGCCGCTGCACGCCTCGCCCGGCCTCCAGCCGCCGCAGCCGGATGCGGAAAAAATGCGCGCCTTCCGCAGCTTCCGCGTCACGAGTTTCCGCACGTATCTCGCATCGCCGCGGCTCTTCTACTTCCAGCACGTCCGCCGCCTGAAAGTGCAGGACGACTCCGCAGACGAACTCGACGGTGGTGCATTCGGCTCCGCGATCCACTCCGTCCTCGAGGACTTCGCCGCTCGCCACATCAACGCCTCGCCAAAACTCACCGCCGCCGAGATCGAACGCGAGACCACCGCCGCGCTGCACGATTTCATGCACCGCCGCTACGGGCGTCACCCGCTGCCGCCCGTCACCGCGCAGGTGCATTCGCTCGAGGAAAGGCTGCGCATTTTCGCCGAGAAACAGGCGGAGCTTTTTGCCCAAGGCTGGCAGATCGCCTACGTGGAACGCGGCGGCGCAGCCGAGGTGCCGTTCACCGTGCCCGGTGCGCCGGATGATGTGATGCTGAAAGGCCGCATAGACCGCGTGGACATTCATCCCGACGGCCCGATGCGCGTCATTGACTACAAGACCTCCTCGATCGTGCGGCAGCCGACCGCCGCGCACTTCGCACCGAAGCTCCGCGAGTGGCGCGACCTCCAGCTCCCGCTCTACGTGAAGCTGCTGCCCGCGCTCGGCCTCGCCGGAAAAATCCCCGAGCCCGGCGACGGACTCGAACTCGTCTATTTCAATCTCCCGCCAAAACGCGACGACGCCGGAATCACCGATCCATTTGATCCGAACCTAATCCCCGAGGCATGGGAGCGCGCCGCACAAATCGTCGCCGAAGTGTGCAGCGGCGAAGGCTGCCGCGAAGTCGGAAAAATCTCCGACAACGAAGACCCCGTCTTCCACGCCCTGTGCGGAGTCAACGGCCTGCCGGTCGAGAACGGGGAGGAGGAATAGGATATGTTTCAAAATCTCTACGCGAAGACAGGCTGTCATCCTGAGCACAGCGCCACGGCTGGGACAGGGACTGCGGCGCGGAGCTCTCGGGTGGAGCACGCGGCTCGCGTGCTGTTTCCGGCGACTCGCCGGAAACACCCGACGGTGCCGCGATGCAGGCCGCGTACGCAGGTTTCCGACGCGCACTGTAGTCCGAAGAACAAGCCGCAAACACGGATCCTGCGGGTGTCTGCGGCCAGTGGCCGCAGACAGCACGCGAGTCGCGTGCTCCACCCGGGATTCCTCACCGCCTCAGCCGTCCCCTAGCCATGCCGCTCACCGTCATCCGCGCATCCGCAGGCTCGGGGAAAACTTTTCAGCTCGCGATGTCCTTCATCCGTATCCTGCTCGAAGGCGAACTCGCCGGGCAGCCGCGGAATCCCTCCGCGATCCTCGCGACCACTTTCACGCGAGCCGCCGCCGGGGAAATCCTCGACCGCGTGCTGCGCCTCGTCGCCGAGGCCGTGCTCTCGGAATCGCGCCGCAAATTTCTCTCGAAGCAACTTGGCCTGCCTCTCTCCACCGCGCACTGCGCGCGGCTGCTCACCTCGCTCACCGCACACGTGGATCGCCTCGCGATCTCCACGATGGATGCGTTCTTCGGACAAATCGCGAAGGCATTCTCCAGCGACCTCGGCTTCGCGCCGGACTGGAGCATGGCGGCAAATGAAGCCGAAGCCGACCTGCTCCGCCGCACACTGCACGCGCTGCTGAACGCAACGGATCACCGCAGCCTCGGCGCAGCACTTTGGACATTCCGCCGCGGTGTCATCAGCTCCATACTCGACGCGCTGCGCGATCTCGCGCCGGAATTTTCCGCGATGAAAACGGACGGCGAAGTGACTCCCGAATTCACCGAGCCCGAGCCGCGGCGCTGGAGCAGCGCGGAACTCACGAGCATCACGAAGACGCTCGCCGAACGCTCCGCATGGATCCCGCGAAACAAGGGCGACAAGAAACCACCGAAGGCATGGGAGACCGCACTCGATAAAATCGCGCAGATGCTCCAACCCGGCGCGGAGGCCATTCCGCTTCTCGACATCACTCTTGCCGAGCGGATTTTCCTCGGCGGTGATTTTCAACGCCACCCGATCCCGCCTCAACTTCGCGACGCGCTGCACCCGCTCACTGAGCGCGCATCCGAGGCATTGCGCGACCGCCACCTCGCGCGCGAGGACGCGCTGCGCTGGCTCGGAGCGCACTACGCACGGCACCGGCGCGCGGAAAATTTTTCCGGCGGCACCTACACGTTTGGCGATGTCGCGGCGATGGTCACCGCGGCGGCCTTCGATTGCAGCGACCTCTATTTCCGCATCGGCACGCGCTACGAGCATGTGCTGTTCGATGAGTTCCAGGACACGAGCCGGCTACAGTTCCGGTTCTTCCAGCCCATCGTCGAGGAAGTCGGATCGACCGGCGGCGAGGTGCTCATCGTCGGCGACGAGAAGCAGGCCATCTACGGCTGGCGCGGCAGCGACCGCGCGCTCATGCACGAGCCTCTGCGTGAACTCGCGGCACGCATCGGCTCGGGCGGTGAGAAGACGCTCGATCAAAGTTTCCGCTCCAGCCCCGCCGTGCTCAAGGCGGTGAACCGTACATTCACGCGACTGCGCACCGCGTGGCTCGGTGACGATGTGAAAGACCGGGAGGTGCTCGAAGCCGCCGGTGCGAAATGGGTTGCGGGATTTCCCGAGCACAAGGCCGCGGACATCGTGCAGAATCTGCAAGGCCGCGTGCGACTGCTCAAAGTCGCGAACGAACCCGACGGCGACACCGAGACGCACAAGCAGGCGCTCGTCGCGAAAACGCTCGAACTCGTCAGCGCGCATCTCGCCGAAGATCCGCAGCGGAAAATCGCCGTGCTGCTCCGCAAGAATACGCTCATGCCGCGTCTCATCGCGTCGTTGCGCAGCGCGCATCCCGATGTGGATGTGAGCGGCGAGGGCGGCAATCCGCTCACGGATTCGCGCGCTGTCGAAATCATCCTCGGCGTGATCACGTGGCTCGATCACCCCGGCTGCACCGCCGCGCATCACCTCGTCACGCAAAGCCCGCTCGCGGCCGTCTTCGGCTTTGCGGACACGGAAGAGTCCCCGCGCGACGGCGATGAAAAACTCGCACGCACGCTGCGCCACCGGATCATGGAGCGCGGCTTTGCGACGGTGCTGCGCGAATGGATCCGGCACCCCGCATTTCCCGCCGCGTGCAGCGATCACGACCGCCAGCGCTGCGAGCAGTTGCTCGAGGTCGCGCGCGAGTTCGACGCACGCGGCCCAAGACGGCTCTCGGAATTCACCGCGCATGTCCGCGCCCGGCGCGTCGAGCGGCCCGGAGGTTCGGGCGTGCGCGTGATGACCATCCACGTCTCAAAGGGCCTGGAATTCGAGGCTGTGATCCTCGTGGATATAGACGCGCAGTCCGGCGGCCACGGCACGCCCATCCTCCACGATCCGGACGGCACTTTCCACATCGTGCCCTCGAAGGATCAGGCGCCGCTCATGGGCCTCGACGATCTCGTGCAGCGGAATCTCCGCGAGGATTTCACCGAGGAGCTGAGCGTGCTCTACGTCGCAATGACGCGCGCACGATCGTTTCTCGACATCGTGCTGCGTGACACTGCGAAAGTTCCGGCCGCCCTCCTGCTCCGCAGCGCGCTGCTGCCCGTCGGCGAAGACGGCGTGACGGAAGCATTTGCTGGCGTGACTTTCCGCGCCAGCGAGGAAGCGCGCGGCCGCACGAATGTCGCGGCGGACGGCAGCGATCCCGGCGTGGCGAGTGATGTCCCGGCGGAAAATTCACCGCTCGCCTCAACATTTGGTCGCACGGTGCATGTGACGCCCTCCGGCGCGAACGAAAGCAGTGCCATCAGCATCGAGCGAATCCTCTCGCCGGCAAACCGCGCATCGCTGCGCCGTGGCGATATCGTCCATGAGTGGCTGCGCCAGATCGCGTGGCTTAAGGACGGACTGCCGGACATCAAGCACTGGATCACCGCCGCCGCCGAAACAGCTCCCGAGCTTGAGCACCGCAATATCACAGCGTGGGCGCGTGCTCTCACCGAAGAAGCACGGAGCGCTGGAACGGAACTGCACCGCGCCCTGTCGCATCCCGCTGCCGGTGCGGGTGAGAAGATCGAGTTGTGGCGCGAGCGGCGCTTCGCGGTCGTCCGTGAAATCGAAGGTCGCAACGAAGTTGTCAGCGGATCCTTTGATCGCGTCGTGCTCTGGCGCGATGCGAGCGGGCGGGCGCTCCGCGCGGAGATCGTGGATTTCAAGACGGATCGCTTTTCCTCCGCGAAAGAGCGCGCAGCCATCGAAATCCGCTACGCCCCGCAACTCGCCGCGTATCGCGAGGCGCTATGCGTGCTCTTCCGGGATTTGGAGCGCAGCGCCGTAAGTGCATCGCTCGTCTTTGTCTGGGCATAGCGTGCGAGTCCAACTCCTGTTGTTTTCAACGAAAGCATGCTCATTCCAAGGCAGCCTGCACGACCGGAACAATCCCCTCCGATTCGCAAGGTTGCCTTCCCCCATTCGCAGGGATACGCTCCGAGCAATGAATGCGTGCGATGAACTTGTGGATTTCCTCGTCGGAAACATCCCTTCCTCGAAACTTGCGGACTTCCATTCGTCTGAGGATGCACGCCTCCGGATCTGGACGCTGGTCGAAAAGGAAAAGCAGTCGGGACTCCTGCCGGAAGAGAAGCTCGAACTCGACGACTACCTGAAGCTTGAGCACCTGCTGATTCTGGCCAAGGCCAAGGCCCGCCTCTCCGCCTGACATGCCTGATGGCGTCGGCAAAAATCTCCGCAGGGAAATCGCTGAACGCGCGCTGCACCGGTGCGAATATTGCCTCACTCCCGAGTGGATCTTGCTCGCGGGCTGCGAAGTGGACCATGTCATCAGCCGCAAGCACGGCGGGATCAGCGACGCGTCAAATCTCGCCTTCGCGTGTGCCCGCTGCAACCGCGCCAAGGGCTCGGACATCGGCTCCCTCGTGCCGGCCACGGGGCAGTATTGCAGGCTGTTCAATCCGAGAATTGACTGCTGGCAGGATCATTTCGCCCTCGGAGGTTCGCTGATCGTGTGCCGGACGGATGTCGCGCAAGTGACCGTCAACATTCTCCGCCTGAACGATCCGGAGCGTCTCGCCGAGCGCGTGCTTCTCCAGCAAATCGGGGAGTATCCCCGGTGAGGTGCGCGCGTCAGTTCACGCAAGGATTTCCTTCACCACCCTCCCGCCCTGGTTGTCGGTGAGCGAGACATCCGCGCCGTTGCGCTTGAAGGTGAGCTTTGTGTGATCGAGGCCGAAGAGGTGCAGCAGCGTGGCGTGGTAGTCGTGGTGGTTCACGATGTCCACGGCGGCCTTGTGTCCGAACTCATCGGTCTCGCCGAATGTCATGCCGCCTTTGAATCCGCCGCCTGCGACCCACATCGAGAAGCCGTTCGTGTTGTGATCGCGACCCATCTTTTCGCGGCCTCCGTCGAATTCGATGACCGGCAGGCGGCCCATTTCGCCGCCCCAGTGGACGACGGTGGAGTCGAGCAGGCCGCGTGATTTCAGATCCATGACGAGGCCGGCGGCGGGCTTGTCCACGTATTTGCAGGCGGCGGGCAGGCCGGAGACGATCTTGCTGTGGTGATCCCACGACTGGTTCGCCGTGTAGAGTTGCACAAAGCGCACGCCGCGCTCCACGAGCCGCCGCGCGATGAGGCAGCGCGTGCCGAAGTCGGCGGTGGCGGGATCGTCAATGCCGTAGAGCTTCTTCGTCGCCGCGCTCTCGCCGCTGATGTCGAGGACTTCCTTTGCCGCGGTCTGCAATTTCGCGGCAAGCGTGTAGCTGGCGATGCGTGCCTCAAGATCGCTCTCGCCGGGATGACTCCCGAGGTGCTGCTGATTGAGTTGGTCGAGAAAGCCGAGGTAATTTCCCTGCGCCTCGCCGCGCAGGTGCGGCGCGGGATCGAGATTCGGAATGCGCGGCTCGCGCGGGCGCACGACGGTGCCTTGGTAGATGGACGGCAGCCAGCCATTGCTCCAATTCCCCACGCCGATCACGGGCAGGCTGCGCGGATCGGTGAGCGCGACGAAGGCCGGCAGATCCTGCGCCTCGGAACCGAGCGCGTAGGCGAGCCAGCTCCCGATCACCGGGCGTCCGCCGAGGATGCGGCCATTCTGCATCGCGAGGATGGACTGGCCGTGGTTGCTCACGCCGGTCGTCATGCTGCGGATGACCGTCACGTCGTCCGTGATCTTTGCAAAGTGCGGCAGCAGCTCGCTCACGGCGGTCCCGCACTGGCCGTGCTGCTGGAATTTCCACGGACTCGCGAGGAGCTTCATGCTCGCGTTCGCCACATCGTCATGCTTGATGTCGCCGGTAAATTTCTGGCCGTCGCGTTTGTCGAGTTCCGGCTTCGGGTCGAAGAGATCGAGGTGGCTCGGGCCGCCCTGCATGAACATCGAGATCATCGCGCGCGCGCGCGGCTGGAAGTGCGGCTGCTTCGGCAGGAGATCGAAGTGCCGCGGTTCGAGTTCGGGTTTGGCGAGCAGGCCGTCGTTTTTCAGCAGCCACGTGAGGCCGAGCGCGCCGAGGCCGAAACCGCTTTGCGTAAGGAAATGGCGGCGGCCACAGCAGGCTGAGGAGTGCGTGTTCATGATTGAAAAAATATCCGCGTGAGGAGCTGGATGTCCCGGGTGGAGCACGCGACTCGCGTGCTGTTTCCGGCGACTCGCCGGAAACAACCGACGGTGGCCCGATGCAGGCTGCGTGCGCAGATTTTGAACGCGCACTGTGGATCGGAGCGCAAGCACGGGACACGCGACCGTCGGGTGTCTGCGGCCAGTGGCCGCAGACAGCACGCGAGTCGCGTGCTCCACCCGAGCGATGCAGCGAGTCCCGATGGCTTGTCAGTCCACATACAAAAACTGGTTCGAGGTGAGTAGCGCCTGGCAGAATGTCGTGAGCGCACGCATGGCGGGTTCTTCGGGCGCAGCTTCCTTGCCCTTCGAGGGGATCGCAGCTTTCAGCGGGTGCGACTGAAAGGACGCAGTCTGCTTGGCGAGGAATGTGGTGGAGTTTTTCAACTCTGCCGCGGAGGGAGAGCAGCCGAATGCGAGCTGCCAGGCGCGGCTCACCCGCGCCTCGGCATCTTTGCCGGCGTCGCGCACGAGGCGCTCGGCGAAATACTTCGACTGCGTGAGGGTGAAGTCGCCGTTCATCATCGCGAGCGATTGCGTGGCGACGGTCGAGGCGTTTCGCAGTTCGCAGTTTGGCTCCATCACCGGGAGGTCGAATGTCTCGAGCATCCCGATCTGTTTGCTGCGCCGCATCTGGATGTAGAGGCTGCGGCGGAACTCCTCACCGTTGAGCGGCACGAATTTTCCCGTCGGGCGACCCGCGCCGTCGTTCGTGTCCACGCCGACGATGATCTGGCCGTCGTCATCCGTCATCACCGGCACGGGTGCGCCGAACATCTTCGCGTTGAATTTTCCGCTCACGACGAGCATCGCATCGCGGATGGCCTCGGCTTCGAGCCGGCGTGAATTCATGCGGCCGAGCAGGTGGTTGTCGGGATCGGCGCGATCCTTCGCGGCGTCGCGCACCGACGACTGGCGGTAGGCCGAGGACGTGAGGATCAGCCGGTGCAATTTTTTCAGACTCCAGCCTTGCGCGACGAATTCGCTCGCGAGCCAGTCGAGCAAGTCGGGATGCGTGGGCCGGTCTCCGATGTGCCCGAAGTCGCCGAGCGATGCGACGATGCCACGGCCAAAGTGGTGATGCCACACGCGGTTCACGAGCACGCGCGTGGTGAGCGGATGCTTCCCGTCGGTGAGGCTCTGCGCGAATGCGAGGCGGCGTCCGCTCGTCGTGAGCGCGGGTGTTTTTTCCGCGATCGTGCTCGGGTGAAAAGACGCGAGCACGGTGAGTTCACCCGGCTGCACTTTGTCGCGCGGCTGCGTGGGCTCGCCGCGGTTGAAGATGAACGTCACGGGCAGCGGCTTTGCCGGGACGGGTTCCGTGAGCGGCGTGATGAATTCCTCGACCGGCTTGCGCTTGCGGATTTCCGCGACCTGCTCGGCGATCTTCGTGAGTGCTTCCGCATGCTTCGTCTTGTTCGTGACGTCGTAGAGTCCGAGCGCAGGGCCGGTGAGATTGCCGATGCTCGGGTGCGCCTTGAGCAGTTTGATCTGTTCCGGTGTCCGCTTTTTCACCTCGGCCTGAAACGCAGCGCGCAGCGGTTCGCGCAATTCCTCGGGCTTCTTTTCGAGTTCGAGTTCGAGAGTTTTCGCGACAAATTCCTGAGTCTTGCCGGCCCGCTGTTTGTCCACGGCTTTCGCTTCCGTCTCGATCTGCGCGGCCTTCGCACGGTCGGCGTCCGACATCAGCGAAGTGAGCCGCGCGTTCGGCGTGCGCCAGTTTTCCGTGTCGAGTGCCGGTTCAAAAATTGCACGCATCCGGTAGTAGTCGGCCTGCGGGATCGGATCGAGCCGGTGGTCATGGCATTGCGCGCAGCCGACGGTCATGCCGAGCAGCGAGGATGACACGACTTTGATCGTCTCGGCCACGACCGCGTTGCGGGCGGTCTTTTGCTCTGGCATCGCGGCGGTCGCCGTGCCATCGGGCACCATGCGGAGGAATGCAGTCGCCGTGAGTTTTTCGATGTCGGCAGGTGTCAGGTTTTTGAACGGCGCCTTCACCATCTCGTCGCCCGCGAGTTGCTCGCGGATGAATTGATCGAACGGCTTGTCCGCATTCATCGATCGGATCACGTAGTCGCGAAATTGGTAGGCCCACGGGCGCACTGGATCGGCGTCGGTGTACCCGTCGGAATCCGCGTAGCCCGCGACATCGAGCCAGTGCCGGCCCCAGCGTTCGCCGTAGTGCTCCGACGCGAGCGCGCGATCCACCATGCGCTCGTAGGCAGCGGGTTTGTCGTCGGCGAGAAATGCTGTGCGTTCCTCCGGCGTCGGCGGAAGGCCGGTGAGGTCGAGCATCACGCGGCGCAGGAGCGTCTCGCGGTCGGCCTCGGGATTGAATGCGAGCCCCTTCGAATCAAGTTTTGCTAGGAGAAACGCATCAATCGGCGTGCGCACGAGCGCGGCATTTTTCACCTTCGGCGGATCGATCCGCCTGATCGGCTGGAAGGCCCAGAACTCGCGCTCATCCTCGGTGATGAAATATTTCGGCACCTCCGTCGGCTCGGCGCGCGCCGTCTTCGCGCCTTGCGACACCCACTGCTCGATGATCGCGATTTGCTCCGCGCTCAACGGCTTTCCTTTCTCCGGCATCTCGCCGTGTTTCAGCACGAGGACGATTTCACTTTTCGCCGCATCGCCGGGCGTGAGCACCGGCTCGCCGTCCTTCGTCTTGCCGAGCATGAAGCGACGCAGCCGCAGGTCCACGCCGCCCTTCAGCTTCTCGCCCTCGCCGTGGCACTGGAAGCAGTGCTTTTTCAAAATCGGCCGCACGTCGCGCTCGAAGGTCAGATCCGCAGCGGCGGCGCCCATCGCCAGCGCGAGCGGGATGCTCGCGGAAAATGCAAGGCGGTGGGACGGACGGATCATGTGGGAAGGGCAGGGAAACTGTAGCGTGACTGCCCGGCAATTCCACCCCTTGCCTGCGGCTTCGTTAGGACGTGTCCCGATGATCGGATCGCGCAGCGATGCGCTGGAAAAAAAGCGGGGAGCGCAGGCGGCCCGCCGGGAACACGGCAGACTGCAATGCGCTTTCGGAAAGCACGCGCGATGTGGTTCTGGCGTTTGCGGCGTGCCGCCGCAAACCACAGGCGGGCCGCCTGTGCTCCCCTCGCTCGCTGGTGGCTCCACCCGGCCACTGCCAGCAGAGCGCGGTGCATTGACGTTGAAAAATGCGCCGCACTCGCACCGCGAAGGTT
Organism: Chthoniobacterales bacterium; assembly: GCA_038238025.1. GTDB lineage: Bacteria > Verrucomicrobiota > Verrucomicrobiia > Chthoniobacterales > Chthoniobacteraceae > SXWH01. The sequence goes on from JBBRYC010000052.1 coordinate 21,142, forward strand.
GCGCGTTGCGAACGGCGCGTGATACATGAGCACGCGTGCGATATCTCAAGGCCACTTTGATCTGCGGAGCCCTCACCGCGCTGTTCGTGGCGGGGCTTTTCGAGCTGCACGCCTTTGCACGGCTGGATGCATCGCTCGCATTTTTCCTCGACCGCACGTCGCCGCCCGTCGTCGAGCGCGCGCTGCAATATTTTCTCGTCCTGCTCCTGTCGTTCGGAATCGCATGGACGACGATCGATCTGAACCGCACCCCGCTGAAGCTCGGCATCGTGCTCGCGGCGCTGGCGGAGACGGTGGCGGGAACCTGGGTCGCGAACCTCCACGACGCTTACTTTTCGCCGTTCGCGGGCATCGCCGCGATCCTCGTGTCGGCGGGCGCGGCGTTCGGCTTTTCGCAGAGCGCGGCGGGGCGCAGGAAGCGGACGCTCCAGCAGTTGCTCGGCGACCGCGTGTCGAGGCGGACATTCACGCGGCTGGTGGAGGGCAATGCGCCGCTGAATTTCGACGGCGACCTGCGCGCGGCGACGGTGGTCGTGTGCGAAATCATCAATCACGAGGAACTCCTCGCGACGATGCACACGGACAACTACGTCGCGATGACGAATTCCTTCCTCGAAAATGCGGCGGACTTTCTCGTCGAGCAGGGCGCGTACCTCGACGAGTGCGACGGCGAAAACCTGCGCGTCGTCTTCGGCGCGCCCCTGTCCGACCCCGAGCACGCGCGCGTCGCGTGCGAGGCGGCGCTGGAACTCGCCACGCAGCTCGAGACCGTGAACCGCGCGTGTCTCGACAAGTGGGGCAAGGTCTTCGACTGGCGGCTCGGCATCAACAGCGGCGAGATCATCTTCGCGGCGTACGGCTCGCGGCGGCTCGGCGCGCTGAGCGTGTCAGGCGAGCCGGTGGAATTTGCGCGGCGGCTCTGCGCGGCGAATTCGATCTACGGCACGCGCACGCTCATCGGCTCGCGGACATTCGGCCTCGCGGAGGATGGCATCGAGGTGCGGCCGATGGAACTTATCCAGCGCTACCCGGACGGCACGAGCCGCGAGGAGGTGTACGAGCTCATCACGCACAAGGATCAGCTCTCCGAGCCGCAGCGCGCACGGCGTGACCTTTTCTGGAAAGGCGTCGTCTATTTCCGCGAGAACCTCCTCGACCGCGCGCTCGTGACCTTCATGGAGACGCGGGACAAATACGGCGCGGACGGCGCGGTGGATTTCTACATCCGGCGCATCGAGCAGATGCAGGCGGGGCTGCCCGCGCTCGGCTGGGGAAATTCGCGGATGTAATCCCGGCCCATGAAACGCGTCGAATATCCTGCGGCGATCCGCGCGCTCATCGCGGAACTGAAGCGCATGCCGGGCATCGGCCCGCGCAGCGCAGAACGCATCGCGCTGTGGATGGTGCAGGCGCGCGACGCCCGGCCACGCGACATCGCGGCGGCGACGATCGCGGTGTGCGAGCACATCCACGCGTGCCCGCAGTGCGGCTTCTTCACGACGGAGCCGCTGTGCGAATTCTGCGCCTCACCGGATCGCGACAACGCGCTGCTCTGCGTCGTCGAGCAGCCGACGGACATCCTGCCGCTCGAGCGCACGGGCGTCTTCCGCGGTCGCTACCACGCGCTCGGCGGCCGCATCTCGCCGCTCGATCACGTCGGGCCGGACGACCTGCGCATCGCGTCGCTCATCGGGCGCGTGCAGGACGCGCATTTTTCCGAAGTCATCCTCGCGCTCGGCACGGACGTGGAGGGCGACGCCACGGCAAACTACATCGCGGAACTGCTCCAGCACTTCCCCGTCACCGTCTCACGCATCGCGCAGGGCCTGCCCGCCGGAGGCGGACTGGAGCACGCGGACGAACTCACGCTGAACCGCGCGCTCGCAGGCCGCACGCGGCACGGGAAGCCCCGGTAATTTCTCGCGCCTGCCGCTGATGCCATCGAGCTTCGCCATCGCTGCTCATCGCGGGCCTGAAGTGCCTGCGGGCGAAATCTTCCCGACCGGAACACGCGCGCGGCATTGCTCACAGAGCTGTCCAGTTTCCGCGTCCACCGTGGCGACTTTGCCTTCGGCGTCATTCATCGTGCAGCGCGGTGTCGGGCAGTGTTCGAGGCCAAATGTGTGGCCGACTTCGTGTGCTGCGACGCGCTGCGTGCGCTGGAGCATCTTTTCGCGCGGCACATTTCGCGCGAGGCGGAATGCGGAGATCACGCACGGGCGCTGGCCGAGCTGGCCGAGGCCGAAGATTCCCCAGTCGAACACCTCGCCCTTCGTCGTCGAGATGTCCGCAGCGGTGATGCCAATCACTTTCGTGAAAGTCGCGGCGGTGTTCGCTTCGAGCCAGTCGAGCAGCTTCTCCGCGCGGTATCGTTCGCGCGGGCGGTAGAATGCGGACGCTGGCAGTTCCTTCGCAGCCAGCACCTGGACGTGGACGGCGTAGATTTGATCCAGATACCCGCGCACTTTCTCCACGACATCGGCGGGAACCTTGCCCAGCGGCTGCAGCGCGATCTTCATTTCATCCGCAGCCTCCGCTGGCGAAATCGCGAAACTCAGGAGCGCAGAAAGCAGCAGAATGATCCGCAACATCACGCGACGAATTTTCCGGGATTCAAAATGCCCTTCGGATCGAGCGCGGCCTTCAGCGCGGAGTGGATGTCGCGGCCGGTCTTGTCCACGGCCTGCGACCACCACGGTTTTTTCGCGAGGCCGATGCCGTGCTCGCCGGTGATCACGCCGCCGGCCTTCAGCACCCAGGTGAAAAGCTCGTCGAGCGCGCGGTCCACGCGTGCCTTCACCTTGCGATCCCCGTGGTAGTTTGCGGCCATGATGTTCACATGGATGTTGCCGTCGCCCGCGTGGCCGAAGCACGCGACCGGGTAGCCGTGCTTCTTTGCAAGGTGTTCGCCAAATTCCGCCAGCTCCGTGAGCTTCCCGCGCGGCACGACGATGTCCTCGTTGAGCTTCGTAAGCCCGGTCGCTTTCAGCGATGCGCTGTATGCGCGGCGCAGGCCCCAGAGCTTCTCGCACTCCTCGTCGCCGAATGCGGTGAGTACGCGGATGGCTTTGATTTTCCGCAACAGCTTCGCGAGCGCTGCACATTCGCCGCGCACGGAGTCCGGCTGCCCGTCGAGTTCCACGAGCACGAGCGACTGCGCGCCGGGCGCGATCTCGCGGCCGAGAAATTCACGCGCACTTTGCAAGGTGAACGGGTCCGCGATCTCCAGCGCGCACGGCAGAAAGCCTGCGGCGAAAATTTTCTGCACCGCATCCGCCGCGTCGCGGAAACTGCGAAAGCTCGCGGCGAGCGTCGCGCGGGCGGGCGGATGCGGCAGCAGGCGCAGCGTCGCCTCGGTCACGATGCCGAGCAGGCCCTCGCTGCCGACGAAGAGGCCGGCGAGATCGAAGCCCTGCTTGTTCTTGTGCGTGCGCCCGCCGCAGCGCAGCACGCGGCCATCGGCGAGCACGACTTCGAGGCCGAGCACGTAGCTGCGCGTCACGCCGTATTTCAGGCAGCGCGGGCCGCCGGCATTCGTCGCGATGTTGCCGCCGATGCTGCATTCCTTCAGCGACGCGGGATCGGGCGGATAGAAAAGCCCGAGCTTCCGCACAGCGGCCTGCAGTTCACCGGTGATCACGCCCGGTTCCACGACTGCGACACCGTCGGCAAAATTGATCTCCTTGATGCGATTCATGCGCGCGACGCTGAGAGCGATGCCGCCGTGCGAAGGCACGCAGCCGCCGACATAACCCACGCCCGCACCGCGCGGTGTCACGGGGATGCCGTGCCTGCTGGCAAAACGCAGCGTTTTCTCCACGTCGCCCCGAGTGCGCGCGAGGACCACGGCGTCGGGCAGTCGTGAGGCGAACCACTTGTCCGTCGCATGAGTCGCGAGCGTCGCATCATCCGTGCGGACTGCATCACCACCGAGAAGCTGCGTGAGTTTGTGCGCGAGATTCATCGCGAAATCGTGTCGTGGCCGGTGAAAAATTTCTCCAGCTTCCCGCCGACGTGGCGGAACGTCTTCTCCGTCTTGCGCCCCACATTCTCCGCGCCTGAGCGGACACTCGCCGATTTCTTCGCGGGCTTTTTCGGTGGCGTCTTGTGCGGCGTGTCGCACGCGGCAAACGATGCCAAAAGGACGACGGAAAAAATGCGGAGTGCAGTCATTCCCGCTGTGTAGCCACCGCCCGCGCGACGGGCAAGCCACGCGACACCGCACCACGCCCGCCATGCGCGCCCAGCATCCGTCTCCTGACTCGCATTCCACGGGCTCCTTCACCCCGCGGCCTTGTGATGCATCAGCCCTGCCTCCAATCGCCTGCGGGGTGGACGCGCGCGGTCGCTTCGGCGAGGTTTGCGCGTGTCTCCGATCTCCACAGAACAGGCGCTGCGGGCGCACTTCCGCTCGCACAATGCGACCGTGCTGATGGCCTCGGGAGTGGCCGCCATATTTTCCGCCATCGGCTGGGCGCTGCTCTACGGCGCCTCGTATTGGGTGACGATGATGACTGTGACTGTGCGCAACAACGGCGACGGTGGCGTGCCCCAGGTCTTCAACACGGTATTCATCGGCTCGGCCATCGTGCTGATGCTCGCGGCCCGGCTCGACCAGTGGTTCTTCCCGCATGAACGCATGCCCGACCAGCGCCCGCCCGTGGAGCACTTCGCGGACATCCTTTTCTTCGTGCCGCGCTTCACCATGTCGTGCTGGCAAAATCTCGGCGCACTCGCGCACCTCGGCCCCGGCGAACTGCCGGACGCCGCGCGGCTGATGGATCACGTGAAGACCGCGCACCGCGTGTCGCTCCAGGAATTGCCCGCGATGTTCCCCGACGAGCGCCGCCTGCGACGGATGCTCGAGGCATTGCTGGTGACCGGCCTCGTGGATCAGCGCCGCGAGGACAGCCTCATCTGGCTCCACATCGGCGCGCTCGCACCCGCCGCCTTTCGTGCGAATGCCGGGACATTGCCCGCGCCGGAGGATCCGCTGGCCGGAGTGCCGCAGGTGAAAATCCGCCGTCGCGTGCGCCTGCTTCCGCAGCAGGAGGACGGGGAGCAATGAGCGGGGATCGGCGGGGTGCCAGGGTTTTCAAGAGTCCTGCAGGCTGCCGGCCTCAGCGGAAATCGTGCGATGCACCGGCGGGCAGTTCACCGAATGCGAGAGGCATGACACGCTCGGCCTTGATGTGGATCACGCGCTCCACCTTTTGCACGATGCCCTCGATGGCGAGGAAGGATTCCTCGCCGATGACGAGCCGGCACTGCTCGTAAAGCTGCGGCGTCACGATGGCATTCGCGACGCCCGTCTCGTCCTCGACGCTCACGAAGACGAATCCCTTCGCCGTACCCGGACGCTGGCGGCAAATAACCGCGCCACCGATCGCCACGCGCTCGCCGTGGCGTGCCTGCTCAAGATCGGCGGCCCGCCAAAGATGCGGCACGCGTGCGCGAAAGATCGCCATCGGATGCGGGCCGGTCGTGAGCGAGGTGCCCGCGTAGTCGGCGTTTACACGCTCGATAGGATTCATTTTTGCGAGCGGGACGGCGGGTGAGTTTTCGATCGCGGAAAAAAGATCGTCGCTCTCGCGCACCGTCTCCACCTGCCATTGCGCGGCGCGGCGATGCTCGGCGAGGCCGTTGAGCGCGCCGATTTTTGCAAGCGCGCGCAGCGCCGGTTTCGCGAGCGCGGTGCGAAGTTGGAAATCCGCTAGCGATGCGAATGACGCGCGATCTCGCTCTGCGATGATGCGCTCGCCGTCCGTCCGGTTGATGCCGCGCACATAGCACAGGCCGAGGCGCAGCGTGCCATCCGCGCCGACGGTGCAGAGCCAGTCGCTCTCGCGCACATTCACCGGGCGGATGCGGACGCCGTGGCGCTTCGCGTCCTCCACGAGCGTCGCGGACGAGTAAAATCCCATCGGCTGATTGTTGAAAAGCCCGGCGAAAAATTCCGGCGCGCGATGCACTTTCAGCCAGCAGCTCGCGTAGGCGATGAGCGCGAACGAAATCGCGTGCGACTCGGGGAAGCCGTACACGGCAAACGACTGCACGGCCTTCGTCACGCGCTCGATGACGTCCGGCGCGACGCCGTTGCGCTCCATGCCGGCGCGCAATTTCACGCAGACCTTGTTCATTTTCTCCTGCGAACGATGGAAGCTCAGCGCGCGCCGCAGCTCCTCCGCCTCCGTGCCGGTGAAGTCCGCCATGACCATCGCAATTTTCAAAAGCTGCTCCTGAAACAGCGGCACGCCGAGTGTGCGCTCGAGCACGGGCCGCAGCCGCTCGTCGAAATACGTCGGAAGCTCGCGCCCCTGCCGCCGCGCGAGATACGGGTGCAGCATGTCGCCCTGGATCGGCCCGGGCCGGATGATCGCGACCTCGACGACCACGTCGTAAAACGTGCGCGGCAACATGCGCGGCAACGTCGCCATCTGCGCGCGGCTCTCGACTTGGAACGTGCCGATGGTGTCCGCGCGGCAGAGCAGATCGTAAGTCGCCGCGTCGTCCTTCGGGATTCCCGCGAGGTCCACGGGCCGCCCGCGCGACTGGCACATCTCGATCGTGTCCTGCATCGCGGCCATCATACCGAGGCCGAGCAGGTCCACCTTGATGATGCCGAGATCCTCGCAGTCATCCTTGTCCCATTGCGCGACGACACGCCCCGGCATCGAGGCATTTTCCAGCGGCACCACGCTGCTCAGCATTCCCTCGCAGATGATCATCCCGCCGCTGTGCTGCCCGAGGTGCCGAGGCAGTCCGTAGATTTTTTGGTAAAGCGAAACCGCCGCTGCCGTGCGCGGATGTTCGCGCGGGATGCCTGCATTCGCGAGCTGCGCATCGAGCTCCATCGTGTGGGGAAAATCGCCGTTACCGAAAAGCCGTGAGAAACGATCCAGCATTTCCGGAGCAAAGTTGAGCGCCTTGCCGATCTCGCGCATCGCGCTTTTTCCGCGGAAAGTGATCACGTTCGCCGTCATCGCCGCGCCGTGCTTGCCGTAGCGCCGGTACACTTCCTGGATCACGCGCTCGCGCCGGTCGCCGCTCGGCAGGTCGAGATCGATGTCCGGCCACGACGTGCGCCCTTCGGAAAGAAACCGCTCGAAGAGCAGCTTGCACGCGATGGGATCGCACGCGGTGATGCCGAGCGAATAGCACACCACGCTGTTCGCCGCGCTGCCCCGCCCTTGCACGAGGATGCCCTCCGCCGTGCAGAAATTCACGAGGTCCCACACGATGAGAAAATATCCGCTGAAGCCGAGCCGCGCGATGAGCCCGAGTTCGTGCGCGAGCTGCGCGAGCACCGGCGGACTGAGATGCGAGTAGCGAGCGCGCGCGCCGGCCATCGTCACTTTGTGCAAAAAGGAATCCATCGTCTCGCCCTCGGGCACGCGGTAGCGCGGGAATTCGTAGCCGAGATTTTCGAGCGTGAAGCCGAGCCGCTCCGCGAGGCGCACGGTGTTCGTCACGGCTTCCGGCGCATCGGCAAAAAGGCGCGCCATCTGCGCAGCGGGCTTGAAGTGCCGCTCGTCATTCAGCGACAGCAGCCGGCCCGCGGCATCGAGGTGCGTATGATGCCGCGCGCAGGTGAAGACATCGAGCACCGCGCGCTCGTTGCGCGTCGCGTGCAGCACGCCATTCGTGGCGAGCAGCGGCAGCCCGCTCGCTGCTGCGAGATCACGCAGCGCATCATTTTCGCTCTCCTCGCCGCGTCGCAGATGCCGCTGCATTTCCACGAAGACGTTGGATTTTCCAAAGGCCGACATGAGACGCGAGACGCACGCGCTCGCACCGCCGCGATCATCGCGTGCGAGCGCACGGCGCAGCGGCCCTTCCTCGTCCCCCGTGAGCGCGACGAGCCCCGCGGAAAACTCCGCAAGCTCGTCCCATCGCACGGGTGCATCCGTTTTCGTGCCGCGCAGCTTCGCGCGCGTGATGAGCTGGCAGAGGTTGCGGTATCCCTCGCACGATTCCACGAGCACCGGCAGCACGCTGCCATCGTCCAGCGTCAGCTCCGCACCGACAATCGCCCGCACGCCACTTTCCCGCGCCTGTGCGTGAGCGCGCGCTGAGCCGTACACGCCATCGCGATCGCACACCGCGAGCGTGCCGATGCTCAGTTCCGCCGAGCGCGCGACGAGCGCCTCCGGGTGCGATGCGCCGCGCAAAAAGCTGCACGCGCTGCGTGCGTGGAGTTCGACGTAGCTCATTCGCTTCGCTTGCCCGCAGCGGTGGAAACGCGCATAGTCTGCCCATGAAGACTTTGACCATCGAACTCCCCGATGCGGACGCGCGCCTCGTTGAGGAGAGGGCGCGTCAGGCGAACATGACGCCTTCGGAGTGGGCTGCACTCCGTGTCCTGGGACGAAGCCGCCCTCGTGCAACGGAAGCACTCGACGAGATGGGTTATCCGATCGGCTGGTTTGAACGTCACGCCGGAGCGCTCGCTGATGTGGAGGATTTTCGGGAACCAGACGACCGCCCTGCACCACCGATTGAGCCAATCGAACTGTAGCCCATGTGGTTTCTCGATACGAATGCCTGCATCATGTTCTCGCGCGGGCAGACGCAGGTTTGCACGCGCTGGCGCAGGCATCGCTCGATTGAAATTGCGGTTCCGATGACGGTTTTTGGGGAGTTGCTGGTCGGTGCGGAAAAAAGCAGCCAGCCGGAACGGATTCTCGGCGAAATCAAGGCTCTGCTCGAAAGGCATGAGTTGATTGCAGTCACCGAGGAAGTGGCCAGAGCCTATGCACGCATCCGGGCCGACTTGGAGAAACGCGGCGTGACGATTGGGGAGAATGACCTGTGGATTGCCGCCACCGCACTGATGCACGACGCGACGCTGGTGACGAACAACACGGCGGAATTTTCCCGCGTTTCCGGGCTGAAAATCGAGGACTGGAGTTCGTTGTAGTTTCATTGCTCCCGATTCATCGGCACGACGGCGCGGCGGTTTTCCGAGAGCGGTTCATCGTAGCTGCCTTCGATGCGCCATTCGCCGCCTGCGCGGGCGAGCCGGTAAAGTCCGCCGCTTTCGGTTTCCACGTCCCATTCTTCGGTCGCCCAGCGCTCGCTTTCCCACCAGCCGCCGCTCGCACGATACGGGCCGAGCGCATCGCGGATCACTCCGCGCACCTTCGCCGAGACGATGAAATCGGGCCGGTGCCGCACCACGCGCACCTCCGCCGCGATGGGGGGACGCCAGCGGCGCAATGGCAGGCCCACAGTGAAATCTTCCGCCGTGATCGAAGCCGAGGATGCCGCATTCAACTCGTGAAAGCGTGGCGGACGGAGCCGGAAGCTGTCGGGCCGGTGCGTGTCGAGGACTTCGGCAACGCCCACATTTTCAGCGCCGACGAGCGCGGCGAGCCTGCCGAGCGTTTCGCCGAAACGGTTCGGATCGCGCAACGGGCTCTCGAAAAGCTGGAACTGCTGGCGTTCGACGTGCGCCGGCTCGATGCGGAGCCGCGCGCCCGTCGCGCAGCGCTCCAGCCGCAGGCCGTCGAGGTGCGTGTGCAGGATGCGGAAAAGCACGTCCACATCGGCAGTCGGCGAGGGCACCGTGAATGCGCGCTCATGGGCGGAACCGTCAGCCAGCGTGAGCGTGAGAGTCATGCGCCCGGCGACGCGATAGGTGTTGCCGAGCCGCACCGTGAGCTGTTCGAGAAACCGGCGGAGGATGAAAAGCACCGGCTCGACGGTCTCGACCTCGCGCTCGAAATCGAAGGCTTCCGCAAATTCCTCCGCCGCGCGCACGAGGCGCAAAGGGCGCTCCGTCCGCCCGGCGGCGCGCTCCCAAAGCTGCGCGGCTTCCGGGCCGAGCCTGTCCATGAGTTCGCCGCGCGGCAGGCTCGTGAGCTGCGCGAGATTGTGGATGCCCCAGTCGCTCAGCACCGCGAGCAGATCGGGCGCGGGATTGAGTTCATGCAGCGCGAGATTCGCGAGGAATGCATGCGGCGTCTGCACGACAAGCACGGGCCGCGCGTGCCGTGCGGCGATGAATGCGAGATCGGGATTCGATGCGATGCCCACTTGCCCGCCGAGCGAAAGCGCGGCGAGATTTGCGATGATGCGTGCGCCGAGCGCGGGCCAGTCCAACTCGCGCGCCGCAACAGGGCTGCGCGAAATACCGCGAAGATTCACGGTGCAATAGCCGTCTGCCGTCGCTTCGGTTTCCGGTGAAAGTGTGCCAGCGATTTCCAGCAGCGCAGCCTGCGCGCTCTGCTCCTGCGCGGGACAGCGCGGAAGGATCGTCAGCGCGGGACAGCGCGCGAGCGCCTGCGTCGAGGTCTGCCCCGGCGTGACGCCCGCCGTCTGCGCCGCACCGTTGATTTCGAGGATGCCCGCCTTCGGATCGTTCGCCTCAACGATCGCCACGGGCCGCACGTGCAGTTCCTCGCGGAATCGCAGCGCCGCTTGCAGGCGGAAATTTGGCAAAAGGACGACGGCAAACATGGTGCGTCCTCATGCGGTGGCGTGTTCGCTTTCCCACGCCCGCGGATGTGCATGCGCAGTGCGCCGTGGAAAAATACGCCAGGCCGCCCCCGCGATCAGCTCGTGCCGCCAGCGGCGTTGCGCGGCGAGATTCCATTCGCAGGCACCGGTGATGCGGACTTGCGCAGCCTCCACGATCGGCCCGGTCGTGAGCACGACGAACGCAGCCGTCGTCTGCTCCGCGAGACGCTGGAAGCGGTGCCATGTGTTCGCCGGGATGCGACGCAACTGCGCGGGCGGCACGGCCTGCAAATCGAGCAGCACGAGCGCGAGGTTGCCGTCGCGCAGCAGCAGATCCGCCGCCTTCACCGCCTGAGTCGCATCCGCGCAAAAAACCATGAGCAGCCGCGCGAGCGCCGCTGCGGGACACGCATCCGGCTCGAAAGTGCGCGCGCCATCCACGAGCGCCGCGAAGCACTGCTCGCGGCACACGGCGCGCAACATGGCTTGGAGAAAAAGCGCACCCGCGCCGCTTGTGCCGGAAAATTCCGTGAGCGCCGCGCGGCGCACGCCGCCTTCCGCTGCATCCACATCGGCGAGGCCGGTGCGCAGGATGCCGCCGGGCTTGTGATCCACGACGGGAAATTTCTCCGCGAGCATCCGGCGCAAATCCGCGAGCCGTGGGTGCATCGCAGCGTGCGTGTCATTTGCGATTGCCGACATGGCGCATCACTCCTTTCAGCAGCCCGGCGAAATGCACGCGCTCCGCCGGCACCGTCACATCTTTGAAAATCGGATTCGACGCACGCAGCCGCACGCGTTCGCCCTCGAACAGCACGCGCTTCAGCGTCCCCTCGCGATCGTCGCCGACACACACCGCCGCGATCGCCCCGTGCGCCACGCGTGCGCCGGGGCGCAGCAGCACGAGGTCGCCGTCGAGGATGCCGTCGCCGATCATCGAATCGCCGCGCACACGCAGCAGAAAATCACCCGGCTTGTGCGGCAGCAGCGAGCCCGGCTCGATGATCTCCGCCGCCTGCGCGACAGCTTCCGAGACCGGCCCGGCGGGGATGGAGCCGAGCAGCGGCAGCCCCCCGATGCCGAGCGTGTGGCGCCCCTTCGGAGTGAGCCGCACGACGCGCGACCGCCCCTGCGCGCCGCCGCCGAGGATTTCCACGAAACCGTTGCTCGCCATCTTTTGCAGCGTCGGCGTGAGGCTGCTCTCCGCCGCGAGACGCAGCGTCTTCAGCAGATCGGCGATGAAGCCGGGGCGCTCCGCACGTTCAAAATCCGCCAGCGTGCGCGCGACGCGCTCCTGTGCGGCAGTGAGGTCCTGGCTGGCGGGTCTGGGCATTGCATCGTGAAATAACACGACGCTTCAAAAATGCAACCGCCAGCCGTGTTTTTTCCCGCTCCCCCGCCCCTTCCGGCTAGAAAAGCTCCGCCTGTGCGTCCCTCTCCGCAGGATCATCCGCGGGGATTTCCGCGCTGAAAAGCGGCGGCTCGAGCAACGGCATTCGCGGATGTTCAAAGCGGAGCAGTTCCTCCTCCGTCGAGGCGCGCGTCACGATTTTCAACAGCGGCTTGCCGTCGTTTGGATCGACAAGTCCGCGCACGATCAGCCCCGGCGGCACGTCGTCCCAGCGCAGTTGCCTGCCGCGGTCGGAGCGCTCGGCGAAGCGATGCGCCGGCACGTCCACGAGTTCGCCGCCCTTCCTTTTCCACCAGCCGAGCGATTCCTTCCGCGCAAACCCGGCCCACACGAGCGCGGCGAGGATCTGATCCCTGCGCCACGCGCGCACGAGGCGTCCGGGGCGGAGCAGGCGGGTGTTGACTTCAAGCGCTGCGCACATGCCGCAAAAAATCAGGCCGCATCCGTCGGAACACCAGCAATTCGTTCGCATTGCGGGCATGCCGAATTTATCCTCCGCAAATGTCCCACGCCAGCGGCGAGCAACCAGCAGCGAATCCTGCGGACCCCGCGCCGGTGCCGCTCAGCCCGACGGTGAAGGCGCTCGGTGCCGTGAGCCTGTGCGCCGATGTGTCGAGCGAGATGGTCTATCCGCTGAATCCCATTTTCCTCACGCAGGTGCTCCGCGCCCCGGTGTGGACGGTGGGACTGATCGAGGGCGTCGCGGAATGCGCCGCGAGCATCCTGAAGCTCTTCTCCGGCTGGCTCTCGGATCGCACGGGCCGGCGCAAGCCGTTCACCGTCGCCGGATATGCGCTGTCCGCCGTGTCGAAGCCGCTCATCGCCATCGCCGGCGTGTGGGCCTGGGTGCTCGGCGCGCGCTTCATCGATCGTGTGGGCAAGGGCCTGCGCACCGCGCCGCGCGACGCGCTGATCGCCGAGAGTTGCGCGCCCGCGCAGCGCGGCAGGGCGTTCGGATTCCATCGCAGCATGGACACGCTGGGCGCGGTGCTCGGGCCGCTGCTCGGCTACATTTTCCTGCTCCGCTATCCGGATCAGATTCGGAGCCTGTATCTCCTCGCGTTCATCCCAGGGATGCTCGGCGTGCTTGTGCTCGGCCTTTTCGTGCGCGAGCGCGCAAAGGCACGCGACATGGGGAAACGCGCGCCGGTTTTTTCCTTCATGCAACTGAGCCCCGAGTACCGCCGCTATCTGCTCGTCGTCGCGCTGTTCAGCTTTGGAAATTCCTCGGATGCCTTCCTGCTCCTGCGCGCGCAGGGCATGGGAGTGGAGCCGCGCCACATGCTGCTGCTCTACGCGCTGTTCAATGTCGTGGAGGCCGTCCTCGGATATTCAGCCGGCGGCCTCTCGGATCGCGTGGGCCGCCGTCCGCTCGTGGCGGCGGGATACTTCGTATTCGCGGCCGTGTATCTCGGGTTCGCGATTTTCCACAGCGCCGTGGCCGCGTGGATTCTGTTCCCGATCTACGGGCTCTACTACACTCTCACGCAGGGCACGCAGCGCGCGCTCGCCGCCGATCTGGCAAACCCGAGTCGCCGAGGCGCGGAGATCGGCGCATTTCACATGGTCGTGGGCGTGGCCGCACTGCCCGCGAGCGTCTTCGCCGGATGGCTCTACTCGCGTGTCTCACCGTCCTCGCCGTTCTTCCTCGGCAGCTTCACCGCCGCGGCTGCGGGCCTGCTGCTCGTCTTCCCGCGAAAACGCACGCACACGAGCCCGGGCGGATGAGAACCGGCGGCACGCAGCGGATCCGAGCGTGCAAGATTCGCCCAATGTTGGGCAAACATCGGAAAGCACGATCCGGTAGCGGCGGCAGAATGTGATTGAAAATCAAACGACCCCATGCGCTGAATACTCCCAACCGGATTCAGGCAAACCCCGGCAGACAGCGGGGATTCGGAAAGGAAGAATCCGGCAAGGTTTTCAACTCCAAACCCACCACTACAATGCTCGCAAAATACAAAGTAGAATACGCCATCCCATTCCATGGCCACGATCAGCCGCACCATTACCTGACGGACGATCCTGTCACATGCGAGGGGTTCATCACGCAGCTCCTCGAGCGCGGGTTCAAGATCAGGGACGTGCTCCACGAAGGCGTCGCCTTGCCGAAAGTGGATTTTGACCGGCTCGTCAAGACAGCAGCCGGCGTCCTCGCATCCAACTGCATTTGCAAGTCGCTCGGCATTGACAGGGCCGAGGCCCACCACCGCTTCGGGGTGCCATCGTAGCGGCCCCGCAACGCGCAAATCCCCGGCCGTGAAACTGGCCGCCGCCAACATTGGGTGGCCGGCGGTGGACAGTCCGGCACCGTGATGCGGACACTCCTGCCCGCAGAATCTGCGCACGGATTCCCGCACCCGTCGTCATTCGAGTCTGCCCGTAATTCCCCAACCGCGGAATTTGGGTTCAAGGCTTGCCGCGGCGTGGAAACTGGATACACTGATTGCGTTTCCTACGACTCCCATCATGCGACGACAGCCTCCAGTCACCGGAACGAAGAAGATTTCGCCCACAAGGAATGCCGCGCGGCAAATCACCGCAGGCGCGCGCCATCACTTTTTCGCCCACGGGTTTCGCGGGGTCACGATGGACGATCTCGCGGAGGAACTCGGCATGAGCAAGAAGACGCTCTACGCGCATTTTCCCAGCAAGACGGCGCTGCTGGAGGCCGTGATCGCCGACAAGCTCCGCAGCGTGGAGGCGGGGCTGAAAGGCGTGACGGGCGGATGCGCCAAGGATTTCCCAGCCCGCCTGCAGGCGATGCTCGCGTGCATGCGCGACCAGGCGGATGAGATTCAGCAGGCATTCATCCGCGATGTGCGGCGCGAGGCACCGGAGCTTTTTGCACTCGTGCAGGATGGGCGGCGGAAGCTGATTCAGCGCCACTTTGGAAAGCTGCTGAAGGATGGCCGGAAGGCGGGCTCCATTCGCCGCGACATCCCGGTGGAGCTGATGATCGAGATGCTCATCGCAGCGGTGGATGCGATCATCAACCCGGTGCGAATGGGCGAATTCGGGCTGACGCCGCGCACGGGCTTCGCGCACATCACCTCGGTATTTCTGGAAGGCGCGCTGGTGCGTTCGCGAGGAGGGAAGCGATGAAGGCGCGCGGCATTTCCAAGAGCGGGCACCAAAACCCGGCCTTTATTCGTGAAGCCGCCTTTTTTCAATGCAGAGGCGCAGAGCCAAAGGGAGAGCCATGCAGAGGAATCTCGATTTCCCTCTGCGTGGCTCTCCATCCATCCTCTGCGCCTCTGCGTTCAACAGGGGCTCCCGGCGCACACTTCGAGACGATGCGCAGATGGCTGAAGATCGGCGGCAGCGTGTTCGCGCTCGTGATTCTCGCCGGCTGCAGTCCGGCTCCAAGCCAGCGCGTGCAGGGTTACGTGGAAGGTGAGTTTGTCCATGTGGCCTCGCCGCTCGCCGGACAACTCGATCTACTCTCCGTGCAGCGCGGTGCGCAGGTGAAAATGGGTGATCCGCTCTTTGCGCTGGAGCACGGAATGGAGGCGGCGGCACGCGAAGAGGCTGAGCGCAAGCTGGCGCAGGCGAAGGCGACTCTCGAGGACGTGAAGAAGGGCAGGCGGCCATCGGAATTGAATTCCCTGGATGCGCAACTCGGGCAGGCGCGGGCTGCGCTGGTGCTTTCGGAAAAGGAATACGAGCGGCAGGACGATCTCCATCGCCGCGGCGTGAGTTCGGCGGAGCTTTTCGATCGCGCGCGCGCGACCCGGGATCAGGACCGGCAGCGCGTGGCTCAGATGGAGGCTGAACTGCAAACTGCGCGCCTCGGCTCGCGCGAAGATCAAGTGGCTGCGGCGGAGGCCAACGTGCGCGCGCTCCAAGCAGGCGTGGCGCAGGCGGACTGGGCGCTCTCGCAAAAAAAACAGAGCGCGCCGCAGGGCGGCCTCGTCTTCGACACGCTGTATCAACAGGGCGAGTGGATCGCCGCAGGACGCCCGGTGGTCGTGCTGCTGCCGGCGGCGAATATCAAGGCGCGCGCATTCGTATCGGAGACGCGCGTCGGCACGATCCGCCTCGGGGAAAACACGCGCGTCTTCGTGGACGGCATCGGCGCGCCATTTTCAGGCAAGGTGAGCTTCATTTCGCCGCAGGCGGAATTCACGCCGCCGGTGATCTACAGTCAGGAGAGCCGCGGGAAACTTGTCTTCATGATCGAGATCCGGTTCGACGCCGCCGCTGCGGTGAAGCTGCATCCGGGGCAGCCGGTGGACGTGGAGCTAATGACGAATGGCAAATGACGAATGACCAACGAGAGCCGTACGTCCACTTGAAGGTCACGCCTTCCGGCCCCTCGCTGCATTTTTCATTCGTCATTCGGCATCCGTCATTCGTCATTCATCACCATGCCTGAAGATCTCGCGATTGACGTGCGAGGGATGACGAAGCGCTTCGACGGCGTCACCGTGGTGAACGACATCGCGCTGCAAGTCCGCACCGGCGAGATCTTCGGCTTTCTCGGGCCGAATGGCAGCGGCAAGACGACCTTCATCCGCATGCTCTGCGGCCTGCTGCGCGCCGACGCTGGAAGCGGCACCTGCCTCGGCTTCGACGTGATCCGCGAGAGCGAGGAGATCAAACGGCACGTCGGCTACATGACGCAGAGGTTCAGCTTTTGGGAGGACCTGAGCATCCGTGAAAATCTCGATTTCGTGGCCCGGATGTATGCCGTGAAAAACCGCGTGCAAGTCGTGCAGGAGAGCATCGAGCGGCTCGGCCTTGCGGGGCGCGAGAAGCAGCTCGCCGGGCAGCTCTCCGGCGGATGGAAGCAGCGCCTCGCACTCGCCGCGTGCCTCATCCACCAGCCGAAGCTGCTGCTCCTCGACGAGCCGACCGCGGGCGTGGACCCGAAGGCGCGGCGGGATTTTTGGGAGCAGATCCATGTGCTCGCGGGCGAAGGCCTCACGTTTCTCATCACCACGCACTACATGGACGAGGCCGAGCGCTGCCACCGGCTCGCGTACATTTCATACGGCAATCTGCTCACGCACGGCACGGTGGACGAGGTCATCGCGCACGTGCGGCTCACGACGTGGAGCGTCACCGGGCCTGATTTGATCCATCTCGCGGAAGAGCTTCGCAAACGGCCCGGCGTGCAGCAGGCGGTCGCATTTGGAACCATGCTCCACGTGAGCGGCGACGATGACGCGGCGCTGGAGCAGGCCATTGCGCCCTTTCGCAAGCCGCCGCACGAATGGCAGCGCATCCGCTCGGGACTGGAGGACGCGTTCATTCACCTCATGGAAAAATCGCAGGACAATTTCCGCGCATGAATCATCGGCCGCATATCACCCGTAGGCGTGGGCGGAAGCCCACGTCCGCGCTCTCCCGAGCGCGCCTACGATCCGAACCGCGCTTCATCGCATGAAACGCCACCCGCCATTTTCACTCGCGCGGCTCTGGGCGATCATCGTGAAGGAATTCATGCAGATGCGCCGCGACCGGCTCACGTTCGCGATGATGCTCGGCATCCCGCTGCTCCAGCTCACGCTTTTCGGCTACGCGATCAATTCCGACCCGCGCCACCTGCCTGCTGCCGTGCTTCTCGCCGACGATGGACCGCAGGGCCGCACGATTCTCCATGCGCTGCAAAACAGCACGTACTATGACTTCAAGCGGCAGGTCCGATCCGAGGCGGAAGGGCGCGATGCGCTCGCGCGCGGCGAGGTGCAGTTCGTCGTGAACATCCCGCAAAATTTCACCCGCGATCTGTTGCGCGGTGACCGTCCGGCCATCCTCATCGAAGCCGATGCCACCGATCCCGCGGCCACGGGAATCGCACTCGGCTCACTCGGCACACTGCTCAGCGGCGCGCTGGCAAACGACCTCAAGGGTCCCCTCGCCTTCCTCAACGCCACGCCGGGGCCCGTGGATGTCCGCGTCCACGCGCTCTACAACCCAGAGACCGTCACGCAATACAACATCGTCCCCGGCCTCATGGGCGTGATTCTCACGATGACGATGATCATGATCACCGGCCTCGCCATCACGCGCGAACGCGAGCGCGGCACGATGGAAAATCTTCTCGCGATGCCCACACGTCCCAGCGAGGTGCTCATCGGGAAAATCACGCCCTACATCATGATCGGCTACATCCAAGTGGCCGTGATCCTCATCGCCTCTCGCCTGCTTTTCCATGTGCCGATGCACGGCAGCATCCCGCTGCTGCTCGTCGTCGCGCTCGTCTTCATCGCCGCAAATCTCGCGATGGGCATCACCTTCTCGACCATCGCAAAAAATCAGCTTCAGGCAATGCAGATGACCTTCTTCGTCTTCCTGCCCTCGATCCTGCTTTCGGGTTTCATGTTTCCATTCCGCGGGATGCCGCACTGGGCGCAGGTGATCGGGGAAGTTTTTCCGCTCACGCATTTCCTGCGGATCGTCCGCGGCATCTTGCTGAAAGGAAACGGCCTCGCCGATGTCGCCGGCGAGATCTGGGCCATCGCGATCTTCGCGGTGATCATGATGACCATCGGCATCAAGCGCTACCGGCAGACGCTGGATTGAGAAGTGCGCGTGGCATGTCTCGGGTAGGGTAGGCGTCCCGCCTGCCGTGCTGTGCGTCCCGCACAGCACTCAGCGGATGTCCACAGGCAATCGGTTCACTCGGGGTGTCCGACAGTATTCCGCGGGACGCGGAATACGGCGGGCGGGACGCCCACCCTACCCAATGCACGCTGTCCTGCGTTTTCGAGCATCACCGCGCTCGATTCTCTGTGCGCAATTCGTTCACCCACCGCACACCGGGCAGTCTGCGCGGCGCGCGATTTTCAGGCGGCGGAATTGCATCGTGCCGAGGTCCATCACCAGCAGCGTGCCGGCGAGCGGCTCGCCGATGCCGGTGATGAGCTTCACGACCTCGATCGCGCCGAGGCAGCCGACGGTGCCGGAGACTGCGCCGAGCACGGGGAACTGCCGCTTCCAATCCGGCGGCGGCTCGGGCGTGATGCAGCGCAGGCACGGGGTGCGGCCGGGGAGGATCGTCGTGATGTGTGCCTCCATCGCGAACATCGCGCACTCGACCATCGGCTTTCGCGCCTGCACTGCGGCGCGGTTCAGTGCGTAGCGTTCGAAAAAAATTGGCGCAGCATCCACGACGATGTCCGCCTGCGAGACGAACACGTCCGCGTTTTCCTCGCTCACGTTTTCCTCGATGGCGGTGATCTCCACGCGCGGGTTCAGTTCGCGCAGGCGCTTTACCACGCCGGGCAGGCGCGGCTCGCCGATGCGATCGTGAGACTGCTGGAGATGCCTGTGCAGATCGCTCGGCTTCACATTCCCACCCATCGCGAGCACGAGCCTGCCGACGCCCGCGGCAGCGAGCTGATACGCGACGACTCCGCCGAGTCCGCCGACGCGCGAGATGAGCACAGATGCGGATTTCAGTTTGCGCTGCCCCTCCTCGCCGAAGCCCGGGAGCCACATCTGCCATTCGTAGATGGCGCGTTCCTCGGGCGTGAGTTCCGGCGGTGTTTTCATCTTATTCGTAATCTTATTCTTAATCTTAATCCCCGCCATTGAGCAGCGCATTCCCGACGAAATGCGGAGTAAGATTAGGATTAGGAATAAGATTAAGAGGTCGCTGGCTCATGGCTGCGATGCGCCGGGGGATTCCGAGCCGTCGAAGTCAGCCGGTGCAGCGGGCACCTCGCAGATGCGTCCCTCGCTGAGCCGGAAGACGACATCGGCGAGCGCAGCCGATTCGGCGCGGCTGTGCGTGATGTGCAGTGCGGTGATGCCGTGCTCGCGCTGCACGCGCTTCAGCAGCGCGGCGAGGTCGTCGCGGAGTTCCTCGTCGAGTGCGGAGAGCGGTTCGTCGAGCAGGAGCACTTTCGGCTTTGCGGCGAGGGCGCGGCCGAGGGCGACGCGCTGGCGTTCGCCGCCGGAGAGGTGCTGCGGGAGTCGGTCGAGCAGGTGTGCGATGCCGAGTTCGTTCGCGAGTTCAGCGACGCGCGCGTTGATTTCATCCGAGGGCCGGCGGCGCAGGCGCAGGGCGAAGCCGAGCTGCTCGCGCACTTTGAATGTGGGGAACAGCGCGCCGTCCTGCGGCACGTAGCCGATGCCTCGTTCGCCCGGCGCTTCGTTCGTCACGTCGCGGTCGGCGACGATCACGCGTCCGCTGCGCGGCTGGCGCAGGCCGCAGATGATTTCGATGAGCGTCGTCTTGCCGCAGCCCGTGCGCCCCATGAGCACGGCGTAACATCCTGCAGGCACGGTGAAGCTCACGTTCTCGAGGCGAAACGCGCCTGCGCGCCAGGCGATGGAGTCGAGGGAGATCATGCGAATGACGAATGACGGATGACGGATGACGAATCATGGAATGTGAGACCGCGCGCACTTCGGTTGGCGGCGCGCATTCGGCATTCGGCATTCGGCATTCGGCATTTCATATTTTCTCCCCGACCATCCGCACGGCGACGAGCACGGCGAGCGCGAGCACGACCATGAGCAGGCTCACGGCGATGGCGGCTTCGAGCCTGCCGACGGTGAGTTCGAGAAAGACACTCGTGGAGAGCACTTCGGTTTTCATTCGCGTGGAGCCGGCGAAGACGAGGATCGGGCCGAATTCACCGAGGCTGCGCGCCCATGCGATCGAAAACGCGGCGAACATCCCGCGGCGCGCGGCGGGCAGCGTGACCATCCGCACGGCCTGGCCGCGCGTGCAGCCGAGCGTCATCGCCACGTCTTCGGGGCGCGATGAGAGGTGGTCGAACACGCCGCGCATCGTGCGCACGGCGAACGCCGCGCCGATGACGAATTGCGCGAGCAGCACGCCGAAGACGGTGTAGGTGAACATCCGCGTGCCCGGCGGCAACGGTTTGCCGGTGAGCCACACGTCGAGCCCGGAACCGCGAATCGCGTCGGGCAGCGCCTCGTCGAGAAATTTTCCCGTGCGCGTCTGGAAAAAAATCAGCAGGCACAGGCCGACGACCATCGGCGGCAGGACGATCGGAATGTCGAGCGCGGCATCGAGCAGCGATTTTCCCGCGAAGCGTCCGCGCGAAAGCAGATAGCCGACGGGCACCGCGAGCAGCAGCGCAAACAGCGAGGACACGGTGCAGCTCACGAGGCTGAGCATGATCGAGTAGCCGAGGTAGTAGGGCTGGTTGCTCCCCGGCGGTGGCGGGGAAATCGCGGCCCACAGATCCTTCAGCGAGGTGTGCGTGGCCGTCGAGCCGATGAGCGCGAGAAGAAATGCGAGATAGAGCCCGGCGACGAGCGCGAGGCCGATCCAGAACGGCGTGAGCCACGCGCGGCGCGCACTCATTTGTCCTTCAGCCAGTCCGGCACCTTGATGTCCTTGCTCTGCATCGGCTCCTCGCCGCGCCACTGGAATCCACTCTGCTCAAACTTCGCGCGGTTCATTTTCAAAAACGCGAGCAGGCGCTGGCCGAGCTGCGCGTTCGGCGAATTCGTGCGAACGGAAAACGGCTGCACGGCCTTCGCGCCCTCGTGCTGGATGGGGAGAAAATCCACGCTGTCGCCCGCGCCGGCCATCGTGTTCACGCGATAGACGATGGCCGCATCGAGAGCACCGGCGCGGAGCTGCGTGACGAGCAGGTCGGCAGTCGGGGTCTCGACGACGACGTTTTTGCGGACGCTGTCGTTGAGGCCGGAGGATTTCAGCATGCCGCGCGTCATGTAGCCGAGCGTGCTCTGCTCGGCGTTGCAGAGGCCGACCTTGAGATTCGGCTGCGCGAGATCGGCGAGTGTCTTCACGCCGCGCGGGTTTCCTTTTTTCACGACGATGCCGATGTCCGTCTGCGTGAGGATGACGGCTTCGGGGAAAAGATCCGCGACCGGCGGGACGAAGCAGAGATCGCACGCGTAGTAGGCGTCGGGAAATTTCGGATTGTCCGCACCGCCCATCGTTTTCATCGAAGCGCAGAGGATGCCGCAGCCGTTGAAGACGGTGGTGACCGTCACACCCTCGCGCTCGGCGAACTGCCGCAGCAGGCCCTCGATCGCGGGCCGGTTCACGCCGCCGCTGTAAAGGATCAGCTCGGGCTTGTTGGCCCACGCGTCGCCGCCCGCGGGCGTGAAGCCGTTCGCCCTGAAAATCGCGCCGCCCTTTTCCGGCGCTGCGAGGTAGCGCGCAAAATGGAGCGCGGCGGCGGGCTGCGTGCAGAATTCCGTGACGCACGCGGAGGCATTCTCGCTGCGCTTCGAGAACTCGGGCACTTCGACGGCCTCGACTTTGAACTGCGCGATGACGGAGTCCCACACGATCGCTGCGTCCACGGTGCCGAGAGAAAGGTCGGCGGCGATCTCAGTGACGCTCGGTTTCATCACGGCGGCGCGTGCAGCGAGCTTCGGCCAGGTGTCTCCGAGCACGGTGCGCGCGACGCGCGAGATGCTCGCAGCCTCGGGATTCGCCAGCGCGAGTTTCACATCGTCGCGCAGCAGGTCGGCGATGGTGCGGATGTTCTTCGGGTTCCCGGCGCGCACGCCGATCACGGGCTTCTGCTTCGCGAGTGGAAGGACTTCCCGGATCACGCCGTTCTTCCGCGCGTCGCCGACCACGCCATCGTCGGCGGCGATGAAGATGTCGCCCGTCTTCGCGACGCGGAGCTGGCTGAGGAGCGTGCCGCTGCCGCCGTATTGCAGATGCACCTGCGCGCCCGACTCGCGCTGATACTGCTGCGCCGCGGCCTCGACGGGCACTTTCAATCCCGCGGCGCAATACACCGTGAGCACTGCCATGCTCGGACGCGATGCGCGCCGGTGCTGCCACAGCGCCGCGCCGCCGAGGAGCGCGGCGAGCAGGAGCAGAGTGGCGGCGAGTTTTTTCACGGCTTGCTAGTGAATGTGCGCAATGCGAGGGCGATGCCAAGCACAAGCAGGACGGCGGCGGCGATGGCCGCGGGTGAAAATCCAAACTGCCGCGATGCCGGCGCGGGCGGCGCTGCGGCGATGGTGACGGTCTCCGGCTTCGCGGCCTCGGGCTTCGCGGCTTCCGGTTCCGCTGCGGCGACTTTCGGCTTTTGCAATTCGGCGGGCGGCGGCTCGGGGTAGCCGATGGCGCGCAGCGATTCGGTCCAGTCGGCGTTCAGCAGCAGATCCCAGCCGGGGTTCATGCGCTTCACTTCGCACGAGCACGCGGCGAGGAGGAAGAGCGACGCCTCATCAATCTGCTCGTCGCCGAAGCCCTCCGCGGACCACGCGCCGAGCACGCGGCCGCGTCCGAAGACGAGCGCGAGCCACGGGCCGTTCGCGTTTTCAATGGTGCCGTTCGGCCCGACGAGCATCGCGGTGAATTGTTTCTCGGCCTCGTCGCCGCTCTTGATCCGCAGCACGGAAAATTTCACGCGCAGCGCGGGGCCGGGGCCGAGCTTGCTCGTCGGGTCGCTCGGATCGATCGCGGGAACCTGCGCGACCTGTTCGAGGTAGCGCAGCCGTTTATCGAGCGTGGCCGCCGCGCGATCGTCGGCATTTTTCTGCCCGCTCTCGACAAGCACCCACACGGCGGATTCGCCCGCGAGGATGCGCTTCACGATCTCCGCGCGCGCCGGGGAATCCGTGATGCGCGGCAGCGTTGCGGCGTCGAGCTTGCCGCTCCACGCGGGCGTGGCGTCGTGTGCGGCGTGGGGGAATGTGAGCCTCGACGGGCCTTCCTCCTGCAAGCGCGAGGGCGCGAGATTCATCGGCGAGGAGTCGGTGAGGTTGCGGAGGAAACGCGCGACGGCCTCGTCCTTCGCATCGGTCGCGGAGATCTCCAGCGCGAACGGATCCGCCTGCCAGCGATCGAGCGCGTAGCGGAAGACGGGGATGCTGCACGCGAACGCGCCGGACACCATCGCGAGCAGCACGGCGAGGAATCCGGCGATCCCCGTGGTGCGGCGGGTGTGGGCGAGTCTGGGGCGGGCGGGCATGGCCATCGGTGTTAGGAGGAATAGCGCGCATCGTCGCGGATTGGGACAGTCGTGCAAACCGTGTTTTCACCCAGCGCTCGTGAAGCTCCTTGGAAAACGGATCACGGCGCTCCCTTCGTAATCCGTGGCGAAAGAGATCATCATCTGGATATCACAGCTTGATCCCGAAAGCCCCGAGCACGCGCACTTCGATCGCGTAGAGCCCGACCGTCAGCGCGGAGCTGGCGAGCAGCGACGGGTAGAAGCCCCAGCCGTGGCGAAGCAGCCAGGGCATCGCGATGAAGAGCGCGAGCGACGGCAGCACATACCAGAGCGTGAGGCTGAGGAAGTCGGCATGCTGCGCGGCGGTCGCGTGTTCCTGATGCTGCCGCCAGAACAGCACGAGCAGCGTGGTGAGCGGCAGCGCGGTGATGAGCGCGGCGAGCGCGGTGTGCCGCTTCGCCAGCTCGGTGATGAGCGTGAAGACGGCGGCGGAGACGAGGATTTTCAGGATATAGAGCGGCATGGAATGGAGTGTGTAATGGAAGTTCCTTTTGAACGCAGAGGCGCAGAGGTGAAGCGAGAGTTGCGCGGAGGGATTTTCCTGATTTCCCCTCTGCAAACCTCTCCATCCTCCCTCTGCGCCTCTGCGTTAAATCCTCGGGCTTTCACGGCTGGAAATGAAATATCGGAACACACTTTCAGACAGTCGCGATGGAATCATGCTTCGGTGGTGTGGCAGGCGCTCTGCCTTTGCTTCCGCGATTTTCAAACCAGTAGTAGAGCACCGGCAGGACGATGAGCGTGAGCAGCGTGGAGCTGAGGATGCCGCCGATGACCACGGTCGCGAGCGGGCGCTGCACTTCCGCGCCAGCGCCGGTCGCCAGCGCCATCGGTACGAAGCCGAGACTTGCGACGAGCGCGGTCATCAGCACGGGACGCAGGCGTGTGAGCGAGCCTTCGATCACGGCGTCGCGTGCGGTGTGGCCGGATTCGCGGAGCTGGTTGAAGTAGGTCACGAGCACGAGGCCGTTCAGCACGGCGACGCCGCTCAGCGCGATGAAGCCGACGGCGGCGGTGATCGAGAATGGCATGTCGCGCAGCCAGAGCGCAGCGACGCCGCCGGTGACAGCGAGCGGGATGCCGGAATAAATGATGAGCGCCTGCCGCAGACTTCCGAAGGCGAGGAAGATGAGGATGAAGATGAGCACGAGCGCGGAGGGCACGACGACCATGAGCCGCGTGCGCGCCTCCTGAAGATTTTTGAACTGCCCGCCGAACTCGACGATATAGTTCTCCGGCAATTGCACCTGCTCATGGATGCGCTTCTCCGCCTCGCGGACGTAGCCCTCCACGTCGCGCACCTTGAGGTTCACCATGAGCGCGGCACGGCGCTGGCCGTCGTCGCGGTTGATGGGCTCCACGGCTTCGATGGTCTTGAAATCCACGACCTGCCCGAGCCGGATGAGCCCGACCTGGCCCACGCGCAGCGGGAGCCTTTTGATCTGCTCGTCATCGGCGCGGAGATTTTCCGGCATCCGCACCACGATGTCGTGGCGGTGGTTCCCCTCGACGGCAGTGCCGACGACTTCGCCTGCGAGCGCGGCGCTCACGGCCTTGTTCATCTCGCCCGCCTGCATGGAGTAGCGCTGGAGCGCGTCGCGCTTCACTTCGATCTGGAGCTGCGGCGTGCGGCCCTCGGTCTCGTATTCCACCTGCGCGACGCCGGGCGTCTTTTCGAGGATGCCCTTGATCTGTGTGCCGAGTTTTTCGAGCACGTCGTAGTCGGTGCCGAAAATTTTCACCGCGAGCTGCGCCTTGGTCCCTTCGAGCATTTCGTTGAAGCGCATCTCGATGGGCTGCGCGAAAAGAATCTTGTAGTCTGGGTTCACCTTTTTCAGCGCCTTCTCCATGTGTTCGCGCAGCTCGGCCTTCGTCGTCGGACGGCCCGCCGTTTTCGGCCATTCGTCCATCGGCTTGTAGAAAATATACACGTCGCTCTCGTTCGGCGGCATCGGATCGGAGGCGATGGCACTGGTGCCGATGCGCGTGAAGATGCGCGTCAGCTCGGGAAATTCCTTGAGCAGCATGTTCTCCACCTCGATGTCCGTCCTCAGCGATTCCTCCATGCTCATGCCCACGGGCTTGTAGAGCATCGAGGTGATGGAGCCTTCGTCGAGCGTCGGCACAAACTCGGCGCCAAGGCGTCCGAACAGCCAGACCGTTCCCGCGAAAAGCAGGATGGCCGCGAATGCCACGACCCAGCGCATCCTGAGCGCGAGTTTCAGCGCAGGCTCGTAGGCGCGCTTTGTCACGCGGATGATCAGGTTGTCGCCCTCGGAAATTTTTCCCCGCAGCAGGAACGAGCACAGCACCGGCATGAGCGTGAGCGCCAGGAGCAGCGCGCCCGCGAGTGCGAGCATCACGGTGATCGCCATCGGGTGAAACATTTTCCCCTCGATGCCCGTGAGCGCGAGGATGGGAATATAGACGATGGTGATGATGACCACGCCGAAGAACATCGGCGAGCCGACCTGCTTGCTCGCGGAGAGCACGGTATGCGCGCACTCCTCCCCGGTGAGCACGCGTCCGAGCTTGTGCTGACGCTCGCCGAGCTGGCGCACGATGTTTTCCACGATGACCACCGCACCATCAATGATGAGGCCGAAGTCCACCGCGCCGAGGCTCATCAGATTGCCGGAGATGCCGCCCTTGAACATGCCCGTGAGCGCAAACAGGAACGACAGCGGAATCGCCGCCGTGACGATGAGCGCCGCGCGCCAGTTGCCGAGCAGCGCGAGCAGCACGGCGACGACGAGCACCGCGCCCTCGAAGAGGTTTTTCTTCACCGTGCCCACGGTGCGGTCAATGAGTTCCGAGCGATCGTATTGCGCGACGATCTCCACGCCGTCCGGCAGCTTCGTCTG
Source organism: Chthoniobacterales bacterium (assembly GCA_038238025.1). Classification (GTDB taxonomy): domain Bacteria; phylum Verrucomicrobiota; class Verrucomicrobiia; order Chthoniobacterales; family Chthoniobacteraceae; genus SXWH01. The sequence continues at coordinate 47,817 of JBBRYC010000052.1, forward strand.
GATTTCCGCGATGCGCTCCTTCACGCGCATGGCGACCTCGCGGCTATTCTCACCCGCGAGCATCAGCGTCGTGCCGATCACGGTCTCGTGGCCGTTCAGCGTCGCCGCGCCAGTGCGGAACTTGGTGCCGAACGTCACCTCCGCCACGTCCTTTACGAGCAGCGGACGCACCGCCGCGCCGAACTTGATCGGCAGGTTCCCGATTTCCTCCGGCGTCGTCACGCGGCTCACCGCGCGAATGGTGAGCTGCTGCCCGCCGCGGCTGATGATGCCGCC
>JBBRYC010000053.1:0-46212 GCA_038238025.1 Chthoniobacterales bacterium
GACACGGGATACGGCCCGACCACGCCGCAGGCGCTCCTCGAGAAGAACGAAACCGCCGCGCGACTAATGAAGAAGCACGGCATCGCCGTGGACGATCTCTTCACGTTCATCACGCCACACCTAGACAAGGCGCAGCTTCCGAAAGACGTCCACTTCAATGGCATCGGATCCGATTTGCTCGGTGGCAAAGTGGCGGAATGCATCGAGGCCACGCTCAAGACGCGGTGACGGTCGCAGCCCATTGCAAAACTCCGACTCAACAAACTCCCATGGAAAAAATGAAACAACCGAATCACAGATCGCAGCCGTCACATCCGGAGATGTCCCGGCGTCATTTTCTGGGAACAGCAGCGGGCGCGTCTAGTTTGGCTTCGCTGGCACTCGCGGTAGCGGGAGGTTTTCTAACAACACCTGCCCGTAGCCGCGCTGGGGACGATGCGGTGCGCGACATTGGCTCGCGGCTGGAACTTTTCGTGGATCGCTGGCTGGTTCACGATCTGCAGGGCGTCACATTTCAGTTGCACGAACCGCAGCTTGCCCCGCCGGTGGATTCGCCGCGCCCGCAGGGAAGTTATGCCACGGTGCTGCGAGACGGAGAGCACTTTCAATTTTACTATCGCGGCGACAAGGACCCAAAGGTCAATCGGAAGACTCATGGGTGGGAGGCTGGTCACGCAGGCGAAGCAACGCTGTATGCGGAGAGCAAGGATGCCATTCACTGGACGCTGCCGAAGCTGGGGATTTTCGAGCACCCGGGTTTTCCTGCGGGCAACATCGTGCTCATGGATGAGTTCCTCGTGAACCATAACTTCACACCATTCATTGACACGAAGCCCGACACGCCGCCCGACCAAAAATACAAGGCAATCGGCGGTCTCTCGTACCCACCAGTCCCGCTGCGTCAAGAAATCCGCGAGCGCCATGGTCCGGGCGGGCTGAAGGCGTTTGTTTCTCCCGACGGCATTCATTGGAAGAAGCTTCAGGAACAACCCATCGTGCCGGAGGAGTGGAGCAACTATTTCGACTCGCAGAACTGCGCCTTCTGGAGCGGGAGCGAGCAGTGCTATGTGTGCTACTTTCGCAACATGATCAAAGACGGTCGCCGCATCATGCGCACGACCTCACAGGATTTCATCCACTGGACCGATCCCGTCGAGATGGAGGCGAACCTCCCGCACGAGCACCTTTACACGAATTGCACGCAGCCCTACTTCCGCGCGCCGCACATCTATGTCGCCACGCCCACGCGGTTCATGGATCAGCGCGGCGCGGCCACCGACATCCTTTTCATGACCACACGCGGCGGCGCAAAATACGACCGCACCTTCACGCAGGCCTTCATCCGCCCCGGACTGAGCAAGGATAAGTGGGGGAACCGCGCGAACTATGCCGCCATCGGCATCCATCAAACTAGCGCCACTGAGATGTCGCTCTTTCTCACCGGCGGACGCCGCTACACGCTGCGGCTCGATGGCTTCGCATCCATCAATGCTCCGCTCAGCGGCGGCGAACTGATCACGAAGCCAATCAAGTTCACCGGGACGAAACTGGAGATCAATTACTCCACCAGCGCCGCGGGCAGGGTGCGCGTGGAGTTGCAGGATGCGGATGGCAAGGCGCTCCCGGGCTTCGCGCTTGATGACTGCCTGCCAATCTACGGCGACGACATCGCACGCTTCGTGAAATGGAAAGCCGGCGAAGATGTGAACGCATTCGCCGGCAAACCCGTCCGCCTCCGTTTCGCGATGGAGGACGCTGATCTCTTCTCGCTGCGCTTTCGAGAGTAGCTTTGGCTTTGAATGCATCCCACCTTCGGTCTCATCGCTATGCGACGGCGTTCGCTAAGAACGTGACGTGCCGCGAGTAAAGCAACTGCCCGTTGCCCTCCGTTGCCTCCATGTTGTTCTCCAGCGTAAACCGATCCCTGCTCCGCGTCGCGGCGTGGTTCTGTGTGCTGCCTGCCCTCGAGATCAGCGCGGGTGAAACCGCCACCCAAAAGCTGGCGTTCTTTGAGAGCAAGATTCGCCCTGTGCTCGTGGAAAAGTGCTACGGCTGTCATTCCGCGGAGGCGAAGGCGAAGGGGAAACTCAAGGGCGGGCTTTACCTGGATACGCGCGAGGGGTTGCTCGCCGGCGGCGACACCGGGCCGGCGATCATCGCGGGCAATCCTTCGAAGAGTCTGGTCATCCAAGCGATCCGCCACGCGAGCGAAGATGTGGCCATGCCGCCGCGCGGGGAGAAATTGTCCGATGCGGTGATCGCGGACTTCGCACTGTGGATCAAGGACGGCGCGGCCGATCCTCGCGACGGAGCAGCGCCGGTGGCGAAGAAGCGCGGCCTGAGCCTTGAAGAGGGTCGGAAGCTTTGGTCCCTCATCGCGCCGAAACCCACGCTGCAAAAGGCAGAGCGCGGAACACGGAGCGCGGAAAAAACGGACATCGACCGGCTGGTGCGTGCGAAGCTGGAGGAGCAGCACCTCGCGCCGGTGGCGGAAGCAGATGCGCGCAGCCTGGTGCGCCGGCTCACCTTTGATCTCGTCGGGTTGCCACCATCGCCGGAAGAGGTGGAGCAATTCGTCCGCGAGGTGGCGGAAGACAAGGAGAGGGGGAGAGAGGGAGAGGGGGAGAAAAACACCAAGAGCGAAGTCTCCTTGTCTCCCTCTCTCCCCCTCTCCTTGTCTTCGCCGCAGGCAGGAAAAGCCCTCGAAGCTCTCGTGGATCGGCTGCTCGCCTCGCCGCGTTTTGGCGAGCGCTGGGGTCGCCACTGGCTGGATGCAGCGCGCTATGCCGACAGCAACGGGCGCGACCGCAACATCATGAACTATCACGCGTGGCGTTATCGCGATTACGTCATCGAAGCGTTCAATCGCGACAAGCCTTACGATCAGTTTGTCCGCGAGCAAATCGCCGGGGATTTGATGCCGGCCAAGGATCCAGCGGAGCAGGATGAGCAGCGCATCGCCACCGCCTTCCTCGCGCTTGGCTCGAAGGCCTTCGAGGAGTTCAAGCCGGAGGTCTTTCGCATGGATGTCATTGATGAGCAAATCGAAGTCATCGGCCGGAGCGTGCTCGGTTTGTCCATCGGTTGTGCGCGCTGTCACGATCACAAATTCGATCCCATTCCCACCGCCGATTACTACGCGCTCGCCGGCATCTTGCGCAGCACTCAGCCGCTGTATGGATGGGGACCGCGCGGCATTAAGGCTTCGACTTATCTGCACACGGAATGGCAGCCCATCGGCCCGGAAGCGGAAAAACTGGCACCCGCCGCGCTCGATTATTACCGGCGGCTCGATGCTGAAATCCTGAGCCTCCACACCGCCCGGTCCACGCGCTATGGCGTGCAGCGCCGCCTTTCCTCCGCCAAACTGGAGATGGAAAAATCCGCGGCCAAAAAGGAAAAACTCACGGCCGAGATCGCGCGGATGGAGGGCGAAATGAAAGAGTGGGATGTGAAGATCCGCGGGATGGAGGCGGGGGTCGAATCGCTGAAGGATGCCGCGCCGCCGGAACCGGGCTGGACGATGGCGGCGCGCGATCGCGAGAAGATCGAAGATTGCCGCATTCACATTCGGGGAGACACCACCAACCTCGGCAACCCCGTGCCCCGCGGCATGCTGCAAGTCATCGCGCTTTCGGATGTGCCAGCGCCGGATGCGAAGCAGAGCGGCCGCTGGCAGCTCGCCCAGTGGCTCACACACCGCGACAATCCGCTGACGGCGCGCGTCTTCGTGAACCGCGTGTGGCAAAAACTTTTCGGCCGCGCACTCGTGACGACGCTGGATGACTTCGGCGTGAATGGCGCGAAGCCTTCGCATCCGGAACTGCTGGACGAACTGGCGGTCCGTTTCATGGAGCATGGCTGGTCGGTGAAGCAATTGATCCGCGAACTCGTGCTCACTCGCACGTATCGGCTCAGCACCGATGCGAATGCCGAAAATCTCGCGCGCGATCCGGACAATGTTTTTCTGTGGCGCATGAGCCCGCGCCCGGTGGAGGCGGAGGCACTGCGCGATGCGATCCTCGCCGTGAGCGGACAGCTCGATCCGAATCCGCCGACGAGCCAGTTCCTGGATCGATATCATTCGCGCCGCGATGCGGAGCTTTCGACCTTCAAGCCTTTCCTCACGTCGGCGGACCTCGTGGACAATCATCGCAGCGTCTATTTGCCGGTCGTGCGCGGCGCGCTGCCGGAGATCTTCCAGGTGTTCGATTTTGCCGCGCCGGAACGTCCCGTGGCTCAGCGGGAGGAGAGCATCGTGCCCGCGCAGTCGCTGTATCTGATGAACAATCCGTGGGTCATCGAGCAGGCCGCGCAGACGGCGAGGCGATTGCTTGCTGACAGCGGCGACGCGGATGCGGAACGCATCGCACGGCTCTACCTGCTCGCCTTCGCGCGTCCCCCACTTCCCGAAGAGACGAGCCGCGCGCAGGCATTTCTCGCGGGCAACGACGTGCTCCTGCCGGTTGCAATTTCGAAAACCGCGCGCCCTGCGAGCGGGCCGCGCGAAGCGCGCTGGACCAGTTTTTGCCAGAGCATTTTTGCCGCCGCGGAGTTTCGTGTGATAAGATAAATCGCGTCCCTGCCATGAATAATCCTTCTTCCACTTTCTCCCGTCGCGACTGGCTGCGCACCGCGTCCGCCGGCTTCGGCTACATGGCATTCGCCGGGCTCGCATCGGAGAGCGCGGCGCGCGACTCGGCGGGTCCGCTCGCGATCAAGGCCCCGCACTTTCCCGCACGGGCAAAGCGGGTCATCTTCCTCTGCATGCGCGGTGGGCCACCGCACATGGAGACATTCGATCCGAAGCCGGCGCTCACCGCCCGCCACGGCGAGCAAGGCCGGAACAAAAACTGCAATCTGCTCGGTTCGCGCTGGGCTTTTCAAAAGCATGGACAAAGCGGCACCGAGATCGTGGAACTGCTGCCGGAAACGGCGAAGCTGGCGGACAAACTTTGCGTGCTGCGCGGGATGCACACGGAGAACGAGAATCATCCGCAGGCGCTCGAGCAACTGCACACGGGCAGCTTCCAGTTCGTCCGGCCCTCACTGGGCGCGTGGGCGGTGTATGGACTCGGCACGGAAAATCAGGATCTGCCGGGTTTCATCTCCATCAATCCACTCACTGCGCTCGGCGGCGCGCGGTATTATTCGAGCGCATTCCTGCCCGCGGCGTGCTCGGCGACGATGCTCGGCAATGCGAGTCAGCACCCCAAGGAACTCAAGCTCGGCGACCTCACCAATCCGCGGGTCACGCCGGCCAGCCAGCGCGCGCAGCTTGATTTGCTGCAAAGCATGAACCGCGACCTGCTCGCCAGGACCGCTGACCCACGCGTGGAAGGGCTCATCGAATCGTATGAGCTGGCTTTCCGCATGCAGGGGGAGATGCCGCGGGTGATGGACCTCAGCGCGGAAAATCCGCAGACGCTGGAAATGTATGGCGCGGACAAACCCGAGACGCAGACCTTTGGCAAACAATGCCTGCTAGCGCGCCGGTTCGCCGAGGCGGGCGTTCGATTCATCGAGATTACGCACACCGACTGGGACTTTCACGGTGGCCTCACCGGCGGGATGAAGAGGAATTGCCACCAGATCGACAAACCGATTGCCGGCCTGCTGCAAGATCTCGATCAGCGCGGTCTGCTCCGCGAAACGCTGGTGCTCTGGGGCGGCGAATTTGGCCGTACGCCGGAAGACCCGACGACCGATGGCCGCGGTCACAATAACAAAGGCTTCTGCATGTGGATGGCCGGCGGCGGGGTGAAGGGCGGTCACGTTTTCGGCGCGACGGACGAACTCGGCTATGAAGCGGTCGAGGGCAAAATCCACGTTCACGATCTGCATGCGACGATGCTGCACCTACTCGGCCTCGATCACGAGCGCCTCACCTATCGCTACGGCGGCCGCGATTTCCGGCTGACCGATGTGAAGGGTAACGTCGTGCGGGAGATTATTGCCTGAACGATTCCTCCCGTTCGTCTTATATCACCCTGCTGTGCGGCGAATCGCTCCAATCGCCCCCCACACTCCTGAGGCCCACCGTGCGCTCGCGCACCTCTCATACGATTTCTACAGTGAGACTTCGTGATGGTCGGCCACGCTGCGCAAGGAGCAGGGGCGCCCTCGCCCCAAGTTTTTGCGGCCCGGGGCGAGGGCGCCCCTGCTCCTTGCGCGCTTCCAGCATGGTGACTGGAGAAGTCGTATCACTTGCGCGTCGAGCCTATTTCTCTTGATACAAATATGTCGGCCCGAGCAAGCCGCCAGTGCCCAGTTCATTGATGAATATGTGCGTGCCCTCAATCGTGATTTGGTTTTGCGCGCCGGGTTTCAAGGCACTGGAAATGTCGAAGGAAAACGGCGCTCCGTAGCCGCTCGCGCGGTCTTTGGTTTCGCCCTTGGCGTTGACGTAGGGAATGGCCTGGCCATTGACGAACACCCGCGCCTGGCCGTCGGTGGCGGGAATCCACAGGAACGTCTTTTTGCCAGCGGGGATCGCTTTGACCGGGACACTCATGCGATACCAGACTGGCCCGTAGAAATCTTGCAGCCCAAGCGTGTTCCACGTCTCGATTCCGACATCGGTCGTCTTCCAAGTCGCGTCGTCGAAGTCCGCCTTGTGCCAGCCCTGCTCCTCGCCGGTCTTGGGTTTGTCCTGCGCGTATTTCCAGTTGCGTAGCGGGGGCGAGATCCAGTTGTTCGTTTCGGAAATGCGGCCGGCGTCGAGATACGGCGGCTGCATGTAGTGGACGAACCAGTGGCCCCCGGCCGTGTGAGGCGTCCATCGGATTTTGCTAAAAGCACCCTGCGCTTGGTATTCGCTGCCCAGCTCGATCTGGCGCGCGAGCCATTGCTTGCTCTTCGTCCCCAGAGTCTCCAGGCGGCCCTCGTTCAAATCCCAGCGCAGCGACATGAACAACTCCATCTGGCGCAGCGATTCGTCCTGCAACTTGACGCGCCGCGCGACCAGCGGAGTCTTCGCCGCTGCAGTCGCCTCGTCCATCGCGGCGCGCGCGGCCTTCATGAATTCCGGCGTGAATCGCCGCGGATACGCCCAGTTTGCGCCCGCGTGTTCGTCCACCTTTGTCCACGCATCATCCCACAGCGTCCAATACTTCCGCATCGTCTGCGACGCCGCGCCATAGAAGCCGATGAAGAACTCGTCGAGAATTTCGGCGGGGTTCGCCTTCGGATTCCACGCCATGCGATTGGAAATATAATGGCCGGGCAGAATCTGGTCGAGATTCGTCATGCCTTCGGGCTGCCAATACTTCACGTTGTTCGCGTAGATGATCGGCTGCTCCACGCTCATCTGGTGCATCATCGGGTAAGGCGCCGTGTATTCCGCCAAATTGAACATGTACTGGTAGTAGGAAATCTTCGACGTGGCCTTGCCCCAATCCTCCACGATTTTCCGCATCCTCTGGCGCGACACGCAATCGTCCGTCATCGCGTGTGCGCGGCAGTAATTGATGGGGGCGAGTTGCACCGCAAGATTCGGATGCAGCTTCTCGCGCACGGGTGCCTGCGTGAATTGCACGTAGGCCAGGAATCCGAACTGCACATCGGGATGCGTCTTGGTCACGCGCGTCGCGATGCGGTTGCAAAAATTCACGAACCGGTCGGTGATGGACATCGTGTTCATCACCGGATCAAAATCGCCGGTATCGAGCGCCTTGCATTTTTCGCATTCGCAAAAGTTCGAGCCGTCCTGCGGCGAAAGTGAAACGTGCGAGGAATGACTCGCGTGGAGTCGGGCGATAATCGAATCCGCAACGGCATCCGAGACCTCCGTGTTCCCCCAGCAGAAGCGCCCGTTCACGCTGCGCTTGCCGTTGAACATCGCATTCCAGTCGGGATGTTCCTCGAGTTGCTTGAGCGTGAGATAGCCATAGTCGCCGGTGCCCTTTGAATGATTTTCCAAGGCGTGTCCGGCGGAGACACCGCTGCCGCCATTGCGAATGCGGCGCAGATAAACCGGATCGAGATGCCACAGGAAACGCCCCAGCGTTCCCGGCGCGCTGGAAACATCCCCGATGGGCATCGTGATGGTTTTTTGTTCCGGGATCACTTCGCCCAGATCGCTCGGCATCATCCAGCGGCAGCCCAACCGCTCCAGCATTTCATAAATGGCGAACGACGTGGACTGATAGTTCTCACCCATCAGGCCGATGCCATCATTCGCCACGACGACGCGGAAGCCCTGGCTCGCCGGGTCTTTCAATGTCATCGGCCCAAATTTTTGCACAGCGGTGTCGCCGACATAAATCGGCAATCGCCTGTCTCCAGCCGCCAGCGGTGCCGCGACGATTTCGATCTTCGCGCCCGACATCTTTTCGAGATACATCGCCAAATCATCCACCGAATCGCGCACAAAGCGCAGCTTCCGCAGAGCGTCTAATTCCTCCGCAGTTAGCTTTGGCTTCTTCACCGCTTTGCCTTTCGCGGGTTCTTCTTCCGGGATTAACTCCGGCGCCACGACAATCACGGCGCGCGATTTTCCGTCCTTGATCACCACGACCGACGCTGCTTTCGCGGGAGCCGCCGCGGCGCATAAGCCGGGAACCAGCACCGCGCAAAGCGCGAACATTCCGGAGGCAAAAATTTTGGCGGCGCGCGTCTTGTTCAAAAAACACTTCATGGTCCCGCATGGATTTCAAATTCAACCGCGCAGGGTCAACAGGAATCCTGAACCAGGAGTGTGCGGTGTGCGGGTAGGGCGGGTATTTTACCCGCCGTTCCGGGTATCCTACCCGGAACATCGGATGTCGCTGGACGTGAGTTCGCAAACGACGCCCGTCCTCCATCCGGCCCGCCGGGTAGAATCCCCGGCGCGGCGGGTGAAACACCCGCCCTACCCGGAAAACCATCGCTCGCACTGCCGGATATTTTGATGCGTCAGCCCTGACAGGGCAGGACCGCACACTTGACCGGAATTTTGGTGCCCATACGCTCGCCGTCGTGAGCCTGAGCGAGCCGAATTCTTCTCATCTTCGGAATCATCCACGGCAGATGCATCCCAGCGTCCGGCGTCAGTTCTGACCTTCGCCGCCTGGCCGAAACTTCCGACAAAATCATTCGCCAAACGTGTCCATCGTCCAAAAACTTTCCTGCGCATTGTTCTTCGCGTCCGCGTTCATCCCGGCGGGATGGGGCGAAGATCTTCGGCGAGTGGAAAAGAGCGCGCAAGCGCCCGCCGCCATCGGAAACTACCGGCCTGCCGCACGCGGAATGACCGCAATCTGGAGCGAGACTTTTCAAGCGAAGGGGCTGCCGCACGGTTGGTATTCCGATCTTCCGGCGGGAAAATTTTCTCCCGGCGCATGGGATTGCCGCAACGCGGACGGAGCGATCCTGCCGCTGCCGCACGATGCGTGGAATGTCCTGCGGCTCGAAGTGGATCTCGCGGACATCGGCCCCTCGGCGACAGCACTCTGCCGCGCCGACGGGCGGACCTCGCTCGTGCTGGATTTGAGCAACACACCGGGTGCGCGTCACAGCGCCAGCGACGGCGGATTCGTCATCGAGCAAAGCAGCCGGCGCGTCCCCATCGAGAAGGGCACCGCAAAAATCGTCTTCGAGTGGACGGGCGAAACGATGACCGCCAGCGTGAATGGCGAGGTGCTCATCACCGCGCGCAATCTTCGGAAATCTGCCCGCGCGGGAAATCTCCATGCGAGTTTCCGCGGTTGCGTGGTGAAGCGCATCGCGGCGTTTGGAGAGCCACTCGCACAGATTACGGAGGCGCCGCACGCCATCGAAAAAGGGCATCCCCTCGAAGTGACCGTGGATTTTAACGACGACCTGATGGCGTGTGCATGGACGCACGAGACCTTCGACGCGTTGTTCGCCGAACTGAAAACGTGGGGTGCAAAAACAGTCTCGTGGATCGATCTCGGGCGTGAGGCTGATGGTTTTTTCGACTCCGCTCCCTACGGCACGGGGGAACATGGGCGGGAAACTTTTCGCAACGCCGGTGATATTTTCACCGCTGCCGTGGAGCACGCCCACAAGCACGGCATCGAGTTGGTCGGGATTTTGAAGCCATACGAGATGGCGATTCATGGCTTCAGTTTTCCGCCGAAATCCGACCTCGCGAAGAAAGCGGGCCGCATTGAGCGAATCGGCGGCACCGCCTGGTGGGCCACGCACCTCGCTGCGGAAAATCAGCATCTCATCATGGCGCGCAAGCCTTCGGCGCATGGCGCTGCGAAGAACGCGGTTTGGACCCGGCTGGATTTGGTCAAGGACGACGAGTCCAAGGCGGAGATTTCACCGGCGGACATCACGTTCCTTGTCTCCGACGACAACGAGACTTTCCGCGCATACGACGGGCCGGCCGAGCGGCTGGAATTGGTGGAAGAATATCCCATCTACGCGAGCACGCCCTCCGGCCCCAGGCCGACCGGGCAAAAGCGGCGTGCGCGTGTCTTCCGATTTGCGAAGCTCGAAATTCGCGAGCCATTCTTCGCCATCAAAGTCGAGGGGAGTGCCCGCTCGTTTTCCAATCGCCTGTGCGATCTCGTGCATCTCCACGGGGAGAATGGCGAGGAAACGCATTTCACCTACGGCCTGCTTCCGCGCGGCGCACCGCTCCAAACGCCGCTTCCCATCAGCGCAGCCAAGCCCGGCGACCTGCAGCGCGGATTCGAGTTTAATCGTTACCCCGGCACGCCGAGCGCCTACCTGCGCTCGGGCGGCGATCCGATCAATGCACCGCTGGCGCTCGACCGGGGCGCGGTCAGCCATATCGCATTTGCGAGGGGAAAAGATCGCGGGCCGCTCGCGGCGATGTCGCCGTCCTTTCCCGAGACGCGCGTGCTGTGGATGAGGTGGGTGAATGCGATGCTCGACGCGGGTGCGGACGGGATAGACATCCGGCCCGGCCATCATCATTCCGATTTCGCGTGGATCGAATACGGATTCGAGGAACCCGTGCGAAACGAAATGCTCAAACGCACCGGGATCGATATTTGGGAAACCGACGATTTCGATTACGGCCAATGGCGGCGCATTCGCGGCGACGGCTGGACGCAATTCATCCGCGAGGCTTCGAAAGTGGTGCGTGCGCGGGGCAAAAAACTCACGGTTCACATTGATGACTATTTCGATGGGGCGTCCGGAACCGGGGGCGCGATGAACATGGTCTGCGATTGGCGGAGTTGGATCGAGGAAGGGCTGTGCGATCGCGTGACGGCGAAAGGATCATGGCCGGGATCGAGTTTCGCGCGGGAAATTCTCGCGCTGGCGCACAGCAAGGGCGTGCCGGTGACCTTCGCGCCCTACTGCAACAATTTTTTCGAGGACCGAAGCAAAGGGAATCATGCAAATCACCTCGGCGATTCTCCCGTCGGATGCGCAGTGCCTGTCGAGCGCTTCATCGAGTGGGGCAAGCGGGGCGGCTACGACAGTTTCCTCTTTTACGAATGCGCTTCACCGCTGCGCGCCACCGCCACAGGCCAGGTAAATTTCCGGCCAAACGCGGAACCCTTGCGCGATGTCATGAAGCGCCACTTTAGCAGGGCTGCTCCACGGGAACCGAGCCGCCCGCCGAAGGCGCGATGATCGAATCCGTGTTCCGCCGGATTACCGCCCCAAATGCCAATGCCCAGCGCATCAAGACCGTGACCTTCTTCCCCAGCTAGGACACCGCGAACAAACTCCCTCGCCGCCCTGCCCGCCTCGAACTCTGCTCCGGGGCGGTCCCGAAACGTCTGGTGCGCGCTCGCTGGCTGATTCAAGACTGGGCTGGTATCTCTACTATATGACAAATGCCAACCACGCCGCTGCCAGCGCGCCCGCGCCGCTTCTCAGCCTACTGTCGGGATTGCTTCTACTGCTCGCTCTGGTCTGGCCGGGTTCGGCTCTGGCGACGGACGCGCCGCTGCGAATCACGCCGCAAAACACGGTGATTCTCGACGGCAGCAATCACGCGGGGCGTGTGCTCCAATACTATCTGATTCTCGGCTGCGTCAGCACCGAGGCCGCGCTCCCTTATGTGCCCGCGGCGAAGATTGACCGGGCTTTGTCGCCCAACTTTCCCCTGCTCGCCGACAAGCCCGCGACGGCGCTCCCCGAGAGCAAGGTCGTGCTGGCCGTCGGCGGGACCCGCTTTCTGACCGCGGAAGATCGGAAAAAACTGGACGAAAACCCCGGCGCGATTCTGCTGAGCCGCCGCGGCAACGTCATTATCATCGCAGGCAATCCGTTCGACGGTCAGACCGGCACGACGACCGCGGCCTCCGAGTTTCTCGCCGTCGCGGCGGGAATTCGTTTTTACGCGCCATCCGAGCTTTGGCACAGCCGGCCGAAACAGGGCGTTTTCGAGGTCGGCACTCTCGAACTTTTTCGCAAACAATATTTCAGGACCAGCTTCTTCGCGCCGTATTGGGAAGCCCATCGCGAATGGCTGGGCATGAATCAGAACGGCTTGCGCATGACCCTGCAGTGCAATCACAATTTGGCGAACATCTTTCCCCCGGAGAAATACGGCGCGACGCATCCTGAGATTTACGAATTACGCGGCGGCGAACGGCGCGTGCCGCTGAGCATCGGGACGAAGATATGGAATCCCTGTCTCTCGGCCACGGCACTTCCCGAACTGGCGATGGACTATATCCGCGAGCAGAAGCGAATCCGGCCGACGATGACTTATGTCCCCTTTGGCATGATGGATATCCCATTCGACTGCCAGTGCCCTGAGTGCCAGGCCTCGGTGAAAGAGCACGGCTCCTATAGCAATCTCTACTTCCACTTCGTCAATGAAGTGGCCAAACGCAGCCGCAAGGAATTTCCCGACCTATACCTCACCTGCTTTTCCTATGTGAACGCCAAAACGTCGCCGGTCGGCATTGCCTTTGAGCCAAATGTCGCCGTGAAAGTAGTCCTCAAGACTTATATGTTGCAAAATCCGGACTATGCCAAAGCCCAGCAGGCGGCGATCATGGAATTCTCCAATGCCGGCGCGGGCTGGTTTTTCCATGATTGGCGCTTTGCGGGCGTGACTCCGCGCAACGACCTGCCGTTCGTCGGGCGCTTTCTCCAATGGGCTGCCGAGCATCGCTGCATGGGCGCTTACTACGAATACTCGCCCGAGCAGAATTTCTATTTGGACGGGGCTTATTACTGGATTTTGATGCGGCTGACGTCCGATCCTTACCTCGACGTCAAGCAGCTCTGGAAGCAGTATTGCACCGACATGTTTGGCGTGGGGGCCGCGCAAATGCTGGCCTTGCACCAGCATTTTGAAACCAAACAAGCGACGGCGCTACAGCATCTGGCGCGCTTAAGTGACATGCCTCGTGAAGAGCCGACTCTTTATAGCGCCGAGGAGGTTGCATGGCAGCGCAAGACCCTCGAAGAGGCGCTCGCACTTACCAAGGCCGACCCGCAGGTGCAGGAGCGCCTGGGCCAGGTTATGAGGCATTTCCGCGCTCACGAGCTTTTCGCCCTAGCCACGCACACGCCCTATCAATTAGATCGCGCCGCGACCGGGCCGGGTATTAGTGGCCTGCAACTGGCTTACTATTTGAACGACGACGGGAGCACCATCGCGGAGGCGGTTCGCTATTACGAGAAAGAGCGCAACATCCCGCCAGCCACCGGTGAACTGGAGATGCGTCTGGACTATCTGACAACGGTCGTCGCCCATTACAGCAAGGGCATCGGCTCATTGCTGGACGCAATCGGGCAACAGGCCCGGGAGGCCGTCGGTAACTCGCTGCCGGGACCGGCCAGGGTTGCCGCGCTGCGAACTAAGGCGGTCGAGATTCTGCACGCGAACCTGCCTTCAAAATCGCGCCCCGAGCGCGTGCGATTCTTCGAGCAATTGCTGGACAAAACCGTCCACGTGCCGCGCGTCGCCTCCATGCCGAAGCTCGACGGCATCCTCGACGACGCCGTGTGGGAGAAAGCCGCCAACCTCGAAGGCTTTTCGATTCGCAGCATCATCCTGCCGTCGAAGCACGTCACGCGCGCGAAGCTCCTCCGCGTGGGCGATCAACTGCTCGTGGGGATCACCTGCGATCAGGTCGGCCCAATCTGGGCGCAAACGCCGAGCGACACGCTCGCCGGCACGCACATCTGGCGCGAGAGCGGTGTGGAAGTGGTCTTCGGCTCGCGCGATCCGCAAACCCCGCGAGCCGAAACCTGCCAGTATGACATCAACGCCTTGGGCGCGTTCCGGGGGTTCTTCAAAGCGAAGGACAATCGCGAAGGGGTCCAGTGCGCCGTCCGGCTCGACGAGTCGGCGCATCGCTTCGTGATTGAAGCCTCATTGCCGCTTAAAGGGCCCGGCTACGACTATAGCCACTCGCCCGATTTGGCCTTTAACATCGTGCGAATGATCTACACCCGGAACAGCTACGGTGCCGACGAATTGCTCAATTGGCATCCTACCTCGCTTGGAACCCTCGTCTTTGATTAGCCGGAACGGCGTGTGGGCACAAGCCGGGGAACCGGGACGGACTGATTAGTCGGATTGTTCGTATCCGCACGACGCTTGAGCCTTCACCGGAAGGCGTGCGATTTTCCCAGCATGAGCACGCTCGCTGAAATCCAGGAGGCCATTCACAAGTTATCGCTCGCGGAGCAGGCAGAATTGCGGCGATTCCCGCTGGAAGAAGAGACAGCGACGATGATGGCCGGCATTGCCGAAGGCGGGCAGAGGATTGATGCGGTCGCGTCGGGCGGAGCTCGCGGGCTCACCGAAGCCGAGTTTCCCAGTGCCTCGAAATGAGGTCTGGCGAAAAGCGTGCCAGTCACTTTCAGCGGATCAGAGGGATTTCGGAATTCCGCTTTACGCGGCAACCTCCTGTCGCCCATGAGCACTCCCCATCGCGTCTCCCGCCGCACATTTCTCCGTGGTGCAGGCATCACTCTCGCCCTGCCTTTCTTGGAAGCGATGATCCCGCTGCGCGCACAGGCCGCCACCGCGCCGCCGCGCCGGATGATTTGCATCAACACCACGCTCGGCCTGCACACGCCGAATTTGTTCCCGGAGCAGTCCGGCAAGAATTACAAGCTGACACCTTACCTCGAAGCCATTCAGGATTTTCGCAACGAATTCACCGTCTTCTCCGGCCTCTCGCATCCCGAGGTGGATGGCGGACATTCGGCGGAACGGAGCTACCTCACGGCCGCGCCGCGCCCGCGTGCGGACAATTTCAAGAACACCATCTCGCTCGATCAATTCGCCATCGAGAAGCTCGTGCCGGACACGCGGTTTGCCTCGCTTGCGCTCTCGTCGTCGTCGAACCGCGGGCTATCCTACACGCGCGGCGGCGTGCCGATTCCGCCGGAGGAAAGGCCATCGCGCGTTTTCAAAAGCATGTTTATGGACGGCACGGCGACCGAGATCGGCGCGCAGGTGCAGCGCCTCAAGCAGGGCGAGAGCATCATGGACACGGTGCTCGGCGAGGCGAAGGACTTCCAGCGCGGCCTCGGGAAAAATGATCGCGACAAGCTCGACGAATATTTCACGTCCGTCCGCGAGGTCGAGCTGCGCATGGTGAAGGCGCAGGACTGGTCGCGCCGGCCAAAGCCAAAGGTGGACGCGAAGCCGCCCGTGGACATCGCGAGCGCAGTCGAAGTGCCCGCGCGTGTGCGGCTGATGATCGATCTTATGCACCTCGCACTCCAGACGGACTCGACGCGCTTCATCACGTTTGCACTGAACGGCCTCAACGCCGTGCCCATCATCCCCGGCGTGAGCAGCGACTGGCACGTGCTCTCGCATCACGGCCAGGATTCCCGCGAAGCTCGCCGAGCTGAAGGTCCTCGAGATCCAACAGATGCAGCTCTTCGGCGAACTGCTCGCGAAGCTGAAAGGCACGCGCGAGGAAGGCGGCACGCTCCTCGACCGCACCATCGTGATGTTTGGCAGCAACCTCGGCAACGCGAGCAGCCACGACAACAAGAACATGCCCGTCATCGTCGCAGGCGGCGGCTTCCGGCACGGGCAGCATCTCGCCTTTGATCCGCAGAAAAATCCGCCGCTCTCGAATCTCTACGTGCAGTTCCTCCGCCGCCTCGGCGCGGACGTGAATGCCTTCGGCACGAGCAACGGGACGATCCCCGGTTTCGAGCTGGTGTGAGCCTGAAACAGGAGCGAACCCGATTTTCGCGCTATTGGCTGACCGTCAATGTCGTCGGCTCGGAAGTGATCTTTAGCGCGGGAATCGTGATGAGTCCGCCAGCACCGGCCTTGCCTTCGCCGTGCGCGCTTCCGAATGTCCATTTGAAAGGCTCGCCGGGTGCGAAATTCGCGTGCTGAATTCTGCGCAGCGACACGTCCGCGTTTGCTTCCTTGGGTATTTCAAACGCCGTCTTTAGCGCCGCAGGGGTTGTCAGGAAGAGGGACATTTCAACCCGGCCTTTTGCATCAGCAATATTTTTCCACCGGAAGAAGGCATTGTTCTGTCCGGGTGACTTGCTCTTCAAATCGTCAGGCCATGGAATCTTGTCATTGCCGGACGCGTTGGTGAAAACGGGATAGGCCTCATTCTTTTTCACACTTAGCCAGTCAAAGGAATTGATCAGATCGTTCACCTTCTCGATCGCGGCGCTGTTGTTGGCATGGCCAAACGGCCCCCAATAAAAATAGAGCGCATACTTCCGGTCGTTCATCGCCTTCACGAAGCGGTCGTGTCCGTTCGACCAGCCGTCATTCTGCCCGGAATAGTCTATTGCAACCGGCGGATCGGGAAGTTTGACATTCTCCGGAACTGACATCGGCGGAAAGTACATGCGATTGGAGACATGTTCGATACCGGCGGGGACATTCGCCTTGATCGCGGCGAAAATATCGCCGTTGCGCAGGCCGATTCCGAGCGTGCCGCTGCCACCCATCGAGTTGCCGCAGAGATAAACGCGATTCGGATCAATCCCATACTTAGCGATGACCCATCTGATCGAATCCATTACACGCTTTTCCGCCGGAGTCGGATCGCCTCCGGAATTTCGTTGGATCAATCCCGCGTCACCCAGATGCATCCCACCCCACCACCAGTCGCCCTTGTTGGCGCGGCAGTCGAGATACAGCGCGTAGAAATCATCCGGCGAGCGATAGATGTCGTGGTTGCCGACGGTGCGCGTGCATTTCAGGCACGAGATCACATCGTGTCCCGCGGAATGCAGGACGACATACAGCGGCGCATTCTTGCGGTCGTTCTTGGGATGAACCACAATGAATGTGTCCTGCTGCGGCTTCGCGTATCCCCACTCCGGTCGCACGCCGTGCTGAAAGACTTCGACAGGCCGGCCGTCAATCAGCAGGTCGTCGGATTTCCCAGCCTTGTTTGTCGGGGCGGTGTCCGCATTCCAATCGTTCTCATTGGAAAAAAGAGGCGGCGCGATCGTCAGAAGAAGCGCCAGTGCTGCGTGGATTGTCCTATTCATGGTTGTCTCGAATTCTCCGGGAGAGTGCGGCGCAGCGCCCGCTCTTTGCAACGATTTCCGGGCGCCGGTTTGGCGTCGGTGGCATTTTGAAGATTGCCCATCCGAAGCTGTGTTCGTCCGTGACCTCTTTGATTCTCGATTTTGTCTCGGAATAGAGAAGCCGGGGGGTGATTCATGGCGCGGGAACTCGACAACCGAGTTTTCCAAACCAATCAACCCCATATCAAGCCGGGGCGGTCTAAATCCACCGCCAAAGAACTTGGCAAAGCGAAACGGATCGGCACGCTCGCAGACCTCCCACTTATCACTCACCTGAAGTCCTCCATGCGCAACATTCGTCTCGTCCCGTTTCTTCTCGCACTTGTTTGTTCCGCAGCGGTCGCCACCGCTGATCCCGCCGTCAAGCCGGCACCGAAACCGCAGTCGCTTCCGGCGGGCGTCAAAGCGGAGTTCAACATTCAATATGTGCCCGACGGTGATCCGGCGCAGGCGTTGGACATCTATTTTCCCGAGCAGCCGGCGGAAAAGCCGCAGCCGCTCCTGGTCTGGATTCACGGCGGGGGCTGGAGCGGAGGGAGTAAATCGGAACGCACTTACATCGGCCAAATCGCGCGCGGGTATGTCTTCGCCAGCATCGAGTATCGCTTCAGCCAGAAGGCCATCTTCCCGGCGCAGGCGCAGGATTGCCAGGCTGCCATCCGCTGGCTCCGCGCCAACGCCAAGAAATACAACATTGATCCGAGCCACATCGGCATCGGCGGGGCGTCCGCCGGCGGGCATCTCGTGGCGCTGCTCGGCACCAGCGGTGGCAAGAAGGCATTCCCGCCCATCGGCGGCAATGAAGACCAGTCCGACCGGGTCCAGGCCGTCTGCGATCTTTTTGGCCCGGCCGATTTCTACACCGTCATCACGCAGGCCAATGAAGACAAAAACGCGAAGAGCATTTTCAAATGGAACAATGGCGATCCCTATTCCAAGCTGATCGCCGCGAAGCTCGGCGAAGACAGGGAGAAATGCGACGCCGTCAGCCCGACGCACTACGTGAGCAAGGACAATCCGCCGTTCCTCATTTTGCACGGCGATCACGACACCCTCGTTCCCTTCGCGCAGAGCGAGGAACTGACCGATCTTTTGAAAAATGCCGGCGTTGACGTCACGCTTCAGCGCCTCCCAGACGCCGGTCACGGTGGCCCCGCGTTCAATCTTCCAGCCGTACGAAAGCTGCAAGATACTTTCTTCGACAAGCACTTGAAGGGCGTGGACGCGACGATCAAGGCGCTGCCGGACGACGAAGTGACGATCACGCCAAAGCCGGTTGGGAAATGATGCTCAACGGCTGCGCCATCTGCGCAAAGTCCCGCGACCTTCGCAGACGTCGCCTTTACGTTCGGAGGGCGCTCAGTCGAACTTCAGCTCCACCTTCGGCAGCAGCGCCTTGATTTTTGCCTGCGTTTCCGGCGCATACGGCTTCGGGCGGCCCACGAGACGCAGAGTCTTGAGAGATGAAAACGCCTGCAACTGCTGCACGCGTTCGTCGGTGGGTTCGAGGGCGCTGAACTCCAGGCTCTCCAGTTTGCCCATGCCTGCGACGAGCTTCAGGTCGGCAGCGGTGAACGCCTTCGCATTCGTAAAAGTCACACGGGTCAAAGTGGGGATCGCCTTGATGAGCGGGATGCACTCCGGGGAGTCGAAGCCTTCGCCGAGCTGGAGATATTCGAGCGGAAGCTTGGCGAGATTTTTCAGCGCGGCCGGCGTGGCGTGTGCGCCGAGTTCGAGGCCCTTGAGGTGTGTGAGCTTCGCGAGATGCACGGCTCCGGCGTCGGTGAACTTCGCGTGCGCGAGGCTGATGCTTTCGAGGTTCGGCAGGTGATCGCAGAGCTGCTTCAGCCCCTCGTCATCAATGCTGCTTCCGCGATGGCTCACTTTGACGAGCTTCGTGAAGCCTTCGAACTTCGCGTAGGCCTTCCCCGTGATCTGCGTGCCGACGAACGAGAACTGCTCCAGATTTTTCAACCCCGCGAGCTGCTCCATGCCTGCGTCCGAGAGCTTGCCGTTGTTCGTGAAGCGCAGCGTCCTGAGGTTGGTGAGCTTTGCGATGGGCGGCATCCAGTCGTCGTTGAACTTCGTCGAAATCACATTCAGCGACTCCAGCGCGGTGACATGGCCGAGGTGCTCGAAGAACGCGGCGTCATATGGATCGTTCGCGCGCTTGTCGTGCGGGCCGGTGTTCGGCACCGCGAGGTCCACGAGCTTCAGGCTCTGGCCGTCCTCGGTCTTCTCCACTTTGCCATGTGCGCTCTCGACGATGCGGGTGACGGCCTCGATGTGGGGATCGAGCGCGAGGACGGTGCAAGCCACGAATGGCAGCGCGAGCAGGGTGAGCAGGGTTATTTTCATGAGTGGTTGTTGAAACTGAATTCTGTGGGAAAGGAAACCACTGACCGGCACTGACCTGCACTAATGAAGAGGCTGTTGCTGGCGCATGGGCGATTGAGGATTCACATTGCGGGTGAGAAAAAATGCGAGGGTAACACTGTTCTCAAGATCTTCATTAGTGCCGGTAAGTGCAGGTCAGTGGTTCCTCCATCTTTGTTCCTTAGCTTGAAGATGAATTTCGCACCATTCCGATACGGAGCAGCGTTCGGTCGGTATTCTGGCTGGCACCCACGTCACAGGATCTCGCTCACCGTCCCGAGGCTATCCACGAACTTCTCGGCCTTCACGTCCATCTTCTGGAGCATGGTGATGAGCACGTTGTTCAGCCGCGCCTTTTCGTCCTTCGGCTTGCCGCAGAGCGCCCGCCATTCCTCGTAGCTGAGCGTGTAGTCGTCCTTCAGGTGCGGACGGTTGTAGTCGAGGTGCTGGCCGTGCTTCAGACCGATCCCGCGTCCGCCGGCGAGGAGGATGGGCAGGTTGCTGTTTGCATGGCTGTGGCCGTAGCTCATGCCGCTGCCGAAGAGCACCATCGTGCGGTCGAGCAGCGACTCGTCGCCGTCCTTCACGGCGGTGAGTTCACCGAGGAAATGCGCGAACTGCTGCATGATGAACGCATCGCTCGTCGCGAGGCGTTCGAGCACGACGGGATCGCCGTTGTGATGCGAGAGATTGTGCCGCGCCTGCGTGATGCCGATCTCCGGAATGGCGAGGCCGTTGCCCTCGCTGCCGTTCATGTAAGTCACCACACGCGTCATGTCCGTGCGCAGTGCGAGCACGATGATGTCGAACATCGTGCGCCAGTATTCGCCCGCCTGCGCCTTCGGCACATCGCGCTGGAAAGGAGCGGCGAGCTTATTGTCCACCTTCGGCTTTGGCACATCGAGCCACGCGTCGAGCCGCTCGGTGCGCTGCTCCACGTCGCGCACGGCGTGCAGGTATTCGTCGAGCTTCGTGCGGTCGTACTTGCCGAGCTCGCGTCGCAGTGCACTCGCATCGTCGAATACTTCGTCGAGCACACTGCGGCGTTTTGCCAGCCGTGTGCGCTGCGCAGCGATGCCGCCCGGTTCTTCGCCGAAGAGGCGGTTAAAGATCGTCTTCGGATTGTCCTCCGCAGGCAAAGGCACGCCATCGCGCGAGAATGCGAGCGTGTTCGTGCCAAACGGATGCCCCGTGCCCGACGAGATCGAAAGCTCCAGCGACGAGAACCGCGTCTGCGTCCCCACCGCCTCCGCCATCACTTGGTCGGCCGAAATCGTATTCTCATATTTCCGCCCGCTCTGCGCATCAATCTTCGCGCCAGTGAGCCAAGTGTCCGCGCACACATGCGCCTGGCCGAGCCCGTTCGGGTGATGCAGGCCGCTGAATACCGTGAAGTCGCCCTTGTGCTTTGCCAGCGGCTTCAGCGACTCCGACAGCTCATAGTCGCGCCCCGACTTTGCGCACTGCCACGTCATGCCGTTCACCCCGTTCGGGATGTAAACGAACACGCTGCGCTTCGGCTTCGCTGCCGCCGCCGCACTCGCACGCATCGGGATCATCGCATCGAGCAAAGGCAGCGCGACCGTCGCGCCGAGGCCGCGCAAAAAGTGGCGGCGATTCAGGAGCCAGCGTTGGGAGAGGATGTTCATGGCTTTGGATTCAACGTTTAACAAACAACGGGCTCATCACGAAATATTCAACGAGTGATGAAAGCCGATAATCGTCGGCCTTCGCCTGCTCGGCGATGCGTTTCAGCTCCTCGCGATCGGAGAAAGTCATGCCGCGGCGCAGGGCGTACGTTGTGAGCTTGTCGGTCAGGGCCGCTGCGAATTTATCCGTGTCGCCGAGCAGCAGCTTCTTCAAGTCAGCCGCATCCTTGAAGCTGCGGCCATCGCTGAGCGTGCCGCTGGCGTCGAGCTTTGGATCGGTACCGACGCCATCCTTCACGGTCTCGACAGTGCGCCAGCGTCCGAGGGCGTCGTAGTTGTCAAAGGCGATGCCGAGCGGATCAATTTTCGTGTGGCACGCGGTGCAGTTTGGATCGGCGCGATGCTGTTCGAGCTTCTCGCGCACGGTCGTCTTTTTCTGATCCGGCGCTGGAGTGCTGAGCGCGGGCACGTTCGCGGGCGGTGGCGGCGCGGGTTTGCCGATGATCGCATCGAGCACCCACACGCCGCGATGCACGGGCCGGTGGCGCGTGCCGTCGCTGGTAAGACTGAGCACGGAGCCTTGCGTGAGCAGGCCGCCACGATGCTGCTCCGGCGTGAGCGAGACGCGCTGCATCTCGTCGCCGCGGATGCCTCCGATGCCGTAGTGCGTGGCGAGGCGTTCGTTCAGCATCGTCCAGTCGGAGTCGAGAAACTCGCGCAGGCTCCCATTGCGACGCAGCACGTCGGCGAAGAACGCGAGCGTCTCGGCGACCATGCTGTGCTCCAAGTTGTCGTCGTAATCGGGATACAGGATTTTGTCCGGCGGGAACATGCCGACGCGGCGCAGTTGCAGCCACTGGCGCGGGAAGCTGTCGGCAAACGCCTGCGACTTCGGGTCGGCGAGCATGCGCTTCACCTCGGCGCGCAGCGTGTCGGGCGCGTGAAGTTTTCCAGAACGTGCGAGTTCGAGAAGCCGCTCGTCGGGCATCGTGCTCCAGAGAAAATACGACAGCCGCGAGGCGAGTTCCGAATCACTCAGCGTCGGCGACGGCGTCTTGGTGCTGCCCTCTTCGAGATAGATGAAACTCTTTGAACTGAGCACCGCGACGAGCGCCATGCGCACCGAGCCCTCAAGGTTGTCACCGAGCGACTGCGCCTTCTCGACGAGCTTCATCAGGCGGTCCACTTCGTCGCTGCGCACGGGACGGCGCCACGCGCGTTCGGCAAACTTCGACACGATCTCGCGGGCATCGCTGCTCGAAAAAATTCGCTGATGCGTCGCCGTGGGCCACGAATCCACGATGGGGCCGTCCCATTCCACCCTGTCCAGGATCAGCGTCGGCTGGATCGGCTTGAAGTTATCGTCGGTGAGCTTGATCTGCCACGGCACCCGGCTGCGCGTGTTTGTGAATGCGTTCGGCGTGCCGCTGTGCCGTGAGCGGCGGCCCTCGGGATTCGGGCCGGGCACGCTGTTGATGATTCGCACCGGATACTTGCCCGCGATGAGATGCACGCGCTGCTCGATGGTGACGGGCTTATCCTCCGCCGCATCCACGTCCTGCTCGATTATCGTCTTGTCCACATTTGAGAGATACACTTTCAGTCGCGGCGCGCGTCCGCCCTCGGGCCGCAGGCCGCTGAGCTTCACGCGCACAAGGTAGTCGCCCGTCGTCTTCACATCGAGGTTCCAAGTGTCGGTCGTGTAGTTGTTCGGCACGATTTCGATCCGCACCTGGTCGGCGATGCCGCGCGCCTCGTATTCCTTTTGGAAGCCCTTCCACCGCATGTCCCACGCGGCCCACGCGACGAGTTCGCGCTTCGGCTCCGGCCGCAGCGACAGCGCCTCATCGAGCACCATCTCCGCCGCTGCGAGATACTTCTCCACATGCGCGGGCGACAGCGTGAGCACGGAGCCGATGCGCTCGAAGCCCTTCCAATCCGGATCCTCAGGCAGGCCCGCCGCGCCCTTCACATCGAAGGTCACGCCGAGCAAATCGCGGATCGTGTTCGCATACTCCTCGCGAGTGAGCTTGAGAAAAGCGACCTTGTCCGTGCCCGTCGCCTGCCGCACCGCCTCGGCCTCGCGAAGCTGACCGGCGATCCAGTCTGCGACGCTTGCGATGTCCTCGGGCTTCGGCCGCTTCTCCTTCTCCGGCGGCATGTCGCCGGAGTTGATGCGGTTCATCGTCTCCTCCCAGTTGCCCATGATTTTCGGCGACGAAAAATCAACCGCGAGATTGTCCAGCCGCAGATCGCCCTTCTGCTTTTTCTCATTGTGACACTTGTTGCAGTGCTGCTCGAAGAACGCGGTGACGTGCTTCTCCGGCGGAGTCGCGCCGAACACGGCAACCGCAAGCCACGGCAGGATCAAAAATGGCAGTTTCATTTTCTCGCGTCCGTCTTCTTCGCTGTGGAAACCAGCTTGATCGTGTCCTCGCCGATCCAGAGGTCGGTGCATTCGGCGGGCCGGCCCGGCAGTTCGGCGGTGGAATTGATCAGCATCAGTTCGCCGACGGCGAGGTCGCTGAGTGCGATGGGCTTGTCGAGTTTCCACGCGCGTGTGTCCTTCGTGACGCGCAGGACGCTGTGCCCGATCGGCTGCGGTCGCTCCATGTCGCCGTTGTAGTTCTTCACCTCGGGCAGCAGCCACGAAACCTCGATGCGATTGTCGGCAAGTCGGATCGCTTCGACTCGCAGCGTGACGTAGTTACCCGCGCGATGGCTGAAGTCGTCGCTCACGAGGCTCGCCCTCGTGAACGCGCCGCGCTCGTCCTGATACAAACTGAACCGGCACCGCGTGCCAGCCGGGATGTCCTCAATCTTCGCGTCCTTGTTGAGCCAGCGAACCTTTGCCTTTTCTATCAGAGTGAAGCCCACCACTTCGCCCGTGCCCTCGTTGAGAAACTGACCCGGCTTCACGAGCGCGCCACACACGACATGCTCGGAAAACGGCGGCGGCTCCTGCCCGGGCTTCAACTCATACCACGGCAATTTTTCATTGCCGCAGTCGGTGCGAAACGGGAACTGCTCGGGATATTCCTTCGCGACATTTTCGACGAGTTCCTGATCCAGCATCCGCCCGTAGCCGTAGCCCATGAGGCTCTCTCCGTAGAGCTGATCCTGCGCCTTCCACCCGGCGAGGAACACACGCACCACGCGGCCACGACGGAAACCTTCGAGCATGTTCGGCACACGCGCGACGATCTGAAATCCGCTGCAGCCGGCACGATCCGCTGGCAGTTTTTTCACTTCGGTGATGGCACCGCGCTCGCCGTCCACCCCGGGATTCCAAGTGCGCAGCTCATCATTCGCCACGCACAGACGCACCTCCTTGCCCTTCACGAGCAGCGACTCGCAGGCCGCTTTGAAGGCCGGCGGATTGCCGGAAAAAAAGGTAACTGTCACATCGCGTCCGTCCGTCTTTTCGATCCATCCCGCGATGCCGCGCGCCTTCGTGAACTCGTCGAATTTCTTCTGCTGCGCCGTGTCGGCGGTCGCGTCGGACTCCGTCGTCGCGAGCCTCGTGAATTTCCCCGCCGCATCCGGCAGCAGAACGAACTCCATCTTCGCGCCCAGCGGCACATCGCGCAGATCCGCCTCGCCACCCTGATGCTTCATGATGCCGAACGGCGGCAACGTGAAATCCATCCGCTCGCCCCGCTCCGTCCGGAACTGACCGGAGCGATGAATGTAGTCCGCGCTCACCAGTTCGCCGCGCACGCGTTTGGCATGATCGGGCGACGGAAATTCGATGTCCGCCGCACCGGCGGCGGCGAACAGCGTGAGGAAAAACAAAACTCGTGCGGGTGAAAGAGACATCGGCTGGAGATTCAAACTACCATGCTCATCCGGTGGCGTGACAAGAAGCGGAGAGACCGGGAAAGAGGCGTGATGGAGCGTGACCTCCGGGCACGCTTCGGGGACGGTTCACCAGTGCGGAACCGGAAACGCGCCCGGGAGGTCGCGTTCCACCGCTCACTCGCGGCCGAAGAATTGTTCCTCGCGCGGCAGGGCGGTGACTTTCCACGTCGCAGGATAGAAACGGATGATGCGGCGCGGGCGGTAGCCTTCGAGCATCATGTCCACCTTCACTTTGATCTGCACGCCACTGCTGCCAGGCTCGGCCGGGATTTTTTTGGTGTCGGTAATGTTGCCGCCCTTGCGGTCGTTCACGGGGTCGTAAGTCATGAGGCTCTCGCGGGCGACGGCGATGGTACCTTTCGGCGCGGAGGGATTTTCCGGTTCCTTCGAGAGCGGCCAGCCGATCTTGTCGCTGTTCGTGAGCGCGAGTTCATCGAAGAGCTTTTCATCCACTCCGCCGAAAAATGTGATCGTGACGATCTGCGGCTCGTCCTCGACGGCGGTGACCCAGCCGGCGAGCCCGCGCTCGCGGATGTGGTTGCGATGCTTTTCCAACTGCTGTGCCGCGGCGAGCGCGCGGCTCGCTTCGTCCACCCACACGTCGGTGATGCGACCGGGGCCGTAGAGTGTGACCCATGTGAAGTTGCACTGCACGGTCTGCCCGGCTTGCAGTGATGCGAGATCGCCGAAACCCTTGCCCTGCATCACGCGCGTGCTCGAGAGCAGGTCGAATTTTTTCGGCTCGCCCGTCGCCTTGCCATCCTGAAGTAGCAGAGCGGTGAGCTTTTTTTCCTCAAGGTTCACGCTCTCGATTTTCCAGAGCTGCTTCTGCCGCCCACGGAAAGTGAAGTCGTCCTCGATGCGGAAGCAGCGGCGGAATTCGTGTTCGGAACTCTTGCGACCGTACGCAGTCGGCGGCAGCGGAGTCTTGTCGTTCGGATCAGCCAGGTAAAAAAGTCCGTTCAGATGTGTGCCGAGCGGGATGTCCTGCAAGGCGGCTGGCGCGCCGTGGTAGTAGATCGTGCCGTACGGCAGCATCGCGACATCGAGCGGCAAATCCCACACGCCGCGGTCCTGGCTGTCATTGCGATCCACCCGGATCTGGAAATGGCGCTCGAGGTGATCCACCAGCATCAGTTCGCCGGAGATCGCATGCGCCGATCCCTCGGGCGGGAACTCACCGGCAACGGGCAGGAACCACTCGGGCTTGTCGCCGGGCTTTTTGTCCTTCGGGTTCTTCCGCTTGTCATCCGCCTTCACCGGGCCGTCGGCGTCGGTGCGGAATTTCGGCGCGTCCTCCGCGTGGAGGAGCGACACGACGACAAAAAATCCAAAGCTCGCGAAGAGTGATCGCATGACGGAACGCGTGAGACGCCGGGCTTTGATCAAGCAACCAGCTCCGTGAGCGGACGCAGACTGTCCTGGAATTTTTCCGCCTTCACGTCCACGCGCTGGAGCATGGTGAGGAGCAGATTGCTCACGCGCGCGTCGCCGTCCACGGGGCGCGAGCAGATGCGGTAGTGTTCGTTCGCATTCGTGACGTCGTATTTGCTGATCTTCGGCAGATTGAAATCCACGTGCTGGCCGTGCTTGTAGCCGAGCGCTTTGCCGCCTGCGAGGATCATGGGCAGGTTCGCATTGCCGTGGCTGTGGCCGTACGCCATGCCGCTGCCCCAGAGCACCTGCGTGGTGTCGAGCATCGGGCGCCCGTCCTCCTGGTGCGACTTGAGCTGATCGAGGAAGTAGCTGAACTGCTCCATGAAAAACGTGTCCGTCGCGGTGAGCCGGCGGAGCTGCTCAGGGTCACCGTTGTGATGCGAGAGCCCATGGCGCGTCTGCGAGATGCCGATCTCGGGGATGCCGCTCGTGTTGCCCTCGCTGCCGATGCCGCAGGTGATCACGCGCGTGGAATCCGTGCGCAGCGCCATGACCATGAGGTCGTAGAAAAGGCGGTAATATTCTCCGGCCTCGGCCATGCTCAGTTTCCGCTGGAGGCGCGCGGCTGCTTCGGCGGGCACCGCGGGCTTCGGCACGTTCAGCCACTCGTCGGCGCGGCGCGTGCGCTCCTCGACCTGGCGCACGGCGGTGAAGTATTCGTCGAGCTTCGAGCGATCCTCGCTGCCGGCCTTTTTCTGCACGCGCTTCGCGTCATCGGCGACGAGATCGAGGATGCTGCCGCGGCGGCCGAGTCGGCGGCGGATGGTCTCCTTGCTGTCTTTCTCCACGCCGAAGAGCATGTTGAAAACCTGCTGCGTGTTGCGCTCGGCGGGAATCTGGATGCCGTCCTTCGACCACGCAAGCGAGACGCCCTCGATGGCGAGTTCCAGCGAGGAAAAGCGCGTGGCCGCGCCCTGCACATCGGCCATGAGCTGGTCGGCGGAGACCGTGTTGCGGAATGCGCCGCCGTCGCCGGGGACATTCGCGCCGGTGAGCCACACGCGCTCGCAGTTGTGATGCTTGCCGATGACCATCGGGTGATGCAGGCCGCTGATCGGCGTGACATCCGCGCGATGCTTTTCGAGCGACTCCATCGGCTTCGAGAATTGGAAATCGCGGCCCGCCTTTTCGATCTGCCACGTGAGCGTATTCACGCCATTCGGGATGTAGAGGAACACGCTGCGCTTCGGCTTCGACGCCGCTGGCAGCACCGCCATGCAGTCGAGCAACGGCAGCGCCATCGTCGCACCGATGCCGCGCAGAAAGTGGCGGCGGCTGATGCGCCATTTGTTCAGATTGAGATTGCTCATGGGGTATTCGTTCTTTCCGCAGTCGTTTTGTTAGCGCCTTTGCAAAAGTTCGGACAGCACGAATGCGCCCACGATGCCGGGGCGGACGCTTTACCGCCGCAGCGCAGTGATCAGCGCATCGAGCTTGTCCGCAATCGCCTGCACCTCCGCCTGCGCCGGCGGACCGCTCACCGTGAGATTCAAGAGCGGGACACCGTTGCTGTTGGCCGACGAATTTGCGGTGGCCGAGACGAGCGCAGCGGTGATGCCATCCGCGAGCTGCGCGGCGGTCACTTCGCCGGACGGGCCTTGGATGCCCTGCGGGCCATCGTTGCCGGTGAAGCCGCGCGGGATGCCGAAGCTCAGGCGCACCGCACTGCCATCGAAGCTGGCCTGCACCGTAGCATTGTCGCCGGGATTCAGCGTCGTCACGCCATCAATGACGAAGTTCGTGAACGGCGATCCCTGCGGGCCATCGTTGCCGGTGAACCCGCGCGGGATGCCGAAGGTGAAATGCACATTCGTCCCGTCGAAACTCACACTCACGCTCGCGGCGTCGCCGGGATTGAGCGTATTCACCGCGTCAATGATCGCCTGCGCAAAGGGCGGTCCTTGCGCTCCGTCATTGCCGGGGATGCCCTGCGGGCCTTGGGGGCCGTCGGGGATGCTTTGGATGAGGGCAAACAGCGCCACGAGCTGCTCGCGCATCACTTGCGACACGAGCGGGGCGTGATTGGCGGGGAGGGATGGGTCGAAGGGCATGGTGGGGAAAGGATGAAGGTTGAGGGATAAAGGATGAAGGAGACCGGCGGAGGGACTCGGGAACTTCATCCGTCATCCTTCCGCCTTCATCCTTTGCCTACGGCGACACCGTCACCTTCACCACATCCGTCCAGTCGCCATTCGGCGTGCCTTTGTCCCAGAAGCGCATCCGGTATTCGCGCACCTCGGGGGTGGCGGCGGCCAGCAGCGGGCGCTCGTCCTCGTAGGGGCTCTCGGTATCGATGCCGAGGAACTCCCACGCGCCCGTCCCGCGGCGGCTTTCGACATACACACCCATGTGCGTGTATTTGTAAAAGGTGAGCTTCACGGACTGCGAGCCCGTGCCTTGCAGCAGGTCGGCGCTGAATTTCGGCAGCGCCTTCTCCGTCTCCGCCGAGCCGACGACGCCGAGATCGGTGCCGATGGCCTCGGTGTAACCTGCGGAAAGCTTCATCTTGGCGATGAGGGCGAAGATGCGGTTCAGCGCGCCGGGCAGCGCGGCAGTCACACCGGCGGGCAGGGCGGGTGCGGTGAAGGTGGGCAGCACCACGGCCGCAGCGCCGCTGCCCGTGAGCACGTCATCCACCGCATCCGTCGTGGATGGCGAAAAGTTGCGCACGCCGCTGAGCCAGGTGCCCAGGACGTAATTGGCCCACTTCGCGTCATTCACGCTCGCGGTGATGTCCCCGGCGATGACACTGAGCGCGGCTCCGTGGATGGGAAGTTTGATGCTGTAGTTGTCGAGCCAGTTCACTTGGTCTCCGATGCGGCTGGGGTAATAGACTTGGCGTTTCATTGGGGTTTGGTGGTTGGGGTGTGGTTGTGGATGGAAATAATCGGAATCATTCGGCGGATCCCAAAAGCCGGAGTCCCAGGTGCCGGAGTCCCAGCTCATGGCATGGGGGTTCGCGGCTGGGTGGTTTTGGTGTGCGCTCCGGTATCAATACCGCGGGCCGCGGGCTTGATACCGTGCGCTTGGGTATCGCGGGTCCGCCGTGCGGGATGAATACCGCCGCCGTGGGTGGCGATACCGCGCCGTCCGGGATGGAACCCATTTCGTCCGGGGAGCCATCCCATTTCGTCCGGGACGAATACCGCCGCGTCCGGGATGAATCCCGCGCCCGCCGGGATCGATACCCCGCCGCCCGGTAGCGAACCCCGAAGCGCCGGGTTCAATCCCGCGCCGTCCGGCAGCCCTACCATCCCGCGCGGGATGGCAGTTTCAGCGGCGAAACCGGCTCCCGAAGCGGAGAACAGCCCTCCCGAGGTCGGGAATGGTGCCGAAAGAGCATTGGGGAGGTTCATCGCGATCATCGGGGGTGATGGCCGCGATGAAAGCACAGCCCCCGCGAGGAGCGTTAGTCCGACATCTCGGACGCTTTTTCTCCCATTCTCCCGGTCTTCACTCCCCGTCCTCCATCGGTTTCACGAACTCCGTTAGCGTCACTTCCACGCCATGCGCCAGCCGGGCGGCAACATGCAGTGTGGGAATGGACTCACCTCCCTCGATGCGGCTGATCATATCCCGTGAAACGCCGCATTTGAGCCACAGCGCATACATGCTCATGCCACAGGCTTCCCTCAACTCCTGCAACCGGCGCGGCAGCCGCGCGCGGATCCTCTCGGCGTAGTTGAAGCCTTTGTTGCCGGTGGGTGAGGTCATGCTGGAAACAAACCATTGCTAGGTATCAGGATGATGTGAGCGACCTCGAATGAACGGCACGGATGAGACTTCATGGTGTGGAAGGCGTGACAACGCGGTAGAAGCGGCGCGGCGTGCTCATGGCCGCACTCACGCTCACCGCGCGCTCTGCGCTGGCGGGGATGTCGGCGAGTTTCAGCCATCCGGTTGCGGGGAGGGTGTCGCTGTATTGCACGGTGTAGGTGCGGGCGGCGCGGGCGGTGAAGGTGAGCGTGAGTGTGTTGTTCGCGGTGTTGAGTTGCTCGACGCGGAAAGGGTCGGCGGCGTTGCGCGGGTCAGTTCCGGCGAGATATTCGGCGAGGTTCGTCTGGCCGTCGCCGTCGGCATCGAGCGTAGCATCGAGCGGACTCAGCGGGTTCAGGCCGTGGATGACTTCCCAAGCGTCGGGGATGCCGTCGCCGTCGGTGTCAACCGGCGCGGGCGTGGCGGTGTAGCCGACGTAGAGCGGGCAGATTTTTCCGCTGCTACGATTCGGCACGCTGCTCGTCGGCAGGGTGAGCGTGCTCGCGCCGCGCGTTTCCTGAACGAAGTTCGTGTAGAAATTCCCCACCGCGTAGCTCGATGAGGCGATGCTCACGGAGAGCGATCCGCCATTGTTGACGAAGGCAATCTTCGACGAGTCCACGGTGCCCGCCGGGTAGAGCAGACCGCCGAGCACCTCGGTCGCGCCGCCGTTTTTGGTTTCGATCACGTTGTCGTCCTTCTCGGTTTTCAATCCGAGAATCCACAGCCGTCCGCCGTCGTTCACGAGCTTCGTGTAGCCGCGGGGCAATTCGGGATTCACCTGCCGCATCCACGCGCTCTGCTGGTTGATTTGCCAACTGTTGCCGGCCACGTCCTCGACAAACAGCGGCCCGCTGCCCGCCGTGCTCGTGTATGCTTGCCCGGCGTTGATGCCGAGGTTGCGCAGCACCACGGCGCTGGCGCAGTTGTGTTTGAAGAAGGTGAAGTTTGCCGTCGCGGTCGGGTAGTCGGTGGCGAACAATTCAAACACGACGACGGGTGCGCTGTTCGCATCGAACTGAAACAACGGCACGCTCTGCGCGTAGAGCGCGTTTGTGAAGCGGATGAGCGAGCCTGCGCCGTAGATGCGCTTGATGCCGTTGCGAATGTGGATCGTGCCGCTGACGAAATATTTTCCGCGCGGGAAGTAGAGCGTGGTCTTGCCCGCGGAGTTGTCGATGGCGGCTTGAATTGCGGCGGTGTCGTCACCGTTGTCATCCGCGACCGCGCCGTAGCTCGTGACCGACGCCCACTTGCTCACGTCATCCCACGCGACATCTGGCGTGTCTTCGATTTGCAGCCCGAGCGTCGCCGCTGGGCTGGCGAAAAGACTGAGCACCGCGTTGTTCACGTATTCCGTCTGATTCGCGCCGCTCACCACCGATGCGCCATTTTTCACCGCCGACTGGTAGCCGCCCGTCGTGATGTTTCGCAGCAGACACTTGCCGCTCGTGATTTCAAACGCGCTGCGATTGCTCGCACCACCCGTGCAATCCGCGGCGAGGATGACGCTGAGCGAGCCTGCGGAATTCGAGATCAAGGCGGGCACCGTGTTCACGCTCGTGAGCTGATGCAGCGAGATGATGTTGCCGCTGTTCAGAATGCCAGCCGTCTTCTGCCCGCCCAGCGCGATGCGTTCGAAGGTCATGCTGTATTCCGCGTTGTAGAGCGCGATGCCGTAGTTGAAGCCGACGACGGTGACGTTGCGAATCATCCCCGGCCCCGGCCACGCCTTGCCCATAAGTAGGCCCGTCTGCCCGATGAGATTTACGTCGCTAGAGCGGATGGTCAAATCGCGCACGCTGCCGTAGTTATTTGTGAGGTAGCTCAGGCCAATCGCGCCCGGATTTCCGCTGCCGGTGTCGATCGTGAGATTAAAAATGTTGTTGCCGAACGCCTGATTGTCCGACGCCGCGCCGTCGTAGGTGGTCAGCACCGCGCTGGGATTCGCCGTGTCGGTGAAGCCCGCCGCGCTGTCCTTCAATTTGATGACCACGCCCGCCTGACTCTGCCCTTGCAGCGTGAGCCCCTTCGCCGTCGTCGCGACGGAACCAAAGGAAAGCGTGCTGCTGACGAGATAAGTGCCATTCGGAAAATACAGCACGCGGCCATGCGCGCCGGCATAGGTGGTGATGGCATTTTGAATCGCCACGGTGTCATCCGCGACGCCATCGCCCACCGCACCGAACGCCGTCTTCACATTGATCACCGGCGACACGGGACTCGTGGGAAAGACGATATTTTCCGCGCGTGCTGACACGCACAGCATGAGCAGGAGGACGAAGCGGTGCGCCATTCTCACGGCTTGGATTTGGAAGGCACCGGGGCTGGCTTTCCCGTGAAGACGCGCGTGAGAAATTCACGAACCGGCGCGATGTTATTCTCGCCGCCGAAGCCATGCCCCGCCCCTTTCACAGGCAGAAAGGTCACGTCCGCGTGCGCGGCCTTCAGTGCGTCGCGCAGGAGTTCGCTCTGGTTGAACGGCACGGCAGGATCGCGGTCGCCGTGCATGATGAGGAATGGCGGCAGCACGCCTTTGCCGATGTAGGTGATGGGGTTCGCCTTCGCCGTGGCCTCCTTGTTTTCCTGGATCGGCCCGCCGATGAGATGGCTCTCGGGCGAGTTCGCCGGGTCGTGTTTCATCTGGCTGCCTGCCTTGTCCATTTGCAGGAAATCCGTCGGGCCGAACCAGTCCACCACGGCCTGCACGCTGCTGGATTCCTTGAGATCGTTCCCCGTGCCTTCGAGTTCCGGCACGCCGCCGCTGGTGCCGAGCATGGCGACGAGATGCCCGCCCGCGCTGCCGCCCCACACGGCGAAGCGCTGCGGATCATAGTGATACTTTGCCGCGTTCGTGCGCAGCCAGCGCACGGCGGCTTTGCAGTCCTGAATCTGCGCGGGCCAGCGCGCTTCCTGGCTGAAGCGGTATCCGACGTGCGCAACGGCATAGCCGCTCGCGACAAACTGCTGCGCGGGACTCGGCGCATTCTTGCTGCCCATGCTCCACGCGCCGCCGTGGATCCAGATGAGCAGCGGCTTCGGCGCATCGCCGGGCGGCAGATACAGATCGAGTTTCAGATCGCGCCGACCCTCGTGGCCATACACGAGATCGCGCTCGGTGATCGTGCCCTCCGGCAGCGCGGTCGGTCCATTTGGCCCACCTGGCCCACCAGGCCGATTTTGTCCGCGAGGTGGATTGGGAGCGCCGTTCGGGCGGGGGCCGCCATTCGCGCCGGGTGCGGCAGGCGTGCGGGGCGGGGCGGCGGCAGTCACAGTCGCGACTGGGATGTTCGTAGCGCCAGCACTTGCTTTCTGCGCTCCCGCGCTGCCCTGCGGTTTCACCAAGGTCAGGTAGAACGCGCCGCCGCGGCCGGCATTCGTGCCGAGCGTCACTGTCGAGTTAGCGACGAAGTCCTTTTTGAAAAGCGTGTAACGCGGCGCGTTCGCGTTCAGATTTCCCGCTGTCACGACGAGCTGTTCGCCCGTGTTGGTGTAAGTCGAAAGCCAAGCGGGCCGCGTCGCCACCGTATCGCTGTGCGCGATGAAGACCGTCGCATCCGCCGTCACGCGGAAGGTGAAAATCGGGTCTGCGGTGTAAGCCGAATAATTTTTCCCCGGCGTGATCGGGCGGATCCAATCCAGCCCCGCCACGCATGCGGGCGGTGGCGCGAGCAGAAAATATTTCAAGAGGCTCCCCGTCTGATCCGCTTCCTTGAAATTCGCGTTAATCTTCCAGCCCGTGCCGCTCGTCGTGTCGTTGTTTGCCGGGTCGAGAATCGTCAGGTCGGTCACAATGCCGCTCGGCGCGATGACGGGCTGCGCGGGAATCGTGTAGCTCGGCGGAGAATGGTAGCCTTTCCAAATCGTCGCCACCGCCTGACTCGGAAACCAATCCGCCTTCGTCTTGTCACCCGCATAAGTCGCATGGCTCGCGATGGCCTTCGTCTTGATGTCACCGAGCCAGCCCTTCGCCTCGACGATCGGAATGAGCGTCACCGTCCCATCCGCCGCCGCGCCGGAAATGGGCACGCGCAAATCCAGCACGCTCGTCAGCCACGGAAAAATCAGCGTGTTCAGCGCCACCTTGTTGTCCCCGTGATTCCCGTCGTTGTGAATGAAGAACGTCCACGGCGCACCGTGCGCGCGGCCCCATTCCACGAGGCCCTGTAGCACCACTGGATTCACAAAGCCGTCGTTGTTGTCGAAATTATGAATCATCGGGATGCCATATGCGCCGCTGAAATCGAGCGTCGGCACATCACCCTTCTCGCCGCTGCGGTTCGCGTTAAAGCCATCGTTCCCCAGCGCAAACATCGCCCCGTGCAGCCCGACCACCGCAATGGCCCGCGCGGGATTCGCGAGCGCCGTCGCGGTCGCCGCATTCGCTCCCGCCGATGTGCCGATGGTCACGATGGGCGCCTTCGCAATCTCCGGATGCCCGCTCGCCACCGCCACCGCCGGCAAGTCCCTGAGCGTTTGCGCCAGCCCCACCCGCTGCGCCGCGCAATAGTCCCGCCAGTATTGCGGCGTGCCTCCCTGCAGCGGCGAGCCGCCGACGATCATCGCGCGGATTTTTGCGACGCCCGGCGGCAGGTAGTATCCGGCGGATTGCGCGCGGGCGAACGAGCCGAGCGTGAGAAGGAATGCGAGCAGCAGTCTTGTTTTCATGGTTTTGATTTTTTGGGAAAAGCGTGGCGTGCGAAAATTTTACCGCGTCTGATTTTCCTCCGCGTTTCCCCCGGCGAGCGCGCTGATTTCCACGGCGGTGAGCGCGCGGCCGTGGATGCGGATGTCGTCGAGTCGTCCGGCGAAGGGCAGCGTCCCGCCCTTCACGCGGCGTCCGATGAGCAGCGGTCCCGCGAGGCTGAAATCGCGGCGCAGGCCCGGCGTGAGCGTCACATCGCGCCCGTCCGTGAAAAAAGTCGCGCGGCCCTGCACGCTGTCCACGATCACCGCGACGTGATGCCACGTTCCCGCGCGCACCGCGCCCTGCGCGGACATCGCGTGCGATCCCATCTGCCGCCCGCGGATGTCGAGCACGACGCCGGAGCCGGGAAATGTCGGCAGCAGCGTGAGCCAGAAATCATCCACGCCCGACTGTTGCCCGTCGAAGCCGAGCAGCGGCTGCGCGCGTGCCGGCCCACCCTGCTCAAGACGCAGCCACATCGAGATCGTGAACACCGCCGGAAGCGCGATGCGCGGCGATTCCACGTCCGGCTTCGCCGCGTGCAGGTCGAGCGCGCTGCCGGTGCGGCCCGTGGAAAAAACCACGCCGGCACCGAGCGTGAGATTGTTGCCATTGCCCGACGCATCCACGCCGTCGCCATCGAGTTTCCAGTGCGCGATCAAAGCGTTGCCCAGCGACTGCGCGGGCGCGGGCGTGATCACGGACACCGGCGCGTTCGCCGTCACCGTCGCGGATTGCGCCGCCTCCACGATCACGCCGCTCTCGTCATCCTCGCGCGCGATGAGCACGCGGCCCTCCGTCACGGTCATCGTCGTCACGACCTTGTCCGCGTTCATCTCGAATTTCGTACCGAGCACCTCGGCCTTTGCCGTCGGCGTGCGAATCATCATCGGATGGCTCGCCGACTGCCGCGCCACACTCGCCGTCAGCGTGCCCGCCGTGAGCTTCAGTTCCTTGCCCGGCTTGGCGGCGACCACGCCGAACTCCGCATTCGCGCCGATGCCGAGCCGCGTCGTCTCGCCGGGAAACTGAACCTCTGCCGCGCCATCGCCACCCGTGAGCAGCCAGTCGCCCGCCTTCAAAACAAAACCATTCGCCGCCTTCATCGTCTGCTGCGCCCGCCATACGCGCACGTCACCCGACACCTTCGCGAGATTGATGGCCGGGCCTTGCCTGAACCAAAACACAATGCCTGCGAGCATCACACACGCCGCTGCTGCCGCCGCGAGCGGACGCCACGGAAGACGCAGCAACGCACCACGACGGACGGCTGGCGCAGCGAGCAAAGCCCGCGTGGCCTCAGTGCTCGCGGCCTGAGCCTCCAGCGCCACGTCGAGATTCATGTAGCGGAGAAAAAGGCGCGCGAGCGCATCATCGTGCTTCAGCGAGTCCTGAAAATGCGCGGCTTCCTCCTCCGTGGCGAGGCCAGCCATGTGGCGCTGGATGAGATCGTGCCAGTCTGTGTTCATGCGCTTTTCTCCTGTGCGAGCGTGCGCTCCACGCAGTCCAGCAGGGCCTGCCGGATGCGGTGGAGCAGTTTGTAGAGCGACATCGGCGTCTGCCCGCGCCGAGCGGCGAGTTCATCCATGCGCGTGCCTTTGGTGTAAGCCGTGAGCACCAGTTCGCGCTGCGACGCGGGCAGTTTTTGCAGGCAGCCCTCCAGCGCCTCGCGCTCGGTGACGTGCTGCGGCTCCTGCACCACGGCGAGATCGGCGAGGCGATTCACCAGCGCATCATCGAAGATATGCCGATCGCGTTTGCGCTTGCGCAGATGCACGAGCGCCAGATTCCGCGCGACGCCGAAAGCCCAGGGCCGGAACTCCGCCGCCGCATCTGCTCCGCGCCAGATCGCCACCATCACCTCCTGCATCACCTCCGCCGCATCCTCGCGCGTCGGCAGCAGCGAGCGGACAAACGTGTGCAGCGCCACCTCATGCTCCGCATACAGGCGGAAGAAGCGTTCGTTCGGGACTGGTTCGGAGGGTGACGACATGCGGCAACACCTATCTCCTTGCCGCTCGCCGCGTCATTTGCCGAAAAAAATTTAGCGCGTTCACCACCGCCACTCCCACTGCGTCAGGCCGGGAGGGGCCGGGTGAAAATTCGGATGAAAGGCCCCAATCTCCCCCGGATCACCGCCGCTGGAACAAATCCGAGCACACGAGCGCCTCCATGATGTCGCGCAGCCGGTAGTCCTTCGCCTTGCCGGCCGCGGCGATGGCTTTCAGTTCATCGTGGTCGCTGAAGGACATGCTCCGGCGCAGGCCGTACGTGGCGAGCTTCTCGATGAACGCGACGTTGAACGAATCGAGGTTCGCGAGGAGCAGTTTCTTGAAATCCTCGGCGGTCTGGTATTCGCGGCCGTCGGGGAGTTTGCCCGCGGGATTCACCTTGGGATTATCGCCGGTGCCGTCCGTGACTTCCTCGGTGCGCCAGCGGCCGATGGCGTCGTAGTTTTCAAATGCAAGGCCGAGCGGATCGATCTTCGCGTGGCACGCGGCGCAGCTTGCATCGTGGATGTGCGCCTCGAGTTTCATCCGCAGCGTGGCCTTCGGCGCGTCCACGGGATTCGTCGCGATGGGTTCGACATTCGCGGGCGGCGGCGGCGGTGTCTTGCCGAAGATCGCCTCGGAAAGCCACACTCCGCGATGCACCGGGCGGTGCCGCGTGCCGTCGGACGTGAGCGAAAGGATCGCCGCCTGCGTGAGAAGGCCGCCGCGCTTGCTTTCGGGCGGCAGCGCGACGCGCTGGAATTCATCGCCCGCCATGCCTGCGACAGGCAGTCCGTAAAATTGCGCGAGCCGCGAGTTCACCATGCTCCAGTCGGAGTTCAGGAATTCGCGCAGCGTCAGTCCGCCGTTCAGCACCTCGCGGAAGAACGCCTTCGACTCCTCGACCATGCTCCCTTCGAGATGCTTGTCGTAGTCCGGGAAGAGCTTCTTGTCCGGCGGGAACATGCCCACTTTCCGCAGCCGCAGCCACTGCGTGGAAAACGAATCCGAAAATCGCGCCGCGCGAGGATCGGCGATCATGCGTGCGAATTGCCGCTGGAGTTCAGCCTTGTCGCGCAGCTTCCCCTTTTCCGCGAGCGCGAGCAGCTCCCCGTCCGGCATCGTGCTCCACATGAAATACGAGAGGCGCGCCGCGAGTTCCCAGTCGTTGAGCGTGTCGCGATCCGCGCCCTCGTCGCCCTCGGTGATGAAGATGAAACTCTTCGAGCAAAGGATCGCCAGCATCCCGGCCTTCACCGCGTCGGGGAATTTTTCCTTCACCGCGAATTCGGCCTTCACGATGCCGACATACGCATCAATCTCCTCCGCCGTGATCGGGCGGCGGAATGCGAGCCGCGCCAGCTTGCTGAAACATTCGCGCACCTGCTCCATGTTGCCCTCCTCGGTCGGCATGTAGGCCGTGCGCCGCGCCAGCTCCTCGTCCGTGATGATCGGCCCGCGCCACGAGATCGAATCCATGATCAAAAACGGGTAGCGTGGGCGGCCCTCCTCGTCGGTCAGCTTCATCTGCCACGGCGAGCGGCCTTCCTTGGTGGTGATGAACGGCTTTTCGCCGTGACGCCCCGAGCGCGGCAGATTCGACGGCCCCGGCACGTCGTTGTACACCTCGATGGTCGGCCTGCCCTTCGCCAGATGCGCGCGGAACGTGACCGTGACCGGCTTATCCTCCGGCGCGACGATGTCCTGCTCGAAAAGCACGCGATCCAGCTTCGCCTCGTACACCTTCAGCCGCGGCGCGAGCCCCTTCTCCGGCTTCAGCCCGCTGAGCGTGTAGCTGATCTCGTAGATGCCCGACTCCGGCAGCGGATCCTGGAGATTCGAGTAGCGGAACATGTCCCCCGGCCACATCTCGTAGCGCACCTTGTCGAGCAGCCCGCGCTCGCGCAGTTCTTCGCGGTATTGTTCGCGGACTTGGTTTTCCAAAATCGCCTTCTTCGTGCCGCCGAACGGCTCCACGGGTTTCTGCGCCCTCTTGTCCTTCTTGTCCGGCACGGGCGGGTACGCCTCCGCGAGGATCGTCTCCGCAGCGCCGAGATATTTCTCGATGTTCGACGGCGACAGCGTGAGCACCGAGCCGATGCGCTCGAAGCCGTGCCACTCCGGGTCATCGAGAAACGCGCCGGGATCCTTCGCGTCGTATTGCACGCCGATGAGATCGCGCACCGTATTCACGTACTCGTCGCGCGTGAGCCGGTTGTAGGACACCCGCCCGCGCGTCGCCATCCGCGCCGACTCTCCTTCCTTCATCTTCGTGGAAATCCACGCAACCACGCCCGCGCTCTCCTCCGCGCTCGGATGTTTCTTCGCCTTCTTCGGCGGCATCTCGCCGGAATTGATCCGCTCCATCACCTCGAGCCACTGCGGCGTGTTCTCGATGCCGACCTTCGCCGACAGCGTATCCATCCGAAAATCACCCTTCTGCGTCTTCGCATCGTGGCACTCCTTGCAATGCGTCTCGATGTAAGCCTGCACCTTTGCATCCAGCTTCACCTCCTCGGCCGCCCCGGAGACTTGACCGGCGAAAAATGACACCAGCAACCCGCCTGCAAGACAGACGGCAGTGGCTCGCGACATGGGCAGAATGGGCAGCTCGGTCTCGGGATATTTGTGCATCGAAAATGGAATGAACGAACGCATCGTTCGATTCGTTGAGCAAAAGCAATCCCGCCGGAGCGCGGTTCTTTGCCGACTTCGTCGGGAGCGGGCGGCATTCGCACGCGGAAAAGTGGATGCGGCACGCTGGATTTTTCAACACGCTCTCACACATGTTCACGCATATCCTGTGATCCGCCATCCATGAATGCTTCACCCGAGAGTCCCACACGTCCACTGCTGCCTCCGTGGGTGGGTGTCTGGTTAGCAGTGTCTTTCATTCTTGGCGGTATCGGCTCATTCATAGAATGGGGCAAACCATCGGGCTTCCACGGCACTGGATTCCCCGTGCCAATCGTCCTGTGGGATCGGCCGCCGGGCAGCGACCGGCTCCTCGATTACCCAAATCCGTTTGGATACCTCGAAAATCCAGTGCTCATTTTTCTCACAGGCATCCTCGCTTGGCTGCTGGTTCGCATCTTCGTTTTCATCTGCCGCAGCCTGAGGCGAAAAGCTCCGCGAGCCTGATGCCGCGCGTCATTTTCCATGTGGATATGGATGCGTTCTTCGCCTCCGTCGAACAGCGCGATCATCCCGAATACCGCGGCAGGCCCGTCATCGTCGGGTCGCCTCCCGACCAGCGCGGCGTCGTCTGCGCGGCGAGCTACGAGGCGCGGAAATACAAGATCCACTCCGCCATGCCGTCGCGCACCGCGGGCAGGCTCTGCCCGCACGGGATTTTCGTGCGCCCACGGATGGACGCGTATCGCGCGGAGTCCGCGGCCATCATGGAAATCCTGCGCAGCGTGACGCCCGTCATCGAGAAAGTTTCCGTGGACGAGGCGTATCTCGATCTCAGCGCGTCGTTTGAAAATCACGCCGATGCCGACGCTGCGATGGAGGCCGCCTTGCCCGTTGCGCGGGAGATCAAGCGGCGCATCGCGAGCGAACGAAAACTGACCGCGAGCATCGGCGTGGCCGCGAACAAATTCCTCGCGAAACTCGGCAGCGATTTCCAAAAGCCCGACGGCCTCACGCTGATCCGCGAGCGCGACAAGGTGGACTTTCTCCGCCCGCTCCCCGTGCGATCCATCCACGGCGTCGGCCCCGTGACCGCGCAGGCGCTCGAGGCGGCGGGCTTCCGGACGATCGGCGATCTCCAGGTGGGCGATGCCGATCTCACCGGCATCGTCGGCTCATTCGCCGCCAGCCTGAAGACGCGCGCCATCGGCGACGACGACCGCCCCGTGGACACCGGCGGCGAACGCAAGAGCATCAGCGCGGAGAACACATTCCTCGAGGACACAGAGGATCGCCCGACATTGCGCGCCGCGCTGAAGGAACTCGCGCTCGACGTGGCGCACACGCTCGGCAGCCACGGCCTCGGCGCGCTCACCGTGCAGGTGAAGGTCCGCTACAGCGATTTCACCACGCTCACGCGGCAGGTGCGCGTCGAGGATCCCGTCACCGAGATGCGGGAAATTTACCGCCTCGCGCAATTCCTCCTCGCGCGCGACCGCCTCGTGAAAAGCCCGCTGCGGCTCATCGGCATCGGCGTCTCCACGCTCGTCCCGCCGGATCGGAACCAGTTGTTCCTGCCGCTCTGATTTTCCGGTGCACACCGGGCGCAAAGCTCACCGCGCGTCCGTCACGTTGCCCTCGCCGCGGCGATCCTCCACCTCCTTGAAGCCGTCCTTCCGCCGATCGTCGGAGATCAGATTCATGCCGACTCGCGACTGCCTCACATTTTCCAAAAGGATGCCGATGCCGTCGCTGTCCAGGATGCTGCATCCGGTAATGAGGAAGCGGCGCGAGTCCTTCACGAGCAGCGCGGCCTCGTGCCCGCGCACTCCGTTGATGTGGATGCCGCAGAGCGTGCAGTCCGCGCACGAGCGGAAGAGGAGGCCCTGCTTCGGCGCCTCCTTCTGCCACAGCGCGTAGCGTGGATTGCGGTCGAAGACATTGCCCGTCACCGCGATGTTGCTGCTGTGCTCCACGAGCAGATCGTGTCCGAAGCCCTCCCAGAATGTGTTGCCGAGAATCGCCACGCCGCGCGCGTGCTCAATGTGGACATTGATGCACACGTCGCTGAACACATTCGCCGAGATGGTCACATTCCCCTCGCGCGTTTTGCCCTCGCCGGACTCGGAGGTCACGCGCTTGTCGTCGCCGGGGCCGATGATGTGGATGTTCGCGCTACCCGCGACTTTCCCCGTGTGCTGGAGCGTGCAGCCGGTGATCGCCACCTCCGCGATCGAGCCGCCGCGGCTGTCGAGTTCGACGTTCGCCGATGGAGGCGCGTTCTTCGCATCGGCGCCCATGATGGCCTCGGTGGCCATGTTCGCCTCGATGTCGCAACCGGCGATCTGCACATTGCGCACCTCGCCACCGCGCGAGACGATGCCGCCGCCCGCGTTGTAGCTGATGTGGCAGCCGGTGATGTTCGACTGGTGGAGATTCACCGCGTCGTAAAAAATCCCGATGCCGCGGTTCTTGTACAGGTGGCAATTCGACACGATGAGATTGCGGTTCCTCTCCACGAGATGAATCGCGTGACGGCAGTCGCGGATGTTCGTGCGCGTGATCGTGAGCTGCATCGTCCCCTTCGCCTCGATGCCGTCCGCCTCCGGGTGCGTGCCCACGATCTCCAGCCCGTCCACCACCGGCATCAACTGCCGCGCAAGCACCTCGGGCTTCACCGACCCCGGCTCCGCCGTGCCGCCGTGCGTGCCCACGATGCGAAACGCCGGCCCCGCGCCCGCCATGACGATGCGCGCCGTGCCGTCACCCACGAGCGACACCGGCCCGTAGTCGTCCAGCGTCACGACGATCGTCTTCGTGATCCGGTACGTCCCCTTGTCAAACTTCACCGCGCTCCACCCGAGTTCCACCGCGGCCTGGATCGCCTCCGTGTCATCCGCCACCCCGTCGCCGATCGCGCCGAAGTCGCCGACATTCGACGCAGACGCGGACATTTGAAAACACACGGCGAGCACGGCGGAGAGGAATGGGAGACGCATGGGGATGATTTGGCCGCCTCGCGCATTCGCGGCAAGCACGGTGTGCCCCGCGTCGTGACTTGATTTGAAAGCCACGGAGAACGCGTCAGGCGGTA
This sequence comes from Chthoniobacterales bacterium, assembly GCA_038238025.1. Taxonomy (GTDB): domain Bacteria; phylum Verrucomicrobiota; class Verrucomicrobiia; order Chthoniobacterales; family Chthoniobacteraceae; genus SXWH01. The sequence continues at coordinate 42,919 of JBBRYC010000053.1, forward strand.
GTATCCGGTCTGCGCACTCTGCGACCGAGAATGACGGATGCAACCATGGTAATGAATCCACAGCCATCCACCGGGTGCCAAATCCTCTGAAGCCTTCTTATACAATCCCAATAAGGCTCCAACTGCTCTCGACTCCAAGAACGTGCTCCGAGCTTTTCCTGCATCTCTGGCTGGAAAGCATGGACGATAGTCGGCCCGCCCCACCTCCCCATGAAAATCTCATACAGGCCGAGCAGGAAGAGGACGATTGCAGCGAATCTTTTCATGGGGTAATGACATCTTAAATCCCTCATTGATGCCCAGCGCCCGATGCACGCTCTTCGCCGCCAGCATCCGGCGCGAAAACTCATGGCAGGCGAGAATGTCCTCCCGCTCCAGATCGGGAAACTCCGCGAGCAAATCCTCGATCGAATCGCCGCGCGCGAGGTATTCGAGAATGGTCTACACCGGGTAACGCAGCCCGCGCACACACGGTTTCCCGTGGCAAATCTCCGGGTCCACCGTGACGCGGGAGAGCAGATTTTCGTTCGGCATGGCCGCACCATACGCGCCACGTTTGCCGGTGCCAAGCCCGTGTTTTCCCCGCGCCGGAACTACGCCGACGAATCGCTCGAATCCGACGACTCATCCATTGTGACGCCGCAGGCAAAAAGCTCCATCATTCCACCTCACTCTCGGTCTATCACGTTTCGGAGCAGCGCGACGGAAAACACCGACCCCCGCCACGGGCCAAACACAGAGAGTTTTCCATTTGACCCCTTGTCCCGCTCCCCCACAACATCCCGCCCCGTGTCGCCTTCCACCCAGAATAGACCGATGAATTTCCGCCTCCCAGTCGGCTCAATAAGATGTTAGGCGCTTCTGCACGCGCCCGGTTTTCCAATGAGTTTGTATTCATAGCTTTTTCTGAGTTACCGGCGCTGCGGCAAGCGCCGTGAAGTTGATTTGCCGCGAACCAAAATGATGAAGCAACACACGACACATTTCCGTCACCGAGTAAGCCACGCCCCACAAAAACCGGGTGCGGTATTCGATTCCTCCATTCCGCAGCCACCATTCAATCGCAACCGGCGATGAGCACGAACCTCCGGCAATACGGCAGCGATGTTTACGTGAGTCCTGCTGGCTATGTGTGCATTTCCCAGCCGACCCTCGACGGCCCCGACGAAGCAGTGATTCTCTTTGCACCAGAAGAGATTCCCACTCTTCTCGAACGACTGGAGGCATCCTATCAACAGGCACTCGATCACGTTCCGCCGCCAGACGAAAGCGCCTAACCATGCGCCTCTAACCGCAGCCCTCCCGTTCAGTTGCCGAGCCCGGCCCCGGTTCGACCGGCTCAGTCACGGCATGTGCTCCACCGCCAAGCCCGGCACATGCCGCGCCTTCGCCTTGCGCCGCTGTGCTCACGAGCGCGCCTTCCGGGCCGCGGTCGCTGAGCTTGGGGTCGTTAGCCGACTTGCGCTATCTTGCTTCACGATGATTACTCGCCGCCATTTCCTTATCGGGGTCGCAGCTACGGCTGCTATCCCACGACGCGCGGCCGCACAGCCTACGGCTTCTTCGCGCCTTCGCTTTGCGGTCATCGGCCTCAACCACGAACACGTTTTTCGCATGGTGCAGGCAGTGCGCGATGGAGGCGGCGAGTTGGCGATGATTTACGATTCCGACCCGGACCCTACTCATGGCGCGAAGTTCCTCAAAGAGAACTCCCGCGTGCCGCGAGCGCGTGAGGAGCGCGAAGTCCTCGAAGCTCGCGACATTGCGTTGGTGGTCAGCGATGCGCTGCCGGCCAAGCGCGCTGAGCTTGGCATCCGCGTCATGCGTGCCGGCAAGGACTTCCTCGCTGACAAGGGTGGTTTCCTGAACCTCGCCGACTTGAACGAGGCGCGCCGCGTGCAAGCCGAGACTCGACGCATCTACGCCATCTCTTACAATGAACGTTTGCTGTTGCCCGTGAGCCTCAAGCTCGACGAGCTACTGCGCGCGGGTGCGATTGGCAAAGTCACTCATATGTGGGGTTACGGCCCGCACGGACTTTACGGACACGGGCCGCGGGAGCCGTGGTTTTGGCAGCGCGCCGCGCGCGGTGGCATCCTTGCGGACATCGGCGCTCACCAGGCCGACCAGTTCATTCACTACGTGGGTGTGGACGGCGCGCGCGTGCTCGGCGCTTACACCGGCAACTTCGAGAATCGTGACCATCCCGAGTTCGAGGATTTTGGGCGGGTATGGTTCCAGAGTGCGAGCGGCACCGGTGAGGCGATGCTCACTTTTTACACCGGCGACTCGCCCGGCTTCCTGCTGCATCTGCACGGCACGGAGGGCCGCATCGAGGTCGCCAAGCACGCCGGTCGCATCACACTTATCAACCGCGATGGAGTGCGGCGCGAGTTCACGGTCGCTTCCAAGATGCCATGTCCGTGGGGCACGCAGCTCGTGGATGATGTCCTCCACCGCACCGAAACAGCGATGGCGCAGTCACACACTTTCCTCGCGAGCGAACTCGCCGTTCGCGCGCAGATGGCTGCTCTAACATGAACGAACCGTCGCCTAACCATGCGCTGCAGGTGACGGCGGGCCTAGCGGTTAGTTTCGGCGCCGCGGCTGTGCGTCCGCCCGGCTCAGTCACGGGCTGTGCTTCCGCCGCCACCTTTCCACCCGCCATGCACAGCCCGCGCCTTCGCCTCGCGCCGCCCAGCACTTCAGGCTCGCCTTCCGGCCCGCCGCCCCTGAGCTTGGGGTCGTTAGGCGCTTCCTCGCTATGACGCGGAACTTTCCAGAATCAGATTGGAAGCTGTTCCGGCAACTTCATGCCGTCGCACTTGAGCGCTACTGCCAGAAGGTTCTCGACGATATCGCTCGACTTGTCGCCGACTCGAAGACAACCGCTCATCAACGATACCTCAATATCTACAACGTCATTCAGGACCGAGATCGAACTATCGGCGAGGCATTCAACGATTTGCGACGCTCGACAGCTTTGATGCGCCTCGTCACGATTCATTCCTATGGTCTTATCACGGACGACGAGGTTAGTCGCTTCACCCAAGACACTCGCGATGTCATCTCACCACTTCCCACGCAACGCGCCTAACCATGCGCTGCAGCCTCTAACGGCTCCGGCTGTCACGGCCTGTGCGGCAGACCGCCGCCACCTTTCCGCCCACCGGCACAGGCCGCGCCAGCCTCCGCCGTGGCTGAGCTTCGGGTCGTTGATATGGCTGTCTTGTTTGCAACAAGAAAATGGGATTTCTTCATTACTCTTGGCAAAGTAACGTTTCGTGCGGGGGA
>JBBRYC010000054.1:0-46159 GCA_038238025.1 Chthoniobacterales bacterium
CTCCCGCTAAGAATGCGGCTCTGCGCGGTTCTGCCGCGCAATCCGCGAATGCACCACTCCTTCAAGCACACCAACTTCCTTTTCAGAAATCGCTGCGCTCCCAGAGAGGACAGCCATAAAGTCTAGGCGTCGCTACGCGCTTCCTGTAACCAGCACGAAATGAAAGACGAGATCCCTCAGCTTCTCGACTCTCTCGCCGAAAGATTCTGCGAGCGACGCGCGCTCAAACCACTTTGGCGCTTCTTGTCGGCATACTTTTCTATCAACGGCCTTACAGACGGATGGGAGCAGTGCTACGACACGCTTCGAGACGTACGCTCACTTTGCGGAGGAGATTTACGCCCCGACGAGGCCAAAGACCTCAATCTACTTATCAACCGAATTGGACAGATGCTCGACAAGCAGACACTTATTCGAGACATTCAGAACGACATCGAACGAGGTATCGCGGCGAGCCTCGCAGACACCAAGCCAGACGACGCATGAACGCTTTTTCCAACTCGGCCGCAACGCCTAGGCGTCGCTACGCGCTCACCATGAACGGATGCCGATGAAACTCGCAATATGGGCTTACTCCGCAGCCGTTGCCCTCGCGTCGCTTGCGATGGTTGTGTTGGGCGTTCTGTTCCAAATCCTCTTTGAACAACTCTACGGCGGCGACGATCCACTGCCCCTGCTCACGCATTGTTTCATTCGTCTCCACTGGTGGTTCTTGCTTGGTTCTCTTCCCGTTTTAGTCTGGGCATGCTTTCTCACCTCCGCGCGGACACTCACGCCTGACCGCGCGCTCGCGTTCGCAGGTGCCTCCACACTCATCATTGTTTTTCTTTTTACCGTTGCGGCCGTCTCTCTTCTTTTGCCGCTTCTCACCACTACCTTCAGGCTTAGCCTGCGATGAGTTTGCTCCAAACACCCGCAACGCCTATGCGCTGCAGCAAACGGCTACGGCTGTCACGGCCTGTGCGACAGACCGCCGCCACCTTTCCGCCCACCGGCACAGGCCGCGCCAGCCTCCGCCGTGGCTGAGCTTGGGTTCGTCAGGCGTCACTCGCACATCGTGAAAACGGCAAGCTTTCCATTTCGACCAGATAGCGCAGCAACCATCCGAAGGCTAAACGCGCGCAGTTGGTTTGCGCTTGGCCTTCTCCTCATCGCGATGTCGTCGCTTTTCTTCACTAGTTCGTTCGCGCGCCGCCTCAAACACGATTCCGCCGGCCATGCGATTCGTCTGGATGGTCAGCCCATAACGATACCAGAGGGTGGAGCGACCTATCCGGTCGGATACTTTCAGACCGAACGAGACTATCTTGCGGAGTTGCAGGCGGAGTGGCCAGGTTATTCATTCGTCTTCGTCGGCGCGTGCTTCGTCGTGTATTCGGTCATCGTTCGCCTTCGCCCCTTACCAACTGCAAATATCCCAAATGACCGCAACGCCTAAAGTCTAGGCGTCTCCACACTTTAACCATCCGTTTGCGTAAGTAGCCACTCAGCCTGACATCCCACCGCAATGAAAGCGCTATTTCTACCGGTGTTAGCGATCTCGTCTTTTGCGGCCTGTGCGCACGCGGGCATGTTTGACCTCCATCCCGTCAAGATGGCTTTGTGGTTCGATGGAGAGGGGGACAACCGGATTCAGATTATGACGGTGCCGGCGATTCACGGTGATCAGCAATGGGAGCTGGTGAGTCGTATCGCCAAGCCTTTCATGCTAAGCGAACGACCGACGCAGGATCTCAACGTCGTTTCACTTTATCGCATCAGGACCGAAGTCGAATACGATGCCAAAGAACGACCCATTAAATTTGTTATCGACATTTCCAACGTGGAGAACACGAGGCAGCTCGGATACACGACCAAGCAGGTGACGCTTGCGGCTGCTATTTGCATCCGATCACTTTTCCCAAAGAAACTTGGAGTTCCGTTAGTCGTTAGAGACGGCACGAAGGAGACCCCGATCGAGCCGCCAAAGAATCCCCCAACGGCGATCTTTCCCCCGGGGAACACACCCAAATGAACTTTACTCCAACGACGCCTAACTGTTGCGCCTCGACACGTTGTCCGCAGTCTTATGGTCGGCCTTCGGATGGGATCGATCCGCCGGAAGCGGCGGCGGCACGTGCATAGAGCGCGGCGAGCGCGGCGGCGTATTCGTCCTTCACCAGCCCCCTGCCCGCGCCGGGCGGAAATTCCGGGAGGCCCTTGGCGAGGAAGTCTTCGATTTGCGTGGCCATGACCTCGGGGGAAAAGGAGAGCAGGCGGCCATTGATGCCGTCGCGCAAAATCATCTCCGAGCCGTGGTGCGGGGTGAGCAAAAGGGGGAGGCCGGTGGCGGCGGCCTCGATTTCCGCGAGGCAGAAGGCTTCGAACCAGGAGGGAAAGATGAAGGCATCGGAGGCGGCGTAATATTTCTCCACCTCGCGCGTCATGCCGGCGAAGTGCATCCATGCCTCCGATCCCGGAAAGCGGCGCTGCGCTTCGGAACGGAGCGCGGCGACGGCCTGTTCGCTCCCGCCGACGATGAGGAAGCGGACGCCTTTGCGCGTGTCTGTCGCGCGGACGCGGGCGAGCGCCTCGGCGGCCAGCCAGAAGCCCTTCCGTCGGTAATGCCCGGTGCTGACGAAGCAGAAGACCGTGTCGCCCGCACCGTAGCCGAGGGCGGCGCGCATGGTGTCGCGGTGGAGGGTGCGGACGCCGGGGTTGAAGCGGGTCTCGTCGTAGCTGTTGGGCAAGGTCTCGACTTTCACCCTGCGCCGGGTGTGGGTGCGGACTTCCGCGGCGACGGAGTCCGAGACGGCGAGTGCGAGGCGGAGGGCCGGGCTCCACCATTGGAGCCGTTCGGCGAGCGCGCCCGCGAGGACGAACGGGTAGCGCGCCACATCGCGCCAGCCCGAGAAGCCGATGCGAAGCTGAGTGCGCGCCCAGACGCAGTTCAGGAAATGGACGGAGGTGACATCCGCGCCGAGGTAGGTGCCGCAGGTGGCGTGGATGACGGTGGCGGGCCGGGGCCTGCGGCAGAGCCAGCGCCAGAGGCCGTAGAGATTCACGATGAGCGAGAACCAGAGCGGCTCAAATGGGCCGAGCCATCGCGCGGAGGGGAAAAATGTGTGCTCCACTTCGTCATGCGGCGCGTCCGAGCGCAGGCACCACGCCTTCACCGTCCAACCCTCGGCGCGCAGCCGCGGGAGCGAATGGAGCAGGTGCCGCATGGTCGGGCTGCGGTGCTCGATGTGGGCGTCCACCCACAGCACGGAGCGCGATTTGTCCGCGGGATGCGGCGGGCCGTTCCTGTTGTCAGTGATGTCCGCCATGGGTTCGGTGGGGATTCAGAGCCGTTGGCCAGATTCACCGCAAGGGCGGCGTTTGTCGTTTCTTTTCGCGGGTGGCCAGGAATCCGCAAGCAACCGCGCAACCTTGCGTGCGTTTGGATTTCGTCTCGCAAAACCGCACCGCCGCGGAAAGAGTGACCCGGTGAGCTCAGGATCCAACAACGTTCGCGCGGACTACCGTGGCAGGCTCTACGAACGCTACTCGGAAAATTTCGGCGCTGCAAAACCCGCCGATCTGACGGTGCAATTTCGGCAGTTTGAAATCTGCTACCGGCATCTCCCCGCGCCGGGGAATGTCATCGGCGATCTCGGTTGCGGGAGGGGCGAATGGCTGGCGTGGCTGCGGCAGAAAGGCTTCGTCAACCTGTGGGGAGTCGATCGCAGTCCGGGCGATGTCGCGATCGCGCGCGGGCAACTCGGGACGATCGAAATCGTCGAGGCCGACATTCCCGCAGCGCTTCGGGAGCAGCCGGGGCGGTTCGATTTGCTGCATTGCAAGGATGTGATTGAGCATCTGAAGCCGGATGAATTGTTCGACTTTCTCGATGCCTGCCGGGTCGCGCTCAAGCCCGGCGGCACCGTATGGCTGCTGACTTACAACGCACAGAGCCCGTTCGCGAACGCGACCCGCTACGCCGACTTCACCCACGAGATCGGGCTCACGCCATTGAGCATGGGACAGGTGCTCACCGCCGCGGGTTTCACAGTGGATCGGATTGATGGCATTCACATCTGCCCGAATACGCCCACGGGCATTGCGCGGCGCTGGCTCTGGGCGCTCTGCACGCCTTTCTTCCGGCTGCTGCTCAAGGCGCGGCACGGCGGTGGCCATGTCGGAAAAGTGGATGTGCTGGCGACGGCACCGGATCTCTTCGCAGTGGCTCACACCTGACGCGGAAAGCTCAGTTCAGATTCCGCAGGAGCCGCTCCAGGACGTCGCATTGGCGCGGGACGCTCAATTCCTCCACGGCACGCCGCGCCGCACGCCGCCCGTAATCTCCGCGCAGCGCCGGCTGGGTCAGCGCTTTTTCCAATGTGGCCCGGAGAGCGGCGGGGTTGTTTTCGGACACGACGATCCCCGCGTCGCCGACCACTTCGGGGAGCGCGCCGGAATCGGAGACGATGACCGTCCGCCCGCAGGCCATCGCCTCGGGGGCGACGCGCCCATATTGTTCCGCCCAGTCGGGAGTGGTGATGGACGGCATGGCCACGATGTCGGTGGCGTTCATGTAATCCGGCATTTCCTCGTGCGTCGCGTCGAAGCGAACGGTGCGCGCGGCCACGCCGGTGGATTGCAGGAGCGCTTCGATTTCGAGGCTGTACGGCGACCGGTAAAGCGAGAAGCTGTCCAGCAGGAACTGGAATGGGACATGGCTGAGCCCTGCGAGTGCCTCGACGATAAGATGGATGCCCTTCGAGGGCTGCGGGCGTCCGAAATAGGCGACGGTGGCCTGATCGAGTCCGAGCCGTTGCCGGACCCCGGCTCTCTTTTTTTCATCGGGGAAAAAAAGCCGCTGGTCGTAACCGAGCGGAGTCTTCGTGATGCATCCGGCAAAACCGAGCGACTCCATCAGCCGGACTCCATCGGAACTGATCGGCAGGACGTGCGCGATGTGAGGCCGGGCCAGGGCGAGGAACAATCTCAGCGCGAGATCGCGCGCGGCCCGTGCAGGGCGTCCGGCGAACAGATCTCCGAAAAAGCGCTGCGGGAGATTTTCGCACGATTGTACGATCAGTTTTCCGCCGTGGCGTCGCAGAGCGCGGCCGATGAGTACGGCGAGGATGCTGTCGGGTTCGCCGTCGAGCAGCACGAAGCGGGGCCGGATTTTTTGCAGCAGCGCCGTGAGCGTCGGGAACCGCCAGAAACGAATCTTTGTCCCGCGCAGCGGGAGCATGTGGATCGGCGGGTCGTCCGGTGCCGGCGGCTCCGGGACGCTCTCGCCGGCGGGCGTGGTGTAGCGATCCGGAACGGCGATTTCCACCGACCAGCCGCGTGCGCGCAACTCGCAATAAATGCGCCGATTGATCCGCAGGACGGAGGCGTGGGAAATGGCGAGCAGATCAACCATTGCTGCGATTCAGACGTCGGTCCTCCCAAATTCCCTGCGGCAGAAATGCAGCGTCTGATCGATCTCCTGAGCGACGGTGCCCACTCTGCTGAAGCCAGTTTGCTCCAGTCTCTCGGACGAAAGTAGGAAGTCGGCGAATGCCTCGCCGGGCCGCGGTGCGGGACGGATGATCTCGGGACGATAACCGAAGAGCTGCTCGCATCGGCTGGCGATCTGCGCCGCGAGTCCGAGAATCGCGATCGGCCCTTCGCCGCCCACATTGAAAAGCCGGTGCGGAGGATTCTCCAAGCCGAGCAAATGTTCCGTCGCGCGGCAGACATCGGTGAGCGGAATGAAATCACGCCTGGCCAAGCCGGACGAATGGAGGACCAGCCGGCGATCCACGATTGCCTGGCGGCAGAGGTCGTTGCCAGCAAGAGTCCAGCGGTCAATTTCCCGGTGGGCAGGGGCGCCGATGGCATTTGAAACGCGAAGGACCACGCCGAGAAGACCGGAGGAGGCCAGCACGAAATCCTCCGCTGCACGATGCGTGATGGCGTAGGGATGCACCGGCTGTGGCAGCGTGTTCTCGGTGATGACTCCCGCGAGCTTCCCGTAGGCATGCACCGTGGAGAAATAGAGGAAACGCTCCACGCCCGCCTCTTCCGCAGCGCGCAGGAGACGGAGAGTCCCGAGAGTGGTGGAGTTCAACGCCGCGGCGGGATCGGCGGCGCTGAAATTTTCGTTGGCCCCGGCGAGATGGACGATCGCGTGAATCCCCTCACAGGCGGCGGCGAGCGAATCGGAAGTTGCCGGATCAAATTCCACCACCCGTCCTCCTCGCAGCCATCCCGGAGTTTTCACGCCTGCCCGGCGCGTGGAGATCGTGACTTCCCAGTCCGCGCCCGAGGCGAAGTGAGTGGCGATCCGCCCGCCCAGATATCCGAAGCCCCCGGTGATGAGGACGCGGCGCATCACCGGTGCTTGACTGCCCAGTCGTAGGGAATTTTTTGGTCGAAAGGATCGAGCCTCTGGATTTCAGAGGCATCGTGCGAAATGTCGGAACAGTTCGCGACAATGGCCGTTTCGGTGCCGATCCCCTTGAAGCCGTTCCAGACGAGCGGCGGAATGGTCACGAGCTGATAATTGTCCGGCCCGAGGAATATCTCCTGCACTTCGCCGCGGGTCGCGCTCCCTTCACGATCATCGAAAAGCACGAGCTTGATGCGCCCGTGGGGCACGGCGTAATTCAGCGTCATCCGTGTGTGTATGTGCCAGCCCTTGATCGCACCCGGATACACGCAGGAGAAATAGATCTCGCCGAAGCCGCGGAATCCCGGCGAGTCGCTCCGCAGCATGTGCATGATCTTCCCGCGCTCGTCGGGAATCTGGCGGAGCGGAGTGATGGTGACGTCGTGAATCATGGTTCGGAATGAAGATACTCGTCGATCTGGCGATCCGTGAGGACGCCGGCATCCGCGCCGCTGGCGGTCTCGCGATACCAGGCGGTGGTCTGTGCCACGGCGCGGTCGAAGTCCCAGCGAGGCTGCCAGCCGAGAAGATGATGGGCTTTGTCGCAGTTGAGGTGAAGCAGTCCGGCCTCGTGCGGCGCGCTTCCGATCGGCGGCGATTCGATGCGGCCTGAACCCCAGTTCGCGATGATGGCCTCGGCCAGATCGCGCACGGTGCGGACGGCCTCGGAACGGGGGCCGATATTCCAGGCACCAGAAAATCTCTGCGGCTCAACCGCCAGCCTGCCCGCGAGAATGAGGTAGGCACTCACCGGGTCGAGCACATGCTGCCACGGCCGGGTCGAGGTGGGACTGCGGACGATGATCGGCTCATTTCGCCGCAGCGCGCCGATGCAATCCGGGACGATTCGATCTTCCGCCCAATCGCCCCCGCCGATGACGTTGCCAGCCCGGACGCTTGCAAAGCCAAAGCCGGGGCGTTCCCGAAAAAACGAGTCGCCATACGACGCGAAGAGGATTTCCGCCGCTGATTTCGAAGCGCTGTACGGGTCGCGGCCGCCGAGTTCGTCATTCTCCCGGTATCCCCAGATCCATTCCTTGTTCTTGTAGCATTTGTCCGAGGTGACGAAGATCAGCGTGCGCGTTTCGGGACAGGCGCGGACGGCTTCCAGAAGGTTTGTGGATCCACCCACATTGGTGTCGAATGTCGTCTTCGGGTCCGCGTACGAGCGTCGCACGAGGGGCTGCGCGGCAAGATGAAAAACGTGTTCGGGCGCCGCTTCCAGCAAGGCTTTGCGGAGCGCATCTGCGTCGCGAATGTCACCGTCGAGATGGGTGATTCGGGATGCGACTCCAGCTTGGACGAAAAGCGATCGTTCCGACTCCGGGGGCAGCGCGAACCCGGTCACTCGCGCCCCGAGCCGGTGAAGCAGCAGCGCCAGCCAAGACCCTTTGAAGCCCGTGTCCCCCGTCAGGAAAACCGATCGTCCTGAGAAGGCTGGAGTGAGTGCGGCGATGAGGGATGGTGTGGGCATGCCTCTCTCTCAGCTCCAGATGACCCAGGGTGCGGCGCGATTTCTGATCAAATCGTTCAGCAGAACGTAGTCGCGATAGGTGTCCATCGGTTGCCAGAATCCATCGTGCTCATAGACCATGAGCTCACCGTCGCGCACGAGCTGGCGCATCGGCTCAGTTTCAAAACAGAGATCCTCACGGTCATCAAGATAGTCGAAGATTTCGCGCCGGCAGACAAAGAATCCGCCCGAGATGCGCCCGCCGCTCGACTGCGGCTTTTCGTTGAATTCGGTGACAAGACCCGAGCCGTCGCTCATCAGTTCGCCAAACCGCCCCGGTGGCCGCACGCCGGTCACGGTGAGGGTCTTGCCATGCGCGAGGTGGAAACGGACCAAGGCGTCGAGGTCAATGTTGCCCACGCCATCGCCGTAGGTGAGGAGGAAATTTTCTTCGTCCACGAGGTATTTGCGCACCCGCTGGATCCGCGCGCCGGTCAGCGCGGCGGTGCCGGTGTCGGCGAGCGTGACCTCCCAGTCGAGCGGAGGAGAACCACTGTGGAAGGCGATCGGCTCGCGTGTCCCGAGATGCAGTGTGAAATCGGTGGTGTGCGCGTCGTAGTTGAGAAAGAAATCCTTAATCGTCCATCCCTTGTAGCCGAGACACAGCACGAACTGCTGATGGCCCCAGTGCGCGTAATATCGCATGATGTGCCAGAGGATCGGGAGGTTTCCGACGGGGATCATCGGCTTTGGCAAATCGTCCGAAACATCGCGGATCCGTGTGCCGAAACCGCCGCAGAGGATCACGACTTTCATACAGTGGCGACAGGATGCTGGGTCATGAAGTCGTGGATCGCGGGTGAATGACGGGGCTTGCAACAAAGCCGAAACCGCCGCCCGACCTCAAGCAGCAAGATCAGCTTTGCGTCACCCGTTTTTCGGAAAGCAGGACCTCGCCGTACACTTCAGCGAGTCTCGCTGCGTGCCGCTGCCAGGTGAAGCGGCGCGCATTTGCGAAGCCCTTTTCGCGCATCGTCGCCGTCAGGCCCGGCGAGTGCGCGAGTTCGAGGATGCGGCGCGTGAGCCCGGCGTCATCGAAGGTCCCGTGAAACAGCGCGCCGTCGCCGCCGACTTCGGGGAGGCTCGATGAATTTGCGAGCACGGACGGGAGGCCGCACGCCTGCGCCTCCAGCACGGGACGCCCGAAGCCCTCGTAGGCGGAGGGAAAGCAGAGGATGTCACAGTCATTGTAGATCGCGATGAGCTGCTGCTGCGTGCGGCTTCCGAGGTGGATGATGTGATCGGCGAGCGCGAGTTCGGCGGTCATCGCGGCAAATTCGGCGCGCGGATCGGGGCCGACTTTGACGAGCTTCGCGCACTGGCCGCTGTCGTTCACCGCGCGCAGGGCGCGGAGGAGCGTGGGGATGTTCTTGCGCGGGATATTCGTGCCGACGTGGAACAGCAGGAGCGTCGAGCGATCTTCGTGCGCGAGTTCGGGAGTCTGCCGCGGCTCGCCGGGCGCGCGCAGCGGACGGAAGTCCGGGCTGATGCCGTAGGGATTGATGTCAATCTTCGCTGCGCTGATGCCGAGGATTTCCGCGATGTCGGCGGCGGTGTTGCGCGAGATGGCGATGATCCGGCGGGCCTTCAGCATGCCGCGCACGCGGTATTTCCAAAGGCGGAGCTGCGTGCCGCTCATCGCGCTGGTCTTCCAGTCCGCGAGATCGTGGCAGGTGACGACAGACGGGCTGCACGCCCGGCACAGATGCCCGGAACTGTGGTCGAGCACATGGAAGACAGTATCCCTCGCAGCGCTGCGGCTCTTCGTCCGGCACGCGAACGGATAGGTCACGTAGCGCGCGAGCTGCTTGAAAATCCACGCCTGCCTGCGGCCCCACGCGGGCTCGATCGTTTTCACGCAAAGCTCCGGCGCGACCTCGGCGAGATGCGTCCGCACGTCCTCGTGGTAGAGGTCCATGCTCAGCGAATTTTCCGACGGCATCGCCGGTGCGAGCCACACTTTCATCGGGCGCGTCTCGCTGCCGCCGTTCATCCGATGGCCGCGAGGATGGAATCGAGATTGTCGCGGCACCAGTTCGCCATCTTCGCCATGCCGTCGCGCTCCGTGGTCTTCGGTTTCCATCCGAAATCTTTGTATGCCTCGCGCACATCCGCGACGAACACGCGCTGATCGCCGGGCCGCCAGTCCGCCATCTTGCGATCGATCTTGCAGCCGAGGACTTCTTCCAAAATCCCGATCCCCTGGAGCAGCGATATCGTGTGCTCCGGCCCGCCGCCGATGTTGTAGCAGTGGCCGGCGGTGACGGCGCGGTGCTCGACCGCGCGCAGGTAGCAGTCCACGAGGTCTTCGACGAAAAGGATGTCCCTCACCTGCTTGCCGTCGCCGTAGAGGGTGATCGTCCGCTTCAGCAGACCGCAGATCGCAAACCACGCGAGCCAGCCCTGATCCTCGATGCCGTACTGGTACGGGCCGTACACGCAGGACTGCCGGAAATTCACCGAATCAATCCCGTAGATCCGGCTGTAGTCGCGCACGTACTGGTCGCCCGCGCCCTTGGAGCAGCCGTACGGCGAATGGAAATCCAGGCGCTCATCGCTCGGCACGCCGAAGGGCAGCGATTCGTACGCGTAGCGATCCTCCTTCTCGACGACCTTCAGGTGATCGAGTCCGCCATAGACTTTGTTCGTCGAGGCGTTCAGCAGCATCACCTCCGGCAGGCACTGCCGCACCGCCTCGCAGACGTTGAATGTGCCGAGCGCGTTGATCTCAAAGTCCGTCCGCGGATCGCGCACGGAGGTCGTGACCGCGACCTGCGCGGCGAGGTGCAGCACCACGTCCGTGTCCGGCTCCGCGCTGAAGATCGCCTTCAGTCCCTCGAAATCCACGATCTGCGTCCTGTGAATGATCGCGCCCTTCGCACTGAGGATGCGGCCATTCGACTCGCTGCCGAAGCGCCGCATCGAGTCCACGACGACGACGCGGTGCCCGAGTGCAAGCAGCCGGAGGATGACATTGGTCCCGATGAACCCGGCGCCGCCGGTGATGATCCATTTCATTGTGGCAAATTTTTGGTGGGAAGGGAGGACGCGCTGTCGCGAGTGCACTCGCGCAATGCATTCGAGTTGCGTCTGGTTCCGAATTGAGTTGGAGACTCACGCAACGGGCGATTGCATGACAAGCCCGAATCGTTTTTCCGCCGCGTCCCACCCATTCCGCCTTGCGCATCGCCTTCGCCACACTTTCCGAAAATCCGGAGAAGCCCACCGGGTCGCTCGATTTTTTCCAGCAGACGATCGCCGGACTCGCGGCGCGCGATCCGGGGAATGAGTATTTCATCTTTGTCAGCCGGACGAACCGGCACCTGTTCGAGCCGGCTGCGCCAAATGTGAAGCTCATCGAGGCGGGCGCGAGCAATGAGCACCGGCTGCGGCGCATCCTGAGCGAGCAGATCCTCATCCCGCGGCTGCTGCGCAGGCACGCGATTGATGTCTTCTTCACCAGCAGCGGGGGCGGCATCGCGCCGGTGTGGATCCCGCGCCGCACGCGGCTCGTCCTCGGGGTGTACGCCACGCAGCATCTGCGGAGCGGCCTGCGCATCGGCCTGCTGCGATCGCTCTACCGGCGCTGGCTCGCGATCCCTTCGCTGAAGCGCGCGGATCGCGTGATCGTGAATTCGCAGGTGTGCCTCGACGAGATCTGCACGCAGGTGGATGTGCGGGAAAAGGCGCGCATCATCCATCACGGCATGGATCCGCGCCGCTGGCACGAGAGGCCGCTCGACGAGGCGGAGCGCGCGCGGTTCGAGGGCTACGGCCTCCGCAGGCCCTACGTGCTCTTTCTCTCCACGATCTACTTTTACAAAAACGCGCACACGCTCGTGGAGGCGTTCGGAAAGTTCATCGCTGCGACCGGGCTGCCGCATGAGCTCGTCTTCGTCGGGCGATCCGATTCCACCGGCGGCTACGGCGACACGCTGCGCAAAATCGCGGGCGCGCACGGCGTGGAGGATCGCCTGCGGTTCACCGGCCCGGTGCCCGCGGAGGACCTGCGCTCATTTTACAAAATGGCGGACGTTCATGTGCAGCCGTCGTTTTATGAAACATTCGGCAAGACCGTCACCGAGGCGTTTTTCTGCGACTGCCCGGTGGTCGGCGCGAACACCTCCGCCACGCCGGAAATCATCGGCGACGCCGGGCTGCTCTTCGATCCCCACAGCGCCGCGGAACTCGCGGATTGCCTGCGCCGCGTGCTCACCGATCCCGCGCTGCGCGAATCGCTCGTGCAGAAAGGCCGCGCGCGCGCGCCGCTTTTCACCGCGGAACGCGAGATCGGGGAATTCATCCGCGTGCTGCACGAGGCTGGCGGGCTTGCAGGGGCGTGATTCTGTTTGCCCGCCGCGGGGCGTCGCAGCTACACCGCGCGCGGCGCAAAGGCCGTTCCGCAGGACACGCATCCGTCTCCCGCAGCGATGATCTGCCCGCTGCGCAGCACTTAATTTTTCATGCAGAAAATCTTCATCACAGGCGTCGCCGGCTTCATCGGCAGCACCGTCGCGGACCGGCTGCTCGGACTCGGCAAAAGCGTCGTCGGCTGGGATAATTTTTCCGCGGGGCAGGAGGAATTTCTCGTGTCCGCGCGGCAGCAGCTGGGCTTCACGCTGCACCGTGGCGACAACCTCGATACGGACGCGCTGACGAAGGCGATGGCCGGTTGTGACTTTGTGATTCACCTCGCGGCAAATGCCGACGTGCGCTTCGGCACCGAGCATCCGGGCCGCGATTTGCAGCAGAACACCGTCGCCACTTTCAACGTGCTCGAGGCGATGCGTGCGAATGGGATCAAGCGCATCGCATTTTCCTCGACCGGCTCCGTGTACGGCGAGGCACCGGTGATCCCGACGCCGGAGGATGCGCCGTTTCCGATCCAGACCTCGCTCTACGGTGCCTCGAAAGTCGCGGGTGAAAATCTCATTGAGGCGTATTGCGAGGGCTTTGGTTTCGAGGGCTACATCTTCCGTTTCGTCTCGATCCTCGGCGAGCGCTACACGCACGGGCATGTGTTTGATTTTTACAGGCAGCTCCTCGAACACCCCGATCACCTGCGCGTGCTCGGCGACGGCAAGCAGCGCAAATCGTATCTCTACGTGCAGGACTGCGTGGATGCGATCCTGCACGTCGCCACGCAGCGCACGGCGGAAAAGGCAAAGCACCGCGTGCAAATCTACAACCTCGGCACGGCGGAATATTGCCAGGTCACAGATTCCATCGGCTGGATCTGCGCGCACCTCGGGCTGAAGCCGAGACTCGATTTCACCGGCGGCGAGCGCGGCTGGATCGGCGACAACCCGTTCATTTTCCTCGAGACCGCAAAAATCCGCGCGACCGGCTGGCAGCCGAAGCTGACCATTCAACAAGGCATCGTGCGCACGGTGGAATGGCTGCAACAAAACGAGTGGGTGCTCGCGCGCCGATGAAAATTGCGGTCGCCGGGCTCTGGCATCTCGGGTGCGTCACGGCGGCCTCGTGCGCAAAGCATTTCGATGTCAGCGCACTCGACTCCGACGCGACGAATGTCGCCGCGCTGCGCGAGGGCAGGCCGCCGATCTTCGAGCCGGGCCTCGAAGCGCTCACGCAAGACGGCCTGCGCAGCGGGAGGCTGAAATTTACGACGGAAGCGATAGCAGCGTGCAGCGACGCCGATGTCGTGTGGGTGACCTACGACACGCCGGTGAATGAGGACGATGTGCCGGATGCGGAGTTCGTCCTCGATCACATCCGGCAGATCGTTCCGGTTGCAAAGGCGGATGCGCTTTTCCTGATCTCGTCGCAGATGCCCGCCGGAACGTGCCGAAAATTGGAGGCCGAATTTCCTGGTCGGCGCTTCGCATACTCGCCCGAAAACTTGCGGCTCGGTGGCGCGCTGAAAGTTTTCAACGAGCCGGAGCGCATCGTCGCCGGATGCCGCACGGAAAAGGATCGCGCGCTGCTCGCGGAGCTGTTCCGCCCATTTTGCACGAACGTGATCAGGATGAGCCCCGAGTCCGCGGAGATGACGAAGCACGCGCTGAATTCATTCCTCGCGCTATCGGTGACTTTCGCGAACGAGATCGCGCGGCTGTGCGAGCTGACGGGCGCAGATGCGAAGGAAGTCGAGGCGGGGCTGAAGAGTGACATGCGCATCGGCCAGCGAGCGTATCTCGGGCCGGGCGCGGCGTTCGCGGGCGGCACGCTCGCGCGCGACGTGGTCGCGCTCACGCAGCTCGCCGCGAGCCGCAACGAGCCGATCGCGCTCATCCCGGCGATCAAGCTGAGCAACGACCGGCACAAGGCATGGGCGCTCACGCGGCTGAAGGACGAACTCGGCCCACTGCGCGGCGTCACGGTCGCGGTGCTCGGGCTGACTTACAAGGCGGGCACGGACACGCTGCGGCGCAGCCAGGCCGTCGAGCTTTGCGAGCGGCTGCTGGCGGAAGGTTGCGAAGTGCGCGCATTTGATCCGGCTGCAAAGCAACTGCCCGCATCGCTCGCCGCAGCCACGATGTCGCCCGATCCGCGCAGCGCGCTCGCGGGTGCGGATGCGGTGGTGATTTGCACCGAGTGGCCGGATTTCAAGGCTCTGCCGTGGGCGGAACTGATCGCGGCGATGCGACGCCCGCTGATTTTCGATGCGAACCGTTTTGTGAAATCTTCGCTGCCAGAAACGCCGGCTCTCCGCTACTTCTCCGTCGGAAAGACGACATGAAACTCCAGGGACTCAACGCACTCATCACCGGCGCCAGTCAGGGTCTCGGCCGTGCAATCGCGGAGACCTTCGTGCGCGAGGGCGCGAGCGTGATGCTCTGCGCGCGCGACGCCGCACTGCTTGAAACGGCGCGCGCGGAACTCGCGGCGATCGCAGCGGCGGGACAAAAGGTGCTCGCGCGTGCGTGCGATGTTTCCTCAGAACAGCAGGTGAATGCGCTCGCGGCGGCGGCGATTTCGGAATTCGGCGCAGTGCATGTGCTCGTGAACAACGCCGGAATTTACGGCCCGCTCGGCCCGACGGAATCCGTGCCGCTCGCCGAGTGGACGCGTGCCATCGAGATCAATCTCTACGGCGTGCTGCTGCCGTGCCGCGCGCTCATCCCGCATTTCAAGGCCGCGGGCCGCGGGAAGATCATCATCATCTCCGGCGGCGGCGCGACAAATCCGCTGCCGAACATCAGCTCCTACGCCGCCTCGAAAGCGGCAGTCGTGCGGCTGATGGAGACGCTCTCGGAGGAATTGAAGACGCACCACATTGACGTGAATGCCGTCGCGCCCGGCGCGCTGAAGACGCGCATGATGCAGGAGGTGCTCGACGCGGGGCCGGAAAAAGTTGGCGCTGCATTTTTCGCGAAAAATGTGAAGTGGACCGAGGAGGGGGCGACGCCGCTCGCGCTCGCCGCGAATCTCTGCGCCTACCTCGCGAGCAGCGAGAGCGACGGCGTGTCCGGCCGGCTCATCTCCGCGCAGTGGGATCCGTGGAAGACGCTGCACACGCACAGGGATGAGTTCGGCGACATCTACACGCTGCGGCGCATCGTGCCCGGGGACCGCGGAAAAAAATGGCAATGAGCGCTTTGAAATTTGCAATCATCGGCTGCGGCCTCATCGGGAAAAAACGCGCGGCGTGTCTTCCGAAAGGTTCGCTTGCCGTCGTGTGCGATCTGGATCTTGCGCGTGCGGAATCGCTCGCCGCGACGGTGCCGGGCTGCCGCGCGGTGTCGGATCCCGCGGAGGTTTTTGCATCGGCGGACGTGGATGCCGTGATCATTTCCGCGGTGAACTCCGCACTTTCCACTCTGACCGGCGATGCGATCCGTGCGGGCAAGCATGTGCTCGTCGAGAAGCCCGTCGCATTCTGCGCGAGCGAGGCGGAGGCGCTGCTCGCGCTCGCGCAGGAGAAAAAGGTGATCGTCCGCGCGGGCTACAATCACCGCTTTCACCCCGCGTTTCAAAAAGCGCGGGAGATCGTGGACTCAGGCGCGCTCGGGCCGCTCATGTTCATCCGCGCACGCTACGGGCACGGCGGGCGCGTCGGCTACGACCGCGAATGGCGCGCCGATCCGAAGCTCTCGGGCGGCGGCGAACTGATCGATCAGGGGGTGCATCTGATCGATCTTGCGCGCTGGTTCCTCGGCGACTTCACGTTTGTGGACGGCTTCGCGAAGACGTATTTCTGGGACATGCCGGTGGACGACAATGCGTTCCTGAATCTCCGCACCGCGACGGAGCAGACGGCGTGGCTGCACGTGAGCTGCACCGAGTGGAAGAACACGTTCTCCTTCGAAATTTACGGGCGCGATGCGAAGCTGCACATTGAGGGACTCGGCGGGAGCTACGGCGTGGAGCGGCTGCACGTTTACAAGATGCTTCCCGAAATGGGGCCGCCGGAAACGACCGTGTTTGAATTTCCGCGCGGCGATCAGTCGTGGCGCCTGGAGGTCGAGGCGTTCATCGAGGACATCCGCCTCGGCCGCAGGCCGAGCCCAGGGCTTGCGGACGCGGCGGCGGCGCTGCGCGTTGTCGAAACGATTTACCAAAAAAGCGGCTACGCATGATCATCACACGTTCACCCCTGCGCATCTCACTCGGCGGCGGCGGCACCGACCTGCCCTCGTATTACGAACAGCACACCGGCTTCCTCATCGCGGGCGCGATCGACAAATACGTCTATATCACGCTGCACCGCACGTTCGTGGACGAGCTGATCGTGAAGTATTCGAAACTCGAGCGCGTGAGGACCGTGGACGATCTCGAGCACCCGATCATCCGCGAGGCGATGAAGCTCGTGGGCGTGGACGCGCCATTTTTGGAAATGACCTCGATGGCCGACATCCCCGCGGGCACGGGGCTCGGGTCGAGCGGCAGCTTCACCACGGCGCTGCTGAAGGCGCTGCACGTGTACAAGAAAAACCTCGTGCGTCCCGAGGAGATCGCGGCGCAGGCATGCCAGATCGAGATTGAGAAATTGCGCGAGCCCATCGGCAAGCAGGATCAGTACATCGCGGCCGTCGGCGGCCTCACGTCGTTCCACTTTTTGCCCGGCGGCAAGGTCGAGATCCTGCCGCTGCAAATCGAGGAGGAGACGCTGTTCAACCTCGAGGACAACCTGCTGATGTTCTTCACCGGCTACACGCGATCCGCGTCGGCGATCCTGAAGGAGCAGAACGACAGGACTCGCAGCCTGGACAAGGCGATGGTGGACAATTTGCATTTCGTGAAGGAGCTGGGAATCCAGAGCAAGGAGGCCATCGAGTCCGGGAACCTGCACGAGTTTGCACGGCTCATGGATGTCCACTGGCAGCGGAAGAAGGAGCGCTCCGGCGGCATGAGCAACGCGAACATCAACGGGTGGTACGACCTCGCGATGGCGAACGGCGCGCTCGGCGGGAAGCTCATCGGCGCGGGTGGCGGCGGGTTCCTCATGTTTTACGCGGAGGAAAAAAACCGGCTGCGCCACGTCATGCGCGGCGCGGGGCTCACGGAGGTGCGCTTCCGCTTTGACTTCGAGGGCACAAAGCAGGTGATTTGATCCGGAGCGCCCTGCACTCGAAGTGGCGGCGGGCACCCGCCCTGCTATGAGAGCCGCGTTCCCCGCACACGGTGCGCGGGATTTTTCCGCACCGAATCCAGCCCACAGCCCAATGAAAACGCTCAACGATCTCCGCGTCAAAATCTTCGCCGACGGTGCCGACAAGGCCGGCATGCTCCAGCTTTACACGAACCCGCTCATCCAGGGGATGACGACGAACCCGACGCTGATGAACAAGAGCGGCATCCGCGACTACGAGGGCTTTGCGCGGGACATTTTGCAGACGGTGAAGGACAAGCCGATTTCGTTCGAGGTGTTCTCGGATGACTTCGCCGAGATGCGGCGGCAGGCGCTGAAGATCGCCGCGTGGCAGGGCAATGTGTACGTGAAAATCCCCGTGATGAATCCCGCGGGTGCTCCGGCGTATGATCTGATCCGCGACCTCGCGCAGGCGGGCGTGCAGCTCAATGTCACCGCCATTCTCACGCTCGATCAGGTGCGTGCCGTCGCCGCGGCGCTGAATCCCGCGGTGCCCTCGGTCGTGTCGGTCTTCGCCGGGCGCATCGCCGACACGGGGTGCGATCCCGCGGGCATCATGCGCGAGTCGCTGGCGATCCTGAAGCCGCTGCCGGAGGCCGAACTGCTCTGGGCGAGCGTGCGCGAGGTGCTGAATATTTTCCAGGCCGACGAGTGCGGCGCGCACATCGTGACCGTGCAGCACGACATCCTCGCGAAGGCGATCAAGATGACGGGAATGGATCTCGCGGAGCTGTCGCTCGACACGGTGCGCATGTTCGACAAGGACGCGAAGTCCGCCGGATTTTCGCTGTGAGGATGTGCGCTGCTGCTTGAATGCGGCGTGCTGACCGGCGAGGATGCCGGACCATGAAAAATTTCCTCCTCCTGAAAATCCGCGCGCTCGGCCTCGCCGTGGCGCGGCTTTTTGCCAGCGACCTCACAGACGTCCGCACCGGGGAAAAAATCGGGCGCGCGCTGCTGCTGCCGTGGCGCGGGAAGATTCACGTCATCGGGCTGGAGGAGGCGGTGAAGGTGGCGTTCGTGCCACAGACACGACTGACTTTCTGGAAACAGGAGATCGGCTTCAGTGCGCACCCTGTCCCGGATTTTCCGCATGAGCCGCGTCCTTAACGCCGTGCTCACCCACGTGCCGCCGGGCGAGATCGCGCGGTCGGTCGCATGGTGGTCGCATGTCGCGCCCGCCGACTCGCTGCTGATCGTGCATGGCGGGCCGGAGGCGGAATTTGGCGCGATCCAGTCTGCGAACAAGGTGCATGTCCCCGCGGCGCGGCTGCGCACCACGGATCATCCGCGCGAGCGGCAGAGCTACACGGAGGCGTACGCGGCGGTGTCGGAGTGGATGTGCGGGCGGGATTTTTCGCATGTGTATTTTGCGGAGTTCGATCACGTGCCGCTCGTCGCCGACCTGAACGAGCGGCTGCTCGGGCGGCTCGCGGCCGAGCGGGCCGACATGCTCTGCCACGGGCTGCGGCGCGTGGATGACACGGGCTGGCACCACTACCTCTACCACTGCCAGGATCCGCGCTTTCACCGGCACTGGGAGACGGCCTCGGTGCGCGAGGATCGGCGTGTGGTGCTCTCGATGCTGGGCACCGGGGCATTCTGGACGCGGCAGGCATTCGACGCCGTGGCGCGGGGGCGGGAGCCTTTCCCGATGTACCACGAAATCTATCTCCCGACGCTCGCGCATCACCTCGGCTACCGCGTGCGCGGCATGGCGGACGGGGAGCACTGGGTGTCAAACCTCGGAGATTTCCGGGGCCGGATCCGGAAGGCACGGAACGAAGGCGCATGGACGATCCACCCGGTGAAGTCGCTCGCCGGGCTGCGGTGGGGTGGAGGCTGAGTGCGGCCAGAAAGTGCATTGAAGGGGCGCGCAGGCCGCGTAGATTCCCCGCCGATGGCGGAAACCTCGCAGCCCATCCTTTCCCTCGATGAACCGATCCGTGAAGCGGACCGGACGGCATTTGATCTTGCCGACGTGCCGCGGCTGCTCGGCGCATTTTTCCGCTGGTGCCGCGGCAATCCCGCGCAGGCGCTGCTGCTGGCCGCGCTCGCGGGGGTCATCGGGTATGCGTACTTCGGAATCCGCGCGTTCATGGGCGGGAGAATCAACGCCGCGACTTGGATCGCGGGCGGGTGGAATTCGGAGAATGACCAGCAGCACTGCTGGGGAATCATCCCGGTGGCCGTCGCGCTGGTGCTGTTCCGCTGGCGCGAGATCGCGGATCTTCCGAAGCGCGGGGAAAATTCGGGCTTGTGGTTCGTCGGCGCAGGCGTGCTGTTTTTCATCGCCGGTGTGCGCTGCACGGAGGCGCGCTACACGATCTTTGCGCTGCCGCTGCTCCTCTACGGAGGCGTGCATTTTCTTTTCGGGAAGCACGTCAGCAGGGTCGTCATTTTTCCGTGCGTCTTCCTGCTTTTCATGACGCCGATCGGCGGAGTCGTGCAGAGCACCGTGCCGCTCCAGGTGCTCACCGCAAAGGCCATCAGAGCCCTGTCCTCGATCTTCGGCATCCCGATTTTTGTGGACGGCAGCAACATCTCTTCGCCCGGCGGCCATTTTCCGCCGATGGAAATCGCCGGCGGCTGCTCGGGCATCCGCTCGCTCATGGCGATGAGCGCGCTCGCGGCGCTCTACGCGTACTTCACGGCGCGCGGTGCGATGCGAGGGTTCGTGCTTTTCGGCGGCTCGCTTCTCTTCGCGGTGCTGGGAAATTTTGCGCGCGTCTTTTCCGTCGTGCTCTTCGCGCGCTTCCTCGATCCGAAGACCGCCACCGGCCTCTACCACGACTACTCGGGCCTCGTGTTTTTTCCGGTCGCAGTCATCGCGATGGTGGGATTTGGAAATGTGCTCCACCGCGACTGGCGGGAGACCTTCGCGCGCTGGTCCGCACCGAAGCCCGCCTCCGCCGCGGGTTCGGCACCCGCGGCGGCACCGAAAAAACCCAGGCCGAAAAAGCCGCTGCGCTATGACTACTAGCCGGCTCGCCACGCTCGTCGCATTCCTCGCGCTCGGAATGGCGACCGTCTTCCTGCTCCCGAAGGGCGGCGAGCAGCCCGCGGGCATCGCGATGGCGCTGCCGGATTTTGTCGGCAACTGGAAGGGCACCGACGCGGAAATGGCGCCCGCCGAACGTGAGGCGCTCGGCGAAGCCACGGGCACGCGCTTCGCCCGCAAGACGTACCGCAATCTCGAAGGCTACGAAATCATGGTCTCCATCGTGCTTTCCGGGCGCGACATGAGCACGGCCATCCACCGCCCCGAGCGCTGCCTCCAGGCGCAGGGCTGGACGCTCCAGGATGCCGACCACTTTGCGATGGCGCTGCCGCAGCGCGGAACGTTCCCGTTCGCACAACTCCGCAGCACACGCCTCGTGAAAAATGGCGACGCAGCCACGACCCGCGAGTTGGAGACGTTCTACTGGTTCGTCGGCGAAAAGGACATCTGCGCCGGGCATTGGTCGCGCTGGGCGATCGACAATCGCGACCGGCTCTTCCGCGGCGTGGAGCAGCGGTGGGCCTACATCCTCGTGAGCGCCGGCGTGCCCACGGCGCAGGATGTGAAAAGCAACGAGGCCCTGCGCAAATGGTCGGATCACGCGATGCGCGAATTCATCCGCACACTCGCGCCGAAGATCCACCTCGACTCCGTGCGCTACGACTGAGCGCGCGGCAACGCGCGAAACTACGCGAGCTTCTTCGCGACGAGCGCCTCGAGCTTCACGATGTCCGCGGCGAATTTGCGGATGCCGTCCGCCGTCTTCTCCGTCGCCATCGCGTCGTCGTTCACATCGTAGCGGAACTTCTTCTCGTCGAAGTGCAGCTTCGCGATGTCCATGCCCTTCGCGGCTGCCGGGTCGAGCTTGCGCGTGAGCGGCTCGGTGCTCGCCTGGAGTTCGCCGAGCAGCGCGGGGCTGATCGTGAGCAGGTCGCAGCCGGCGAGTTCCGTGATCTCGCCCTTGTTGCGGAAGCTCGCGCCCATCACCTCGGTCTTGTGGCCGAACTTCTTGTAGTAGTTGTAAATCTGCGTGACCGACACCACGCCGGGATCCTCGGTCGGCGCGTAGTCCTTCTTCGTGCTCGCCTTGAACCAGTCGAGAATGCGCCCGACAAATGGCGAGACGAGCTGGATGCCGCCCTCGGCGCACGCCACGGCCTGCGCGAGCGAAAAGAGGAGCGTGAGATTGCAATGGATGCCTTCCTTTTCCAGCACCTCCGCGGCGCGGATGCCTTCCCAGGTGCTCGCGATTTTGATCAGCACGCGGTCGCGGCTGATGCCGCTTTTCTCATAAAGCGCAATGAGCTGGCGGCCCTTGTCAATCGAGCCCTGCGTGTCGAACGACAGGCGCGCATCCGTCTCCGTGCTCACGCGTCCGGGGACGATCTTCAGGATTTCGAGGCCGAAATTCACGAGGACGTGATCGATCACATCGTCCACTTGCTTCGCGCCGGCGAGGCCGCTGCCCTTGCGATCCGTGACCGCCTTGTCCACCAGCGGCGCATACTCCGGCTTCGTTGCGGCGGCGAGGATGAGCGACGGATTCGTCGTCGCGTCCTGCGGCTTGTAGGCCTTCATGGATTCAAAATCGCCCGTGTCGGCGACGACTTTGGTGAGTTGCTTAAGCTGGTCGAGTTGTGTGGTCATGTCGTGTTGAAAGTGCGTGTGTCTTTGGAAAATGGGAGGCGAGCCTACGCACATCCGCGCAGCGCGCAAACGGGGATTTGGCGCATCCCGCGGGGTCACGGGAGAAAAACGCCGCGTGTTTGGCAAAGGTGTTGCTAGGGGAATGTCAGATGAACGCCAATCAGCAGCCGGATGCCGCGGTGCCTTTTCCGAGGAGGACGAATGTGGAGATCGATGGCTGGCGCGTGCGCCTCTACTATTGGAGCCGCGATCCGCACATCCTCATCTGGGCCGCGGTGATCATCATCGGCATCGGCGTGGCACTGGGGAAAATGTGGCAGCCGGAGGATCCGATGGCGCAGATGGAAAAAACGATGCGGGAATTCCGCGCACGGATGCGCGAGGCCGCGCAGCAGGGGAATGTGTCTCGCGGGCATGTGGATCTCGGCACTGAACTCCTGAAGGCGAAGCCGGATATCGGCCGTGTGCTCACCGCGCTCGAGTCGTGCAACCGGCATGAGGCAAAGGCGATCGCGAATGTGAACCTCGCGCTGCAAAAGGCGGCTCTCACGCTGCCCGACCGGAATCTCGCATTGGCGCACTGGCAGAGCCTCTGCTCGCAACTCGATGAGCCCGGCGCGGATTTGCTCTACTTCGCGAGCCTCGCGAAGCCGCCGATGTACGCGAATGAACTCGCCGGCGATTTCGCCATGCACTCGCGGCAGCTCGATCGCGCGCTCACATGCTACACGCGCGAGATCGCGATGCGCCCGGAGGATCTGCCGCTGCGCAAAAAGATCCTCTCGGTCCACCGCCAGCGCAACGACCTCGCGGCCATCGCGCAGCTCCAGCGCGACCCCGCGTACGCGGCCCTGCTCGATGTCCGCACGCGGCTGTTCGCCTCGATGCGCGGCCACGACTGGAAGGGCGTGTGGGCCGCGGTCCTCGAGCTTCAGAAGGACAGCTATTCGGACAAAATCCCGATCATCCTCACCTGCATCGCGGGCGGCGTGTGGCTCCTCCTCACATGGCAGATGGGCCAGCCGCGCGGACTGTTTTCATTCGTCATCTGGGCGCCGATCATCGCCATCCCGCTCGGTGCGCTGAGCACGCTCCCCGTGCTTTTTCTCGACGCGTACGAGTCCGAGGTCTGGGGGCTGAAGCACACCGGGCTGTTTTTTCAGGACTGCCTGTTCTACCTCGCCGGGGTCGGCCTGCGCGAGGAGCTGTGCAAGCTCGTTTTCTTCCTGCCCTTCGTGCCCGTGCTGCTCATGCGGAAAAACCGGCTCGAGACACTGCTCATCGCCGGTGCCGTGGGGCTCGGCTTTGCCGTGGAGGAAAATGTGAACTACTTCCGCATGACGACGCCGGCGGTCGCCTTCGCGCGCTTCCTCACCGCGAATTTCTTCCACCTCGCAGCGACGGGCCTCGTCGGCCTCTCGCTGTGCGACTCGCTTTCGAACCTGCGGAAAAAGTGGTGGCACTTCCCCGCCACGTTCATCGTGGTCGCGGCTGCGCACGGCTTCTACGACGCCTTCATCGGCACGCCTGGCAAGCTCTTCACCACGCTCGGCTGCTCGTGCTTCATCCTGCTCTCGCTGGCGTTCTTTCGGCAGATGGCGCGGGAGCGCGGCCCCGCGACCGATCAGCTTTTTCCCGCGGCGACTCTCACCGTCGGGCTGGCTGTCCTCATCGCGGCGATCATCGCCTGCGCGTCCATCACGCTCGGGCTCACGCTCGCGCTGCTCACGGTGGTCATCGGCGGGCTGTCGCTCACGCTTTTCGTGTGGATGTTTTTCATCCTCTTCCAGTACGGCCTGCGTGACGAGGAGGACGAAATCATCCGGCCCACAGGCGCACAATTTTAGAAAACCATGCTCGAAATCATCCTCACCGCCGTCGCCGTCCTCGGCGGCATCGCCATTCTCTGCGGCAATTACCGGCTCCTCAAGGACGTCGGCCACGAGAAGCCCGTGCGCCGCTACATCTGCCTGTGCGTGGCTCCGATCCTGATTTTCACCACGCTCATCCGCCATTACCGGCGTGCGAGGAAAGGCGCGTTCATCGCCATCGCCGGGCTGTGGCTCATGGTGCCGTATTTCGGCAACCGGCTCTGGGAGCGGCAAAGCGCGGAAAAGGAATCCGTGGCCGAACGCAAGCAGGAGCTGAACGAGATGCTCGCCGACGAGGAGGACGCAAAGCCCGTGCGCGCAGGCCAGTCACCTCAGATCCAGAAGCTCGCGGAAAAGGAGAAGCTCGTGAACCAGCTCAACGCGCGGCTCACCTGGTGGCACCAGCAGCTCCAGGGACGCAGGGCGTCGCTCGATGCGGACAATGTCCACGCCGTGCGCGAATTCAACGCCGACGCAGCCGCCTACGCGGGCTTCAACGAAATCGCGAAGGAGAAAAACCAGGAATTGCTGACGCTGCGCCCAGTCGCAAAGCGGTAGCGGGCCGGCTCCCCTGCACGACAACGACAGCGCGCTTCCTTTCCCGGAAAAAACAAAACCCCGGCCTCTCTCGAAGCCGGGGCTTGTGTTGAAGTTTCTGACTTGTCGCCTACTTCGGCGGCTCAGGCGCGGGAGCCGGGGCCGGGGCGGCAGGCACCGGAGGCTTCGGAGCGGGCGCGGGCGCTGCATCCGGAGCCGAGTTGATCACCTCGTCGGTGGTCGGCGCGGGCTTCACAGGCTTCGGCGCGGAAGGCGCGGAAGGCGCGGCGTCGATCTTCTCCTTTGCGGTAGTGGCGGCGGCGTCCACCTTGGCGTTGGCGCCAGCACCGGCGGCCTTCACGGCATCGGCGGCCTTGTCGCCACCGACTTTGCCAGCCTCGGTGGCGGCTTTGTCCACGGCTTTGGCGGTCTCGGTCTTGGCCTTGTCAGCCGCTTTGTCCACGCTCTTCTTGGCGTCGTCTTTCTTGGCATCCACGGTCTTTTCCTCGCAGGCGGTGAAGCCCAGCGCGGCGATGGCGGCGATGATGATGGTTGGTTTCATAAGGGTATTAGGTTGTGTTTGGAGACCACCGGCGGCGGTCAGTGCAAATGTGACAGCCCGGTGGCACTGCGGTCAATCACCGGAAATTTTGAATTTTGAATGCTGAGTTTTGAATTCCGGAAGCTCTTTACTGACAAAAAACGACCTCTATCGGAAATCACCAATTCAGAATTCAGAATTTAGAATTCAAAATTTGCCCGCTTCACTTCGCGCACAGTTTTTCCAGGAGGCCGGTCATCCGCCCGAGCATCGTGCGCGGATCGTCGAGCAAGCCCGCGGCGGCGAGCGCCTGATCGGCCACCTGCAGCGCGACGGTCCTGCCGAGTTCGGCGTCCGAAGCGCGCAGCTTCTCAAGGCTCACGATCAGCGCGTGCTCGGGGTTGATCTCAATGTCCGGCATCGGCTCCGGCCCGGCCATGCCGTCGCGGTTGAGCGCCTTCATCATGCGCCGCATGTTCACCGTCATCTCCGTGTCCGAGCTGAGCGCGATCGCCGGGCTGCCGACGAGTCGCTTCGACACGCGCACCTCGCCCACGCGCTCGCCCACGCTCTCTTTGATGAACTCCGCAAGCTTCCCCGCAGTCTCCGCGTCGAGCCCTTTCACTTCGCGGTCGAGCTTCACGTCCGCCTTCTCCGCGGCCACGAGCTTCTTGCCGTCGAACTCGCGCAGGCTCTCCAGCACAAATTCATCGCGCGCATCGCTGAGGAAAAGCATCTCCCACTTCTTCTCGCGGAACACCTCGTAGCTCGGCGCGGCCTCGCACGCCTCGCGATTCGCCGCGCTGAGAAAATAAATCTCCTTCTGCTCCTCCGGCATCCGCGACACGCAGTCCGCGAGGCTCGTGAATTTCCCGCTCTCCGTCGTGGACGACTCAAAGCGCAGCAGCTTCGCCAGCGCCTCGCGGTGCGCGTAGTCGTGCGCCACGCCTTCCTTCAGGCAGTGCCCGTGTTCCTTGAAAAAGCGCGCAAACTTCTCCGGATCCGCCTTCGCCTCCTCGTCGAGAAATTTCAGCAGTCGCTTCACGAGCACCTCGCGCAGTTTCGCCACGAGCGCGCTGTCCTGCATCGTCTCGCGCGAAATGTTCAGCGGCAGATCCTCGCTGTCCACGACGCCGCGCAGGAATCGCGTCCACTCCGGCAGCAGCGTCTTCGCGCGCGACTGGATGAGGATCTTTTTGCAATACAGATCCACATGGTGCTCCTCGCGCGTGAACGTCGCGAGTTCGAGGTTCTTCGACGGGATGAAGAGCAGCGCACGAATCGCCAGCGGCGCATCCGCATTGAAGTGCAGCCGGTAAAGCGGCGCATCCGTATCGTGCCCGATGTATTTGTAAAACTCGTCGTATTCCGCGTCCTTGATTTCGGATTTGTTGCGCGTCCACAGTGCCTGCACCGTGTTGATCTCCTTGCCGTTCACCTCGATCGGCAGCGGCACGAAATTCGAGTAGCGCTTGATGATCTCCTCGACCTTCCACACCTTCGAAAATTCGTCGTCTTTGAGATGCACGACGACCTTCGTCCCGCGCGGCAAATCCTCCGCCGGCTCGATCTCGTAGCCCGTCTTTCCATCGCTCTCCCACTTCCATCCCTGCTCACCCGGACGGCAGCTCCGCGAAAAAACGGTCACCTTGTCCGCCACCATGAATGCGGAATAAAACCCCACGCCAAACTGCCCGATGAGCGTCGCATCCACCGGTCCGCCCTGCGCCTTCGCGCGGAGCTGCTCCAGGAACGCCTTCGATCCCGAGTGCGCGATCGTCCCGAGATTTTCGATCAGCTCCCCGTGTGACATCCCGATGCCCACATCCGTGAAAGTGATCGTCTTCGCCGTGTCATCCGTCGCGATGGTCACCTTCAGCGCCGCATCCGGCTCCGTGATTTCCTGCCCGCTCGTCTTCAGAAATCGCAGCTTCTCGCTCGCATCCGCCGCATTTGAAATCAGCTCGCGGACGAAAATCTCCTTGTCCGTGTAAAGCGAATGGACAACGAGATCGAGGAGCTGCGCGATCTCGGCCTGGAACTCATGTTTCTCTGGTGCAATGGTCGTACTCATAAAGGGCGCGCACTCTATGGATGGCGGAAATTTTCGCAAGGGGTGCATTTCACCCGTTCACTCCTCCAGCTCCTCCTCGTCATCAAACAGCGCCGGGAAACCCCCATCCCCCGGAACCTCGGCCGGTAGCCGGTCGTCAATGTGCGCCGCCGTGCCCTTGTCCCTGCTCTCGGACATCTGGTGCAGGCAATCGAGGTAATAGCGCACACGCTCCTGAAACGTCGCATCCGCCCGCTCCTGCGAGGCTCCCGCGCGCACCGCCATCTCCTGCACCAGCGAGCGCAGAGCCAGCAGCTTTCGAGAACAAGGGACTGATTATCCGATTCTCCTTTCCCTCTGCATGGTCGCAGGAGAATGCGTCCTTGGCAAAACCGCCAGGAATTCCAGCCTCAGTTGAGGTAGATGAATTCCTTCACGTTGAAGAGGACGTGCGCGAAGTCGGCCCATGACTGCTCGTCGGCAAGCAGGCCCGCGCCGTAGAGCGCGCGCTGCCCGGCGAGGAATGTGTGGGCGTCCGCGAGTTCGGCGGGAGTCGGCGGGCGGCTGAATGCGGCGAGAACCATCTGCTGCACGCGCTGCGATTCATCGGCTTCCTCGGACAGGCGCTTTGACCACAGCTTCGCCTGCTCCACGACGAAGGGATCGTTCATGAGGATGAGCGCCTGCGCAGGGACGTTTGAGACGTTGCGCCGGCCCATCGTCATGAACGGAATCGGCGTGTCAAAGGCGAGCATCATGGGCTGGAGGAAATTGCGGCGCACCGCGGTGTAGATGCTGCGGCGTCCGTCGCCGTCGAGCGGGCCGCTGCGGCTCGGCTTGCCGCGTCCGTCCATGAATGCGCTGAGGAACACCGGCACGGGCGGGCCGCCGAGTTTCGGATCGAGCCTGCCGGAGATGGTGAGCATCGCGTCGTGGATTGCCTCGCCTTCGAGGCGGCGCAGGTTCGCGCGATGCAGCAGCAAATTTTCCGGGTCGGTCTGCTCAGCGGTGGCATCCGCGGGCGCACTGGACATCTCGTAGGTGCGCGAGAGCACGATCTCGCGGATGAGTTTTTTCACCGACCAGCCCTGCTCCTTCATGAATCGTGCGGCGAGGTAGTCGAGCAGTTCGGGATGCGACGGCGGCTGGCCGAGCACGCCGAGATTGTCCACCGACTGCACGATGCCGCGTCCGAAAAGGTGATGCCACACGCGGTTCACGATGACGCGCGATGTGAGCGGGTTCGCGGGATCCGTGATGCGCTGGGCGAGATCCATTCGTCCGCTTCCAAGTTTGATTTCGGGCTGCGCGGCCCCGCCAATGGCTTCGAGAAAACGCCGCGGCACCTGCGCGCCTGCGAGCTTCGACTGGCCGCGCGCGAGGATGAATTCATTCACGCCGCTGCCATCGAACATCGCGGGCGCGGTCTGCGACTGCGGGCGGATCTTCGCGGTGAGTTCGCTCTGCTGCGCGAGCAGCGGCTGCACGGCATCGGCAAGCTGGCGGCGCGCGGGG
Source organism: Chthoniobacterales bacterium (assembly GCA_038238025.1). Taxonomy (GTDB): domain Bacteria; phylum Verrucomicrobiota; class Verrucomicrobiia; order Chthoniobacterales; family Chthoniobacteraceae; genus SXWH01. The sequence goes on from JBBRYC010000054.1 coordinate 28,641, forward strand.
CTTCCGGCGGGCGCGAAGAGATCGAGCTTGCGCACGAGCCAGTCGGCGATGGCCGCGTCGTCGCCGATCTGATCCGCGCGCAGCTTCTCGCATACGCTTGCGAGCATGCGCTGCGTCGCTTCGGCGAGCATCACGGGAGAAACAATCTTCGCGTCGTGCATCGCGGTGAGCAGACGTGCGCCCGCGTCGCCGGGGAGCGGCGGTTTTTCGGCGGACTGCACGACCATCGCGATGGCACACTCGCCGTCGTCGCCTGGCGAGAATTCCACGTGCAGCCGGTGGCCGTCGTAGCTCTTGAGCGGATGCTCCACCCATTGCCAGCGGTTGCCGTCGGCCTTCCATTCGCGGAGCAGCGCGCCGTGCAGCGGGCCGGCGATCAGCTCGTGCGAATTCACCGCCGCATACGCGCGGCCCGCGCCCTTCACGAGATACCAGAGGCGTTCGCCGGCGAGCGTGACATCGGGCGTGCGGAGCGTCTGCTCGGAGCGTTCCCAAGTGCCGAGCTTGCCGTGGTCGCGCCCGACATTTTTTACCGCGAGCGATTTCCATGTGGCGTCGCGCCACGCGCCCGAGTGCGATGCGATCCCGAGCAGCGGCTGGTCGGCGCTCGCGCCGAAAAGCGGATCGCCCGCGCGCAGCGGACGTGGTCCGAAGCTGAAGCCATCCTGCATCCACGGTGTCGCAGGCGCGACCGGGAGGTCGCGGCTTGCACTCGCGCGTTTCGATTCGTCAGCAAGCGAATGAGCCGACGAGTCGTCGGCCCCACATTTGCCCGTGTAGTCGGCGACGATCTGCTCAGGTGAAAATTTCAGCGGCGCAGTTTCGCGCTTTTCCAAATCCTTGAGCACTGCCGCGAATGTCTTCGTGAAAATTTTCGCCTCATCCGTGTTTGCAGTCGTCGCGATCACCGCGAATGCGTGCAGCGGATTTTGGGCATCGCCCTTCGCCGCCTTCATCTCGGCGGCGAGGCGCTCGACGAATGCGGAATCGTTCGCGCCTTCGTCGGGCGGCGGCGTGGCGTTCGGGATTCGCAGCACGGTGCGCGCGGCCATGAGCGCATCGGCCAATCGCGCGACGCGCGGCTCGATCGCATCGGCCACATTTTTCAAAAGCGCGGCGCGTGTGGCGGTGCGCACGCGGTCGAGCTGCTGCGCGATCTGGCGGTGCGGTTCGAGCGTCTCGAAGCGCGCCTGCCGGTAGCCGCTGCTGATCAGGAAGCCCTGCATCGCGTAGTAGTCGCGCTGCGAGATGGCGTCGAATTTGTGGTCGTGGCAGCGCGCGCAGCCGATGGTCACGCCGAGGAACGTCTTGCCCATCACGTCGAGCCGGTTGTCCATGCGGTCGGCCTCGTCCTGGCGGATGTCCACGGGCGAATGCACCTCCTCGCCGAGGAACCAGAAGCCCGTGCCGAGGATGGATTCGTTCGCGCCGGTCTGCGGATTCATGCGCGGCTGGAGCAGGTCGCCGGCGATGTGCTCGGCGGCGAACCGGTCGTAGGGCACGTCGCTGTTCAGCGCGCGGATGACATAGTCGCGATACTGCCAGGCGTTGGGAATTTCCGCGTCGAACTCGTGCCCGCGCGTCTCGGAGTAGCGCACGAGGTCGAGCCAGTGCCGCGCCCAGCGTTCGCCGAAGGCGGGGCTTTGCAGCAGGCGATCTACGAGTGACTCGATCGCTTTGCGTGCTTGGGGCGAAGACAGGGAGAGAGAGGGCGAGGGGGCGAGGGGGCGAGGGGGCGATAAGGAGACGGCGCTCTCCGTGGTTTTCTCCCCCTCCCCCTCTCGCCCCCTCGCCTTGTCTCCGGCAACGTCGCGCACAAACTGCTCGACCAACTCCGCCGTCGGCGGCAGGCCGGTGATGTCGAAGGACAGTCGGCGGATCAAAGTGCGGGCGTCAGCATCCGGAGCTGGGCGCAGTCCTTTCTCCTCCAGCTTCGCGAGGATGAAACGGTCGGCGTCGGCGCGCGGCCACGCGGTATCTTTCACTGCGGGTGGCTGAGCACTCAGCAGCGGCTGCCAGCACCAGTGCTCCTGCTTGCGCTTTTCGAGATCGAAAATGTTCTTCTTCGCGACCTTCACACCCGCTTCCTGTGGCCACGGCACGCCCGCCTTCACCCACGCCTCGAGATCCGCGATCTGCGCGGGTGCGAGCGACTTTTTCGGTGGCATCTGCATGTCGCTGTTCTTCCAGCGGACGGCCTCGATGAGCAGGCTCTTGTCCGGATCGCCGGGCGTGATCGCCGGGCCGGTGTCGCCGCCCTTCAGCAGCGCCTCGCGGCTGTCGAGCATCAGCCCGCCCTTGAGCTTTTCCGAAGTCGAGCTGTGGCACTTGTAGCACTGCTCCGAGAGCACGGGCCGGATGCGCTTCTCGAAAAACTCCACGCTCTCCGCCGGCTCCGCCGCCGCGGAAATGCCGTGCGCGAAAAATGCGAGCGCCCCGCAGAAGATCGGTGCGGCGGGCAGTTGTGTTCGGGCGAAGCGCATGTGGGAAAGAGAAGCCGTGGCAGGCACGCCCGTTAGAATCCGCGGCGAATAGGCGGCGCGGTTATTCGAGCGGCGCGATTGGCAAAAGGGGAAGCTGCTGCCGCGCGCGATTCCAGTCTTCGCGGAGTTCTTCGAGGTGAATCATGCGCCATTGGTTGACGAGATCGTGCGCAGTTTTCGGGAGATGCCCTTGGTGAATGGATCCGGTCTCCACCTCGATCAGCGCTTCGTGCTCCCCGTAGATTGCATGGAAGTGCGTCGGCGGATGGTCGCGGTAGTAAAACCGGACGATGATCCCGTAGAAACGGCTGACCTCAGGCATGGACTGCCGGGGCTGCCGGGTGGCGCGTGATCTCGTAGTAGGCGGCATCCGGGCAAATCTCGATTTCCTCGGACCACGCAATCTGCCCGAACTGCCCGATGTGAACCGTCCGAAAAAACGCCTCGTCTGAGAGTGGGGCAAAAACTCCGCGGCCCACGTCGCCGGAGAGATCAATCACGCCCTCGGTGCCGGATGCATACACGACGCGAATGCGAAACCCTGGCAGCGCCTCGACTTTGGTGGGTCTGTTCATGGCTGCGAAGCGTGCGCATACTCGGCCGTCTTGGTGCGGCTGTATGCCATGAGGATGTTCTCGACGGACAAGTCCTCGTCGAGCGTCTCCCAATGAACACCGAGGCCGCGCCCGATGAGCTGCCACTGCTCGCGCTCCGCAGGCGGTGCCGCAAGAAGGCGTGGGAAGGAACTCAGAGGCACAGCGACGCTGCGTTCGTCCGAAAAGGTGACGGATATGGAATCGCCGGCAAAGGTCACGTGATGGATGCGAAGGTCATTCATGGCTCAGGTCTCCGAAGGCCTTATACCACGCCCGGAGGAATTCGTCGCGGTGTTGTTCTGTGATGTGAAGAATGTCGTTGGCCTCGTGTCGGTGGAAACCCTCGCTGAAAGCGAATTCGAGCGGATCGAGCCAGAGCTTCGCGGCGCAGTCGTCGCGCTGAACGTGAATGTGCGGAGGCTCGAACCTGTCTGCCATGTAGAAGAAGAAGCGAAAACCGCGTTCGCGGAAAATCGTGGGCACGCCCTCAGCGTAGGTTTCATGGCTGGGATGGCAAGACGCGCGCAGACGACAGAAAAAGGATTGCTTTGTGCGGTTTGGACGCCGGAGGCGTCATGGAAATTAGCCGGGAGTAAAGCGAGGAACGAGCGACACCCCCGGCTAATTTCCATTGTCCCTCCGGGACTCCCCCCGCTGCCATGCCAAAGATGGCCGCGTTCGCTGGAGTTATTTTGTGAGATCGGCGGCAGTGGGCGGGCCTTCCACCCAATTAACGTCCCACGCTGCATCCACAGTGATGAAAGTCAGCGAACCCGCGGGCAGCCATGCTTCGTGAACCATCCTGGCGGGCATGTAATTGAACGATCCCTCGCCCTGCTCAACGCGTTTGCCGTCGCACGCGAAGACTGCGGTGCCGCGGACTATGGTATGAGTTTCGTTGGCGCTGTGCCAGTGCTTGCGCACATGGATGGCCTTGGGGGTGCGGATCATCAACTGCGTCACCTGTGTCTTCGGATCCACGCGCAGGATGCAGATTTCGGGCGAGTCCTCACCGAGGTCGGGAAGAATCCTGTTCCATTTGAAATCCGCATAATTGCTGAAGATCATCTGGGGTGCGTCTGGCGCTGCTGCGACAGCCGTGGCAAGTCCCGTGAGTAAAATGCCGGCCATCAGTCGTGTGATTGTCTTCATGGTGTGCTGTCTGTTGGGTTGGTTGTCTGCGTGCGTGTTCTGTTGCAGTTTGGAAGCGGCCTAATATTGGAATATCGCGCCTCGCCCCGAAGCGGATGCGTTTCTCGAAAATTCCGCTCTCTCCACCGGGTCGGCTGCGGCGGAAATGCCGCGCACAAAAAAGCGAGAGCGGCCCGCAGAAAATCTCCACGGCGCGCAGCTAGGCGATTGAACGCCGCAGTAACTCTGTGCTAAGTTTTCCGGCTCCATAGAGGTCAGGAAAAAGTGTCGCGTGATTAATATTCATCACATGAAGTGCTTTAAGACATACTGTTCGCTCTGAATTCTATTTCATAGGCACCCCTTCGAGCGGCGCGCCGTTGGTGTCGAGGATTTGGAATTCGTGGATGCCGCCTTTTTTCTCCCGCTCGAAGGTCCATACGACCTTCTTGTCGCGCGTGACTTCGAGCAGCTTCACCTTCTGGTCGCCCGCGCCGTAGCTTGTTATCACGGTGTTGCCGTTCGGCAGGCGCTGCGCGCCGCACGGGTCCTTCAGCAGCGGCTGGGGTAGGTCGGCGTTCGTGAGCTGCCAGACGATTTTTGCGGCGGCGTCCACCTCGACGACGGTGTTGCTGTGCGTGAGGTTCACGAGCGTGTGGCCGTCGGGCAGGCGGATGGCGGTGAAGGGCCACGCCTCCTTCGGCTCGTCGGGCGTCTTGAACTCCCAGACGATTTTGCCCTCGGGGGTGTATTCGCGCACCACTTTGTCGAGGAGCTGCGGGACGAGGTAGTTGCCGTTCGCGAGCTTGCGCGCCATGCGGCTTTCCATGTGGGCGTTTGCGTTCTGGCACTGGAGCGGGAACTCGACGACGACCTTGCCCGTGCGGTCCACCTCGAGCAGCCGCGGCTTCGCGCCGGCCTCGGTGAGCATGATATTTCCGTTCGGCAAAAGCTGCGCGGTGTTCACTTCGGACTGCGAGCCTTTGTATTCGAAGACGACTTTGTTTTCGCGCGTGACCTCGACGACTGCGCCGCCGGGGTAGTCTTTGTTCTTCGAGACAGCGAGGAGGAGGTTGCCATTCGGCAGGACGAAGCCGTCGCGCGTGGCGGAGGGGTAGGTCCAGAGAAGCTTGCCGTCATTCGCGAGAATCGCGGTCTCGCCGCCGGCGATGAAGAAGGTGTGGGTGATTTTCGAGGGCTCAGGATCGGCGGCGAAGGTCGCGGTGATTGCTGCGAGGGAGAGTGCAATGGGGAGGAGCTTCATCGGGCTACCGTGTCACGGCGCACGGGTGCTGTCATTGCGGAAAAGGCGGACTGCCACTGTGCTCGCTCCTTGGTCCTTTTCCGCGTGCTGGTCCATCGGTTGTCATGTCCTCGCGGCGCGTGTAGCCGTCATGGCAGTTGGGCTTCATCCCCTGGTGCCGCGGAACCCCAGCCGTCTCCGGCCATGGAACTACGACCGGGTAACGTATCGCAAGCGCAACGACGTTGAGCGTCTGTTCCGAAGGCTCAAGGGCTTCCGACGCATCTTCTCACGCTTCGACAAGCTCGATGTGATGTTCTCCGCTTTCATTCACTTCGCGCTCATCGTTGAAGCACTCAGGCAGTGGTAACAGGCCCTAGCTCGTCACCTCGAAGATTGCGCGGCGCAGTTCCTCCGACGAGACGGGCTTCGAGAGGACTCGGCCGACTCCCTCGGGCGCCTTGCCGTCGGTGAGCAGGTCGTCGCCGAAGCCGGTGAGCATGATGACGTGTGCGCCGGGTTTGCGCTCCTTGATTTTTCTCGCGAGCTGTTCGCCGGACATGCCGGGCATGGACTGGTCGGTGATGACGAGATCGAATTCGCCAGCCTCGAACCGCGCAAGCGCCTCCGTGGAATCCGACACCGTCACCGGCTCGTGGCCGTCCGCACTGAGGTGCGCAGCGATGAGTTCGCAGATGATGTCCTGGTCGTCCACGACAAGCACGCTGAGCATGCGGTTTACCGCCGCCTGTTCGTCGTCGCCGGACACGACGGCCATCTGATCCGTCGCCGGGAGCAGCAGGGAAAATGTGGTGCCCCTGCCTATTTCGCTCGCGATCTCGATCGTGCCGCCGTGCCGGTGGATGATGCCGTACACCACGGCGAGCCCGAGCCCTGTGCCCTTCTCGCCCTTCGTGGAGAAGAACGGCTCGAGGCAGCGCGCCGCATCCTCCTCGGTCATGCCCGTGCCGGTATCGGTCACATTGATGCGGACATTCGGCCCGTCGGCGCGTGTGGACACGGTGATGGTGCCGCCCGATGGCATCGCGTCCACGGCATTGAAGATGAGATTCGTGAGCGACTCGCGCAGCTCGGGCGCGCTCGCGAGGACGTTCGGGGTCTCGGCGAAATCCGTCCGCACCTCGATGGTCGCGCCGATCGCGCGCGCCTTCGCCTTCCATTTCGGCGTGGTAAAGGCGATGGCCTGCTCGCACAGCGTGTTCACCTCGAGCGGCGCGCGCAATTCATCCGCCTCCGCCGGGCGGGAGAAATCCCGCAGCCGGCTCACAATGTGCGTTGCGTCCTGCGCGGCGGCGATGATGTGCTTCAGGTAGGCGTGCTCCTTCGCGTCGGGGGCATTATTTTTAAACCATGGCAGCATCAGCTCGCCATAGCCGAGCATCATCGTGAGCGCGTTGTTGAAATCGTGTGCGATGCCGCTGGCCATCATGCTCAGCGCGAGCCGCCGCTCCTGTTTCACGACCTGCTCCTGCGCATTGCTGAGCTGTTCGAGCGCATTCTGGAGGTCGTTCGTCCGCTCCCGCACCTTGGCTTCCAGCTCCTGGTTCAGGTCTTCCAGCTTCTGCTTCAGGTCGCGGACATTCTTGGTCAGGAAGCGGCTCTCGAGCAGATTGCGCACCCTCAATTGAACCTCCTCCGTGTTGAGCGGCTTGGTGATGAAATCGATCGCGCCCTTGGAAAGCGCCTTGCGACTTGTCTCGCGCAACACATCCGCAGTGAGGACCACGATGGGCAGGAACTCATCCGGGGGGATAATCTGCTTGAGCTGCTCCATCACCTGAAAGCCGTCCATGTGCGGCATGTGCAGATCCGTGAGCACGAGGTCCGGCTGGAATTCCGCGAAGAGTGAAATCGCCTCCCGGGGATCCGTCGTGCAGCGCCATTCCAAGCCGCCGAAGTTTTCCAGGATCCGCTCCAGCAGGCGCACGTTTGACGGCTCGTCATCAATGACGAGAATTTTGGGCGGCTGGGTGATGAGGGACATGGGCTGAGGTGCGTCCGCCGAAGTGTTCAGTGGACAGCGGCTGTGGTAGCACTTGATATGCCGTGCCGAATGCCTGATTCAAGAGCCATCCTGAGCCCCGGTCCCGCCGAGGGAAAAGGCGCGGCAGTCCGCCGGCTCTTCGGTGCCATCGCCCGGCGTTACGATCTCGCCAATCATCTCCTCAGCGGCGGGCTCGATTTTTTCTGGCGGCGGCGTGCCGCAAAAATCGTCCGCTCGTGGAATCCCGCGCGCGCCCTCGACCTCGCGACCGGCTCCGGCGATCTCGCACTCGCACTCGCCAGGGCGTGCCCGGAGGCCACGATCCTCGGCGCGGATTTCTGCCTGCCGATGCTCCTCGCCGCACAGCGCAAGGGCGTGCGCAACCTCATCCAGGCCGACGGCATGGCGCTGCCGCTGCCCGACGCGGCCTTCGATGCGGTCACGATCGCGTTCGGCCTCCGCAACATGGAATCGTGGCAGCGCGGGCTCGCGGAAATCGCGCGTGTCCTGCGCCCCGGCGGGCACCTCCTTGTGCTCGATTTTTCGCTCCCGCGCGCGCCATTCCGCGGCCTCTACCGGCTCTACCTGCACCGTGTGCTGCCCCTCTTCGCGCGCCTGCTCACCGGCGACCGGCAGGCCTACGAATACCTCGGCGCATCCATCGAAAAATTCCCGGCGGGCGCGGAGATGAACGCGATGATCGAGGCCGCCGGCTTCGCCGATGCAAAGTGCGAGCCGCTCACCGGCGGCGTGGTCTCGCTCTACACCGCGGCGCGGAAATAGCGGCGCCGTCGGACTACGGCTTCGGCTTCGGATCATCCGGCGGGGACTGGATGAGCTTCGGCTTCGGCGGGATTGCGGGCGTGTCGCCGGGCGGCGTCACCGGCGCAGGCACGGCGACCGGCGGCGTGGCCACCTTTGTCGGCGGCGTATTCGGCGTGCCTGCGGATGCGGCGGGCTTCGGCACCTCGATCAGCGAGGCGTTCAGCGCGTCGAAGTCCGGCTTGCTCAGCAGGAACGTGCCGGTCTTCCCGTCCAGCGTCGTGTTCCAGGTTTCCTCCGGCGTATTTTTCCCGACCATGAGCTTGCCCGTCTTCTTGTCCGCGAGCGTGAAAGTGATCGTCAAATTCGGCTTGTCGAGGCCCTGCGCCGCGGCGTTCGTCGCGCCGGCCCAGCGCACTGCATGCAGGTTTGAAAGCGTGTTCACGAGCGACTCCGCCGCGCCCTGGCTCACGGTGCCGTCGCCCTTCGCGAGCTTCCACTTTTTGTCCTTGGCGCGCTCAAAGGTGAGCGTCGGCTGGCCCGCGCGCGTGACTTCAAAGCCCGCGACTTCCTCGGCCTTCAGCTCCTGCACCTTCAGCTCCTGCCACTGGAGCGGATCGGTCCAGACCTCCTCGAAGAGCGTCGTCGGAATCGCGATGATGAACGGCTCCTCGTCGAGCTTCGCATAGCCCGCGTCGCCCTCGGGTTTTGCAAGGATGAGCTTCGAGAGCGGACGATCGCCGGGTTTCGTCTCCGGCGTGCCCTCGCTCGAATAGCTGCTCAGCGTGACGGTCGCCACCGGCGCATCGAGGCCGTACTGCTTCAGGTCGCCCGCCACATCCGCGACAAAGCGCGTGACCTTCATCGTCGTGAGATCGGAGAGCAGCTTGTTCGCCGCGCCGCCGTTCACCGGCCTGTCGTCCTGCTTGTCCGCCTTGCGCACCCATTCCTCGCCCTTGCGGCCGAGGACGACCTTGTCGCGGCCCGGCGCTTCGAGCGTGATGCGATCCACCATGTCGCTCTGCACGCGCATGATGTTCTGGTCGCGCAGATCGTTCGGCTGCGTGTTCAGCAGCGATTCGATCGCGACCGGCACCGTGAAGACGCCTTCGCGCGTCGAGAGCTTCACATAGACATGTGTCGGCGCAGCGGGAGTCTCCGGCTCCATTTTCTCGCCGTCCTTTTTGTCCCCGGCCTTCTCAGTTTTCTTCGCGTTGCCGATTTGGAGAATGACGGGATCCGTCACGCCCTCCGCGTGGAAGGTGACGGTCGCGCGCGGCTCGTTCAGCCCGAATGCAGCGAGATCCTTCGCTTCGGTGACAAAATCCTCGATGCGCGGCGCCGTCGCGTTCGAGATAAGATCGGTCACCTTCTGGTCATCCGCGCGGCCCTTGAACGGCTTCGTGAGCGACCAGTGGTTCGACGCCTTCTCCACCTCAAACTCGCCCTTCGCCGTCTTGATGCCGACCTGCTTCACCTGCGTCGCCGTCAGGTCGCTCAGACGGTGATCGCGCCAGTCTTTTGCGCCCTTCGCGCCCTGGTCGCGCAGGTCTTTCCCGGCGACATACGCCGTGTCCTTGCCCTCGACACGCATGTACACCTTCCCCTCGATGGCGGTCTCTTTTCCGATCAGCAGCTCGACTGGATTCTTGCCGTTCAGCTTGATGCTCACCTCACCCTTCGTCAGCCCGAAGCCCGCGAGCGTCGCGCCCTGTTCCATCTTCACCGTTTCCATCCGCAGGCCTTCGAGCGACGTGAAAAACATGGAGATCGCGGTCGAGTCCGCGCGATCCTTCACCGGCGATTCGAGCAGCCAGTTTCCCTCGGGCGATTTCGTGAACTGGAGCGTGCCCTCGCTGTTGCGGATCGTCACGGAAGTCACCGAGTCACGATCCACCTGCACAGGCCGGCCCTTCTTTTCATTCTTCGCGTCCGTGCCTTCAAATTTCGGATCCCACCATTTCAAGTAGGCAAAAAGCCCACCGAGGAGAACGAGCAGTACGAGTGTGTTGCGGGTTTTCATGGCTTGGAAAAATGCGGCTTAGTCCTGGGGTTTGGTGCGGCGCTTTTGTTCAAAGGTGTTCGCGACCGCCGCCGCGACACCGATCGCCACAGCGACGCCGACCGTGATCCAGAAGGTCGCCGACATCTTGAACGTCGGCTTCCACAGCCCGAGCCGCCATTGCAGCGCGAGCCACGCCGCGATGAAAATGAGGAACACCACCGCGAGCCAGAGCGTGAGCGCGATGATGTTTTTTCCCGAGCGCCACATGAGGTGGTAGAGTCCGAAGACCGCGACGATCGCCGGGATGAAAAGCATCACCCACCAGCGGATCGTGCTGATCTGCGCGTCCGAGAGTTTCAGGCTCTGCTTTTCCTTCACCTTCGGCGGGATGCTGATCAGGTTCTCGCGGTTCAGCAGCCAGTTCACGCTGTTGAGAGCGAGTTCCAGGCTCGCCTGGCCGACCTGCAGCCCTTTGTCCGAGAGGAAATCGCCGTTGCCGAAGACGACGAGGCGCGACGTTTCGAGCTTCACCTTCGGGTCGCCGGAGCCGCCGCGTTCCACCGCGACACCGAGCGTGAGCGGGGCGGCGTGATCCTTCTTCGGATCAAACATCGGCACCGTCGTGCGATCGCCGGGATTGTATTCCGTCTCGCCCCAGTAGCCCTCGGGCGCGGCGAGCAGTCCGGTGAGCTGGAGGCCCGCGGCCTTCTCGAGATTGCGGTCGAGGCTGAGCGACTGCGTCGGCCCAAACATCTCCGAACCCACGTCCTCGAGTCCCTTCGTGATCGGCGAGCCCTGATTCAGGACGACGGCTTCGGGTGATTCGATCCGTGCCACGAGGCCGCCATCAATGTTCACCGCGCGGACCACGCGGATGACCACGTCGTTCTGCGGGCGCACGCCGCGCACGGCGAGCCACTCGTTCAGGTTTGGCGTCTTGCCATTCGTCCAGCCGGTGCCTGTGAAAATGCGGCCCTTCTTCTCCCAATACTGGGTGAGCAGCTTCAGGTCGCGCTCTGAGAAATCAAACTTCGGCCCGAGGATCATGATCATGTTCGCGTCTTCGGGAACCGCGTCCTTGTCCGCCAGCTTCAGTGTCTCGAACTTCAGGTTTTGCCGCGTGAGAAATTCGCGGAGCCCGCCGATTTCGCGCGAGCTTGCGTCGTATTCGCCGTGTCCGCCGACGAGGTAGAGCTTGTTCTGCTTCGTCTCCGTGAGTTCCAGCAGCGTGCTCGTGAAGGCCTGCTCGCCCTTGAACCCGATCATCTGCGGCTGCCGGCGGGCCATCATCGCCGCCTGCTCGTTCTCGTATTCGGCGAGGTCGCCACTGTTCACAAACTTATGCCGTCCGTCGTACGTGAAAATCACCACATTCTCGTTCCCTTGGAATTTGTACTGCGCCTGCAGATCCTTTGCGCGGGCCAGGTTTGCGTACGGGTTCACGTTTTCGACCGTCAGCTTTCCCTTCGCAGCGAACTGGTATTCGCGCAGGAGTGCCTGCGCATCGCGCGCCGCCTCAGACTCCACCTCGCTGATGTTCCCAAACATCACGATCACTTGCACGGGCTTTTCGAGGCTGCCGAGCAGCGCCTTCGTCTGCGGGCTGAGCGTGATGTTCTTGCCGTGGCTCACATCCCACCGCGCATAGTATTTGTTCCCGATCCAGTTCAGCATCACGAGCCCCGCGATCACGAGCGCGATCTGCAGGACGATGTTGAAGCCCACTTCGATCCGCCCGACGCGCGCGGGCTGCGGGGTTGCGGGCTGGTTTGAGTTATTCGTTTCCATGGTTCGTAAAATGGGAGGTGGCGTGCGTCAGGAAGCCTTCAGCTTGCGGCTGTGGAAGACGTGGTGCGTGAGCAGCACGAAGAACGATGTCGCCGAGACGTACCACACGATGCGCCGCGTATCCACGAGGCCCTTGGCAAAATCCAAAAGGTGCGCAACCGGGGATATGAATTCCGATGCCTGTGTGACGCGCGGGTCGGTCACATTCAGCAGCCGCGAGATGATCAGGGGGATGATCAGGTAGAGAATCGTCACAACGAGCGTGATGACCGCCGCATTGATCTGATCCCGCACAAGCGAACTCGCGAAGACGCCGATGCTGATGAACAGCATCCCGAGCATCATCAGCAGCAGATAAGTGCTCGCGATCGCACCCACGCTTTTCGCCGCAGGCGCCCCGTGTGTCACGAGGTCGAACACCCAGAAGCAGGCGGCGGTCGGCAGCAGGAGAAATGCGAAGAAAATCGTGGTGCCGAAAAACTTTGCGAGCACGACGTGCCAGTCCTTCACCGGCGCGGTCATCAGCATCTCGACGGTCCCGAGGCGGAACTCCTCGGCAAACGATCGCATCGTGATCAGCGCGATGATGAACGCAAAGGCGAACACGAATATCTCGTTGATGAATGTGACCTCGAGCAGCGACCACTCTATCGGCTGCTTGTTCAGATCGTTGATGCCGCTCATGAAGATGAAACCCGTCAGCAGCGCGAACAGCGCGATGACGACGTACGCCACGGGCGTGTGGAAGATGCTGCGCAGTTCGCGGAGGAGTTGGACAAAAAATGTTCTCATGCGGTGTGGGTCTGAAAAATTTTGCGGTTCGTGCGGGGCGGCTACTTGTCCGAGGTCGTGAGGTCGGCGAACACATCCTCGAGCGTCGCGCTCTTCTGGTGCATGTCGCGCACGGGCCAGTTCCGCTCGCGGGCGAGCTTCATGATTTCCTCGCCGGGCTTTGCGTTCGCATCGAGGCGCAGCTTGAAGATGTTCCAGTCACCGTCGCGCGTCTCTGCCACATCCTTCACGCCCGCGATGCTGGCCAGCGCGTTTGCGGCGCCTTCGCCCGCGCGCGCTTCGAGCCGCAGTTCGCCGACGGAGCGGTGGTTTTTCAACAGATTCTCAGCGGTGTCCGAAGCGCGGATCGTCCCGCGGTGGATGACGATGACACGCGAGCACATCATCTCCACCTCGGGCAGGATGTGCGTGCTGATGAGCACCGTGCGTTTTTGCGCGAGGCTCTTGATGAGTTCGCGCACGGTGCGGATTTGGTTCGGATCGAGGCCGATGGTCGGCTCGTCGAGAATGAGAAGATCCGGATCATGCACGAGTGCATCCGCGAGGCCCACGCGCTGGCGGTAGCCCTTGGAAAGCGAGCCGATGAGCTGGTTTTCGCGATCCGCGATCTGGCAGAGATCGAGCACGTCGCCGACCCGCTCGCGCATTTTCGAGCGCGGCACGCCCTTCAGCGCGGCCCGGTAGCGCAGGTATTCGCCGACCTTCATGTCGGGGTAGAGTGGCGTGTTCTCCGGCAGGTAACCCATGCGGCGGCGCGCCTCGATGCTCTGGTCGAAGACATCGAATCCCGCGATGCTCGCCCTGCCGCTGGTCGCGGGGAGATAGCTGGTGAGGATTTTCATCGTCGTGCTTTTTCCCGCGCCGTTCGGCCCGAGGAAGCCGACGATCTCGCCCTTGTCCACCTGGAAGCTGATGCCGTCCACGGCGGTGAAGGAGCCGTATTTTTTTGTGAGCTGTTCGACTTTGATCATGAGTGCGGTTCGTGTGGCTTGGGTTCCGTTTCGCCGAAGATCCGGGCTCTGTGCATGCGCACGGTGCCGATTGACGGAGTCAACAACTGGACGGATGCCTGTTCACCAGCGGCCAGGTGGCCGCCAAGGGGGGCGGATGAATATCAGGCTCGGCAAAGTTGGCAAGAGGGTGTTTTCGACATCGGGGAAATGCGGAATTTCGGGACTGCATGTGACCCCCGCGCGCGGCGGATGTTCGATGAAAAATGCGTCACCGGAAGCGGTGATTTTGAAACGCGGAGACGCGGAGACGCAGAGACGCAGAGGACGGAAAGGCAATTTTCGTGGCCGCTGCGTTTTTCTTCCTCTGCGTCTCTGCGCCTCCGCGTTTCAAATGAATGGGGCGCGGACTACCGCGCGATGAGCTGGAAGGTGTCGCTCACGAGCCGCGTCCCTCGCGGCGTTTTCTGCATCCACGCGAGGCCGAAGTCCACGCGGCTCCCGGTGTCCACCTGCTTCAGCAGCTTCTCGATCGTCTTCACCGCATTCGCCTCGAAGCGCCCGACTGCCACGACCAGCATCCCCGGCTGGAGTCCCGCCGTCGCTGCGGGCGACTTCGGTTCCACCTCCGCGATCAGCACCCCGGAGCCCTCGCGGAAGCCGCTGCTCGCGGCGAGCTTCTCATCCACATCCTGCAGTCCGATGCCGAAAAATTTCCGCGTGAGGCTCGGCTTTTCCGGCATTTTCTCGCCGCGCTCGATCTTGCGGAACTCCTCCACTTTCTCGCGCACGACGCTGGCGGGAATCGCAAAGCCGATGCCCTGCGTGGGCACGCCCTGCGGGGTGAATGCCATCTTCACCGACGAAATGCCGACGAGCTTGCCCGCGATGTCCACGACCGGGCCGCCGCTGTTGCCCGGATTGATGGCCGCGTCCGTCTGCACGAGGTTTTGGTATTCGATGTCGCCGACCGTCACGCTGCGGCCCTTCGCGCTGAGGATGCCGCGCGCGACGGATGAGCCGTAGCCGAGCGGATTCCCGAGCACGAGGCACGTCTGCCCGAGCAGGCTTTTTGAAAGGTCGTTCAGCGAGATGAAGGGGAATTTCTCCGGCGCATCCACCTTGATCATCGCGAGGTCGCGATCCGGATCGCCCGCGATGTAGCGCGCGGAATACGTTTTCCCCGCCGGTGTGGTCACCGAGATTTTCATCTCCGCCGCGCGCTCCACGACGTGCGCGTTCGTGATGATCGTCCCCTTGTCATCAATGAAAAATCCCGAGCCGAGGCTCTGCACCTTCTGCTTGATCGTGCGCGGCGGCCTCATCGCGCCGCCGAAGAAGTCGTTGTAAAACGCATCCATCGGATCGCGCACCGTGCGCTTCACGATGGACTCCGTGTTAATGTTCACGACCGCCGGCATCGCCTTCGACACCGCTTTCACCGAGGCTTCCTGCGCGGGGTCCGCGTCATTTTTTTCCATCTCCGCGAGCAGCGGCAGCGCCGCAAGGGGCAGGGAGAAAAATCGGAGTAGTGTTTTTTTCATGCGCGTGGCGGGTGGGTAGGACAACGGACGGACGCTGCCGCTCAAAGAAATCCGCGGCAAGCGTGCGCTGCGTCCGCTGCGGCGGTGCGGCGGGCGGTGTCATATTCGTTGCGCTTCGGAGCCCGTCGCCTGCTTCGTGCCGACATAGACCATGGCGGCATTCCGACATCTGGCCCGTTCCGCTGTCGCGGTTGCCGATGACGATGGTCAGATCCTGCGCGAAAGGATTGGCGGGCGCATTTATCCGATTGCATGACAAAAACGCTCGCAGGCGAGCAACGCCCGGTTTCCGGCGCTCGCCAGCCGTCCTCCAAAGCGTGCCCGGAGGTCACGTTCCACCTCGCTCCCTTCCCCCGCTTTCCTCATGTTGTCACGCTACCGGATAAGCAGGGATCGGCTCGATCAGGCCAGCGATGGCCTCGGCGCGCAGATCGGGCAAACGCGGCTCTGGCGGCTGACGTTCAACCACATCACCATTCCCAACACGGGCGGCATCATCGAATGCCTCATAGATGGCCAGAGGGTCGCCGGGCGGAAGGCCAACATGTGCGCCAACGTGTGCGTCAGCAAGGTGAGCGCTCACATCATCCTGCAGGAATACGTGGGCGGTACCGCGCACAACGGCAAAATGTGGGAGGATGACCCGGCGACCTTCACGGGCACGACGAATTCCGCCGCGCTGAGTTCTCCAGCGAAAGAAATTCGCATCCGATCGCTCGTCCGGAGCGCATGATCGAAAACTTGAATGCGCTAAGGAACAATTTTAATGCTGACGGTCCCGCCTCGCTTGAGGCACTTTGTCTTGCCCCGACACGCACGGTGCTGACATTGAGCCTTTGCCGCACGGATTTATGGTTCCATACGAAGCCTCAGACGCACTCCAGGCAGAATTGCTCCGCCGCATCGCAGAGCAGGACGAGAAGGCCGTGGCCGAATTGTACGACCAAGTCGCGGGGTCGCTGTATTCTGTCGCTGTCCGGATCGTCGGGGACACTCACGATGCGGAGGAGATTCTGCAGGAAGTATTCATCCAAATCTGGAGCAAGGCGGGCAATTTTGATCCCTCGCGCGGGACGGCGATCCACTGGCTTTTGGGAATCACGCGCAACCGCAGCGTTGATCGTCTGCGGTCGCGCCAGCGACGCAGCTTACTGGTCGAGAAAATGACTGAGGAAGCGGACATCATGGACATGGTTTCACTCCGGCCGGCGGGGCATCATTTGAACGGCGCGGAAGCGGCGTCCGTGCACGAGGCTGTCTGCGGCCTGCCGCAGGATCAGCGGGTCGCGATCGAGATGGCGTTTTTCGGCAGCCTCTCGCACGGGGAAATCGCGGAATCGCTGGGCGAGCCGCTTGGCACGGTAAAGGCGCGCATCCGCCGCGGAATGATGAAACTCAGGGAACTCCTAAAGCACTACCTATGATCACCGAGCAACAGCAGGAACTCGCGAGCCTCCACACGCTCGGCGCATTGAAAGCGGACGAAGCGCGTGCCTTCGAGTCCGAACTGCACGGCAACCCCGATCTGCGCGCGCTGGTGATCGAGTTGCAGCGCACGTCTGTCCTCCTGGCGCTGGCGTCTCCGCGGGCTGAGCTTCCGGTTTCGCTCCGCGGGAAAGTGCTCGCAGGGATCGCCGCCGTGCAAGTGTCAGGCAAACCGCCGGTGCCTCAGGTCCCGCCCGCGCTCGCGGCACTCGCCGGATTGCGATTCGAGCAAGCCGCGGAATCGCAGGGCTGGAAGCCGCTGCCGGTTCCGGGCGCGGCGATCAAATTGCTCTCGCTCGAAAAGGAGCGCGGCTACGCAGTGCTGCTCGGCAGGCTGGCGCCGGGCACGCGCTATCCCGCTCACACCAATGCAGGCCCCGAGGATTTTTTCATTCTCACGGGCGACCTGGTCGTCGGCAGCAGGAAACTGGCTGCGGGTGATTTTCATCACGCCGACGGCGGATCGCATCACGAGGAAAATTATTCCGTGGAAGGCTGCACACTGCTCGCAGTATTGACGACGGAAGATCCGCTCGTCGCATACGCGATGGCCTGAGCAGCTCTCCGGGCACCGCCACGTCGGAGAGCGGCAATCTCAGCCGGAACGATGCAGTTGAGCAGAGCGCCAAAGTGCGGAACACAGGCTTCCAGCCTGTGCGGCCCGCGGGCTTCCAGCCCGCAAATGCCCGCACCGAATGGTTCGACTCGGCGGCTGGCAAGATGCCTGCCGGCCGC
>JBBRYC010000055.1:0-45380 GCA_038238025.1 Chthoniobacterales bacterium
ATTCACGCGCCCGAGCATGGGCTCGTGGATCAGCTACGGCCTCGGGTCGGAAAATGCGAACCTGCCCGGCTTTATGGTCATCGCGCCCGTGCTGCCGTATGCGGGCGCGCAGGTGTGGTCGTCCGATTTTCTGCCCGGCTGTCATCAGGGCACACATGTCATCCCCGGCCCCGAGCCCGTGCCGAATATCCGCCGTCGCGTCGCCGATCCCGCGTTGCAGGAAATGGAACTCGGCATCGCGCAGGCGTTCAACAAGCGGCACCTCGCCAGCCGCGGCGCGGACCCGCAGCTCGCCACGCGCATCCGCTCGTTCGAGACCGCATTCGGGATGCAGGCCGCGGCACCAGAGGCATTCGATCTTACGAGGGAAAATGACGCCACGCACCAGCTCTATGGCCTCGCGCGCGGCAGCACGAAGGGCTTTGCGTGGCAGTGCCTCATCGCTCGCCGACTCGCCGAGCGCGGCGTGCGTTTCATCGAGCTGATTGATACCGGCGGGTCCGGAAACTGGGACTCGCACGGCGACATGGCGGCGCACGCCCCGCTCGCGCGCAACGTGGACCAGCCCATCGCCGCGCTGCTCACCGATCTGAAGCAGCGCGGGATGCTCGCCGACACGCTCGTCGTGTGGGCGACGGAATTTGGCCGCACGCCTTTCAACACCGCGAAGGACGCGAAAGGCCGCGAGCACCACGCGCAGGCGTTCACCTGCTGGATGGCCGGCGGCGGAGTGCGCGGCGGACACGCGCACGGGGCGACGGATGATTTTGGAAACACGATCGTGAGCGACAGCGTCCACGTGCACGATCTGCACGCGACGATCCTCCACCTCCTCGGCCTCGATCACACGCGCCTCACCTATCGCCACGCCGGACGCGACTACCGGCTGACGGATGTGTACGGGACGGTGATGAAGGGCATGCTGGCGTGAGCCAGGCTCCATGCCCCGTCTAATGAATCCGCCACGGACGGGATAACCTCCACAACCTCACCCCCGAGCCAAAATCCTCTCTCAATCATGGACCAAAAATTGGAAGGAACACCCAAGGCGACTCTGCAAATTTCAGGGCGCAAAGTGACCAGTGGCGAAATCACGAATCACTGGGGCACCCGCTTGCAATGGAAAGTCAGCCGCGACGGGAAGGAAATCGCGACCGTCGGCGCGGGGATCGAGCTCACTTTTGAGCATCCCGAGACGGTGCCCGGAAAATACGAGGTCGTGCTGCAGCAGTTCCACTACCTCAATTACAAGAAGGACAAGGACGGCAAATTCACGGAGAGCAAATACGTCAACATCTCCGAGCCCGTGTCCTACACGATCTGACGCAACCCGATACCGACCCCCCTCTATGCTGCACATCGGAAACGTAAATCTCCCGCTCTGCTCCGGCGTGAACCGCCGCAGTTTCCTCCAGGCCGGCGCGGCGGCGATGGCCGGGCTCACGTTGCCAAATCTCCTCAAGCTCGAAGCCGCCGGTGCGGTGAATGAGAAGAAGGCGAAGATTCGCAACTGCATCACGCTGTTCCTCGTCGGCTCGCCGGGGCATCTCGACACATGGGACATGAAGCCGGATGCGCCGGATGACATTCGCGGCAAGTTCCGGCCGATTTCCACGAACGTCCCGGGCATTCACATCTGCGAGCATTTCCCGCGCATGGCGAAGATGATGGACAAGGTCGCGCTCATCCGCAGCCTCTCTTACAACAGCGGCGCGTCGCACGAAAATGGGCAGCGCTGGATGATGACGGGACACGATTTTTCCGCGGCGAACAAGCAGCCGCACATGGGCTCGGTGATTTCGCGCGTGTTCGGGCCGAAGGGCGATTTACCTGCGTCCATCGTGCTGCCGGCGGGCATCGGCAACACGGGCACCTCGACGCCGCACGGCCAGGAGAGCGCGTACCTCGGCAGCGCGCATCAGCCGTTTTTCCTCGGCAGCGATCCTTCGCGGGCGGATTTCAAAGTGGCGGATCTCGAGTCGCCGGTCGGGCAAAGCGAGCTGCGCGTGGAAGCGCGACGCAAGCTGCTGCACGAGATTGACGAGCTGCAGCGGCACGTCGAGACGAGCAGCACGGTCGAGCGCGACACGGCGTATGCGCGCGCGTTCAATTTGCTCACGAATCCGACGACGAAGAAGGCATTCGATCTGAACGACGAGCCGGCGAAGCTGCGCGATCGCTACGGGCGGAATTCGTTCGGCCAGAGCTGCCTCATGGCGCGCAGGCTCATCGAGCGCGGCTCGCGCTTCGTCACGGTGAACCAGTTCGACACGGTCTTCGGCATCTCATGCTGGGACATGCACGCGGACGGCGGCAGCCTGAACAACACCTACGCCGACTACGAGCACGTGCTCTGCCCGCAGTTTGACATGGCCTTCACCGCGCTGCTCGAAGACCTCCAGCAACGCGGGATGCTCGAGGACACGGTCATTTCCGTCATCAGCGAATTTGGCCGCACACCGAAAATTAACCCAAAGGGCGGACGCGATCATTACCCGTCGGCGTGGACGAATTTCTTCGCAGGCGGTCCCATCCACGGCGGACGCGTCATCGGCTCCACGGACAAGATCGGCGCCGCGCCGCACGATCGCCCCGTATCGCCGCCACAAGTCGTCGCGTCCATTTATCAGGCAATGGGAATCGATCTCGAAACGACGATGCTGCCCGGCCCCGGCGGACGCCCCGTGCGGTTCATCGAGGCGGAGCCGATTCGCGAGCTGTTTTCCTGACGATCCACAGAGGCCGGGTGAAAAATTTTGCGTCATCGTTTCACTCCGCCCTGCGTGGCTCGGCGCTGATCGTGTGCGCGGCGTCGCTGCACGCCGCGCCACCGGTCGTGACCAGCGTGGACTTGCGCGGATTGCAAATCGGCAAGCCGACGACGCTCGTGATCACGGGTACGGACCTGCTCCCGAATCCGCGCCTGCTCACCACCGCGCGCATCGCGAAGCAAACGCTCAAGGACGGCGCAAAGCCCGAGCGCATCGCGTTGGAGATCGAACTCGCACCGGGCTCGCAGCCGGGCCTCGAAAACTGGTGGCTCGTCACGGATAACGGCGTCTCTGCGCGCAGCGTCCTCGCCACGGATGCGATGCCGCAGACTGCGTTCGCGGAAAAACTCGGGTCACTCCCAGCGTCGCTTCACGGCACGATCTCCGCGAGCCAGGTGCGCGAAGTCACTTTCCCCGGCAAGGCCGGGCAGGAGATCATCTGCGAGATCGAGGCGCAGCGCATCGAGAGCAAGCTGCGTCCCGTTCTGAAACTCTACGGCCCCGGCAACGCGCTGCTGAAGTGGAGCCTCCCGCTCACCGCCCTGCGCGGCGACACGCGGCTCGAAGTAAAGCTGCCAGCCGACGGCGAGTATCGCGTGACGCTGAACGATCTCCAGTTCGCCGCTCCCGCCCCTGCGCATTTCCGGCTGAAGATCGGCCAGTGGTCGTATGCGGACCTCGCATTTCCATCGACCGTCCAGCGCGGCGCATCCGCCGAAATACAGCTCGTGGGACGCGACGGCGAAACGAAAACGGTGAGGCTGCCGTCGAACGCGGAAGGCCGCGCAGTGCCCGCGTCGTGGGCCGACGCAGCAAACTCCAGCGGCCCGCAGCCCGCGGTGTGGCTGAGCGATCTGCCAGAACTTGTCGAAGAGCGCACCGGCTCCGCGCCGCAGTTGCTCCCCACACTGCCAGTCGCGGTAAACGGCCGCATCAGCACGCCGGGCGAGGCCGACGCGTACGAGCTGACCGTCCAGCCGGAGACGGAAGTGGACATTCAGGTGTTCGCCGATTCGCTCGGCTCGCCGATCGATGCAGAACTCGAACTGCGCGATCCCAAGGGCGCGCGCCTCGCCATTAACGACGACGACGGCAAGAGCCCCGACCCGCGCCTCACTTACAAAGTGCCGAAGGACGTGACGAAGCTCGTCGCCGTGGTCCGCGACGTGAACGGCAACGGCGGCCCGCGCTGCATCTACCGGATGCAGGCAACGGCGAAGGCAGCAGCGAAGTCCGCCGATTTTTCGCTGACGATGATCGAGGACAGCCACACGCTTCAGCCGGGCCGCGCAGGCGTGCTCAAAGTCGAGGCAAAGCGGGCGGGCTACGACGGGCCGATCGATCTAAAATTTGAGCACCTTCCCGATGGCGTGAAAGTATCCGGCGAAAAAATCCCCGCGCAGGCCACGGCCACGCTGCTCACGCTCGCGAGCGACAAGCCCGTGACGCCCGTCATCGCCGCATTGAAGGGCCGCGGCAAGGATCGCGAAGTGCCCGCGGCATTTGAGAGCGCGCAGCTCGGAAAATTCCAGCCGTGGCTCGAAAACGATCTCGCGCTCGCGAGCGCGGCGAAGCCGGAAATCCAATTCGACGCCGGCTGGGGCAAGGCCGCGGACGGCAAAAAAATCCCGCTCGCCGGCAAACTCACGCTCCCCGTGACCTGCACGCGCACGCCCGGCCACGACGGCCCCGTGCGCCTCACGCTGCTCACGAGTCAGGCACGCCAGTACAACGCCACCAACGCACTGGACGCGACCAAAATGCTCCGCGAGGAAAAGGCCGTGCTGATCGCGGAGGACAAGAAAGCGCAGCAGGCATTCGACGCCGTCGCCGCTGCGGAAAAGGCGGTTGCCGCAGCGGAGAAGGCGATCACCGACGCGAAGGACGACGCAGCGAAGGACGCAGCGACCAAGAAAAATGAAGGCGCGCAGACGGCGCTCGAAAAAGCAAAGCAGGCATTGGCCGACGCGGCGAAGCAGATGAAGAACGATGTCGAGTTCGCCCTCCTCGTCCCCGCCGAGCTGCCGGAGATTCCGCATCAGATCGCTTTCAAAGCCGAACTGCTCAAACGCGACGGCCGCACCGTCGAAGCCGTCACCTACACAACCGTGCGCGAAGTCCCCGTGGTGAATCCGCTGGTGTTGAAATTAAACCCTCCCGCGCCCGCAAAGCTCGATGCGAAAACCGGCGCGACGATCGAACTTACCGGCACACTCGAACGCCTCGAAGGTGCGACGGGCGATGTGACCCTGACCATCGCGGGCCTGCCTGCCGGAGTCACCGCAACGCCAGCGAGCGTGGTCGTGAAAGCGAACGACAAGCAGTTCAAGTTCGCGCTGAAATTTCCCGCCACGATCAAGCCTGGCGATTTCCCAGGACTGAAAATTTCCGGCACCGGCAAGCCCTTCGGCGGCAACCTCAACGTGAAAACGCGCGACACCGGGGTGACGATGAAAGTCCTCCCCCCCGATCCGCCGCCGGAGCCCAAGCCTGTTGCCATTCCCGCTGCAACGCCCGCTGCAAAACCCGCCGCCCAGCCCGCAGCGAAACCCGTTGCAACTCCGGCTGCCAATCCCGTTCCAAAACCGTGACATGAAACACCTCCTCGCATTTTTCTGCGCCCTGCTCCCGTGGCTGAATTCCGCTGCTGCGGATATCGCGGGTGAACTGCAAATCACTCCGTCGTCTGTGAAGCTCACGCATGCACAGCGCCCACATTCGCTCCTCGTCCAGGCGCACACGAAGGACGGCTACGATGTGGATTTCACCGGCGGCGCGACTTTCACCAGCAACAACGAAAAAGTGGCGCGCGTGGACGTGCTCGGCTGGGTGCAGCCCGTCGCGAATGGCGACGCGGTCATCACCGTGCAAGCCGCAGGTCACACGGCGAAGGTGAATGTGAGCGTGCAGCTCCCCGCGGAATCCGTCGGCACGAGCTTCCGGCAGGACGTGATGCCGGTGCTCTCGAAGGGCGGATGCAACGCGGGCGCGTGCCACGGGTATTCGCTCGGGAAAAACGGCTTCAAGCTCTCGTTGCGCGGTGCCGATCCGGAGAAGGACTACCTCGCGCTCACCGACGATTTCGCCGAGCGCCGCATCAACCGCCACAACACTCCCGCGAGCCTGCTGCTGCTCAAGCCGCTCGGCGATCTGCCGCACGAGGGCGGCGTGCGCATTGACCACGGCACCGAGATGCACGAGACGTTCCGCCGCTGGATCGCCGAGGGCGCGAAGGACGACGCACCCACGCTGCCGAAGCTCGTGTCCGTGAGCATCCATCCGGAAAAAATCGTCGTGCAGCCGAAGTCGCAGCAGCAGTTCCAACTCGTCGCAAAATACAGCGACGGCACGGAGCGCGACGTTTCCCGAACCGGAATTTTCAGCGTGAACATCGAGCGCGTCGCGAAGGTGGATGACGTCGGCCTCGTCTCGGTGACAGACCTCGGCGAGACGGCGATCGTCGCGCGCTACGAGGGGATCTTCGTCGTTGCAAATTTGATCGTGCTGCCGCCGGACACGGGCTTCGTCGCCGCGCCGGTGCCGAACGACAGCGTCGTGGACAGGCACGTCATCGCGAAGCTGAACGATCTGCGTATCAAACCGTCTGACGTCACGGACGACGAAAGTTTCCTGCGGCGCGCCTCGGTCGATCTCATCGGCGTGCAGCCCACGCCGGAGCAGGTGCTCGCATTCGTCGCGGACAAGGACGCCGCAAAGCGTGCGAAGACGATTGATGCGCTGATGCAGCGAGGCGAGTTCGTGGACTGGTGGTCGCTCAAGTGGGGCGACCTGCTGCAAAACTCGCGCAACACTTCGAGCGATCCCGCGGTCTTTGCGTTCCGCGAATGGATTCGCTCCGCGGTCGCGGGCAACATGCCGCTCGACAAATTTGCACGCGAGATTCTCACGGCGCGCGGCAGCTTCATGGACAATCCCGCCGCCGCGTATTTTTCCGTGAGCAAGGACACGGACGACACGCTCCAGCGCGCCACGCAAGTTTTCTGCGGAGTGCGGATGCTGTGCGCGCGATGCCACCCGCATCCGTTCGAGAACTGGACGCAGGCGGATTACTACGGCGTCCACAGCTTCTTCAACCAGGTGACGACGAAGCCTGATCCGCGCCTCTCCGGCGTAGTGAATGCAAAGACGATCCTCGTGAATCTCTCGACCGGTCCCTCGACGAATCCGCGCACTGCGAAGCCGCAGCCGCCGCGCTATCTCGGCGGTGCCGAGCCGAAGCTGGAGGCCGGCATTGACAAGCGCACCGACTACGCACGCTGGCTGACCGCGCCGGAAAATCCGCACTTCGCACGCAGCCTCGTGAACCGTGTGTGGAGCTACTTTTTCCACCGCGGCATCATTGATCCCGTGGACGATCTGCGCTCCACGAGTCCGCCGATCAACGGGCCGCTGCTTGATGCGCTTACGAAGGATTTTGTGGAGCACAAATTCGACATGCGCCATCTCATGCGCGCGATCGTCGCGTCGCAGACCTACCAGCGCAGCTCGGTGCCGAACGAGACGAACGCGCACGACGACCTGAATTTTTCCCGCGCGATCCCGCGCCGTCTGCCCGCCGAGGCGCTGCTCGATTCGCTCGTGCAGGCGACGGGCGTGAAGGAAAATTTCGGCGGCGCCCCCGCGGGCTTCACCGCCGCGCAACTCCCGGATGGCAACGTGACGAGCAGTTTCCTCGCGCTCTTCGGAAAGGCGCAGCGCATGGAGGCGTGCGAATGCGAGCGCGACCTCAGCACGAACATGCTGCAGGCGCTCCACTTCATCAACGGCCAGTCGATCCTCAGCCGACTCACGAACCCAGCCGGGCGGCCCGCGCTGCTGCTCGCGAAAAAGCTGAACGACGACGAAATCATCGAGCAACTTTACCTGTGGTCGCTTGCGCGCAGGCCGATCGAGACTGAGCGCGCGCTCGCGAAAAAGTTCATCGAGTCCTACGCCGACAAGCGCGCGGATGCCGTGCAGGATTTCATGTGGGCGCTGCTGAACAGCCGCGACTTCACGATGCTCCGCTGACCATGCGCCGCCTCACAGCGATCGTTTTTTTGATCGGCCTCGCCACGGCGGGTGCTGCCGACGTGAGTTTCCAGCGCGACGTGTGGCCGATTTTCAAGCGGCACTGCGTCGGCTGCCACAGCGAGCAAAAGACGAAGGGCAAGCTGCGTCTCGACGATGTCGCCGCGCTGATGAAGGGCGGGAAGACCGGTGTGCTTTTTGCCGCAGGAAAGCCGGACGACAGCCTGCTCATCACGCAAGTCAGCGGGGAAAAACCCGAGATGCCCGAGAACGAGGCGCCGCTCTCCGCGGCGAAGGTGAAGCTCCTGCGCGACTGGATCGCGCAGGGCGCAAAGATTGACTCCGCGCCGAAATCCGAAGTGCCGCCCGTCGTGATTCCGAGCGCATACACGAGCGCGCCTGCAATCTCGAGCGTGACGATCAGCCCCGACGGCAAGACTGTCGCCGCCGCGTGCCGGAGCGAAGTGGTCATCTTCAATGTGGACGACGACACCGCACCGCGCCGGTTGCCGACTGACTTCGATATCATCAACCACGTCGAGTTCAGCCCCGACGGAAAACGCCTCGCCGCCGCCGGCGGGTCGCCGCAGCAATTCGGGGGCGTGATTTTCTTCGACCCTGCCGATGGAAAACAGCAGGGCAACCGACGCATCGGCACGGACACTTTTTTCAAGGGCAACTTCGCGCCCGACGGCCAGTCCATCGCGCTCGGCGGCGCGAACGGCGCGATCCACATCATCCCCATGGACGCAGCCGCGCAGTCGGTGATGATCGAGCTGCACAGCGACTGGGTCACCGCGGTTGCATTCACCGCTGACGGCAAACAACTCGTGAGCGGCAGCCGCGACAAGACGACGAAGATCAGCAGCGTCGAAGGCCGCACGCTGCTGCGCTCGGTGGACGAATCGCCCGACGTGATCAACGCAGTCGCCGCCGACCCGCTCAACGCGATTTCCGGCGGCAACGCGCGCACGCTCACCGGCTACGATTTCAAACTCGCACTCAGCGGCGTGGAAGTCAGCGGCGCCGGCAACGGCGCGCGGCCGGTCAACAACCGCGCCCAATATCTGCGCGCATTCGAGGCGCAGGCAGACGCCGTGATGGCCCTCGCGACGAGCGGCGACCGCAAGCTCCTCGCCGTCGCCACGCGCGCCGCCGAAGTCCGCATCTACGAGACCGAGAAGCGGACGCGCAAACTTGCGATCCCAAAGGTACCCGCGCCCGTCCTCGCCATTTCGCTGAACCACGACGGCTCGCGGCTTGTGCTCGGCAGCAAAAGCGGCGAGGTGCAGATCTGGGACACGGTGTCGGGAAAGCTGATCAAGTCGTTGATCCCGGTGCCAGTCGAACCGGCGAAGATTGCTGGGAAGTGACTTGGAATCCGGGCTAGATTCCGGCTCCCCATGAGCACTCGCCCAAGACTTCCGGTTCGGTTCGTGCAGTGCATTTCCTCGCTGCTCACTCTTGGCACCGCGGCCCTCGCTGCTCCGGCTCCCGGCACGGCGGATGGCGCGAAAATACCGCGCGGCTTCCGTGAGATTGCGCAGCCGTTCATCGAGAAGAGCTGTCTCGAATGCCACGGGGAGAAAAAGGCGAAGGCGGGGTTTCGGATCGATCTGCTCGGCTCTGATCTCACCGTGCCGAAGGTGGCGGAGCAGTGGAAGGAACTCATCGATCGCATCAACGCGGGCGAGATGCCGCCGGAGGGAAAACCGCGGCCTGATGTGAAGCAGGCGGCGGCGTTTGTCGGATGGGTCAGCGGTCAGTTGCGCGAGTTGGAACTGGCGGCGAAGAACGCCGGCGGGCGCATCCCGATGCGGCGGCTGAATCGCGATGAGTATGCGAACACCGTGCGTGATCTTCTGAAGCTCGATG
This sequence comes from Chthoniobacterales bacterium, assembly GCA_038238025.1. Taxonomy (GTDB): domain Bacteria; phylum Verrucomicrobiota; class Verrucomicrobiia; order Chthoniobacterales; family Chthoniobacteraceae; genus SXWH01. The sequence goes on from JBBRYC010000055.1 coordinate 9,678, forward strand.
AGAAGATCGTGCGCCCGCTCACGGAGGAAATGCCGGGCGATGGAAAGGCAGAGGGCTTTGACCGGCTCGGCGTCGCGCTGTTCTTCGATCAGACGCAGATCGAGCGCAGTCTCGATGTCGCGGCGAAGATCGCGGCGAAGGCGATCGTGACTCAGCCGCCGAAGACGGAGCGCATGATCACGCACTTTGAGATCCTCCGCAAAAAGCCGCCGGCGGAAATGGTGGAGGTATTCCCCGCGTTCGAGCACAAGATTCCGCGCGGCGCGAAGGATCGGATCGTGAGGCCGGATTTCATCGAGCACATCCAGGGATACCCGACTTACAAAAAGGAAACCGCCGCATGGGGCGTGATTGATCATTTTGCCATCGGCAAGGTCGTCACGCAGGACGGCTACTATCGGTTCCGCATCAAGGCGAAGGTGGACAACCGTGCGCGCAGGGAGCCGAACAAGTTCCGGCTGCAATACGGCATGGCCTCGCCGATTCAGGCGGAGAGCGAGGTGACGCTCGATCCATCCGGCACGACTGAGACGCGGATGTTTTTGCGCGGGCCGGTGAATGGCGAGGTGAAGGGGCCGCAGGTCTTCGATCTGCTGTGGAATCACACGGAGAACGCGGTCATCCGGGAGCCGAAATATGCAGCGCTGGTTTCGAAGTGGACAGGCTTGCGCGGAAGGATGGAACAGGCCGCAGTGCGCCGGGTGTCGCAGGCCGAGATGGATGCGCTGAAGCAGGAACGCGCAGGGCTCGAAAAGGAACTCAACGCGTGGACCGGCGTGGCGAACATCTACAATCCCGCGATGGATCTGGAGAAGCTGCCGCGGCTGCAGATCGAAAGCATCGAGATCGAGGGTCCGATCGAAAAGGAGTGGCCGCCAGCGAGTCACAAGGCGCTGTTCTTCGCGGGCGACAAGCGCAGCGATGCGGCCTACGTGCGCGAGATTTTCACGCGCTTCCTGCCGCGCGCATACCGGCGTCCGGTGACGAAGGTGGAGATTGATGAAATCGTGGCGGTCGTGAGCGAGGCGCAGGGGAAGGGGAAGCTGCCGTTCCCCGAGGCGATGCGCGTCGGATTGCAGCGCGTGTTGTGCGCGCCGGGGTTTCTCTTTTTGGAAGAACCATCCGGCGCGAATCCGCAGCGGCGCGCGCTGAACGAATACGAACTCGCGTCGCGGCTGTCGTATTTTCTCTGGAGCACGATGCCGGACGAACAGCTCTTCTCCGTCGCCGTGGCGGGAAAGCTGCGCGCGAATCTCGCCGCGCAGGTGGCGCGGATGCTCGCCGATCCAAAGTCGTCGCAGTTCGTGGAGAATTTCGCAGGACAATGGCTCTCGGTGCGCGACTACGGATCGATCCAGCCTGCGGCGGACTACAGGGATTACGACAAGCCGCTGGAGCGCGCGTCGAAGCAGGAGCCGCTCGCATTTTTCACCGAGGTGCTCGCGAAAAATCTGCCGGTCACGTCGTTTCTCGACAGCGATTTCCTCGTGCTGAACGAGCGTCTCGCGAAGCACTACGGCGTCGAGGGCGTGAGCGGGCCGGAGTTCCGCCGCGTCGCAATCACGCCGGAGCATCATCGCGGCGGTGTGCTCGGGATGGCGGGGCTGATGACCTTTCTCGCCGACGGCACGCGCACGCTGCCGATGCGCCGCGGCTCGTGGGTGCTGCGCGAACTTTTTAACGATCCGCCGAACAATCCGCCGCCGAACGCGGGCGAGATCCAGCCGAACACCGGCGGCAAGAGCCTCACGGTGCGCGAGCGACTCGAACTGCATCGCCGCGATGAGATCTGCGCATCGTGCCATTTCAAACTCGATCCGTTCGGCCTCGCGCTGGAGAACTACGACGCCATCGGCCATTGGCGCGAACGTTTCAACGGCGAGGGCATCCGCGGGCCGAGTGCGCCGGTGCTCGACGTGAGCGGAAAATTTCCCGACGGGAAAAAGTTCGCGACGCTCGAGGAATACAAGGCGGGGCTGATGGTGCAAAAAGACAAGTTTGCGCGCGCGCTCAGCACGAAACTGCTCACGTATGCGCTCGGGCGGCCCGTCGGATTTACGGATCATGAGGTGGTGGATTCGCTCACCGCCACGCTGAAGAAAAACGAATACCGCTTCCAGCCGCTCATCCACGCCATCGTCGCCAGCGAACCGTTCAACACGAAATAAACCATGAACATCATCCATCATCCGCAGCCCATGCCGCGCCGCACTTTTCTCAAGGGCGCGGGCATCACGCTCGCGCTGCCGTGGCTCGATGCGATGAGCGTGCGCGCAGCATCCGTGACCACCGCGGGTTCCATCGCGGCGCACGAGACGCCGCGGCGCGCGGTGTTCAGTTTCTTCGGGCTCGGGATCAACGGCCGCGACTTCACGCCCGCCGAGACGGGGCCGAACTACAAGGTCACGCCGATCCTCAAGCCGCTCGATGCGCTGCGCCGCGACTTCACCGTGATCTCGGGAATGAAGCTCACGCACTCCGGCGGGCACGTCGGCGATCGCACTTTCCTCACCGGCACGAACACGCACAGCGCGGGAGTGAAACTGCGCGTGTCGTGCGATCAGGAACTCGCCGCGGCCATCGGCAAGGCGACGCGATTTCCGTCGCTCACGCTCGGCATCAAACGCGGCACCGGCTTTGGCGGGAACCAGGACCAGACGATCTCGTGGGCACCGAGCGGCACGCCTTTGCCCTCGGAAAACCGGCCGCATGTGATCTTCGATCAGGTCTTCCGGCCCGACACCGCGGAGACGCTGAATCAGCGCGAGGCGGAGTTTGCGCGGCGCAACAGCGTGCTCGATTCACTGCGCGGAGAGGCGCGCAGACTGAGCGGTTCGCTCGGTGCGGAGGATCGCGCGAAGCTCGACGAGTATCTCACCGGCATCCGCGATCTCGAACGCCGGATGCAGGACGAAAAGGAATGGCTGCGCAGGCCGAAGCCGAACGTCGAGACGCTGAACTTCGGCAAGGAGCAGGGCCTCGATCCTGAGAAGGCTGGCCTCGAATACCGGCGGTATCAGCGGCTGATGTTCGACATCATCACGCTCGCGTTGCAAACCGACAGCACGCGCGTGATCGCCTACATGCCGCGCATGGACGGGCAGGACGGCACCGGCTCGTGGCGCGAGCTTGGCAATCCTTACAACTACCACGAGATGACGCACCACGGCGAAGACCCGGACAAGCTGAAGTGGTTCACGCAGGCCGACGTGTGGTACATGGAGGAGTGGGCTTACTTCCTGAACAAACTCAAGGCAGTGAAGGAGGGTGACGGCACGCTGCTCGACCACACGCTCGTCGCGTACGGCAGCAGCGGCGGCGCGATCAACGCGCACCACGGCCACCACCTGCCCGCGATGCTCGCCGGCGGCGCACGGCTCGGCGTGAAGCATCAGGGGCACATTATCAAGGAGGACGTGCGGCTGGGAAATCTGTGGCGCACGATGTTTGAGCGGATGGGTGTTCCCGTGCCGGCGAATTTTCAGGGCGGCGAGTCGGACGGTGTGATCAAGGAACTCGCGTGAGGATCACTGTCGGGACGATTTTTCCATCGCCTGACAGGGGACTGCGTTCGTTTGGTCGTCGAGCGATGGAATGTAAAGATTCCGCGACAGCGGCGGCTGCCGGGTGGAGCACGCGACTCGCGTGCAGTTTCCGGCCACGGGCCGGAAACACCACGCAGGATCGGCGTTCGTCGCTTGCGCTTCGATCTGTGGTGCGCGCTCCATGTCTGCGCACGCAGCGTGGCTTGCAACGCAGCTCGGTGTTTTCGGCGGGTCGCCGAAAACAGCACGCGAGTCGCGTGCTCCACCCGAGAAATGCGCGCCCCTGCTTTCCGGTGTGTTTTTGCGCGCGTTTCTGCAAGGCGCGTCGGACGCCGGATGTTTGCTGACTGGCGTGCCGGCCCGTGCTCCACTGGCGGTGTCCGTCGAGGCACAATCTTCGTGAAGCTCACCCATCCCGCACTCGTCAAACTTTTGCAGAAAGCCTACTCGGGCGAGAAGGCTGCGGCGTTTGCGTACATCGGGCACGCGCGTTCGCTGAAGGATCCGGCGGCGAAGGCGGCGGTGCGGCAGATCGAGGAGGATGAATGGAAGCATCGCGAAAACGTCCGCGGGCTGATGGAGCGCTACGAGGTGCCTGTGTCGCGCTGGCTGGAGGTGAAGCTGCACATCATCGGCCGCGTGATCTCGGCGAGTTGCCACGTCATCGGGCGGTTCATGCCGTTCTTTTTCGCGGGGAAACTGGAGAGCGGAAATGTGTGCGAATACTTCGTGATGATGCGCCACTTTCACTCGCTCGGCATCCGCGAGCACGACGCGATGCTCTACGAGATGGGGATGAAGGAAAAGGAGCACGAGGTGTATTTCCTCGAACAAATCAGGAAGGATCGGCTGATGCCGCTGTTCGAGCGGCTGTTTTCGTGGGGAACGAAAAAATCCGCGAACGACGTGAACTTGGAGAACCCGCAACCGGTGGACGAATCCGCAAAATACTGCGAGGGCTACCAGGCGGCGGACGGCGCGAAGCCGAAGTAGCGCCGTGCGCCGGATCAGCGTCCTTGCGCGGCCCAAAATTCCCGCACGACGCGAGAGTCGAAAAGGCAAATTTTTTGAGGAGCCTTCGCGTCCCTTGCGCCCTTTGCGTGAGACATTCTTGAGCCTGCGCGGGAATCTTTTCTACAGGGCGACTCAGACCTTCATCACTTGCCACTGCACACGGCGCGGTTAGCCTCCGCGCGTGATCATCCTTCTGAAGCTCCTGCTCGCGATCGGATCCGGTGCGGCGATTTTTGCGCTGCTTTGAAAACCGCGCCGTTCCGGTACTGGCGCGATCCGCTGTGCATCGCGGCGTGCGCGGCCTATGCGGTGAACCGCTGGCTGCTGAAGCCGCACTTCGAGATGGGGCCGTTCATGCGCGGGCATTTTGCCGACTGCCTGCTCATCCCCGCCGCGCTGCCGCTCGTGCTGTGGCTCCAGCGGCGGCTCGGCCTGCGCACGCACGACGATGCACCGCGCGCAGGCGAGATTTTCCTCCACCTCGCCGTGTGGGCCTTCATCGCGGAGGGCGCGGGGCCATTTCTCTCGCACCATGGGACTGCCGATTGGTGGGACGTGGCGGCGTATTCCGCGGGCGCGACCGTAGGTTACGTTCTGTGGCACTGGCGAGAAATCCCTTGCCGCCGAGGGAGAACCCCCGTAATTCCCTGCACTGATGCGCCGTGAAAATGGTGCGCCCCCTTTCGCGACGGTCGCTCGCGCGGATGGGATCGGAGCCGCCAGCGAACCCGGCATGAAACCCGGACGCAGGCGCGGGCGACACGACACTGAAATGGACTGCCCCGGTGCTCCCCGGTGCGCGGACCAACGCTGACAAGACCATCCAACTCCAAACCATTCGAATCAATCAACGGATCCGCGCCAAAGAAGTGCGTGTGGTCCTCGCGTCCACCAGCGAGCAGCTCGGGGTGATGAAAATTCAGGACGCGCTGCGGAAGGCGATGGAACTGGGCCTTGATCTCGTGGAAGTCTCGGCGAACGCCGTGCCCCCGGTCTGCCGCATCGTGGATTTTGGAAAGTTCAAATACGAACTCTCCAAGCACGAGAAGGAGAAAAAGAGCAACGCGGCCTCCAAGATGAAGGAGATCAAGTTTCGCGTGAACATCGGCAAGCACGACTACGAGACGAAGCTGCGCCACGCCGAGGAATTTTTGGACAAGGGCAACAAGGTGCGGATGCTCCTGCAGTTCCGCGGCCGCGAAATGGCGCACCAGGAACTCGGCATGGGAATCATGGGGAGGATTCGCAAGGATCTCGAAACCATGGGCACCCCCGAAGCCATGCCAAAACTGGTCGGCCGCAATATTTTCATGAGCCTCGTCCCTCTCCCCGCTGGAAAGCGGAAGCGCCACTTCTACGGCCCGCACGACATGACGCTGCAGGAACCCGACGAGCACGACGACGCGGATCAGGACGTGGACGAAGCGGAGCCGGAGAAAAAGTAGCTGCGCGGAAAATGTAGCGCCGACGACCCGTCGGCATTTTGTCAGGAGGCAGGAGCGATTTTCAATCCGCGAAGAGCGTATCGTATTCGCACGTTTTGCTGTTGCCGCACGTTTGGCCGACGAGTCGTCGGCGTTACACTGTGCGCGCGCCTTTACTCACGTGCCGTTCACTGTTCACCTGTCGCCGCATCGCAGCGCGACGCTCATTTTAACCACCCCACACTGCCATGGACAAAGACGCCAAAACCTTCCTCTTCGATCTCCTCTCCACGCCGAGCCCCACAGGCTTTGAGCTCGCCGGCCAGCGCAAGTGGGCCGCATACGTGCGCAGCTTTTCCGACCGCGTGGAAAATGACGCCTACGGCACCACATGGGCCACGCTCGCCGGTCGCAATCCAAAGGCGCGCCGCATCATGATCGAGGCGCACGCCGACGAGATCGGCTTCATCGTGAAGCACATCACGAAGGAGGGCTTCCTCCGCGTGGACCGCATCGGCGGCAGCGACACCGCCACCGCGCGCGGGCGCCGGCTCGACATCCTGGGCGACACGGGCGTCGTCCGCGGCATCATCGGCAACACCGCCATCCATCTCCGCAAGGACACCAAGGACGACGAGAAGGCGCCGAAAATCCACGAGCTGTATGTGGACGTCGGCGCATCGTCCGACAAGGAGGTGAAAAAGCTCGGCCTGCGCGTCGGCCACCCCGCCGTGTATGCCGACACTGTCGAGGAATTCGGCCCGCATCGCATCGTCGGCCGCGCGCTCGACAACCGCCTCGGCAGCTTCGTCCTCTCGCAGGTCCTCGCGCGCCTTTTCAAAAACCGCACGAAGCTCCGCAGCACCGTCATCGCCGTGAACGCCGTGCAGGAGGAAATCGGCGGCCACGGCGCGAAGATGGTCGCGCACCGCCTCATGCCCGATGTCGCCATCGTCCTCGACGTCACACACGCCACCGACACACCCGGCATTGATGCGAACATCCACGGCGACGTGAAATTTGCCGGCGGCCCGAGCATCACGCACGGCACCTGCAACCACCCGAAGGTCATCAAGCGCATCATCAAGGTCGCCGAGAAGCACAAGATCCCGCTCCAGCACGAGAGCAGCTCGCGTTACAGCGGCACGGATACCGACGTCATCTTCGACGTAAAGGAAGGCATCCCCAGCGCGCTGATTTCCTTCCCGCTGCGCTACATGCACTCCGTCGTGGAAATGGCCGACCTGCGCGACGTGGAGAAGACCATTCATCTCATCGCCGCCTTCGTCGAAAGCGTGACCGAGGACGACGACTTCGCGCACAAGCTGTAAGGCGCAGCACCGCTGACCGGAACACGACAGCGCGACCGGCGGAACCGTGCGCGCTCGCAGCGGAGATACCCGCGAATCTGGCGATCGGATCCGGGCAAGGTTAGTTGATAATTAACTTATTGTTAAAATTTACTGGACGGTGTTTTACACATTCTCCATAAACCGCCGCACTTCACTTTCCAACGGGATACCTGTGCTGGTTGGTCCGCAGGGTTCCAATGGTCGGATGAACTCGGCGATGAAACCATCCACTTCCAAACTGCCGCACTGTAATTTCCCAGCGTGGAGCACCCTACCCAAGCAGGGCAAACTTTCCGGTGCAGCCGCGCGTGGATGGAATGCGGCGGGTGGATCCAAGAGTTCACAGGATCGCAACTCTTAAGCCGTCAGATTGCAGCATGGGCAGTGGATGGTCCGTGCATCAGCGGGGAGTAAGGACACAGAACACCCAGAGCACTGCGAAGGCCTATCATCTCAAGATTTTTCCCGGGAGGTGTCGGTCCCGTGAGAATAAACGACGACCCGACGCTTCAAGAAAACAGCAGCAACAAACAAAGTCATGAAAACGAAAACCAACACGCTGCCCGGCAGCGCTGTGCTGGCCCTCCAGCGCACCGCGCCGACGCAGATCCCTCAATCCCGCCCCGGCGGCGGATTCACAAGGCGCCCGGCGGCCGGCTGGCTGCGCTTCATGAGCATGTTCGTCATCGCGGCAGGTCTGCTCTTCGGCGCAGCCTCCGCACAGGCGAGCCACTTCACGGACACGACGGTGAACTACAGCGGAGCGCTTGTCGCCGGTGGCCCGACCACCGGGACCGTATCCGGGGCAAATAACGTGGCACAATGGTGGACATTCAACGTGATCGCAGGCACGCCGGTGACGATCACGGCCACCCGCACCTCGGGAACCCTCATTCCAAACCTGCGCGCCTATCGGGGCACCGTCGCGGAGAATGCGTCGCCCAGCACGATGCCAATCCTCGACAGCACGTCGAACGGATCGCTCGCGAGCATCTCGATTACCTTCACTCCGAGCTTCACGGGTGCGGGGACGCTACAGGTTTCCCGCATCACGACTGACACCGGGAACTACACGATCACGGCCACCGGCATCGTGAATCCAAACACCCCGCCGACCGCCAATGCCGGTCCTGATCGATCGGTATTTGACCGGAATGCGAGCAATGTGGCCACCACGGTGGTTCTGGACGGCACGGCGAGCAGCGACCCGGAACATGCTCCGCTCACCTACGCTTGGACTCAGGTCGGCGGCCCGGTGGTCGCGCTCACGGGGGCAAACACGGCGACGCCAAGCTTTGTGGCGCCGGATTTGCACAATCATCCGAGCAGCAACCCCGTGCCCGTCGTGCTCACCTTCAGGCTGACCGTGAACGACGGCACCTTCACCAGCCTCACAGATGACGTGGTCATCACAGTCAAACACGAAAACCTCGCGCCGGTGGCCGTGGCCTCGGCACCGGCGATGGCAGCGGAAGGGACCCCTGTGACGCTCAATGGCTCAGCGAGCACCGACGGCGATTTCGATGCGCTGAGCTACCTCTGGACGCAGATTTCCGGAACGCCGGTGGGCCTGCCGCTCGTCGCGACGAACAACCCGACGCTCAACTTCACGGCCAATGTAGCCGGGCCGCACTCCGTCGCCGGAGAGACGCTGACGTTCCTCCTCACGGTGAGCGATGGCATCGCCGGAAACACGACTGCGGTGCCACTGTCCATTTTCATCCAGAACGTGAACCAGCCGCCGGTGGCAGATGCGGAACCCGCGGTGCCAGTTTTTGACAACGTGGGCCTGGTCACGCTGACTGGCTCGGCGACCGATCCCGACGGCGACTCCGTGGCGCTGCTCTGGACCCAGATCGCCGGTCCCGCGGTGGTGCTAAATGACGCGACCACTGGAGCCCCTTCGTTCACGGCACCGGCAGTGACGCCGGCGCAGGGAAGCGTGACGCTCACCTTTCAACTCATCGCGAATGACGGGAACTTTCCGGGTGACCCAGACGCGTTGAACAGCGCGCCCTCTACCGTGGATGTGCTCATCAAACACGCCAACCGCGCGCCGATCGCCGACGCCGGGCAGAACAAGAACGTCCCCGAGCAGACAATGGCGACGCTCGATGGCTCCGGCAGCTACGACCCCGATCAGGATGCGATCACCTACAATTGGACGCAGACCGTCGGCCCCGTGGTGAATCTGGATATCACCGACCCGGTCCATCCCACGTTCCTGACGCCGGATGTCGGCCCCGCCGGTGCAACCCTGGCCTTCCAGCTCGTCGTGAGTGACACGCCGACTGCGGGTTCGGGTTCCAGCCTGGCCTCGACTCCGAGCACGGTCACCATCAACGTGACCTACGTAAATCACCCGCCGGTGGCAGTCACCGGCCCGAATCAGGCCGCGAATGAAGGAACCGTCGTGGGTCTCGATGGCTCGGCCAGTTCCGATCCGGACGGCAACACGTTCACCTATCTGTGGACCCAGACGGGCGGCCCGGCGGTCGTCGGCCTCTCCGATGCCGCTGCGGGCAATCCGACCTTCACCGCCCCCGCGGTGGATCGCTTCGGCGCAACGGTGACGTTCTCATTGCAGGTGACGGATCAGTTCGGCGCGGCGAGCAATGTGGCGACGACCTCGGTGGCCGTCGGCAACATCAACCGCCCGCCCAGCGCCGACGCCGGTTTGCTCCAGAGCGTGCCGGAAGACACGGATGTGGCCCTCGCCGGTGCAGGACTGGATCAGGACACGGAAGAGCAGCCGCTGCTCGCGTACGCCTGGGTGCAGACCGCCGGCCCGGCTGTCGTGCTCACGGGAGCGAACACACAGAATCCCACATTCCACGCCCCGCTGGTGACCGCCGGTGGCGATCCGCTGGCGAAAGTGACGCTGAAGTTCACACTGACGGTGACTGACCCGAACAACGCGTCGGCCAGCGCCGGAACGTGCGTGACCGTGACCAACGTGGATCACGCGCCGCTCGCCAATGCGGGCGGGATCACCCTCGCCAACGAAGCGGTGCTCGTGCCCCTCGATGGCAGCGCCAGCAGCGACCCGGATGGCGACGCGCTCACGTTTGCGTGGGTGCAGACCGCCGGGCCTGCCGTGACATTGGCAAACGCCAACACCGCAACGCCCTCGTTCACCGCGCCGTTTGTGAGCGCCGCAGGTGCGACGCTGAAGTTCAAACTGACCGTCTATGACGGCTTCGGTGGGATTTCGAGCGACACCGCGACCGTGACCGTGAGGAACATCAACGACCCGCCGACCCTGGTGAACCCAAGGGCGAGCGTCGCCTGCCTCTGGCCGCCGAATCACCGCATGGTGCCGATCAGCATCCTCGGCGTCATGGATCCGAACAACAATGCCACGATCCAGATCACCAGCGTCACACAGGACGAGGCGACCAATGGCCTGGGCGACGGCGACACGGCGATTGATGCCATCATCAATAACGACGGCACCGTGCTGCTGCGCGCCGAGCGCTCCGGCAAGGGCAATGGCCGCGTCTATCACATCCACTTCACCGCCTCCGATCTCGAAGGCAGCGTGTCCGGAGTGGTGACGGTCTGCGTGCCTCACAGCAAGGCGACCGACGCCGCGATTGACGGCGGAGAGTTGTTCGACTCGACCCGCTAGTTAACGGACGAGCGAGCAGTCCTCGCGAAGAATCACAATGGCCCCCGCATCGGCAACGATGCGGGGGCTGTTTGTTATCCAGGCAATCCTCCTGCGAACTGCCTGTTCGGAATTTGGCGTCGTCTTCGACGTGCGCGAATGGCCCCCCAGCGCGCTGATTTCCTTTCCGCTGCGCTACATGCACTCCGTCGTGGAAATGGCCGACCTGCGCGACGTGGAAAAAACGATCGAACTCATCGCCGCCTTCGTCGAAAGCGTGACGGAGGACGATGACTTCGCGCACAGGCTGTGAGGCCACGAGACGGATTTCCGGAGCGGGATCCAAGTTGCACCGGCAAGGCTTTGCCGTAAGATTCACGGCGCATGAGTGCCACTGAGTTGCTCGAACAAGTCAAAGCGTTGCCAGTCGCCGAACGCGGCAAGCTCCTCGACGCGATCATCGCGCTGGAACTCGACGAAGCACCCGCAGCCGCTGGCACCGGCAAGACCGGGCGGCTTGTCTGGCCGGACATCGAAGCCCGTTCCCGCGACAACTTCGGTGACCGCGTCTTTCCAAATCCCGTCCTCCTCGAACGCGAAGAAGGAGAACGCTAACTGGCGCGATGATCTATGCCGACAGCAGTTTCCTCGTATCCTGCTGCCTTTCGGACGCCAATACCGCGCGTGCGAAGGCACGCCTCTCGACTCTCACCGTGCCCCTGCCTTTTACGCCACTCCATGAGTTGGAAGTGCGAAACGCCCTTCAACTTTGCGTCTTTCGCGGAAAATTCGACAGCACGGTTGTCGCGGCGGCCTGGGCGAACTTACAGCAGGATTTGCAAGCCGGGCGTTTGCACAGGGTCGGGATTGACTGGCCGCTAGCCTTTCGTTTCGCGGCAAGCCTTGGCAGACGGAACTCGGCCACGCTCGGCACCCGCAGCTTCGATGTCCTGCACGTCGCCGTCGCAAAGGTGCTGAAAGTTTCGGAGTTTCTGACATTCGACGGACGACAATCGAACTTGGCAGCTCGCACGGGATTCGCCGTCTCGCCATAGATCCGCCGACGGAGGCGGCGATATTCCGCGCGAGCCACACAGGCTAATGGCGTTTCGCACGCCGGGTTGTCTCGGCGGAGATTCCCCCATGCGCACACTGCTTCACTTCCTCGCCGTCGTTTTCACCGTGTCATCGCTTTTCGCGGATGACGTCACTTTCGATGCCCGCTCGGCGAAGTCGGGCGCTTGGTCGGATGCGGCGACTTGGGGTGGGCGCGCGCCGAAGGCGGGCGCGCGCGTGCAGGTGCGGGCGGGGCATGTGGTGACTTACGATGTGGAGAGCGCGGAGGCGCTGCGGATGATCCATGTCGCGGGGACGCTCACTTTTTCGCGGACAAAAAATACGCGGCTCGAAGTGGGGCTGGTGCGCGTGACGCCGGGGGATTCGTGCGGCGAGGATGGGTTCGACTGCCACGACTCTGCGACGGTGCCCGCGGGCGGCGCGATGCCCGTGCTGGAAATCGGGACGCCGGAAGCGCCGATTCCGGCGGGCGTGACGGCCACGATCCGGCTGCGGCATTTCGCGGGGATGAATCCCGAGACGCTCCCGGCTCTCGTGACGTGCGACGGACGCTGGGACGTGCACGGCGCGCCAATGGCGCGGACTTGGGTGAAGCTCGGCACGCCCGCGAAGGCCGGCGACACGAAGCTCACACTCACCGAGGCGGTGCCGGGCTGGCGCGTGGGCGACCGCGTGATCGTCACGGTCGGCAAGACGGGCGACGAGCAGCGGACTTTCCGCCAGAGCGCTGCGAAGCCCGGACATGTAGGTACGGAGGAACGCATCATCACCGCGCTCGATGGCGCATCGCTCACGCTCGATCGCGCGCTGGAGCGCTCGCATCACGGCGACGGCATGATGCGCTGCGAGGTGGCGAATCTTTCTCGCAACGTAGTCATCGAGAGTGCGGAGCCGGACGGCGTGCGCGGGCACACGATGTATCACCGCGACTCGGCGGGCGGCATCAGCTACGCGGAATTCCGGCATCTCGGGAAGGACGGCGTGCTCGGAAAATACGCGATCCATTTTCACCTCGTGCGCGACACGATGCGCGGCAGCGGCGTGACCGGCGCGAGCATCTGGGATTCGCACAACCGCTGGATCACCATCCACGGCACGGATCATCTGCTCATCCGCGATTGCATCGGCTACCAGTCGCGCGGGCACGGCTTTTTCCTCGAGGACGCGACCGAGCAGTGGAACGTGCTCGACCGCAATCTCGCCGTGCAGGCGTACCGCGCGAAGCGGCTGCCGAAGCAGGTGCTGCCGTTCGACTCGAACGACGGCGCGGGCTTCTGGTGGGCAAACGGGCGCAACACGCTCACGCGAAATGTGAGCTGCGAGAACGACCAATACGGCTTCCGCTTCGAGCTGGCGAAGGCGAGCAATTTCAACCCGGTGCTGCGTATCCGCGGACTCGACGGTGAGAGCGAGGAGCGCGACGTGCGCACGCTGCCGTTCGTGCGCTTCGAGGACAACGAGTCGCACAGCGAGGGGCTTTACAGCTTCAATTTCGGCGACGAGAAAAACGGTTCCGTCCACGGCGACCGCGAGCATCCGTTCATCGTGCGCGGGCTGCGCGCGTGGGAGACGCACTACGTCCTGCGGCCGAATGTGCAGTTCTTCCTGTGCGACGGACTGAAGGTGAAAAATGCGGTCTATGGCGTGTATCACCCCGACTACGACGCGCAGGTCTATCGCGACATTGACCTCGATAATGTGGTCAGCGAACCCATCAACCGCGGGCTCGACGACGACAGCGTGCAAAATGGCGACTTCACCTACGAGCGCCTCACGCTCGCGAACTGCCGCATCGGCCGCGACCCGCTGATCCAGATGGCCTGCACGTCGCCGCGCGAGGGCGCGGCAGGACATTTCCGCGATGTGCGCGTGGTGAATTCGCGCTCGCAAAACAACGTCGTGGACCTCGGCGGCGGGCCGCGGAACGGCAAACTCGAACACGCCGTGAGCTACTATTTTCACGAGCCGACCGGCACGCGCCGCGTGGTGAGCGTGAAATTTCCCGACGAGATGAAGGGCGGCGACTATCGCAGCGTCGAGGGCTGGACGGGGCGCGACGTGCGCGCCGCAATCGTGACGGGCATCGTATTTCCCGAGCTGCTCAAGCCCGTGGACGACCTGCCGCCCGCGACACTTATCACGCGCATCACACGCGACGGCGGCAAGCTGCGCATCCGCGGCATCGCGACGGACAATGTCGAAGTCGCGAAGGTGCTCGTGAACGGAACCGAGGCAAAAATCACCATGCAGCACGCAGGCGTGGCCGAGTGGGAGATCACGCTGCCCGCCGCGACTGGCGACATCACCGCGAAGTCGCGCGACACCGCCGGCAACGAGGAACGCTGGCCGCACAAAATCGTACGCGGGCAATTCGCGGATCGCACCGCAGTCCCGCAATCAGCCGCGACTTCGAGTGCCGCGCGATGAGCGGCTCTGACAGTCTGGCGAAAAACTTTCCGTCCTCGGAGTCATCCTGAGGAGCCGCAGTACGCTGGGCGTTCTTTGTGTGCCGGACGAGGCGTGGAGCGGCTTTCCGCCTGGCAGGGAAACCCCGCGATTAGCAATGCGATTGCCCTGGCACGCTACTCCCTCACCCGCGCTAGCAGCGCAGGCTGCCTGCGAAGCTGCGCCGTCAGCGCCTCGATCGCATTCAGTGTCGGCGGGCTGACGTGGTGCTCCATGCCCTCGACGTCGTGGTAAATCAGCTCCTCGTCGAGTCCGAAGAGCCGCAGAAAATCCGTGAGGATGCGGTGCCGCCGCGTGATGTTCTTTGCGAGTGCCTCGCCGGATGCGGTCAGCGCCATGCCGCGGTAGCGCTCGTATTTCAAGAGCCCGTCCGCGTCCATCCGCTGAATCATGTTCGTCACGCTCGCCTGCGAGATCTTCAGGCTCTGCGCGATGTCCACCACGCGCGCATAGCCCTTCGTGTTGATCAGCTCCAGGATGCGCTCGAGATAGTCCTCCACGGCGGCGGAACTGCGAAGCGCGGGTTTTTTCTTTGCGGGCATGGCCTCACCGTGGCCGCGCGCGGCGGCGGGCGTCAAGCAGCCTGTTTGCGCGGCCAAATGTTGTATGCTGCGAACAAGAAACTTAGTCACGGCTAACATTGTTGTTGCGCACTGTGGCCGGATGCCTACGGTGCGGCGTGCCCGTCATCGCCCAACCTTGAACACAGAAAACCCCAGCCCAAACGACGCGTGGCGCAGGACCGCGGAACAGGTCTCGCTGCCCGAGGTCCATCGCAGCGTCCTCGTCCCGAAGACGGCATCCTTTTGGCGAAAGCTGCTCGCCTATTCCGGACCCGGTTTTCTCGTGGCGGTCGGCTACATGGATCCTGGCAACTGGGCCACCGACCTCGCGGGCGGCGCGCAGTTCGGCTACTCTCTGCTGGCCGTCGTGCTGATCTCGAATTTCATGGCGATCCTGCTTCAGCATCTGTGCATCAAGCTCGGTGTCGCCACCGGCCGCGACCTCGCGCAGGCCTGCCGAGATCATTATCCCAAGCCGGTCGTCTGGATGCAGTGGATCCTCTGCGAATTCGCCATCGCCGCTTGCGATCTCGCGGAGGTGGTCGGCTCCGCGATCGGCCTGCAACTGCTCTTCGGCATCCCGCTGGTCTGGGGCTGTGTCATCACGTGTCTCGATGTGCTCGCCGTGCTCTACCTGCAAAACAAAGGCTTCCGTTACGTCGAGGCACTGGTGATCACGCTCATCGTCACCATCGGCAGTTGTTTCCTGGCCGAGCTTATCTTTTCAAAACCGGATCTCGGCGGCGTCCTGCGCGGATTCATCCCGGGCACGCACATCGTCAGCAATCAGGCGATGCTCTACGTCAGCATCGGCATCCTCGGCGCGACGGTGATGCCGCATAATCTCTACCTCCATTCGTCCATCGTTCAGACGCGCAAATTCGAGCAGACGCCCGATGGCAAAAAGGAGGCGATCAAGTTTGCCACCATTGATTCGACGGTCGCGCTCATGTTCGCGCTGTTCATCAACGCTGCCATCCTGATTCTCGCGGCGGCGTCCTTTCACTGGTCGGGCCATCAGGATGTCGCGGCGATCCAGGACGCCCACAAACTCCTCAGCCCCGTGCTCGGCGTCGGCGTCGCGAGCACGCTCTTCGCGCTCGCATTGCTCGCGAGCGGGCAAAATTCCACGCTCACCGGCACGCTCGCCGGCCAGGTGGTGATGGAGGGCTTCCTGAATTTCCGCATCACGCCGTGGCTGCGCCGGCTGATCACCCGGCTGATCGCCATCGTGCCCGCAGTCGTCGTCATCGCCATTTTTGGCGAAAGCAAGACCACGCAACTGCTCGTCGCCAGCCAGGTGGTGCTCAGCATGCAGCTTGGTTTCGCGGTCTGGCCGCTCATGCGTTTCACGGGTGAAAAGGCGAAGATGGGGCAGTTCGCAAATCCGCTCTGGATCAAGATTCTCGGCTGGACCACCGCGCTGATCATCATCGTGCTGAATGTGAAATTGCTCTTCGACACCTTCATGCCGGACGCCATCCTCAAGGCTTTCTACGGCTTCCTCGGCCTGCCCGTCCCCGCGCAATAACCAGTTTCCCATGTATCGCAAAATTCTCGTTGCGCTCGACACCACGCCGGCGGATCAGGAACTCATCCCGCCGATCGTCCGGCTCGCCACATTGCTGAAAAGCGATCTCCTGCTCCTGCACGTCGCCGATGGCTGGGTTGCGCGAAATTTCGAGCAGCTCAATCTCGCCGAGTCCGAGGAGATGAAGGAAGATCGCCTCTACCTTGATGAAACCGCCGCACGCCTCCGCACGGAGAGCGGCCTCACGATCTCCGTGCACCTCGCGCTCGGAAGCCCATCCGATCAGATCCTGAAGATCGCCGGCAGCGAGCAGTGCGACCTCATCGCGCTCGCCTCACACGGTCATCGTCTCGTCGGCGACATCATCCACGGCAGCACCATTGACGCCGTGCGGCACCGGGCGGGCATCCCGATCTTCGTCGTCCCGCCGAAAAAGTAGCGTCCCGCCGTCATGCGATCCCGCAGGGCTGGCTCAGGGCCCGGCACGCACAATCATCGCCACCGCCGCCTGCTGGTTCCACCCGAGCGACGTGACGAGCGCGCGCTGTGCGCCGGTGCGCTGCAATTCCTCCAGCGCGAGCACGACATGCAGCAACGCGCCTGCGCCGAGGCACTCGCCCGTGGCGAGGCACGGCTTCAGCGACGCGGGCCACTGGCTCGGAAAACGCCGCGCGAATACACTCTCGATCCCTGCCCCGGCCCAGGTGCCGTTCATTCCGCTCACGATGAGATCCGGCGGCCCGTCGCCTGCGATGTCGGCCAGCGCCTGTCCGAGCATCGCGGGCGCATCGGCCTTTGAAAAATGCGTGCGGCCTTCCGCGAAGCACACCTGCGTGCCGGTGCTGTCTCGGCTGAGCAGGATCGCCGCCGCTCCCTCGGCGAGCGGCGCACCCCTGCCCATCCATTCATCCGCCGAAGCGCCGCCCCACGACGGCACCAGCCGCCACGCGCGATGGGCCTCGCACAGAATCCAGTCAAACTCCTCCGCGGCGACCACGAGCACGTCATCCGCATCGCCGGTCGCGATGAGCTGCGCGCCAAATTCCAGCGCCTGGAGGCCGACAGTGCCGTCGCCCACGAGCGTGTAAGTCGCGCCATCCACGCCGAGCATCGCGGCGAGATGGCTCGCGGGCGCATTGTACACCGTCTCGGGGAAAAGCAGCGGGCTCGCCGCGTTCGCGCCCTGCTTCACGATCTGCTCGTAAAATCGCCGCGTGTACTGCACGCCGCCGCTCGACACGCCGAGGACGATCGCGAGCCGGGGCTTCATTCCGGGATTCGACTTCAGCGCGGTGCCGATTGCCCCGGTGCCCGCTGCCGCCGCGAGGAGGCTGATCGTGCTCGCCCGCCGCAGCCGCGGCTCGCGCGCGAGGTGGGATGTAAATTCCGGCGGCACGAGCGCGGCGGAAATGGCGTGGCCGTTCTCCGGATTTTTCACTTCCGTCAAAGCCGCGCGCCCGCCCTCGCGAATCCGCTGCGCGGTCTCGGCGGCGTTTTTTCCGAGCGGCGTCAGGCATCCCGCGCCGGCGATGTTCGCCGTGATGCGGACACTCCTGTTCGCATCGTCGCGCGTGCGGACAGAAGTGTCCGTGTCACGGCACGCCTCGATCACCACGCTCGCATTCGTCCCGCCAAAGCCGAACGAGTTTGACACCACGCAGCCGACCTCCGACTTGCGCGCGACATTTGCGATGATGTCCACATCCCACGCTGCGTCGCGCTCCAGCAGGTTGATATTTGGCGGCAGGAAACCGCCGCGGATCGCGAGCACGCCGAAGACCGCCTCGATCGCGCCCGCCGCACCGAGCGAGTGGCCCATCATCGCCTTCGTCGAGCTGACCGGCACGCGCGCGCCAAAGATTTTTGCGATGGCCGCGCCCTCGCTCGCGTCGTTGAACTGCGTCGCGGTGCCGTGTGCGTTGATGTAGTCCACCTCGCCCGCCGTGAGTGCCGCATCGTCGAGCGCACGCCGCATCGCCATCTCCGGGCCGATGCCGCTCGGGTGCGGCTGCGTGAGGTGATGGTTGTCCGTCGAGATTCCGTAGCCGGTGATCTCGGCGAGGATCGGAGCGCCGCGTTCGAGAGCAGATTCAAGATCCTCAAGCGCGAGCACCGCCGCGCCTTCGCCGAGCACGAGGCCGGTGCGCGACTTGTCAAAAGGCCGGACCTTCTCCGTCGTCGAAGCCTGGAGCGAATCGAAGCCGACGTACACCATCTCGGAAATCGCGTCGTAGCCGCCGCAGAGCACGCGGCGCTTCAACCCCGCGCGGATGAGGTGAAATGCGTGCCCGATCGCGTTCGTGCCCGAGGCGCAGGCGTTCGCGATGATTTGCAGCGGCGCGCGGAAACCGACGGCCTCCATCGCATCCATCGGCGCCTTTTGCGGCGGGTAATTTGCCACGAGCGCCGCGCGTCCCCGGATGCGTCTGCCGCTCACCTGTGCGCGGTAAAAATCCTCGCCGAACGACATTCCGCCGCTCGTCGTGCCGATGATCATCGCATCTGGCGCGAACGCCGGATCGCCCGCGAGCATCTCGCGCATGGCACAGATCATCATGTGGCTTGCGCGGTGCAGTCGCGCTTCCTTTTTCGTCGCCGGCCCGGGCAGCGAAGTCACCTGGCCCGCGGACTTCGAGCGGCATTTCGAGGTGTCGAACGCCGTCACCCCGCTCACGCAGTCGCGTCCTTCGCGCAGCGCCGCATCCGTCGCCACGAGGCCGCGCCCGAGCGGGCTGATGATGCCCATCGCGGTGACTGCGACGCGGCGAAGGTCGGGGATGTTGGAAAATCTTGGCACTGGTGACTCGCGGCCAAGCTACGCGCTGGGCCGTCGCGAAGGCAACGCGGTTGGCAAGCGCCGCGCGATGCCCTATCCCGCACCGATGGAAAACGCCGCCGAACCCGCAAAACCCAGCCGCACGCTGCGCCGGCGCATGTTCTGGTTCCTGGCCGGATCGGTCGTGAATTACCTGCTGATTGCGACGCCATTCAAATACCTGCGCACGCACACGGCGATGCCGGTCTGGCTCATCTCCGCGTGCAGCATCGGCGTGGGCACGGTGTTTTTCTTTCTCTGGAACTATTTCGTGAACTTCCGAACCGACTCGCGGAAACGAGACGCGCTAGCCCGCTACCTCGCGGCGGTCGCGATGCTCTACGTGATGTCCACCACGCTGCTCACGATCTTCAAGCACTTCGACGCGCACCTCTCGCTGAACCTCGGGCGCTTCCCGATCGATTTCGATGTCGTCGCCACGCAGCTCTGCCTGAGCTGGCTGAAGTTCATCGTGTATCACAAGTGGGCGTTCCCCGCCGCGAAGCAGTAGGCGCGCATCACTCTTACTCTTTGTCTTGCTCCTGCTCTTGCTCTCGCCGGATCGCACTCGGAAAGAGCAAGAGCAGGAGCAAGACAAAGAGTAAGATTCCAGAATGACAGCCGGCGAATCGCACCCTAGATTTAGTGCCCATTTTCCATGAGCACAGCCAGCGATCTCATCTACCTCGACAATAACGCGACCACGCGGGTGGACCCCGCCGTCGTCGCGGAAATGCTGCCGTGGCTCGCGGACGACTATGGCAATCCGTCGAGCGGGTATCGCTTCGGGAAAAAGGTGAGCGATGCGCTGGAAGTCGCGCGCGCGCGTGTCGCGGCGCTGCTTGGCTGTGAGCCGGGCGAGATTCTTTTCACGAGCTGCGGTACGGAGAGCACGAATGCGGCGATTCACTCCGCCCTCGCGATGGATCGTGACCGGCAGCACATCGTCACCACGCGAGTCGAGCACAGCGCCACGATGAAGACGTGCGAGCTGCTCGCGAAGCGCGGCCATCCCGTGACATGGCTCGGCGTGGATTCCGACGGGCAGATCGATCTCGGCGAACTCGATCGCGCAATCACGGACGAGACGGCGCTTGTCTCGATCATGTGGGCGAACAACGAGACCGGCGTGATGTTTCCCACGGACGAAATCGCCGACATCGTGCGCGCAAAGGGCGCGGTCTTTCACAGCGACGCCGTGCAGACGGTGGGCAAGGTGCCGTTCGCGCTGCGCGAGATGAAGGTGAGCCTGCTCTCGCTCAGCGGCCACAAGCTGCATGCGCCGAAGGGCGTCGGCGTGCTCTACGTGAACCGCCGCACGAAATTTGTGCCATCCATGACCGGTGGCGGACAGGAGGGCGGACGCCGCGCCGGAACGCAAAACACCGCGAGCATCATCGCGCTCGGCAAGGCGTGCGAGATCGCCGCGCAGCATCTCGATCACGAGGCGACGGTGGTGAAGAAAATGCGCGATGATTTTGAAAACGGAATCCTCTCGCGCGTCGAGGGCGTGCAGGTAAATGGCGACCGCGTGAACCGCCTGCCGAACACGACGAGCCTCGCGTTCAGCGGAGTCGAGAGCGAGGCGATGCTCATGCTGCTGGATCAGCGCGGCATCTGCTGCTCCGCGGGCTCGGCCTGCACGACGGGCCAGCACGAGCCTTCGCATGTGCTGCGCGCGATGGGCTGCGACGACACGCGCGCCCGCGGCACGCTGCGCTTCTCATTCGGCCGCTTTAACACGCCCGCCGATGTCGCGCGCGCGCTGGAAATCGTCCCCGAGGTCGCGGAGAAAGTGCGCCGCGTGGCGGCTGCGGCGTAGGGCCAGGAGCGGCGTCATTCCTGTCGCGGTCTTCGATTGCGCCGAAGGCGCGGCAATATTTTCGCGAGGCGGTGGGTTGTGCGCGCGCGACCGTGGCCGCCGCCTCGCCATGAAGTGTGCGCCTCCGGCGCATATTCGTGTCGGCGACAGGAATGTCGCCGCTCCCACTGCGCCGCGTCAGTTGTTGATGAACCAGCGGCCCTCGATCTTCGTGAACGCGATCTTGTTCTTCGGGAACACGGGGTTCTCAGGCAGGTCGTAGGTCGCGGTGGTGCCGTCCTCGGACAGCTTCGGCTTTTTGTCCTTCAGCGACTTCAGCACCTCGAGCAACTGCGCAGCCTTCTCCTTGCCAAACTCCTTCGCGAATTCCGCAAGCGGCGTGCCGGCGGTGATCTTCTTGAAGTCCGCCGGCGGCACCAGCGCCTCGAGCACCGTGGCGTAGTCCTTTGCCTCAAGCAGGCGGATGGTCTCGGGCACGAGCTTGTCGAGGTTGCCGCGGACGTCGTCCGGCACGGCGGCGAAGCTGAATGTGAAGGCGGCGACCAGCGCGACGGCGGAGCGGATGAGCGATTTCATCGGCGGAAACTGACGGGGCGGATGCGAGTGGCAAGCGCGGATTTTCCCGTGCGGCATCTGCGTGGTTGAATCGCGCGGCGCGTGCGCTTTCATGCGCGCGTGCAGTTCAAGGACTACTACTCAGTGCTCGGCGTGCCGAAGACGGCGACGCAGGACGAAATCCGCAAGGCGTTCCGCAAGCTCGCGCGCACGCATCACCCCGATGTGGCGAAGGACAAGAAGACGGCGGAGACGAAATTCAAGGAACTCAACGAGGCGAACGAGGTGCTCAGCGATCCGGAAAAACGGAAGCGCTACGATGAGCTGGGCGCGGACTGGAACAGTCCCGGCCGGCAGGGGCCGCCGCCGGGCGCGCACCACGGCGGGATGGATTTCGGTGGTGGCGGTGGCGCGTTCAGTGATTTTTTCGAGGCGTTTTTCGGTGCTGGCGGCGGTGGCGGGCGCAAGCGAAAGGCGGGCTTCGGCGCATTTGCCCAGCGTGGCAACGATGTGGAGCTGGAGCTGCCGGTGCATATCGAGGAGGCGCTGCATGGCGGGCGCAAGGCGTTCAATCTCGACCGCGGCGGCCGCACGGAGACGGTGACGGTGAACATCCCGCGCGGCGTGCGCGCCGGACAGAAGATCCGTCTCACCGGGCAGGGCGGCGACGGCATCGGCGGCGGCGAGCGCGGCGACCTTTACCTGCTCGTGAAAATCGCGCCGCACGTGGACTACCGCGCGGACGGCTTCGATCTGATCCGCGCGGTGCCGGTGCCCGTGTGGTCCGCGGTGCTCGGCGGCGATGTCGAGGTGCCGACGCCGGACGGGGTGGTGAAAATGAAGATCCCCGCAGGCACGCAGCCGGGGCAGAAATTCCGGCTCAAGGGTCGCGGCCTGCCGAGCGGCAAGGACACGCGCGGTGATTTTTTTGCCGAGGCAAAAGTGCTGCTGCCGACGAGTCTCGGTGAAAAGGAGCGGGCGCTGTGGGAGCAGCTCGCAGGGCGGTAGCCGCGGCGGACTTGAGAGCCAAAGTCGTGAATGGAGTCCACGGAAGGCAGCGACTTCGACGGTGATCGTGAGGCACCCGATGGATGCGGAGTCCATTTTTCCAGATTCGCTGCTTCCGTGTCCTTTCATGCCTTCCGTGGCCATCCCACCGCTGGCTTGGGGATGATTTCTTCCACTCCTGAATCCAAGACCTCGCTCACCGAAAAAAAGACCGGCACCGCGCGTGCGGTGCCGGTCTTTGAAAGTGCGGAGATGATTCCGCGTGATCCTTACGGCTTCTTCTTCGGCTCGTCAGCGGGCTTTGCGTCGCCTGCGGGTTTCGCGCCTTTTGCGGGCTTCTCGCCTGCGGGCTTCTCAGCCTTTGGCTTGGGCGCGCCGATGTAGGTGGTCTTCACCACTTCATACTCGGTGTCGCTCTTCTTCAGGCGCATGCCGTTCACCTCGTTGCCGATTTTGATGTCTGAAAACTTTGCTTCCGCTTCGCCGTTCTTGAATTCGGTCTTGGCGGTGGTGACATATTTCACCTCCTTGCCATCCTTGTTCTTGTGGGTGAAAGATTTTCCCGAGGCATCAATCGAATCAACGACGGTGTGCATTGGCATCGGCTTTGTCGGATCCGCCGCAGCCTTTGGTTTTTCGCCCGCAGCCTTCGGTTTTTCGCCGACCGCAGTCGCCGGGGCATCCGGGGGAGTGGCGGGTTTCTTCTTCGCCTGCGCGAATGCCGACTGGCCGCCGAGCGCGAGCGCGCCGGCGAGTGTGAGTGTGAACAGGAGCTTCTTCATGTGGGTTGTCTTTCTGGGTTGTTGTTGTTTTTGGGGGGAACGCTGGCATCCGCAGGGGCGGAACCGTCGCTCCCTTAGCCGCGATTAGGTCGGAAGAGGGGCTGCGCGTCAAGCCAGGAGCGGAGAGCTTCGGTGGTGACCCTCCGGCCTAAAAAACACGATGCACCGACATACGATGCGATCCCGGAAATCCTGATTGTGAGAGCGTCACCCCCGGGGCACCCTCCCGCCGATGAAATCGCTCCCCGGATTCGCCGCGCTCTTCAGCGTCCTTTTCCTCCTCGCGCATCCCGCATTTTCGCGTGCCGATGACAGCGCCGCGCAGACAAAACCGACCACCGACATCGCCTACAAGAGCGGCGACAAGCTCAGCGAATACGAGGCGCAGCGCTGCAAGCTGGATCTCTACATTCCGCCGGGCGGAAAACATTTTGCCACGCTCGTGTGGTTCCACGGCGGTGGGCTGAAAGGCGGCAGCAAGGAGGGCGGCGAGACGCCGAAGATCGCACGCGCACTCGCCGCCGACGGGATCGCCGTGGCCTCGGTCAATTACCGCCTCAGCCCGAAGGCGACGTACCCGGCTTACCTTGAGGATTCCGCCGCCGCGTGCGCTTGGGTGCGCGCGCACATCGCGGAGCGCGGCGGCGATCCGGCGAAGGTGTTCATCAGCGGCCACTCCGCGGGCGGCTGGCTCACACTCATGCTGGCGATGGATGCCCGCTGGCTGAAGCAGCACGGCCTCACGCCGGATTCCTTCGCCGGCTACATCCCGCTGAGCGGCCAGACGATGACGCACTACACCGTGCGCGAGGAACGCGGGATCGCAAAAGAGACGATCATTGCCGATGAAGCCGCGCCCGTTCACTACTGCCGCAAGGACACGCCGCCCATGCTCGTCCTCGCCGCCGATCACGACATGGCCGCGCGCTCGGAGGAAAACGAATACCTCGTCGCCGTTCTGAAAGGCGCGGGCAACAAGCGCGTCATCTTCCGCCAGATCGCCGACCGCACGCACGGCTCCATCGCAAACAACATCGCCAAAACCGGCGATCCCGTGCGCAAGGCGATCCTCGATTTCATCGCCGGGACCGCCCCGGCAGCCGGGCGCTGATCACGGATCTCTGTGAATTGACGCGCCGCGAATTGCATCCACATTCATCCACACCCGCAATGAAACGGCTTCCCCTCCTCCTCGCCGCAGCGACGCTCCTCGCGACCGCCACCGCAAATGACCAACTCCGCGACGTGCAGGGCGCGCTCAAGTCGCAGGGCTTCTACTACGGCGAAGTCACGGGCAACGACAGCACCGAGACCGCCGCCGCGATCCGGCGCTTCCAGATCCGCAACGGCATCACCGTCACCGGCAAGCTGAATGCAGAGACACTCGCCGCGCTGGGCTTCGGGGAAAAAAAGAACGCCGAGCCCGCTCCGCAGCCCGCGCCTGCGCCCGCTGCAGCACAGCCCGCCGCACAGCCTGCGCCCGCACCCGCGCCCGAGGCTCCGGTGCAAAAGCAATTCAATCCGCCACCGCCCGCTCCGCAGCCCGCGCAGCCGCAGCAGGCTATGCCGAAACCCGGCGACCCGATCCTTCCGCCGAGGAAGGAACGCGCGCTCCAGCCGGAGCCTGCGTCCGCGGAGCCGACACCGTCACCGGCGCGACGCGCGCGGCCCGACGGCATCACCGTGGTCGAGCCCCCGACACCACTGCCAGCACCGGTGTATTCGCCGTTTTCGACGATGTTCCGCGACACGCCGTACGCCACTGCGGCGCGCGAAGTGCAGATGAATGTCGTCCGCCGCGCACAGTCGCTCCTGGCGGCGAAGCAGCTCTACCGCGGCCCGATTGACGGCCTCCCCGCCGCCGCCACGAGCGAGGCGATTTTTCTTTTCCAGGACGAGGCCGAGCTGCGCCGCACCGGACGCCTCGACACCGACACGCTCGCCGAGATGAAGCTCCTCCCGCCGCCCGCCCCCGGCAGCCCGCTGCTCAAGCCGTTCTACAATCCGAACCGGCACCGCGATCGCACAGTGTCGGAAAATTAGCGGATTTGCTTGGGCACATGTTCGCATTCTTTGCCCGTCTGCTGTGAATGAAAGTCATTCGAGTTCACCCATGAGGGACCGCCATTGGTTTCATGGCATCGTCATTTTCCACCCGCTCTTTGTTCGTCCGTTCATCGCGAGCATATTTTGGATTGGTACGCTGCTCGTATGCTCCGGCGAGCACTTGTGCGGACTTGGATTCAAGAACGCTGAGCGCGTGGCACCGTTCGTCGTAGCATCACTTTCTTCTTTCGCGCTAATTTGGATTCGCCGTTACCGCATCGGCATCCTGGCCGCGCTCCTTCCGATCATCATCTTCCTCTTGGCCATCCAACCCGCCTACTTCTATTGGATTCACGGTCCCGGCCGTCATCATTTTCCTAACGCCGTCGTGGAGCCGCCCAACTTCCCCGACGATCCCGGCACTCCTGCACAATGATCAAACTGCGATTCACATCCGTGATTCCGCCGGCAGGCGCTGCCAAAACGATTTACGAACTGCCGTAGCCGCCGGTTGCAGATGGAGTGCGGTGGCAAGCGAAGCGCGACACCGCTTTGGCAGGAGCGGAGCGACGGGATGGGGCTGTAGGTAAACTCCAAACCGCAACGCCTCAAAGACCGCCGCGCGCCTCCAGCGCATTCCAAAGCGGCGTGGCGCTTCGCTTCCCGCCGCACTCCATGAGCCGCTCCTGCGCTCTCGCGGCTACAGTTCTTTAAAAGATGCCCTATTTCTTCCCCGCAAAATCCGCGCTCTGCAGTTCCGCCCACACGCTGCCGACCTGCACCTCGGCGGAAATTTTCAGCAGCATCCGGTCGCCGTCGTCGGAGATCCACGCCGTCGCCTTCTTGAATTTTTTGTGCGGCGTGAGCGTAAAATCATCCGCGATGCCGCTCAGGCCCAGGTCGCACCGGATCGTGTCCCACTCGCGACCCGCGACCGTGAGCCGTTCGCGGCCCGTGACCGTCGCCGTGGCGAGGTAGGGCGCGCGGCCGGGATACACGCACAGCTTCACCGAGTCGCCCTGCGCGAGCGCCTGGCTGCGGATGAAAAGCACCGCGCTGTTCAGGTCATGCACATGCGGGAAGCGGAAGCTCCTCGTCGCGGACGCATCGGCATCCGGCGGCTCCTGCGAGCGGCGCTGCACCGGGCCGTTCGCGAGAAAATCCACCACCGTCGTCACCACTTTTTTTTTATACGTCTCGGTCTGCGTGAGCTTCACCGGGTGGAAAGTCGCGGCCTCGCACGAGGACACGGCCTTTGCATCCAGCTTCCACATCGTCCGCGCGATCCCCGTCGTCTTCGCGGAAAAATCCAGCACGCACCGGCCCTCGGGCGACAGCGTGCTGCTCGCCTCCGCCTCCGCCGCGGTGATCTCGCCCCAGCCCAATGCGTAGCGAAACACCCCGGGCCGCAGCTTCGTGAAAGTGCCCGGCTTTTTCCAAATCTCATCGCGCCAGTCCGCCGTGCGCGCCGCCGCAGGACTCAGCGCGACATTCGCAAGCGACGGCAGCGCCGCGTCCGCAGCGCCGATGCGTCCCGGAGAATCCGGCGTCTTTGTCACCTTCGAGCGCGGCAGCAGGAATTCCACCGACGACGATGCCACCCAGCCGCGCCCGCCGCCGGGCAGCCTGCAATACTTCCAGTCGCCCGACTCGCCGAGCACGCGCACCTGGCTTCCGCCCGGCAGCGACTCCGCGGACTTCGAATGCTCCGCCGGCTCGGGATGCACCGCCGCGCGCTCCGTGATCACGATCGCGATCGATCCGCGATCGCCTATCACCCAGTAGATCGCCGCGCCGTAGCCCGCCGCAATCAGCACTCCGAACACTGCACCCCGAAACGCAGCGCCATATTTTTTCCGCCACGCCAGCACGGCCGCCGTGAGTGCAAAAAACCACGCCGTCCCGATTGCGATCATCGTCGCCGTGCCCGTTGAAAACCACGTCAACGCCTTCTCCCACCACGGCTGTTCGAGCAGGCGCGCGCCCGATTTTTCGCGCGTGAGCCGGAGATTTGCGACCGCATCCGGCAGCCGCGGCTGGAGCGCGAGCGCGCGCTCGTAGCTCAGCGCCGCCGGGCCGAGCTTGCCGAGCCGGAAGCAGGTGTTGCCGAGATTGCAGAGTGCATTCGCGTGCAGTTCCGCCGCGAGCGAACGCTCGTAAGCCCGCAGCGCCGCCGCAAAATCACCCTCGCTGTACGCACGGTTCGCCACCGCAAAATCCCCATCCGGCCCAGCCAGCGCATGCACGCAGAGCAATCCCGCGACGAGCGCGCACAGCGCTGTGATGCGTGCCGCGCCCCTCATCGCTTCGCGCTCTTTTCAAAACTCGCGATCACATCCATCACGCGATCCCGCTCGGTGTCGCTGATGCGATCCGACTCGTGCGCAGCGCCGGCGTAGAGCAACTCCGTGCGCGCCTCGAAAATTTCGCGCAGCGATTTCTCCGTCTCCGCATCCAGCTTCCGCGAGCCGAGCAGCGCGGCTGCATCGTCGTCCGGCAGAGCGCCGTCGCCATCGAGTTGGGCGTGGATTCGCACAGCCTTCACGGCGGCATCGAAGACCTCCGCGCGGTTCGCCGCATTCTTCACCTGCGAGATCATCCCCGCGCGCTCGCGCCGCAGCGCCGCGATCCGCGCGAGCTTCGCATCGCCGCGCCGCCGACGCCACGCCACGAACGCGAATGCCAGCGGCACCGGCGCACCCAGCACCGAGAAAAACACCGCCGGCGAAAGCGACGGCCCGAACGCCGTGCTCGCCCTGCCGATGTCCGGCAGGTTCGCGAGGATGTCCGGCGCCGCGGGCGTCTTCGGCTCCTGCTTCGGCGTCGCGGGATTGCCCGCGGGCGCGGGCGTCGCAGCCGCTATCACCGGCACACCCTCGACCGTGAGCGGCGCGGCGGCACTTTTCAGCGTCACATATTTCTCAGTCTCGGGATCGAAAAAGCTGAACGCGAACACCGGCATCGCCGTCTTGTTCACCGTCGGCGTCACGGGCAGTTCGAAGGTCTTCACGCCCTCGATGGCCGCGCCTTCGTTGCCGCTGAATTCCTGCTTCGCCGAATACGTCGTCCACCCCTGTGGCTCGTCGAGCGGCGGCTGGCCGATGCGGTCAAAATTCCCGCTGCCCCGGATCGTCAGCCTCATGCTCACCGGCTCGCCGACCTTCACCCGCCCCGGCGTGCCGGTCGCGCTGAATTCAAACTTCCCGACCGCGCCGGAAAAATCCTTCGGCCTTCCGATCACCGGCAGCGGCTTCACGTCGAGTTCCAGCACCGGCGCGCTGACCGTCAATTCCTGCGCCGGGCCCATTCCGCTCGAAAACAGATCGAACCGCTGCCGCCTGCGGTCGGGCCTCGACACGACGAGATTCACAGGCACCGGCCCGATCGCAATTTTGCCCGCCTTGCCGGGCGTGATCACCGTGTTGAACGTCACAAGATTGTAGGGCTTTCCCTCGAGCTGAATCGCGCGTTCGGTGTGCTTCCCAAACGGGCGGGTCGTGAAGCCGTCGCCGTTCAGCGCGGGCATCGAGCGCATCTCCCAGCGCGCCGTCGCGTCGAGGTAGAGCCGGACCTCCATCGGCACGACTTCGCCGACGTAGAGGGATTTTTTCGGCAGGGAGATTTTTGCAAATGCAAAGTCGCCGGCTTCCTTCACCTTTTCGCCGGCACCGACCGTCAGCGTCGCCGGCAGCGTCTTCAAAATCTGTCCTCCGATGCGCACATCAATCGCGGGAATCGTGAATTTTCCCTCGCGCTTCGGCACGAGCACCCACGTGAGCGTCATGCGGTTCGTCATGCTGCCGTTGATGATGCTGATTTGGCGGTTTTCGCCCACGAACCGCGCCTCGATTCCGTCCACGCTGATCGCCGGTTCGTTTTCGAGGCGCTCGCCACCCTCGACGATCAGCTCGTATTCCACGGCCTCGCCGACACTCGCGGAGTGTGCGGAAAGCAGGCCGCGCACCTTGCTTTCCGCGAGCGCCGCGCACAGCGGCAGCAGGAGCGCAAGCAGTGTCGCGAGATGGAAACGGACGCGGGAAAAAATGCCGGGCGACATCGTGCGGGCTACCAGTTTTTGAAGGGGCGCGCGGGATTTTTCTGCGGCTCCGTCTTCGGATCGAGCAGGCGCACGCGGCGATCCACGCGCTTGAGCGCCTCGAGGATTTGCGCCGCGTCCTGAGTCGTCATGCGGCCTTCCTGCGCGGCTTGCGCAGCTTCGGCGGCCTCGGCTGCGGGATCGTCCTTGCCGGGCTCCTGCTGGCCGGGATTCGCCGCCTTCACCTCGCCGGATTTTTGCTTCTCGTCCGTGCCGTCTTTCGGCTGCGGCTTGTCGCCTTCCTTGCCCTCCTTGTCGTCGGGCTTCTGCTGCTGGCCGTTTTTTTTCTGCGCGCCGGGATCTTCCTTTCCGTCCTTCTTGTCCTGCGAATCCTTCTTCTCGCCCTCCTTGCCGTCCTTGGATTGCTGCTCCTTCCCGTCCTTCTTGCCCTGCTCGCTCTTCTCGTCCTTGCCCGAGCCGTCCTTCTTCTGCTGTTCGTCCTTCTTGTCTTCCTTGTCCTTTCCGCCCTGCGAAGAGTCCTGCTTGTCCTGCTGATCTTTCTTCTGCCCGTCTTTTTTGTCGTCTTTTTTGTCGTCCTTCTTGTCGTCCTTTTTTTGATCCTCCTGATCCTTTTTCTCCTGCTTCTCCTCCTTCTCGAGGTCGGCGATCAGCTTCGCCACGATGTCCCGGTTGTGCCTCGCGTCCTCGTGCTTCGCGTCTGTTTTCAGCACCTCGTCGTACTGCTGCACGGCGTCGCGCAGGTCGCCGATTTTCTCCTCCTTTTTTTCATGCTTCACACCGCGGCGCGCGAGCGTGTTCGCGAGATTGTAGGCCGCGCGCGGCTTCAGTTCCGGCGTCGCTGTGCCGAGCGCGCGGCTGAATGAATCCGCCGCACGCGCGTAGTCGCCGAGTTCGTAGGCCGCGCTGCCCGCGTTGAAATGCAGCTCCGCGACATCGCGCTTCTTCAGGTCGCCGTCGAATTCCCCGAGCGATCCCTTGTAGTCCTTCGCCTCGTATTTCTCGATGCCCGCATGGCGCGCATCCGCACGCGCGGTGAGCAGCAGCAGCGCCGCCGCCGCGATTTTCACCGCGGTCGCACGCTTCCGTTCGCCGAGCAGGAGCGCCGTGACGATGGCAGCCATCGCCGCGCCGAGCGGCCACTGGTAGCGCTCGACCGGCTGTCGTGTGAAGCGGGCGTCTGTCTCGTGTTCTTTCATTTTGCCGAGGCCGTCGGTGACGATTTGCTTCATCTCCGCAGGGCCGTTGCGAAGGTGAATGTAGAAGCCCCCGCCCGCTTCCGCAACTTCGCGCATGCGCGGCTCGTCGAGCTTCGACTTCACGTACTCCCCCTTGTCGTCGCGCAGGAATTCCGTGCCCCCTCCCTTCGTCGGCACGGGAATGAGCGAGCCATCCGGCGAACCGAGGCCGACGGTGAAAGTGTGGAAGCGATCCCTGCACGCGCGCGCCGCGGTGACGGCGTCCGCCTCCAGCTCCTCGCCGTCGGAAAAAATGATCAGCGCGCGATGCTCGCTCTCGCCTTTGCCGAATGCCTCATCCGCCGCCTTGATCGCGTCCGAGAGATTCGTCCCGCCGCGCGGGATGATGTCCGTGTCGAGTTCCTGCAAGGTCTCCCGCACCGCGCTGAAATCCGATGTGAGCGGTGCCTGCAAAAACGACGATCCCGCGAATGCCAGCAGCCCCACGCGGTCGCCCTCAATCTGGTTCAGCAAGTCCTCCGCCGCGAGCTTTGCGCGCGTGAGGCGGTTCGGCTGAAGGTCCGTCGCGAGCATCGAATTCGACGTATCAATCGCGATGATGATGTCTCGTCCGCTCTGCCGCTTCTCCTCCCATGTGAAGCCCCACTGCGGCCGCGCCAGCGCCACGAGCGAAAGCGCAATCCCGAGCAGCAGCAGCGCGAAGCCGGCACGCCTGCGCGCAGTGCTCACACTGCCCGCAAGCCGCGCCTGCAAGCGTGCCGCGATGAGCCGGTCCAGCGCGATGCGCCGCATTTTCTCCGCGTGAAAAATCAGCGCGGCGAGCAACGGCACGGCGGCGATGCACCAGAGGAAATGAGGATGGGCAAAGTGGAGGTCGCTCATCTTATCGGTGGCAGGACTGGTCCAAAAAATCGCGGTCATCCTGAGCGGAGCGACGCGGAGGGCGAAGGCGGCGCGGCGCGGAGTCGAAGGATCCCGGGGCAATGACACGTGGCGCGGAAATTTCCCCGATGTCCATTCGCAATGCCACGGGATCCTTCGACTGCGCTGCGCCCGCCTTTCCGCCTCCGCTTCGCTCAGGATGACCCCGATATTGAAAGCCCTCCGCAATGCCGCACCACGCTTCCGAATCGCCCATTCGTGCCGGTAAGTGCCGGTCAGTGGTTAAAAATCCTGAGTGGTCTCCGCTCATGGCACCGTCCTCCAAAGCGTCTGTGAAAGCAGCGCGTGCAGCGCGACGAGCGCCGCTCCCGCGCCGATGAACCACTGGAAAAGATCCTTCCAGTCCGTCTTCCGCTTCAGCTTCACCTCGGTCTTCTCCAGCTTGTCGATCTCGGAAAAAATGCGGTTCAGCGAATTCGTATCCATCGCGACGAAGAACTTCCCGCCGCCGATTTCCGCGACCTTGCGGAGCTGCCCCTCGTCCACAGTCACCGGGATATTGCGATAGACCTTGTTGCCCAAAAAGTCGCGGCCCACCGGGAACGGTGCGAGGCCGTTTGTCCCTGCGGCGATGGTGTAGATTTTGATCCCAAGCGTCTTCGCAGCCTCAGCGGCGGTCGCGGGCGGGATGGTCGTGATGTTCTCGTCGCCGTCCGTCAGCAGCACGATGATTTTGCTCTTTGCCTTCTTGTCCTTCATCCGGTTTGCCGCACTCGCGAGCGCGGAGCCGATCGAGGTGCCATCCTCGACGAGGCCGATGCGGAGCCGATCAAGATTTTTCAGCAGCCAATCATGATCGAGCGTGAGCGGGCTGACGAGATACGGACGCCCGGCGAACGCGATGATGCCGATGCGATCATTCGGCCGGCCCTCGATGAAGCGCTTCGTCACGTCCTTCACGACTTCGATGCGGCTCGCGCGATCTTTGCCGAGTGTGAAATCCTCCGCCTGCATCGAACCGGAGACATCGAGCTCGAGGATGATGTCCACACCGCTCGACTCGATGGTGTCCTGCGTCTTGCCGAGCCGCGGACGCGCAAGCGCGATGATGAGGAAGGTGAGCGCGGCGCAGAGAAGCAGCGCGCCGACTCCGCCCGCACCCGTGCGGCGCACATGTGCGAAGCCGCGCAGCGGCGCGACATGCGAAAACCGGATCGCCGCCGAAGGCCCGCGCCCGCCCTGCATCCACGCGACGAGCGGCACGGCGAGCAGCGCGAGGAGCCACCACGGCTGCGCAAATTTGAAAATGTCGAAGCTCATGTGCTCAAGTTCGTGTCCCCTGGGCAAATGCCGCCGCAGCGCCGAGCAGTTCGCCATTTTCCTCCGCGTGCGCGGAAATGCGCGCGAATTTCAGCATGTCGCAGCGTTCCAGAAAGGTCGCGAGGAGCTGCCGGTCCACCGAGGAGAAACGCGGCGAATCCGCGATGCTCGCGAGAAATTCCGGCGAAGTCTGCGAGGTCACCGGCAGTGAAAATTGCGCGCCGACGTAAGTCCGCAGGACATCGGAGACCCGCACACTGAATGCGTAGGAATCGAGTTCGCCGACGTGCGCCCGCAGATCCTCCAGCGCACGCAGCGCGACCTGCCGCGGGGTCGGCGGCGGAATCTTCGGCCTGCGATTCACGAGCCAGATGACGAGCCACGTGAGCAGCGCGAGCGCGATCACCGAGCCGACGCCAATCGCCCACCACACCCACGGCGGCCACGGCACGTCCACCGGCGGCGCGATGTCGCGCAGGCCCGCGAGCGGATCGGGCGTGGGTGGGGCGGCGTCCGGCGCCGGCACGGGCGGCTGTGCGGATTGGATCGCGGCGATGATCATCATATTCATGCCATCGAGAGCCGGTGCTCGCGCGTGCTGAAAAAGCGGCGCAGCGCGGGCACGTAGTCCTGGTTGGTCTGCAAGCCGATCGTATCAATGCCGTAGCGGCGGAAACCACCCGGCAGATCGCTGTGCCAGCCGCCGACCTCGGTGGCGTAGCGGACGCGCGTGCGGCGGTCGGAGGTGTTCACGAGCAGTCGCTCGCCGGTCTCCGCATCTTCGAGGACGATGCGGCCCACGTCCGGCAGTTCGAGTTCGCGCGGGTCGGCGATCGGCATCGCGACGAGATCGTGGCGGCGTGCGGTAACGCGCAGTTGCTTCGCGTAGTCCGGCGCCTGGAAATCCGAGAGCATGAGCACGACGGCGCGGCGGCTGGTGACGCGATTGAGAAATTCCAGCGCGCCCGCGAGGTCGGTGCCGCGGCCCTTCGGCTCGAAGAAAAGAATCTCGCGGATGATGCGCAGCGAATGCGACCGCCCCTTCGCCGGCGGGATGAACAGCTCGACGTGATCGGAAAACAGGATGCAGCCGACCTTGTCGTTGTTCTTGATCGCGCTGAACGCAAACACGCACGCGACCTCCGCGGCGAGTTCGCGCTTGCTGAGATGCACGCTGCCGAATTCGCCCGATGCGCTCACGTCCACGACGAGCATCACCGTCAGTTCGCGCTCCTCGGTGAATTTCTTGATGAACGCATCGCCCATGCGCGCCGTGACGTTCCAGTCAATCGCCCGCACGTCATCGCCGGGCTGATACTCGCGCACCTCCTCGAAGTTCATCCCGCGCCCTTTGAACGCAGAGCGATACTGACCCGAGAAAGCAGTCTGCACGAGCCCACGAGTCTTCAACTCGATGTGGCGGATCTTTTTGAGAATGTCGCGCGCGCTGTCCATCGGTTGTTAGCGAAACAATAATCTCGAAGCGTCGGAACACGCGCACATATCGCGCGGTCCCCGGCGCGTAGCGCCAACACAACAATAGCCGTGGGTGACTGAGCGCAGCGAAGGAACCCACGGATCGCGCGACAAAACGGACAAGCCGCGTAGCGGCGGCACAACATCGCAGCACGCACGCCATGTGGCGCCACTACGCGGCTCCCTCGCATTTGCGGTGATCCGTGGGTTCCTCGGGGACTCGTCACCCACGGCTACTGTTGTGGCGGACGCTCCGCGTCCTTCAGTCGGATGATTTGCCGGGGATGAGATCATTTTCCAGCGTGGCTGCGCGCATGTTCACGAACGACCTGGCGCATGACCCAACACATGAGCCAGACCCATGCGCTTGTGAGCAGGACGAGCAAAAGGGGTTCGATCCTGGCGCCGATTCGGTCCCCGAGATTCATGGCCCATTCGATGCCTGACATGGATGACAGAGACTCGTTTCGATCGATCTCGGTATTGTCCCATTTCGCCAGGACAAAGACCAAGAAGCAGAGGGTGAACACACCAACAACGCCAAGATAGGCGGCCATATCCGACAGAAATTTTTTCATTTCAGCGCAGCGTTCGCCGCTCCTACGGCACCGGCAGCGTGGCGAAGACCTTCTCCACGATTTTCTCGCTCGTGAGGTTTTCCGCCTCGGCTTCGTAGGTGATCGCGACGCGGTGGCGGAGGACGTCGAGGCCGATGCTTTTCACGTCCTGCGGCGTCACGTAGCCGCGGCCGCTGAGGAAGGCGCGCGCCTTCGCCGCGAGCGTGAGGGCGATGGTCGCGCGCGGGCTCGCGCCCCAGCGGATGAGGCCGGCGAGCTGCAGCTTGTAGGCGGCGGGCTCGCGCGTGGCGAAGACGATGTCCACGATGTAGTCCTTCACGCGGTCGTCCACGTAGATGCTGTTCACGAGTTCGCGGGCGCGGATGATTTGGTCGGGGTCCACGACGGCGTTCACGTTCAGCTTCGGCGCGCTCGTGCCCATGAGATCCAGGATTTGCCGCTCCTCGATTTTGCTCGGGTAGGTGATGTTGAGCTTCAGCATGAAGCGGTCGAGCTGCGCCTCGGGCAGCGTGTAGGTGCCCTCCTGTTCGAGCGGGTTTTGCGTCGCGAGGACGAGGAAAGGGTCGGCCAATTTGAACGTCTGC
>JBBRYC010000056.1:0-44084 GCA_038238025.1 Chthoniobacterales bacterium
AAGTGCCGGAACTGCTCGCCGACGTGAAAAAATACGAGGCCGATGCGAAGGTCGCGGAGGTGGAACTCGCGCGGCTCATGGAGGCCCGGAAGAAGGCGCCCGATCTCATTTTGCCGCAGGCGCTCGACAAGGCGCGCGGCGCGGCGGACGTGGCGCGCGCAAATCTCGAACGCACGAACACGCTGCTGCATTTCGCAAAAATCACCGCGCCATTCGCGGGGATGATCACGGGGCGGTTTGTGGACAACGGCGCATTCGTCCCCTCGGCGACGGCGGGCAGCGCGGCGCAGAACGCGGCGATTTTCACGCTCATGGATTTCACGACCGTGCGCGCGCAGGCGGCGGTGCCGGAGTCGGAGGTCACGCTGATCCGTCCAGGATTGCCGGTAAAATTTTCGCTGGAAGCGCTGCCGGGGAAATCATTCGACGCGACGGTCTCGCGATCGAATGGCGCACTCGACGAGGCGACGCGCACGATGCTCACGGAGGCCGACGTGCCAAATCCCGACAGCGTGCTGAAGCCCGGCATGTATGCGAACATCCGCATCGCCGTGGAAAAACACACCGGCGTGATCACCGTGCCCGTCGAGGCGCTCGCGATGGAAAAGACGAACGCGTTCGTCTTCAAAGTCGTGGATGGCAAGGCGAAGAAGACGGCGGTGAAGCTCGGTTTCAACGACGGCACGAATGCGGAAATCATCGAGGGACTCACGGATGGCGAGAGCGTGATCCTCGTTGGAAAGGCGACCTTCAACGACGGGCAGCCTGTGAAGGCGGAGGTGGCGAAATGAATCGTTTTTTTGCAGGACGATCTGCGTGGGGTAGCGCGGGCGTCCCGCCTGCAGTGTCCGGCGTCTCGCCGGACACATCGGGCGTCGAATCCGTTTCCGAAAACAAGCAGACGCCCGAGGGTGCCACGCGAGACGCGCGGCACGGCAGGCGGGACGCCCGCGCTACCCGAGGCACGAACTTCCTGTTCACAACGATTCTTTTTTTTCTGCAAGCCGCGTCCATTTTCGCTGCGGAGAAGCCTGCTGTGCGCGCGCAGATCGCGAAGCCGGCATCGCACGCGCAGAATGTGAATCTCGCCGCGGTGATGCGGCTCGCCGGTGCGCAGAATCTCGACATCCGCATCGCGAGCGAACGGCTTGCGGAGGCTTGGGCGCAGCATGAGTCCGCCAACATGCAGTTCTTCCCGTACCTCACGCCGGGCTTCGCGTATCGCAGGCACGAGGGAAACATCCAGACGGTGGACGGGCAAATCATTGATGCGGACAAGGAGAGTCTCGGCCTGGGTGTTGCGGTCACGCTTCAGCTCGATCTCGGCGAGGCTTGCTACAAATCGCTGACGACAAAAATGCTCGCGAGCGCCGCGACACACGCGGTCGAGGTGCAGCGGCAGGAGAGCATCTGGCAGGCGGTCTCGGCCTATCTCGAACTCATCCGCGCGAAGGCCGCCGTCGGAGTCGCGTCGGAATCCGTGGGCATCGCGCAGGATTACGCGCGGCAGGTGAAGCAGGCGGTGGATGCGGGCATCGCGTTCAAGGGCGATGCATTTCGCGCGACCGCGCAGGTCGAGCGGAATCTGGTCGCGCGCAGCGAGGCCCGCGGACGGCAGCGCATCGCCGCGGCGAGGCTCGCGCAGATTTTGCACATTCCCGCAAACGTGGAGCTGGCTCCGGTGGACGAGCCGGTGATGCTCAGCTTCGACGATTCGCGCCGCAGCGTGGACTCGCTCATCGCGTCCGCCACCGAGGCGCGGCCCGAGATGGCCATGAGTGCGGATGAACTCGAGGCCGCGGTGAAAGGCAGCGCCGCCGCGCGGTGGGCGCCGCTCGCGCCGACGGTGAGGGCGGACTACTACGGCGGCAATCTCGGCGGCGGCACGTATGCGCAGGGGCTGCGTTCTTTCAACTCGACGCAGGAATATGGCATCGGCCTCACGTGGCGCATCGGGCCGGGCGGGCTCTTCGATCCGTCGCGCCCGCATCTCGCCGACGCGCGGCAGCGCGGCAAGGCCGTGGAGCAGGAAAAGCTGCGCGAGGAAATCGCGCGGCAGGTCGTGGAGGCGCACACGCTCGTGCATTCGCTCCAGGAGCAGCTCACGCACGCACGCGCCGCGCTGAACGCCGCGGGCAGGACGCTCGAACTCGCACGCGAGCGCCGCGCATTTGCCGTCGGCGAAGTCCTCGAAAGCATCATCGCCGAGCAGGAACTTTCCCGCGCGAAGCTCGACTATCTGACCGTGGTGACGGACCACAACCGCGCGCAATTTCTCCTGCGCCGCGCGATCGGCGCGGATGCGGCGGCTGGCAGTCGTGCCGGGAAAAAATAATCGCGTGCGCGCGGTGCGGCTGCGCGCATCGTGGCGGGCATGAAAATCCATTCGCTCGAACACGCGCCTTTCGAGGGGCCGGGGCGCATCGCCGCGTGGGCGGAGGAGCGCGGGCACACGCTTTCCCGCGCGGCGCTTTACGATGGAGAAATGCCGCCTGCGCCGGATGCGTTCGACCTGCTCGTGATCATGGGCGGGCCGATGAGCATCCACGATCACCGCGATCATCCGTGGCTGCCGGTGGAGAAGCATTTTCTGAAAACGGCAATCGCGGCGCGCAAGCCGATCCTCGGAATCTGCCTCGGCGCGCAGCTTCTTGCCGATGTGCTCGGCGGAAAGGTGTTCCAAAATCCGGTGAAGGAAATCGGATGGTTCCCCGTGCGGATGCTGGATCGCAGCGCGCCGTTCGGGGCATTTCCCGAGCAGCTCACGGTGATGCACTGGCACGGCGACACGTTCACGATTCCCGAGGGCGCCCGGCGCGTGGCGGAGAGCGATGCGTGTGCGAATCAGGCGTTCATCTTTGGCGACCGCGTGGTCGGCTTGCAGTTCCACATCGAGCTGGAAAAGGTCGGCATCGAGGATCTCGCCGCGGCGTCGCTGGACGAGGCGGGCACCGCGCCATTCATCCAGTCGCGCGGGCAGCTCATCGTGCCGCCGCCGGAGAGCAGTGCGGCGGGAGCGGTGCTCTGCGCGCTGCTGGACGAGCTGGCCCTGCTTTGCTGAGCACCGACAGCATTTCATGGATGCAAGCCGGTGCGAGGCGCACAGGCGCTGCGCTTTTTCCCTTTCACCCTGCCCCGATTCAGGGCAGCGTCCGCCTCCCTATGAAGCTCCTTCTCCGCCTCGCCCCGCTCATCCTTGCCGTCGCGTTTGCACGCGCGGACATCATCATCGTGCAGAAAATGGAATCCGCCATGATCAACGGCGAGGTCACCATGAAGCTGAAGGGCGACCAGGCCCGCATGGACATGCCGAGCCCGCTGGGCGGCAATGTCACGACGCTGATGAATTTCACGAGCGGCGAGATGGTCACGCTCCTGCACCAGCAGAAGATGGCGATGAAGCTGAACCTCGCCGACGTGAAGAAGCAGCAGGAGGCCGGGCAGAAGGCGCTCGGCGTGGATCCCACGAAGATCGAAAAGCCGAAGACGACCGGCATGAAGGAAAAGGTCGGCGAACATGACACCGAGATTTTTGAAATGAACCAGGGCAGCCTCCAGGCGAAGCTGTGGATCGCGAAGGATTTCCCGAATGCGCAGTCCATCAAGGACCAGATGCTGAAGCTCAGCAGCGCGATGGGTGGCGCGGGCTTTGACCCGAGCAAGGTGGACGTGCCCGGAATGGTCGTGAAAAGCGAGGTGAGCACGCCGGTCGGCAAGATGACCATCACCCTCGTGTCGGCCAAGGAGACGCCGGTGGACGCCAATGAATTTGTGAAGCCCGAGGGCTACACGGACATGCAGATGCCGAAGCTGCCCGGAGCCCCCGAGCCCGCACCCGCGGATCCGAAAAAATAATGGCGGCACGGAAGCGCACGCATTTCGATTTCAGCGAGGCCGGGCCGCAAGCCCGGCCTTTGCTCATTCTGGCGTCCGCATCGCCGCGCCGCCGCTCGCTGCTCGCGGAGCACGGCTGCGCATTTGAGGTGCGCGTGCCGCGCGGCGTCGAGGAAATCGCGCCCGCGCATCTTTCCCCCGGCGAGACGGTGCTCGCAAATGCGCGGGCAAAGGCGCGGGCGGCACTTGCGGAACTTGCGGCGGGTGAAAATGCCGTCGTGCTCGGCGTGGACACGGAGGTTTTTTTTGAGGGCCGTGTGCTCGGAAAACCGGCGGACATGGATGCCGCGTTCGCGATGATCAGCCGGCTGAACGGGCGCACGCACGAGGTGTATTCCGGCGTGTGGATCGTGGGGCAGGGGAGGGAGCGCGGCTTCATCGAGGTCACGGGCGTGCGCTTTCACCGCCGCACGGATGCGGAACTGAAGCGCTACCTCGCGCGCATCCATCCGCTCGACAAGGCCGGCGCATACGCCGCGCAGGACGATCGCGGCGAGATGATCGCGGCGGTCGAGGGATCGTTCTCAAATGTGATCGGCCTGCCGATGGAGCGGCTGCGCGGGGAGCTGCGGGCGTTTGGAATTTGAAACGCAGAGGCGCAGAGACGCGGAGGACGCAACCAAATGCGGCGGTATGCATCAAGGCGCCCGCTGCCATTTCAAAACGCCTTTTCCTCCGCGTCTCTGCGTTTCAAAAAATGAATGCGGCGCACCCGCCAACACTCCCCATTTACGAGCGCCTGGCGGTCGTCTAGCTTCCGCGCCCTTAGACGATGCCGAAAGTATTTCTCAAGACCTACGGGTGCCAGATGAACGAGCGCGACTCCGAGCAGGTCGCGCGCGATCTCGTCGGTCGCGGCTACGAGCTGACGGCGGAGGAAAAAGCCGCCGATGTCGTGCTCATCAATACGTGCAGCGTGCGCGATCTCGCCGAGCAGAAGGCGCTCGGGAAAATGGGACTGCTCGGGCGGCTTCGCGCGAACAAGCCCGAGATGGTCTTCGGCTTTCTCGGCTGCATGGCGCAGAGCCGCGGCGGCGAACTCGTGCGCGACATCGCGCATGTGGACCTCGTCGTGGGCACGCAAAAATTCCACAAGGTCGCCGACTATGTGGAGCAACTCGTGCAACGCAAAATTGCGCTCGGCGAACGGCTGATGGACGACGCGCGCTTCAGTATCGTGGACATCGCGGAGGAGCCCGGCTCGCAGGACACGATCCGCGAGCACACGCTGAAAGAGCGGCAGGCGACGGCGTTCGTGAGCATCATGCAAGGGTGCAACATGCACTGCACGTTTTGCATCGTGCCGAGCACGCGCGGCTCGGAGCGTTCGCGCCCGATTGCCGACATCGTGCAGGAGGTCGAGGGACTCGTCGCGCGCGGCGTGCGCGAGGTCACGCTGCTCGGGCAGATTGTGAATCTGTACGGCCGCCACGAGTTCCCGCGCGTCGGGGAAAAGTCACCGTTCGTGCAGCTCCTCGAAGCCGTCCACGCCGTCGAGGGACTGCGCCGCTTGCGCTTCACGTCGCCGCACCCGATTGGCTTCCGCGCGGACCTTGTCGACTGCTACGCGCGGCTGCCGAAGCTCATGGCGCACGTGCATCTTCCCGTGCAGAGCGGGAGCGACCGCATCCTCAAGGCGATGCACCGCACTTACACTGCGGAGAAATATCTCCGGCTCGTCGAGTCCATCCGCGCGGCGCGGCCTGATGTCGCCATCACCACGGATGTCATCGTCGGCTTCCCCGGCGAGACGGATGCGGACTTCGAGGCCTCATGCGAACTGTATCGCCGCGTCGGTTTCGACAATGCGTTCATTTTCAAATACAGCACGCGCCGCGACACGCCCGCCGCGGTGATGGGCGATCAGGTGCCCGAGGAAGTGCGCGATGAGCGCAACCGCGTGCTGCTCGGGATCGTGGATGAATTTGCGAAGGCGAAGAACGACGCACTCGTCGGCAAGCGCGTGGAGATCCTCTGCGAAGGGCCGAGCAAGACAAACCCCGCGACGCTCTCGGGTCGCACGCCGGGGAACAAGATCGTGATCTTCGAGGGCGGCGAGCGCCACATCGGCGAAGTCTTCGACGTGCAGATCGAGTGGACGAGCGGCTTCAGCCTCTACGGGAATCCCGCGGTGCTGTGAAAGGATCGGCGATTTTCAATCGCCGAGGAACGCGGCGCCGAGTTGCGCCAGTGTGTGGTGGAGAGACTCGGCGATTGAAAATCGCCGATCCGTCAGCGCGGCCTCTGCGCTTCGTTCGTCCCTTGCAGCGCGCGTGTGGCGATGGCGGAGAGCCCGCCGAAAATCACGAAGCCGAGCAGCGCGAGGATGTGCAGCGCGAGGAGCACCTTGAACGTCAGAAGCGCGAAGATGGCGAGCAGCGCAAGCGCGGAGGCGGCGAAGAAGTAGAGCGTCGCGGCCGTGACGATGGAAAGTTTTGAGAGGCTGCCGGCCTGCTCACCGCGCGACGTGCCGCGGAAGGCGAATGCGACCCAGAGGAAAAGCTCGGCCATTCCCACGGTGCCGAGGCTCAGCCAGAATGTTTCCGTCCACTGCGACTGTGGCACGAAGAGCATCGTGAGGCCGACGGTGGAGGCGAGGAGGGTGAAGAAGATGAGGGTCCAGATGGCTTTCATGGGCGTGTGCCGCGAAAGGTGGAACCACGCTGGGCCTGGCGCAA
This sequence comes from Chthoniobacterales bacterium, assembly GCA_038238025.1. Lineage (GTDB taxonomy): Bacteria > Verrucomicrobiota > Verrucomicrobiia > Chthoniobacterales > Chthoniobacteraceae > SXWH01. The sequence goes on from JBBRYC010000056.1 coordinate 6,573, forward strand.
TGAAGATCGAGGCGCGAGGAGGCGGGGCGCCCTCGCCCCGCGGCTAAAGACGGGGCGAGGGCGCCCCGGCTCCTTGGGCGACGGGGGCGTCTTTGCTTTGACGCACTCGAAGAGTGTGGGCCGAAAGTGCCCGCACAGATTTTTGGGAGCCATGTATTGCAACGCAGAGACGCCGAGACGCCGAGAAAACGGGGCCAATGGTGTGCTCTCCTCTTCTGCTTCCTCTGCGTCTCTGCGTCTCCGCGTTTAATTCCTGACTTTCGGTACACAGTCTCTAAGTGAGCGTGACGACGGCCTTGATCACGCCGCTCTCGGGCTTCAACCATGTGGGGAAGACTTCGATCATGTCGTCGAACTTCGCGTGGTGCGTGATCCACGGGGCGGTGTTGATTTTGCCATCCTCGATGAGCGAGATGATGCGCGTGAAGTCCGGCGGCAGCGCGTTGCGCGAGGCCATGATGGTGACTTCGCGGCGGTGCAAAACCGGCGCGTGGAGAAAGCTGATTTCCTGCTGCGTGATGCCGACATAGACGAGGCGGCTCGCGAATGCGCAGTACGAGAGCGCGCCGCCCATGCTCTTGTTGCTGCCGGTCGCGTCCACGACGACGTCGGCGAGCTGGGTGTTTGTGATTGCGCTGAGCGTCGCGAGCGCTTCGGCCTCGCCGCCGGGCGCGAGGAGGATCGTGTCGGGCACGCCCATTTTCTCGCGCACGAACTGGAGGCGCGAGGCATTCATATCCATCACGATCGTGCGCGCGCCGCTGAGCCGCGCGAATTCGATCACAGAAAGTCCGATCGGCCCTGCGCCGATGACAAGGACGTGCTCGCCGGGCTGCGGATTGCCGCGGTTGATCGCGTGGCAGCCGATGGCGAGCGTCTCGACGAGCGCGAGCTGATCAAAGGTGAGCTTGCGCTTCGCTCCGTCACTGGAGCGACCAGTGGGGTGCAGCTTGCGCGCGGGAAGAAGGAAGCGTTCGCACATGCCGCCGTCGCACATCACGCCGAGCGTCATGTGGCCTTCGCAGCAGTTCGAGTGGCCGCGACGGCACGAGTAGCATTTCTGGCAATTGATGTAGGGCTCGACGGAGCACTTGTCGCCGGGCTTCACATTCGTCACGCCTTCGCCGACGGAGAGCACTTCGACGCCGAGTTCGTGTCCGGGGATGCGCGGGTAGCTGAAGAACGGCATTTTCCCGAGGAAGCCCGAGTAGTCCGTGCCGCAGATGCCGATGCGGTGAATCGTGACGACCGCCTCGTCGGGGCCGGGCGCGGCGGGTTCGGCGATTTCGATTTTGCGGAAGGACTGCGGCTTCTCGAGCTGGATGGCTTTCATGAGTGCGGGAGAAAAGCGGATGCGCGTGTGCGAGGCAACGCAATCGCGCGGGCGGGGATGGAATGCGCGCGGTGGCCGTGGGGCAGGCGACTCGCCTGCCTCAGTCTCCGGGGCCGACTCGGCCCCTCACGCGGCGAGTCGCCGCGCAGACTTCGCAGGCGTGTCGCCTGCGCCACTCGCCGTGCGGGACTTCGCTCATCCTGGAAGAGCCGACGCTACCTCGCATCGGGTCGCCGATCACGCATGCATATTTGCCAGCAGCGCGTGGGCGCACGCTTCGGCAAAAATCAGATCATTGATCGCGCAGTCGAGTTCGAGGACCGGGATGCCGGGGCGCAGATGCTTTTTGATCGCGCCGAAGAGCGCGGTGTCCGCCTCGGGCCAGTGGAATGTTCCGCCGTGCGCGCTGATGATGCTGACTCCGCGCAGCGGGAGCAGCACGGTGACGGGCGCGCGATACGCGTTCACTTTTTCCGCGAGGATCCGGCCAAGCTCGGCGCACTCTTCAGGCGTGGTGCGCATGAGCGTGACCTGCGGGTTGTGCGCGTAGAATCGGCGTGCGGAAAATTTTGCGGGCACGGTTTCGCGCGGGCCGAAGTTCACCATGTCGAGGCAGCCGGGTGCGACGACGGCGGGCGTGCCTGCATGTGCTGCGGCGTCGAGTCGCGCGGGGCCTGCGCCGAGGATGCCGCCGACGAGTTCGTCGGCCCACTCGGTCGTGGTCACGTCGAGTACGCCGACGATCATGCCGCTCTCGATGAGCGATTCCATCGTGCGGCCGCCGGTGCCGGTGGCGTGGAAGACGAGCACCTCGAAGCCGGCGGCCTCGATGAGCGACTTCGCGCGCTGCACGCAGTCGGTCGTGTTGCCGAACATGCTCGCGACGACGATTGGTTTTTCCTCCGCGTTCGCTGTGGGCAACTGCGCTTCGACCATTCCGCAAATCGCGCCGGCGGCGCGTGTGAGGATGGTGCGCGAGATGCGGTTGATGCCTGCGACGTCCACGATGGAGGGGAACATCACGATGTCCTTCACGCCGACGTATTGCGCGGTATTGCCGCTCGCGAGCGTGGAGACCATGAGCTTGGGAAAACCGAGCGGCAGCGCGCGCATTCCCGCCGTGGCGATTGCCGTGCCGCCGCCGCCGCCGAGGGAAATCACGCCGTCAATTTTTCCGTCGGCCTGCAATTTCGCGAGGATGATCGCGGATGCGCCCGCCATCGCCGCGACGCATTCGCCGCGATCGTGGCGCGCGGTGAGCGCGGCGAGATCGATGCCGGCGATGCGCGCGACTTCCTCGCGTGAAATGTCGGGCGTGATGCGCGGCGGCTGATCGGTGCCGACATCAATCAGCAGCGTTGCGTGACCGCGCGCGCGGATTTGCGCGGCGACGAATGCGTGCTCGTCGCCTTTCGTGTCGAGCGTGCCGAGGAGTGCGATGGTGGGCATTTTTGAAATGACGGATGACCGATGACGAATGACGAATGACGAAGAGTAGCGGCACCTGCTCCTGACTCCTGACCTCTGACTCCTGACTCCCGCTACTTCAGTTCCTCGATGGCGATGTCCTTGAAGAAGACCACGGCTTTTGCGCCGCCGTGGATTTGAACGGCGATGAGGCCTTCCTCGGCGATGTCCTTTTCCATCTCGGTGTAGTCCACGGTCTGCACGCCGTTCAGCCAGATCTGGATGCGCTTGCCTTCGCAGCGGATGCGGTAGTCGTTCCAGTCATTTCGGTGGAGGACTTTGTTCACGGCTTCCATGTCGGATTTCGCGAGGACTTTCTTGCGGCGCGATTCGTCGTAGAGGCAGCCCCACCAGGTCGGGTCGCCGATGTCGGCCTGGTAGCCGAACATTTCGTGCGCAGGATTTTCCATGCGGATGCTGCGGAACTGCACGCCGGAATTCACGAAGCCCTCGGTGCCGGTGAGTTTGAATTTCAGTGTGAGGTCGAAATTTTTGTACGTCTTTTTCGCGGAGAGGAATTCGTTGCGCGGGACTTTCTCCGTGAGCGAGCCGCCCACGATGCAGCCGTCCTCGATGCGCCAGGTTTTTGCGGTGTCGCCGTTCCAGCCGTCGAGCGTCTTGCCGTCGAAGAGGCTGACAGGCGCGGCGTGCGCGGCGGTGAGGAATGCGGTGGCGAGGAGGAGGAGGAGGTGTTTCATAATGTGTGTGCCGAAGGCGTTCGTCTTAATCTTATTCTTATTCCTAATCTTAATCCCAATCGCGTGGCGAAATCGCTGCGCGCTCCGCTTGCGGAGTAAGAATAGGATTAAGAATAAGAATAAGATGAAGACGTGGAGCGACGTGGCGGATCACTGCTGGGGCTGGCTGGGATCCTGTCCGCCGAGGGTTTGCCAGATGCGATCCTGCGCGGTGTTGTTGCCCGGGCTGGGAGCGGTGCAGCCTGCGAGGTCGGCGTCGAATTTTTCCCGCGGCACCCAGGCGCCGCTGCCGTCGCTGAAGACGACATTCACGCCGTCCTTGTGCCGCGAGTCCACGCGCTTGGGCATGCCGACGCCGTCGGCGATGAGCGGGATGCGGCTGATGTTGGTGATGCGGATCGGGGTGTCGGGAAATGTGGTGTCGGCCCAGTCCACGAGGGGATTGGTGCCGTAGCCGCCCTGGAGATTGGTCCCGGCCTGCACGGGCCACGGGTTGTCCTTGGTGTTGTAGGCCTGCGTGGTGTCGTGCTCGGAGGGGCAGAAAAAGACGCGCGCGTCCGGCGGGTTGGCACCTGTGAGGAGCTTGCCGAGGAGGACGTATTCGCCGCTGGCATACATGGTGGTGTTGAATTGCTTTTGCCCGAGGCGGTATCCGATGGGGAGCGCACCGTCATTTTCCGAGGCGAAGCGTGAGACGAGGGAATGGACCTGACGCATGTTCGAGAGGCAGACGGCGCGGTTGGCCAGCTCGCGGCTGCGCCCCAGCACGCGAAGGGTGATCCCCGCGAGGATGCCGATGATCGCGATGACGACGAGAAGCTCGATCAGTGTGAAGGCGGACGTGCGGGGGCGGGTGTTCACGGGACGCGCAGTGTGTGGTGAGAAAGGCACGGCTTTCAACATCCAACATCAAACTCACTTGCGGATTGCAGCCCGTCATTCGCGAGGCACAACTGCGGCGGATGGAACTTGACGACGATCAACGCCACCGCCGGATTCTCGGCGTGCGATTTTTTACCGGGAGCACCGCCGAGGCGGTGGCCGAGAGCCTGCGTGGCGGGCTGGTGGTGGTGCCGTCCGCCCCGGTGCTGGTGACGGCGTCGGAGGATCCTGCGACGCAGGCGGCGCTGGTGGAAAGTGATCTGGCGATCACGGACAGCGGGCTGATGATTTTGCTGTGGCGCCTTTTGAAATGGGAACGCATCCCGCGCGTGTCGGGCCTCGCGTACCTGAAACTGCTGCTGCTCGAGCCTTCCGTACGCGCGCCGGGCGCGACGCTGTGGGTGATGCCGGGCGAGGATGCCGCGCGGCGGAACCGCGAGTGGCTGCGGGCAAACGGGTGTGCGGTGGAGCCGGCGGACTGCTACATCGCACCGAGCTACGGCGCGGGCGCGCTGGAGGATCCAGCGCTGCTCGCGATGGTGAAGGCGCGGAGGCCGGCGCACATCATCATGGCGATCGGCGGCGGGGTGCAGGAGAGGCTCGGGCATTTCCTCCGGAAAAATGCGGGCTACCTTCCCGGGATCCACTGCACGGGTGCGGCGATCGGCTTCCTCACGGGCGATCAGGTGAATATCCCGGTGTGGGCGGATCGCTTTTTTCTCGGCTGGCTTTTCCGCTGCATCCAGTCGCCGTCGCGCTTCATCCCGCGTTACGTGAAAGCCACAAAATTGTTTTTCCTTATGCTGCGATGGCGTGCAAGGGTGCCCGGTTCAAAGCCCCGATGAACCGAAGGAAGACTCTCGCCACGACTGCGGATATGCTCCGCCGCCGCGCCGCTGATATTATTTTCAGCGGCACGCTCGCCGCCGCCGCGCTGCTCGTGGCGTGCTTCCCGGTGAATGCGAATGCGCAGGAAGTCCCGCGACCTTCCTACGCGCGGCAGGTGGAGAAAACGTCGCAGCCTTCGGGCTCGGGCGCGACTTTCAAGGTTGGCGAGGTTCTGCTCCGCGTGGAGGCGCACATTTCCACCGAGTTTGTGGACAATGTGGATCTGACGCCGCAGGCGAAGGCCGACCTGATAATTTCACCCGAGATCAGCGTGAATGCGACATGGGCGGTGACGAAGCTGAACACCCTGCAATTCCGCGCAGGGCTCGGGTACGCGTACTACATAAACAGCCCGCTCCTGAACCGGCAGCAGACGACGATCACGCCGGACTCGGCGCTGAGCTTCAACGTGTATGCGGGCGATGTGAAAATCAATTTCCACGATAGGTTTTCGCTCCAGCAGGAATCCGCGAGCCAGGGGACGCTGAGCGGCATCGCGCAGGTCGAGCGGTTTACGAACACGCTTGGCTTTTCCGTGCTGTGGGACACGAATGACGTGATCTGGAACTTCGGGTACGACCACTACACTTTCCTCACGCTGGGCGGGGCAAATTCGAGTTCCGGCAGCTCGGCGGCGACGCTCAGCCGCCTGGATCATTCCACGGATCAATTCTCCGCCTCGATTGCGACGAAGGTCACTTCCTCGGTGATCGCCGGGATCGAGGGCACGGTTGCCTATTCGGATTATCCGAAGCAGCCCGACTCGAATTACTCGAGCATCACGGCGGGGCCGTATGTCGAGGTGCAGCTCACGAAATACACCCACATGTTTCTTTCGGGCGGCTTCAAGGGCTACCACTCTGGGGCGAATGCACCCGGCTCGGTCTCGGTGGGCACTACGGCGGCCCAGCCGGCGAGCGGCGATCCGACGGGCTTCTACGGGAATCTCTCATTCGTCCACCGGCTGAACCGTTTCTATTCCGACCATCTCGATTTCACGCACAGTGACGATGTCGAGGCGTTGAGCGGCCACACGCAGGCGAACACCGTGCGCTATGGCGGTGTGTGGACGATCAACCGGCTGATGTCGCTCTCGACAGGGCTGTTTGTCGAGGATGTCCGCATCATCAGCGGCAGCGCGCTGGGAGGCGGGGTGGCGTCCGATTTCCGGCGGTTTGGCGGATCGTTGACTACCGGCTGGCAACTGAGTCCGCGTGTGGGGGCCTCGCTCTCGTATCAGTATTTGAAAAAGCAGGCCGTCCGTGCGACGGAGAGCTACACGCAAAACCGCATCACATTCTCACTTGGATATCGCTTCTGACACATTATCATTCCTCCCATGAAATTCCGTCCCGTTTCCCCCCTCGCGCCGCTGCATTTCGCGGCGATCTGCTGCGCTGCGCTGCTCGCGCTCCCGCTCCCCGTGTCCGCCGCGCCGCCGCCCATCGTCCGTCCCGATGCGCCCGCGCCGATCGACAACAGCTCCCCGCTCACCCAGTCGCGCGGGAACAGCACCGTGGCCCTCACCACCTCGATGGAGGTGCTGAATGACAGCACGAAGCTCGGCATCGGCGACCATGTGAGCTTCCGCATCGTCGAGGATCGGCACGAGCCGATCCGCCTCTTCGTCACCGATTCCGGCGAGATGGAGATCCCGCTCGTCGGCCGCGTGAAGGCGCTGGACAAGACGTGCAAGCAGCTCGCCTACGAGATCAAGCCGCTCTTTGAAAAGGAGTACTTCAAGACTGCGACCGTCATCATCGGCCTCGATCTCGTGAGCACGAAATCGCGCGGGAAGATATTCATCACCGGCCAGGTGCGGAATGGCGGGGAGATGGCACTCCTGCCCGGAGACACGCTCACCGTGAGCCAGGCCATCCTCCGAGCCGGTGGCGTGGGTGACTTTGCCGACAAGAGGAAGGTCCGCCTCGTGCGCAAGAAAGTGGGCGTGCCGGTCGCGACGGCGGAGGCGCTGCAAATCGCCCAGCCGAAAAAAGTCAGCATCATGAAGAAGGTCGGGAGCATCTTCAGCAGGAAGAAGGAGGCCACCAACGAATCCACCATCACCTACCTCGTGGATCTCGTGGACATCCTCGAAAAGGGGCACCTGGAACGCGACCCCGAGCTGAAACCCGGCGATCTCATCTACGTCCCCGAGCGGCTCATCAATTACTAATCGGTCTCCGCCCATGTCACTCCCACAGTCTCAGACTCTCGCCGCGCCGTCCGCCATCAACCGGGCGCGCGTTCAGGGCATCCGTTATCTGTATCTCCTGAAAAAGCGGTGGTGGGTGATCCTGCTCCTCCTCAGCCTTGGCCTGTGCATTGGCGCGTGGACGGCGATGCAGCAGCCCCCCGCATTCCTTTCGAGTGGGCGCCTGATGGTGTCCGGTCAGTTCCGGATCGGCGGGGAAAGTTCGACAGCATTTAACGAGGAACTCGTGAATTTCTTCGGCACCCAGATCGAACTCATGAAGAGCGAGGAGATACTCAATGGCGCAAAGGCGCGCGTCCGTTCCCTGCACCCCGAGCTGCCAGAGGAGATGGTGAAAGTGACCGTCGGCCAGTTGCCGAAGGCCGCGATCTTCGTCCTCAGCGTCTATGGCCAGTCGCCTGCCTACTCGCAGGCGTACGTGAATGCGTGCATGGATGAATACATGGCCAAGAAAAAGCAGATGCGCGCCGACTCGCGCGATATGGCGGCGGTGGCCCTCATGGACGAACTTGCCCGGCTTGAGAAGGACAAGGTGGTCGAGGAGGAGGAGATGCACAGCTTCCAAAAGGCAAACAACATCGGCTTCCTGAAAGAGGACGGCAACAGCGCCGCGAACTACCTCTCAATTCTGAATCGCCGGCTAGACGAGTTTAAGACTGAATTCAACCTGCTTCAACTGCTCGATCTGGATCAGGTTATCGACAAGCCTTCATCCGGTGGCGACGGGACGCAGGGCAGGATGGAGTCGCTCGCCTCCACTCCGGGGCCGCTCGCGGAATATCTCAAGGCAAAGCAGACCATCAACCAGCTCAAGGCCGACCGGCAGGAACTCCTCCAGACGCTCAAGCCAAAGCACCCCGCGATCGTGACCCTCGACGAACAGATCGCGAAGAATGAGGCGATGCTGAAAACCTACAAGGATCTGAGCCAGGAACAGCTCAAAAGCCGCCGCGACTCCATCAAGGTTCAGATCGACAGCCTTGAAGCGAACATCAAGATTTGGGAGGGCAAGGCCCTCGATCTCGCGCGGCGCGTGGCGGACTTCGACCAGCTCCGCTCGAAAATCGAGCGCACCAAGGTGCAGTACGAACGCCTCAGCGGCCAGCTCCGCCAGATGGACGTGTACAAGAATCTCGATCAGGATACGGTAATGATCCTGGAGCACGCCTCCAAGCCGGAGCAAAAGCGGACGGAACTCAACAAGCTCCTCGCCATCGGTGCCGCCTGCGGCCTCGCGCTCGGCCTCCTCATTCTCTTCGTCCTCGACAAGATGGACGACCGCATCGGCTCCTTCTTCGAGTTCCGCGAGCGCTTTCCCGAGGTGCTGCTCGGCCAGGTCCCGCGTGAACTTGGAAAGACCGGCGTCTCCATGCTCACCTCGAACGATCCGCGGCACGCGCTCCTCGAATCGTTCCGCACGCTCCGTTCCTCGATCATCTTCCTGCCCGTCGAGGGAGCCAGGCCAAAGACCATCCTCGTCACCAGCGCCACACCTGGCGAGGGCAAGACCACCATCGCCGCAAACCTCGCCATCACCTTCGCATTCTCCGGCGCGAAGACGCTGCTCGTGGATGCCGATCTCCGCCTCGGCCGCATCGCGAAAGCCTTCAAGATCGAAAGCGAAGCCGGCCTTTCCGACGTCCTCCGCCAGCGCACGCACTGGCGCGAAGTCATCGTCCCCACCTCCACGCCGAACCTCTCCATCCTCCCGCGCGGCAAGACGCTGCCGCACCCCGCCGAGCACTTCCTCGGAAAGGTCACCGACCAGCTCCTCCAGGAAGTCTATGCGGAGTTTGACTACATCATCTTCGATTCGCCGCCCGTCATGGCCGCCGACGACGTGCTCAGCCTCGCGCCGAAGATTGACGGCACCATCTTCGTCGTCCGCTTCTCCACCTCCTCCGCGCGCCGCAGCCGCACCGCGATCAATCTCCTCGTGCAGCGCCAGGCGAATCTCCTCGGCGTCGTCTGCAACGACGTCCGCCTCGCGGAATCCGAGTACGGCTACGGCAACTACTACCAATACTCCGCCTACCGCGAAAACGCCGACGCCGAATCCGTCGAGCCGATGAAGTCGTAGGCGCAGTCCGGTTCATGCGGCACCGGCGTCGGCCGCCATTTCCATCGGGGGAAAATGTCCGCAGCGCGGTCAGCGGTCAGTTCCGGGCCGCCGTGGCTACTTGAATTCCTTTCCGCCGAAACGCAGCCACGCCTTCCACGCGTTCGCCCAGTCCTCGCTCTCCTCGAACTGTTCCGCCTCGATATACGCGAGGTAGGCGGGATGGTTCGGCAGGGCTTGCAGCGCCCTCAGCGTCTCGAGCGCCTCCTTCGTCTTGCCGAGTGAGAGCTGCGTGATGTGCAGTTGCAGGCCCAAGCCGATGTCGTCGGGCCGCGACCGGAAAAGCCGTTCCAGATCCGCCAGCGGCTTCGGCTCTCCCTGCTTCGGCATGGCCGGGCGGGGAATGGAATCCCGCGCCAGTTCGCACGCACTCTTGAAGTCCCCCGCCTCCGCGGACAGGAGCGCCAGCCAGCGCCAGCCGTCCTTCTGCCAGTCGGGATTTGCGAGCAGCTTCGCGCGGAGCAGCCGGTGATCGCCCTTCTGGAACCACACGGAAAAAAGCGCCCTCCTCTGCTCTGCGGAAAATGACTTCAGGTTCGGCTCCGCGTCCGTGAGTTCGCCGATCAGCAGCTCGCTCTCCAGCCGGTCCGCCTGCCGCAGGAAGACGAGCAGGTAGTCCGGGCCCGAGCGCGCCAGCCTCGCCATCATCGCGTGGAGCACGGCCTTGTCGCGCGACCAGTAGAGCATCTGGTAGAAAAGTTCCGGCCCCTTTTTTCCCGCGCGGCGCAGTCCCTCCGTCCACGCGTCGAGCGCAAGCTCCGGCTGCCGCGCATCCGCCCACGCCTTGCCCTCCTCGAAGCACAGCACCGCCCAGTGCGGCTCGAGAAAGCGCGCCGTCCCGAAATCCCACGCCGCACCCCACGTCGCAAATGGCTTCACCACGCGTGACAGGCCGCGCTGATAGTACAGCCCCGCCTCCAGCGGCGTGATGCGCAGCGCCCCGTCCGCACTCGCCAGGGCCTCGGTGTGCTGCTTCGCGAGATTCTGCCGCTCCGCACGATCCGCGAGCACCACGGCGGTCTCGGGCGTCGGCGCGGCCTGTGCGATGCGCTCGGAAAAAATGGACGCAAACCACCAGCCGGAGATCAGCGTGAGCACGAGGCCCAGCATCCGGAAGACCGGCGCGGCCCAGCGGCTGCGCGCGATGTCCCGCCTCGGAGCGATCGCCAGCCCGGCGAGGAACAGCGCCGGCCACGCCGAGCCGGGCCGGTGCCCGGAGACATCCGCCAGCGAATGCAGCGCGAACAGCACCCCGCACACCAGCGCCGCCCCGCGCAGCGCGCGATCCGATCCCTTCGAGAGCGGCAGGCACTGCCGCAGCCACAGCAGGAATGCCACCCCCAGCAGCGCCGCCGCCGGCCAGCCCATCTCCACCGCCACCCACAGCCAGTCGCTCTCGGGATGGAGTGCGCGGTTTTGATCCACCGACGCATTGCGCATCATCGCGAAGACCGGCGCGAAATTCCCCGCGCCCTGGCCGAGCCACGGCGCGGCCGCCGCGAGGTGCATCGCGTCGCGGTGGATCGCCACGCGGTATTCCGGCGGCGACTCCTTCCCCATCGCCTGGAAGCGCTCCAGCGTCCCGCCGCCGAAATTTAAAAACCCCGTGAGCAGCAGCACGATCCCCGCGGTCGCGATCGCGCCGCCCTTGCGCGAGCCCGAGAGCGCAAACGACAGCAGCACCCACGCCCCCGTGCCGATGAAGAAAAGCAGGATGCCCGCGCGCGAATACGTCTGCACGAGCGCCCCGCCGAGGATGATCACCGCCGCCACCCAGAACCACGCCGACTTGTGCCGCCGCTCGAATGCGTCGAACGCCAGCGCCGTCGCCATCACGCCCGCGAGCGCGAACACATTCGCCGTCTGGTTGCGGTTTGGGAAGATGCCGAACCCGTCCAGCGAATTCAGCACCTGCGGCCAGAACGGCACATGCCAGCCGCGCCCGAGCGACACCAGCGCCAGCAGCGCCAGCACCACGATCCCGCCCGCATACCAGCGCGCCGCCTGCCTGCGCGACTGGTGGCCCCATGTGCGCGTCACGAGATACAGCGTGAAAATCAGCCCGGCAAAAAGCAGGCACACCGCGTGCAGGCTCACCCACGGCTGCGGCGAGAGCGTCCCCGCCAGCGGCACGCGGAAGTCGCCCGTGAGCGTCTTTCTCCACCCGGGAATCGCAAACCAGCGCAGCGGCAGAAACGCCGCGAGCGCGATCGCGAAAATCGCAACGGCGAGCACGCACCACGCGGCGCCCGGCGAGCGGCGCGGCGGCGCGGCGATGAGCAGCACGCCGAGCCCGAGCAGCAGCAGCGCCTGGCCCCACAGTTGCGTCGCCACCCCGAAGACCGGCCCCAGCAGCGCGAGCGCCGTGAGCGCCGCGGTGCGTGCGGATGTGGTGGATTCTTGCCGTCGTTCCATCTCGGGATGTTCAGTGGGAGGCCGGGAAAAATGCGGAACTTCTCTTGAATTCGCGCCGCACTATTTCGCGCCGCCCGCCTCCACGACTTTCTGCGCGGCCCCGATGTATTCGAGGATGCGCGACTTCTCCGTGTCGTTCAGCCCCGCGCGCCGTGCCATGCTCGCCACCATGCCCGCCCATCCTCCCAGCGAGCGCCCGTCGAGCATCTCGAGGTCGTGGCACTCGGTGCAGCGGACCGTGTAAAGTTTGCGCCCCTCCGCCAGGATCGTGCCCGCCGTGCCCACCTTCGCCATCGCGAGGAATGCCGGCGTGACCTGCGGCGACGTGCGCTCCTCGAATGCCGCCGCCAGCGTCTTCCGCAGCTCGCGCAGATCCGCATGGTCGGTGCAGAGCTTCAGCCCGTCGTCAATCGCGCTCAGCGCATGCACCGCGCCGTTCGGCTGGCGCTGCAGCTTCTTCGCCGTCTTGCACAGCGAATCCGCCTCCTCGACATCCTTCTTCACGAGCGGCTGCATCGCCTTCAGCTCCGCGTGCGCGGGCTCCGCCTCGAGCCCCGCCGCGACGTGCTTCGACGCCGTGACGAGCTGCTTCAGCGCGAACGCCTGCCGCGCGAGCATGGTGGATCGCTGCGAAATGGCCGCGCGCTTCGTGAGGTCCGCGCGATCCACTTTCGTCGCGGGAACGGCGAGCCCCGGCACCTGCGCGCCGAGACGGTCCGTGCCCTCGTCGAGCGGCAGCGCGAGGCTCGGCATGCCCGCCTTCGCGAGACTCTCCGCCGTGTCGCGCAGCGTCTGCAGCGTCGTCGTCGCCGCCTGCTTCGATGCCGCATTCGTGCGCGCGAGCGAAGCCGATCCGATCGCCCCATTGATCCGCGTGAAAAGCGCGCCTGCGAGCGCCGCCTGCTGCTTGTCCTGCGCCGCGCGCGTGAGCAGCCGCTTCGCCTCATCGTAGCGCTGGTCGCGGAACGCCTCCACGCCGCGCACGAGGTCGGACGTCGCGTGCGGGGCGGCAGGCTCCGCGGCCTCGTCCGGCAGCGACGCCGCGATGAGCGTGCCGTCGTCCTTCATGAAGGCCACGAAGAGCTGCTTCTTCGCCGCGTCATGCTTCAGCAGCGTGAACTCCTGCCCCTTCGCCGCGCCCGCGAGATTCTTCCCCTGGAAGAGCAGCATCTCGCTGCGCGTCACCCGCACCGGATCGCCCACGACATACGCCGGCGCCGCAGCGTGCGAGACACTGAGCATTGCAGCCAGCGCTGCGACGATGGGAACGCGCGCGGACGCGCCGGGAAAGTGAGGATGCTTCATTGGATGGGCAGGGAAAGTTCGACGCTCTTGCCGCCGCGCAGCACGGTGGCCTTCACCTTCTCGCCCGGCTTGTGCGCGCGGAGCAGGCGGCCAATCACCATGCCCTCCGTGGCGCGCGCCGAGGAGCCGTCGAGTTCCGTGATGACATCCTCCTTCTGCCAGCCCGCATTCTTCGCCGCCGCGTGCTTGCCGTACGCGCCGACGCCTTTCGCGCGCAGCGCCATGTGATCCTTCGCGATGCCGAGCTTCGCGCGCTCCTCGTCCGTCGGCTCCTCGAGGATCAGCCCGCCGAGCGCCATCCCGCGCATGGACCACGTGCCCACGCGCTTCGAAATGTCCGCCGTCTCACGCCAGCCATTGTGCAGGGCAAGCCAGACTTCGACCTCCTTGCCTCCGCGTTTCACCACGGCGACTATCTTCGCACTAACCGTGATTCTGTGCAGCGCCCAGCTCACATCCGCGGGCGAAATGATCGGCTGCCCGCTGAGCGAAATCAAATCGTCGCCCACCTTCAACCCCTCCGAGATCGATCCCGCTGCGACACTCTCCACGCGCGCCGCATGATCCGGCGCGAACGTGAGGCCGATCGTCTCGGGCTTTGGAAAGGGATACACCCATTCCTCCGGGATCATTTTTCCCTGGTCGCGGTATGAAGTGCGGATCGCATCGCCGACCTGATGGCAATGCACGCAGCTCTGCACCACCTTCCCCTCCCAATCGAGCTCCGCCTTGTATTTCCCCGCGAGCCCCGGGATCTCCACCGGCGTCTTGAACGGAATCGGCCCGCCCTGCTTGCCCGCGAGCGACGCCTTGTTCGCCGGGAATCCGCGATGAATCGCCAGCGCACCATCGAGCGCCGCCTTGAAGCCTGCCGTCGTCTTGTTCATCGGATCATGCTGATGCGTCCACGAGCCGTAGCGCCCGTAGATCGTCCCGTCCCCGTTGAAAAACATCGTCGAAAAGGACAGGTCGTAGTCGAACTGGAACAGCGAGAGATCCAGCGCGTTCGCATTGATCACCCGCACGCACACGAACTGATCCAGCAGCGGGACGAGTTCCTTTTCCTCCAGCACCTGCGCATCGATCCCCGCGCACGACAGGCACGGGATGCAGCGCAGCACCACGAGCAGCGGCTTCCCCGTCTGCTTCGCCTTCGCCATGCCGGCCTTGAAGTCGTTGTAAATCCAGCGCGCATCGTATTCGAGTGCGGTGCGATCCTTGCGCACCGCGCCCTCGCGATCCTTCACCGTTTCGGCGAGCGAGACGGAATGCAGCAGCGCGATGGAAAGCGCGAGGAGGGGGACGCGGACATTCATGGCGCGGAATCTGGCCGACTCGCGGCATACGTTCAACCTGCTTCTTGCCCGTGCATCATATCGGAGTGACATCGTGCCGTGCTTCTCTTTGAGCAGCCGTTTTTCGATATGAATCACGTGCCCGCGCGGATTACTGTTTGCAGCACGCCACGCGCAAACTTCCCCATGACTCGCACGCTCACCACTTTCACCGTCCTGACCCTCGCCGGAGTCGCCGCTGCGGCGAATGACGGGAAGCTCCGCTTCAACCAGGACATCCGGCCGATTCTCTCGGACAAATGCTTTGCGTGCCACGGAACCGACGCAAAGAAGCGCAAGGCGGACCGGCGGCTGGACACGCTGGAGGGCGCGTACGCGGTGAACGACGGCGTGCAGGGCATCAAGCCGGGCGACCTTGCGAACAGCGAGGTGTGGAAGCGCATCATCACGAAAAACGAGGACGACGTGATGCCGCCGCCGGAGTCGCACAAGAAAATGACCGACGCGGAGAAGGCGCTGATCAAGCGGTGGATCGAGGAGGGCGCGGCGTATCAGAAGCACTGGGCATTCGAGCCGCCGGTGAAGGCGGAGGTTCCGTCCATTCAAGATTCAAGATTCAAAATTCAAAATCCAATAGACGGCTTCATCGGCGATCGGCTGAAGCGCGAAGGGCTGGGCTTTTCGCCGGAGGCGGATCGCGCGACGCTGATCCGCCGCGTGGCATTTGCAGTCACGGGGCTGCCGCCGACGGTGAAGGAGACGGACGTCTTTATCGCGGATCAGTCGCCGGATGCGTACGAGAAAATGGTGGACCGCCACCTTTCTTCCCCGCGACACGGGGAGGAGATGGCAAAGCACTGGCTGGATGTCGCGCGCTACGGTGACACGCACGGGCTGCATCTCGACAACGAGCGGCAGATGTGGGCCTACCGCGACTGGGTCGTGCGCGCGTTCAATGAGAACCTGCCATTCGACAAGTTCACGACATGGCAGCTCGCGGGCGACATCATTCCGAACGCGACGAAGGACCAGCTCACCGCCACGGGCTTCAACCGCTGCAACGTGACGACGAGCGAGGGCGGCGCGATCGCGGAGGAGTTCACGTACCGCTATGCCGTGGACCGCACGAGCACGACGATCGAGACGTGGATGGGGCTCACCGGCGGCTGCGCGGTGTGCCACGATCACAAGTTCGATCCGATTTCGACGAAGGAGTTCTATTCGCTCTACTCGTTCTTCCAGTCGAATGCCGACCCGGCGATGGACGGCAATGTGCTGCTGACGAAGCCCGTGCTCCAGCTCGCGACGCCCGCGCAGGAGGCGCAGCTCAAAGTGCTCGACGGAAAAGTCGCGCCGCTGCGTTCGCAGATGGATGAGAGGCTGAAGACGATCGCCTACACCGATCCCGCGACGCAGAAGCCGCTGCCGCCCGCGAAGGAAACGGAGATCGTGTGGATAGAGGATGATTTTCCCGCAGGCGCAAAGGCGCAGCACAATGCGAACACTCCCGAGACGCAGTGGGGGACCGCCGCGAACGGAAACCACGTCTTCAGCGGCAAGCGCGCGCTGAAACGTTCGGCGACCGGTCTCGCGCAGGACTTCTACAGCGGCGGCGCGGCGCCGTTCGACGCACCGCAAGGCGCGAAGTTTTTCCTCCACGTCTTCCTCGATCCGGCGAATCCGCCCGAGGCTGTGATGCTCCAGATTCACACCGGCAAATGGGAGAGCCGCGCGGTGTGGGGCAACCCGGACGCGATTTCGTACGGCCAGCCAAGCTCGCCGTCGCGCTTCGGCGCGGGCGCGCTGCCGGAGCCGGGGAAGTGGGCGCGGCTTGAGGTGGAGGCGTCGGCGATTGACATCAAGCCCGGCGACAAGATTACGGGCGTCGCATTCACGCTGCACGGCGGCACGGCGTGGTTCGATCACATGGGTGTCACCGCACGCATCGCACCGGCGACGGATCCTGCGCAGTCGCTGGCAGCGTGGCAGAAACTCAACGACGGGAAAGACGCGCCCGGCGTGCCGGCGGAGATCAACAAGCTGCTCAAGGATGGCGCGAAGAAGCGCAAAGCCGAGGGCGAAAAGAAGCTCCGCGATTACTATCTCACGAATGTATGCACGGCGACGAAGGAGCCCTTCACCGCACTCGCGAAGGAGCGCGATGCCCTGCAAAAGCAGCGCGACGAAATCACGAAGAACGTCCCGAGCACATTCATCTGGAACGATCTCGAAAAGCCGCGCGACAGCTTCGTGATGATGCGCGGGCAATACGACAAGCCGGGCGAAAAGGTGCAGCCCGCTACGCCCGCGATTTTTCCTCCGCTGAAAAAATCCGCGCCCGACGCGCGCGCCACGCGGCTTGATCTCGCGGCTTGGCTGCTCTCGCCCGAGCATCCGCTCACCGCACGCGTGACGGTGAACCGGCTGTGGCAGCAGTTTTTCGGCACGGGCATCGTGAAAACGAGCTTCGACTTCGGCTCGCAGGGCTCGGTGCCGACGCACCCGGAGCTGCTCGACTGGCTCGCCGTGACCTTCCGCGAGGGCGGCTGGGACACGCGCAAAATGATCCGCCTCATGCTCACGAGCGCGGCCTTCCGCCAGTCGTCCGCCGCCACGCCCGTGCTCGTGCAGCGCGACCCGGAGAACCTGCTCTACGCGCGCGGCCCGCGCTTCCGCCTCGACGCCGAGCAACTCCGCGACAACGCGCTCTTCGTGAGCGGCCTCATGAATTCCGAGATGGGCGGCAAGGGCGTGCGCATTTACCAGCCGCCGAACATCTGGGAGCCCGTCGGCTTCGGCGGATCAAACACGCGCTTCTACACGCAGGACAAGGGCGCCGCACTCTACCGTCGCAGCATCTACGTGTTTTTGAAAAGGACCGCGCCGCCGCCATTCATGACGAATTTCGACGCGCCGAACCGCGAGCAGACCTGCGCCGTGCGCGAGCGCAGCGACACGCCGCTCCAGGCGCTCCAGCTCATGAATGACGTGCAGCACTTCGAGGCCGCGCGCGCCTTCGCTGAGCGCATCATGACTGAGGGTGGCGCAAAGCCCGAGGAGCGCATCGCCTTCGCGTACCGCGCCGTTCTCGCTCGCAAGGCGATGCCCGAGGAAACCGCCGTCGTGCAGGACGCGCTGAAAAAATTCCTCGCGGAATACGCGCAGTCGGGCGACGCAGCGAAGAAGGTGATCAGCAACGGTGAGTCGAAGCCGAAGGCCGCGCTCGCGCCGAACGAACTCGCCGCATGGACGATGGTGGCGAACCTCGTGCTGAACCTCGACGAGACGATCAACCGGAACTGAGAAGGTCTCACTCACCAATAAATCGGCGGTCATTCTGAGGTGGAGCGATGCCCGGCGGGCGCAGGTGGCGGGCAGCGCGCAGCCGAAGAATCCCGTGAGTGTCAGACAATCGCTCGGGCAGCCTGCTCATCTATCCACGAGCCGAGCCGCTTCTCACGGGATCCTTCACTCCGCGTCGGCCCACCACCTTTCCACGCCGGCGCTGCGTTCAGGATGACCTCGTCTTTTTGTTGCGTCAGCTCCGTCGAACGGATCACGGGCGCTTGCCATCACCGCATGCGCCGCCTATCGAAGCGCCCCGCATGTTTTTCCTCACGCCGAAGTTCATCAAGCAGGGCCGCCTTTACATCAAGGAGGCGGAGAAGCGCCTGTCCTACAATCGCGACCGCTGGACGCCGGAAGTGATCTCGACATTCGAGGGCGAAATTGCGCGCCTCACCGATGCGGTAAAGAGCCGCGACAGGGTCGCCGCGGAAGTCTGCGAGAAGTCGCTCGACAAGCTCTGCGGCCAGCATTGCCCGCTCGGGCCGAATGCGGGCATCGCGGAAAATGTGGAGGTCATCCTCGTGGCGATCATCGTCGCGCTCGGCATCCGCACGTATTTTCTCCAGCCGTTCACGATCCCCACGTCCTCGATGTCACCGACGCTCAAGGGCATCACCGGCAAGGCCACGACCGAGGAGCCGCCGAACTTTTTGATCCGTGCGTACCAGACGGCCGCGTATGGCCGATCCTGGTACAACGTCGTCGCCGAGGCGGACGAAACCGTGACCGATGTGAGCGAGGAAAAGCGCGGGGGCTGGCGGAAATTTTTCACCTACACGCAGGTGAAGACGAGCGCGGGGAACACCTACTGGATTGACGAAAGCGTGCGGCCTGTGAGCGACGCGTTCGGCATCAGTCCGGGCCGCATTTACAAAAAGGGCGAGCCCATCGCGCGCGGCTACATCGACACGGGCGACCACGTCTTCGTGGACAAGCTCAGCTACCACTTTCGCAAGCCCACGCGCGGCGAGGTGTTCGTGTTCCTCACGCAGCACATTGATATTCCGAACTACGGCATCTCCGGCCCGCCGCCGATGAAGCCCTCGCAGTTTTACATCAAGCGCCTCGGCGGAGTTCCGGGTGATGAACTGCGCATCGCCGCGCCGGAGCTTTTCCACAACGGCCACCGCGCGGAGGAGCCGGGCTTCGCCCGCGTGATGACGGGCCGCGGCGAAAACGTCCGCGACGGGGACGTGTACCACGGCTACTCGAACACGATTGGCCACAGCTTCGATGCATACGGCCTGCATTCGCCGGTCGCGACGTTCCGCATCCCGGAGCGGAAATATTTCGCGCTCGGCGACAACAGCTACAACAGCTCTGACAGCCGCGCATGGGGCACCGTGCCGGAGAAAAATCTCATGGGTCCGGGCTTCTTCGTTTACTGGCCGTTCCTGCGCGACCGCGAGTCGCACTTCGGCCTCATAAAGTAGGCGGGGTTTTCCAACCTCGCGCGGGGGGGTGGGCGAAGGCGGCGGGATGGTGCGGAGCAATAACTTCCAGGAAATCCGCACGCCGTTCCCACCACCTCGCTGCGCTCGCCCGCGCGAGGTTGGAAAACCTCGCCTACATTGCTTGCGCTTTGCTCACAGCAGCGCGAGTGCCGTGTCGAGTTCCGCCTCCGTGTTGTAAAAATGCGGGCTGAAGCGCAGGTAGTCGCGGCCTTCGCGATCGTGGCGGAGTGAGGACACGATGCCGGCCTGTTCGAGCTTTGCGTGAAGCTCCGTCATGCTCCGCTTTTCATGGCGGAATGTCGTGATGCCGCTCGCGCTCGCTCCGGCGGTCGGGCTGTGGATCTCGCAGCCGCGCGCGCGGAGTCCCTCGGCGAGATGCGCGGTGAGTTCGAGGATGCGCGCCGCGATCTTCGCCGTGCCGTGGCGCAGGAACATCGCGATGGCCGCCTGCATCCCGTAGATGCCTGCGATGTTCAGCACGCCCGGCTCGTAGCGCTGCGCAGTGGGCACAAAGCGCACCTCGTCCTGCGCCTGGAAATTCGGCGAAACCACATTCCACGCGCCGAGCAGCGTCGGGCGGCAGAGGTCGAAATGTTTCCGCTTCACATACACGATGCCGATCGCGACCGGGCCGAGCATCCACTTGTGCGCGTCGGCGCTCAGGAAATCCACATGCTCGACGCTCACCGGAAACGCGCCGAGCGTCTGGATCGCGTCGAGGGAAAAAAGCACGCCGCACGAGTGCAGGAGCCTGCCGATCGTATCCACATCAATGCGGTAGCCGGAGAAAAAATGGCAGCTCGCGAGCGCGACGAGCTTTGTCCTCGGCGTGAGCGCGGCGGCGACCAGCTCGGGCGTGATCTCGCCGGGGCGCGCGGGCTGGAGCAGCTTCACGACCACGCCGCGGCGGCGCAGATCGATCCACGGGTACACATTCGCCGGGTAGTCGCCCGCGTAGCAGATCACCTCGTCGCCGGGCTGCCACGGGATGCCGTTTGCGAAAAGGCTCAGGCCGAGCGAGGTCGGGCCGAGCAGTGCGATTTCATCCGCGTCCGCGCCGATGAATTCCGCGCAGAGCCGACGCGCATTCTTGATGTCGCGCAGCACGTCGCCGAATTCCTGCGGCATCTCGCACGACTGGCGGATGTGCGCGCACATCGCATCCGCCACGCACGCGGGCAGCGCGGTGACGGCGGCGTGCCCGAGGAAGATCTTCGATTTGCAGACGGGGAAAAGGCGCTGCCGCTCGGGCTCGTCGGCGAAAAAATCCGGCATGTCGTGCGTTCAGTTCGCCGGGCTGGGCGCGGCACTGGCCGGAGGCGGCGGGAGTTTTGCGAGCACCTCCGGCGGCACGAATTGCGTCTCGACCGTGAACTCATGCTCCATCTTCAGCACCTTCCCGTCGGGCGAGCTGAATGTCGTCGTGCTCGCGCTGAAGTTCGGCTCCACCGTTTTCGGCGGTGGCGTGTGGGGCTTGCGGATCTGATCCACGATCACCAGCACGCAGATGTGCGCGACGAACACGCCGAAAATCACGCAGACCCAGAGCTTCGCATTCATGGCTTTTTGCCGGCCTTCGCTCCGGCCTCGATGAGCTTCCAGAAGCCGTCCTTCGCGCTGAGCTGCTCGTCCTCGCCGGAGGAGAGCCGCGAGCGGAAAAGAAAATCCTGGAGCGTGTTCTTGTGCAGCACGCGATGGACGGTGATGCCCTCGGCCCGCCGCTCGAAATAGATCCGGTGCTCGCGCGCGCGGTAGCGGTGCAGCGTCTTGCCGTTGCGCTCGAGCCTGCCGAATCGCTCCGGATCGAGATCGTCGAGATTTTCCGGCAGTCCCGAAAACTCCGCGAGCAGATCGAGCTGAAGCTCCTTCGGCAATGCGGCCATTTCCGCGGCGCTGATTTCGTTGAAGATGATCTGATACATCGGCCCTTGAATACCTACGCGGGATTCGCGTTTTTGGAAGCAGAAGCGTCACCATCGCGGTGCAGTCGCGTGACGCGCGGGCCGATGCCGGTGAAAATGTCCCACACGATCGTGCCCGCGATCGAGGCGACTTCGCGCGCCGGGATTGTCTCGCCGCCCTGTGTGCCGATGAGCACCGCCTCGTCGCCGGGCGCGGCATTCACGCCCGTCACGTCGGCCATGATCTGATCCATCGTCACGCGCCCGAGGATCGCGCAGCGCTTTCCGCCGATGAGCACGGCGGCATTTTTTCCAGAGACCTGCCGTGGATAGCCGTCGGCGTACCCGGTTGCGAGCGTCGCGATGCGCATCGGCGCGGGCGTGATGAATGTGCGCCCGTAGCTCACGCCGCGTCCTTTTCCAAAATCGCGCACGAGCAGCACGCGCGTCTTCCACGTCAGCGCGGGCGCGAGCTTCGGCTGAAATTCCGGCAGCGGAGATTCGCCGTATAGCGCGAGGCCGGGGCGCGCGAGTGTGCCCGCGATTTTCGGAAATGCGAGGAGCGCCGCGCTGTTCTCGATGTGAACGAGCGCGTCGCGCAGGCCGATCCCGCGGAGCAGCACGACGAGCACGTGAAAGCGTGCGAGTTGAGCGCGCGTGAAGGCAGGATCCTCGTCCGCGACGGGGAGGTGCGAGCTGACGCCGGTGATCTGCACGCCGGGAAGGGCCATGATTTTCCGTGCGACGGCGATGGCATCATCCTCCCACACGCCGAGCCGCCCCATGCCGGTATCCACCGAGAAGTGCAGCTTCACCGGCGTGCCGGACGCGTGCGTCGCGTACTGCGCCGCCTCCTCGAAGCTGGACACGACCGGGATGAATCCGCGTCGCACGATCGCAGCATGCTCGGCGGGCAGCGTGCCGCTGAGCAGCGCGATCGGCACGCCCTTCGCATGTGCGGAGATTTCCTCTGCCTCGCGGAAATTTGCGACGCCAAACATCGCGACGTTTCCCGCGAGCGCATCCACCACGGCGGCTGCGCCGTGGCCGTAGGCGTTCGCCTTTACGACTGCCATGATTTTCACCGAGGGCCCGGCGATGGCGGACAGCGCGGCGGCGTTGCGGCGGATGGCGGCAAGGTCCACCTCGACCCAGCTCCGCAGCGTCGCAGGGGCCTCATCCGTGGCGGAGATGGAAGACAGACTCGACAAGCGCCAAAGGTAGAACACTATTTCCAGTTCATTGCCAACCAAACCCATGCGCAAACTTTTCGCCACACTGCTCCTCACTTCGCTC
The DNA here is from genome assembly GCA_038238025.1 of Chthoniobacterales bacterium. Lineage (GTDB taxonomy): Bacteria > Verrucomicrobiota > Verrucomicrobiia > Chthoniobacterales > Chthoniobacteraceae > SXWH01. The sequence goes on from JBBRYC010000056.1 coordinate 29,189, forward strand.
GCCCTGCCACTCCACGCACAGCGCAGCAATGCGCCCTCGACGGGCGTGCCGCCGCGGCCCATCGCTGCTCCGGCGGAGAAAGAGGAAAAGCCCAAGGCGGAAAAGACCGGCGATTCGCGCTCTCTGCTGAAGCGCATGTTCGGCTCGCGCCCGACGCCGACTCCGCCGCCGGCCCCGACGCCCGCGCCCGTCGCGAAGAAGAATGTGAAGCCGAAGCCGAAGACCGGGCCCGCGGAGATGCCCGAGGAGGCCACTGCAAAAGTGACGCCGAAGCGCCCGACGGGAACGGTTCCGCCGCCGGTGACCCCGCCGACGACAGCCAGCGTGAAGCCGAAGGCCGGCAGGACGCCGGCGAAAAAAGGCACACCCACTTCCACGGACGCCGCCGGGCTCGACGACGGGACGAAATTCAAGACAGCGAAGACCAAGGCCCTCGAAGACGCGCACATCAAGGATCTCAAGGGCAAGGCCGACGGCGAGGTGAACGAAGCCGAGGCGCACAAGGCGCTCGTGAACTACAACCGCGCGCTCTTCCAAAAAATCCGCGAGATCGATCCCAGCGTGAGCGACTACGCCGGCAAGGTGGAGCAATCCTTGACGAAGCGGATCGGCGCGGAGACGGCGAAGCAGTAGCGCGGCAGTTGGCGAAGGGGTCCATTTTTGAGTCTTAATTCTGATCTTAAGGACACTCCCGGAAACGTACATGAGACATGTCCCGCAGATTCAGAAAACCCGCAGATTGACAGGAAAGAATACTCTGCGGGTTTTCTGAATCTGTGGGAAAACAGGTTTTCGGATGGCCCCTTAATCTTGCTCCTCTGACGCGGCGTGCGCCTTGGGATTAAGATTAAGATTAAGATTAAGAAGGGGAGCACGCATGACCGCCATCCGGCATCTCTATTTCCACATCCCGTTCTGCCCGAAGCTGTGCCCGTATTGCAGCTTCTACGTCGAGGTCGGCGCGAAGAACAAGAACCGCGAATTCCTCGACGCGCTGCTGCGCGAGGTCGAGCGGGCGGGGGAAAAACATGCGCTGCGTCCCGAGACGATCTACTTCGGCGGAGGCACGCCGACTTCGCTGCGCACGGAGCAGCTTGATTATCTCCTCGGTGGCCTGCGCGAGCGGCTCGATTTTTCTGCATTGCGCGAGTGGACCGTGGAGGCAAATCCCGCGACGGTGCGCGAGGAAAAGGCGCGACTGCTGCGCGACATGGGCGTGACGCGCGTGAGCCTCGGCGTGCAGTCGTGGGACGACGCGCTGCTGAAGACGCTGGGGCGTGTGCATTCCGCTGCGCAGGCGGAGCAGACGTACGAAGTGCTGCGCGCGAGCGGCATTCCGGCGATCAATCTTGATCTGATGTTTGCCGTGCCGGGCCAGCGCCCGTCGCAGTGGCGCGCGACTTTGGAAAAAACGATCGCGCTGAAGCCCGATCACATTTCGAGCTACTGCCTCACGTATGAGGAGGACACCGCGTATTTTCATAAGCTCGCGGGCGGTGATTTCCGGCAGGATATCGAGCGCGACGCGCAGCTTTTCGAGGAGACGATGGACACGCTGACTGCGGGCGGCTTTGCGCAGTACGAGATTTCGAACTACGCGCGCGACGGGCGCGAGTCGCAGCACAACCGCGCGTACTGGCTCGGCGCGGACTACCTCGGATTCGGGCCGGGCGCGTTCAGCACGGTCGGATTTTCACGTTGGGAAAATATGCGCGACACTGCGGGCTACACGCGCGGGATGCTCGCCGGGGAATCCGTCGCCGGCTTCAGCGAGGCTCTCGATGCGGACACGCGTGCGGGCGAGATCGCAGCGTTCCGCATCCGCATGGCCGATGGAATTCCTGTGACGGAGATCGCGCGATGGACCGATGCGATTTCGGAATTCGAGAAGCATGGCCTCGTCGAGCGCAGCGACAGCACCGTGCGACTCACGCGCCGCGGAAAGCTGCTCGCGGACAGCGTGGCCGAGGCATTCGTGAGCATTCCTTCGTAGCCGCCGACGGAAGGAGGCGGGCACGCTTCACACCAGCTTCAGCACGACGATGAGTGCGGTCACCGTGACCATGCTGAAGAGCGTGCTCCAGAACACCGCGCCGGTCGCGTATTCCGTGTCGGCCTTGAACTCATGCGCGATGAGTGCCGTGTTCACCGCGGTGGGGAATGCGGTGCTGAGGATCATCGTCCGCAGCAGTTCGCCCTCAAAACGGAACAGCAGCGCCATGCCCCAGCCGACGAGCGGACCGACGAGCAACCGCAGCGTGAGCGCCCAGCCGAGGCGCGGCAGCGTTGCACGTGCGGCGGTTTTTGAAAGCTGCACGCCGAGCGTGATGAGCGCCATCGCGACGAGGCCGTCGTGGAAATATTTCACCGGCATCCAGAGCCAGCTCATCGAGGGGGCGAAGTGCTTGGGATCGAATGGGCCGTGGATGCTGCGCACGATGAGCGCGAGAGCGACGGCCCAGATGCTTGTCTGCCGCAGCATTGGCAGCACCGCACGCCAGCCGCGATTTTTTGCCGAGGACACGAGGAAGATGCCCACGGTGAAATTCCCGATGTTCTGCACGAGCACGATGAACACCTGCAATGCCTCGCTCAGGCTGTCGGGATAGGCGAGGTGCATGAGCGGGATGCCGTAGTTCGCCGAGTTGTAAAAGACGCTCGCGATCTGCATCGAGCGCGTCTGCGCGATGGAGTAGCCGCGCCATTTTCCGACGAGGCCCGCGATGATGAAAAGCACGGCCACGACCGAGATCGTGAAGTACATCGCATTCCTCGCGTCGTGGCCCGACACGGACTTCGTCAGCAGCTCGTAGAAAATGAAGCACGGGACGAAGATGTTGATGTTCAGCTTCACCACCGTCGCGAGATCGAGGTTCCACTTCCGATCCAGCGCCCAGCCCGCGCCGAACATCAGCAGGATGGGCAGCAGGACTTGGGTGAAGACGTCGAGGACGAGCACAGTGCCGGGCAACATCCGCAATCCCGGCACGGGAGTTCAATCGCCAATCGCGATCATGCGCCGCACGGGCAGACGTGTGGCGCTAGAGAGGTTTCGGGAAAAATCCGCGACGCGCTATTTCACAAACCACGATTTGGCGAGCGGATCGTTCGTGCAGAAATCCAGCAGCAGCTTGCTCACCTTCCCGCGGCCCGATGTTTCGCTCGGATGCACGCCGTCGCCGACGAAATCGCCGCGCTCCCAGACGAGGCTGTCGAGCTTGCGGCCCTTCGTGCCGTCGGCCCAGAGATACGGGCCCCAGAGCAGGAGAGGGGACTTCGCTTCGGCGAGTTCCGCGTCGCCTTTGATCTGCCGCTGGATGAGCCAGCGTACCGGGAACGCGCTCTCGTAGGCGTAGGGCTCGGGATTCAGACCGCCGTTCGCGTATCCGCCGTACGTGCGGCTGCCGAGGTACACGATGCGGAGGTTTGGAAAAAGGGCGCGGGCATTGTGCAGCACGGCGAGCGTGTCGGCCTCGAGTTTTTTTCCGTGCTCCTGGAGCGAGCCGCCCGGCGCTTTGTTCGCGAGTTTGATCCACGCGGTCTGCACTTGGAGCGGAGACACGCCGGCCTGCGAGAGACGGCGCTTTGCCTCCTCCCACGGGCGACCGTCCGCGGGCACCCACTCGGCCATCGCCTGTCCGCCCTGTGCGCAATCCACGATCGTCAGCTTCGGCGATTTCTGCGGCGCGGCGTCGGCCTCGCGTTTGAAAAATGAAAACTCCTGCGTCGCATTCGACATGCTGATCGAGACGAAGACGATCTTCCCATTCGCGGACGGTTTCCCTTCGGCATCGAGCGGCTGGATGCGCGCGAGCTGCGCCTGTGCCGCCTTCGCGTGCGACTCTGGCGGGACATTCGAGCCGCCGCCGTAGAGACCGCCGTCCTCGCCCTCGTAGCGATCACTGCCCTTCATGTCGGACAGCGGCGGGAGATGCTCGGGAGCCTTGCGCTGATTCGCCGCGCCACCGCCCGCCTTCCCGCCTTTGCCGCCCCGCATTTCCTTGGCGCGGTTCAGATACGCCTGTTCGTCGGCCGTCAGCTTCTCCCCTTTTTGCTCGCGCTGATGCAGACCCCTCGCCTTCTCCATATCAATGTCCCCGGCGGTTGCCGGCGAGGTGTTCGCAGACGGTTGCGCCGCACCCTTTCCGTTTCGCGAAGCCATGGCGCGCTTGAGGTACGCCTGCTCGTCCTCCGTCAGAGTCTGCCCGGATTTCTGCCGCTCGAAAAGCTGCCGCGCCTTGTCGAAGTCAACGTCTCCCGCGGCATTTTGCGCAAAGAGGGAAACGCTCCCGAGGAGCGCGACGACGAGGGGGCGGAGAAATTTGTTCATGGGGAAGAGGGACATGAAACACCGCTGCCCGCGCAAAGGTCGCGCAATTTTTTTCCGGAAGCATTGGCCGACTAGGATTCGAACCTAGACTAGGGGAGTCAAAGTCCCCTGTGCTACCTTTACACCATCGGCCAGTGTGCGCGTGGGCGCGGAAAAAGAAGGGCGGAAAACTAGCGGGCGCGCACGGCGGCGCAAACGCAATCTACGGCTGCGGCGTGCGTCGCTTGACCGTGATGCGCTTGATGCGCGCGTCGTCCTGCGGGCTCCAGGTCATCACGTCGGGGTCGTCCTTGAAGGCGTTGTGGATCACGCGGCGCTGGTAGCTGTTCATCGGCTCGAGCTGGTACGGGCGGCCGCTGGTGCGGACGCCTTCGGCGATCTGGCGGATGCGGTGGACGAGGCTGTCGTCCTGGATCTCGCGCCAGTGCTCGATGTCCACGACCACGCGCGGGGCGTCCTTTTCCAGCGCGATGAGGATGCGGTTCAGGAGATACTGGATGTCCTCGAGGAGTTCGCCGCGGCGTCCGAGGAGGTGTTCGCGCTCGGGCGAATAGACCTGGAGGGTGAGGCCTTTCTCATTCGGGAATTCCTTGATCTCGAATGAGAAGTCCAGGTGGCCGAGCATGGTGTCGAGCAACTCCTTTGGGTTCGCATTCATGGCTGTGAGAGTGTGATTTTATGCGGAAGTGGGAATGAGGATGACCTTGTTCTGCCGCTTCGTAATTTGCAACTGCACGATGGAGATCAAGTTTTGGATCGTCCAGTAGAGTGCGAGTGCGGAGGCAAAATTGTAGCACATGAAGATGAAGATGAGCGGCATGAACATCATCATCTTCCGCTGCGCGGGATCGCCGCCCTGCGGGCTGAGTTTCATCTGAGCGAGCATGGTCACGGCCATGAGGAGCGGGAGCGGATTCAAGCCGATGCCGATGAAGGGGATCGTCGCGATGGTGTCGGGCTGTGAGAGATCCTTCACCCACCAGAAGCCGTGGTGGCGGAGTTCGACGGCTTTGCCGAGCATGTTGTAGAAGCCGATGAAGATGGGGATCTGGATGAGCATCGGCCAGCAGCCGCTGAGCGGATTCACGCCGGCCTTCTTCCAGACCTTGCCCATCTCCTGCTGGAATTTCACGGGCTCCGCCTTGTACTTGTCCTGGAGCCGCTTCATCTCCGGCTGGAGTGCGGACATCTTTTTCATGTTGTTGTTCGCCTTGTTCTGGAGCGGCCAGAGCAGCGCCTTCACGCAGATGGTGAGGAGCACGATGGCGAGGGCGTAACTGCCCGTCAGCGCGTAGAGGCCGTTCATCGAGTTCAGGAGCATCTTGCTGAAAGGCCCGGTGGGGATGATGCCGAGGAAGGATCCGTAATCGAGCACGTCCTTCTCCTTGTTTTCGAGCAGGCGCAGGCGGCGGTATTCGCGCGGGCCGGCGAAAATGCGGAAGTGCTTTGTGACCTTGGCACCCTTGTCGAGCGCGAAGCCGGGCACGCCGAGCGCGCCGTCCACCTTGTGCAGCGGGCCCTTTACCGGGTCGAGCAGGTGGCCGGCGTTGCGCCATGTTTCGGCGGAAACCTCGGCGCGCTTCGCCCACACGCCGGTGCCGAGATTTTTCACGAGGTCCTCGCTGTTTCCGCCGTCGTAGCCGAGGATGGTGACCATCGTGGTAAAGTACTGGTTCGTCACCGCGGCCCAGCGGAACTGGTCGCCATTCTGCCGGAAGACGGGCCGCTCGGGATGGCTCCACGCGAGGATGCCGCCGGCGGAAAACCAGTCCGCGTTTTGGAAATTATTCGTGCCGTCGCGCCACCAGTCGAAGCCCTGGTACTGGCGCGTCTCGCTCGCGGTCACGGGCGCGGCGCTGCCCGTGTGGAGGAAAAGGGTGGGCACCATCATCGGCTTTTCGCCCACGTTTTCGTAGGTCACGTCGAGGCCGATCGAGTATTCCGAGCTGAGTGTCTTCTCGCGCGGGAGGACGAATGTCTTGGTGATTTTGATCTGCCGCGCGTCGTCCGTGCGCTCGAAGGAAACGATGTGCTCGATTTCGTTCACGGACATTTTCCACGGCTGCTTCACGAGCGCCTCGTCGCCCGGCTCCTCGGTCATCGCTCCGATCGGGATCGTGCCGAATTCATTGATGATGACCTGCGTGCCTTTCGTCTTGTCCTTGAAGTGCTCCATCAGCGTGCCGCGGATGATGCCGCCGCCTTGCGGGGTGAATTCGTATTCGACCGTGCCGGGCACACTCCTGAGCACCTTGGGTGGCAGCTCGGGTTCGGACACGGCGGGCGCTGGCGGGGGAGTCGTGCCTGTGGTCGTCGCCGGAGTGGTGCCGGGCTGCACGGGCGTGGTGCCGGGCGTGGTTCCCGGAGGATTTGCAGCGAGCTTCGCCTTTTCCTCGGCGGCCTTTTTCTCCGCCTCGTTTTTCTTCATCACCTCGAATGCCTGGCGATCCTTCTCCGCGAGCGGCGAGTAGTAGAGTTTGTTCCATGCGAGCATGGCACCGGCGGTGACGAGTACGATGAGGATTGCTTTGCGGTCCATAGGTCAGCTTGAGATTTTTTGAGATTCGTGCGCGGATGGCTGCACCGGGGGGACAGGATCGTAGCCGCACTCGCACCACGGATTGCAGCGGCAGATGCGCCCTACGCCGAGCCGCGTGCCGCGGAAAAAGCCGTGCGTCTCGACGGCCTGCGCAAAATATTCCGAGCAGCTCGGCGTGAAACGGCAGCCCGAGCCGGGCCCCGCAATCCAGTGCAGGAAGGGCGAGAGCGTCACCTTGTAAATGCGATGCAGCAGGCGGACGAAAAATTTCATGGCGTCAATTCCCGCAGGATTCTGCCGCGCTGCGCAAGTTGCGAGAACTCCTCGGCGAGCGCCGCGAGCGTCGCTTTTGCGGCTGAAGATTTTGCGACGACGACCAGCCAGAGTCCGGGAATCAGCCGCGGCCTCATCGCGCGGAAAATCTCGCGCAGCCTTCGCCGCACACGATTGCGGATCACCGCGTTGCCCACTCGCTTGCTGGTGACGATGCCGACGCGTCCGTCCTTCTCGTCGACGCCCTTGAGCACGCCGAGCGTGATCATTTTCCCATGCACCGGCCTGCCATCCGTGCGCACGCGCGCGAATTCCGCGGTCTGCGTGAGCCGCGCGGCTTTCGGGAATCGCAGGCGCGGCTTCCGCCCGCCCGACGGGCGCGGATTGCGCCCTTCCGGTTTCCCGGTCGTGGCGTCGTCGGGCACTGGAATGAAGGCTAGGCTTCGGTGTGACGCGCGAAATGCACCTCGACGCCCTTTGGCATGAGACGCTTGCGGCCACGCTGGCGGCGACGTGCGAGGATGGCGCGGCCATTCTTGGTGGTCATCCGCTTGCGGAAGCCGAATTGCTGTTTGCGAGTGCGCTTGGATGCCTGGTAGGTGCGTTTCATGTGTGGAAAGGGTTGTCAAAAAGAGCGCGCAGCATAGCGGCGGACTTCAGCGTGTCAACGCTTCGGAGAGAGTTTGTCGCGGCTTCGTTGGGGCTCCGGTTTTCGTCATTCCGCGTCCGTCATTCGGCGAGCGCTCCCGTCGGCGGGTGTGGAAAAAGCCGGCGTATCACGCCTTGCCAGTGCCGATGGCGGGTGCATGGTCTCGACACTGCCGCCCGGCATTTTCTCCCGAAAGACAAAATCAACAGCGCCACACCACCATGAACACGAAATCCTCCATCGCCTCGTTTTTCATCATCGTCACCGTTGCCGCTGCGAGTGTCTTCGCATTCGCCGACGAAGAAGGGTCGCAAGCTGGCGCGAAGGGAAAAGCAACGAATGGTCAAAAGGGCGGCGCGAACGGACAGAAGAACGACGGCCAGCAAGGGCAGAAGAACGATGGCCAGCAGGGGCAGAAGGACGATGGTCAGCAGGGGCAGAAGGACGACGGCCAGCAGGGGCAGAAGGACGATGGCCAGCAGGGGCAGAAAGACGACGGCCAGCAGGGGCAGAAGGACGACGGCCAGCAGGGGCAGAAGGACGACGGCCAGCAGGGGCAGAAGAACGATGGCCAGCAGGGACAGAAGGACGATGGCCAGCAGGGACAGAAGGACGACGGCCAACAGGGGCAGAAGAACGATGGTCAGCAGGGACAGAAGGACGACGGCCAGCAACGACAGAAGAACGGCGGTCAACAGGGGCAAAAGAATGCTGGTCAGCAGGGACAGAAAAACGGCGGGCAGCAGGGACAGAAGACCGCAGGACTGCGTGGCAAGTGACCGCATCGCCTGAACGCCGTTCGGCTTCAGGATTGCATCGGCTGACTGATCGCGCAGCGCGCCTTACTCGACGCCAACGGTGTCCTTCGCCCCGGCGACGGCGTATTCGCGGTTGAGCTTTGCGATCACGGTCGCTGGAATTTCCGCCGGGCAGACGGCTTCGCACTCGTAGTAGTTCGAGCAATTGCCGAAGCCTTCCTTGTCCATCTGCGCGACCATCGAGAGCACGCGGCGCTGGCGCTCGGGCTGGCCTTGCGGAAGTTCGGCGAGGTGCGTGACTTTTGCTCCGACGAAAAGCATCGCGCTGCCATTCGGGCACGCGCCGACACATGCGCCGCAGCCGATGCACGCGGCGGCCTCCATCGCGCGATCGGCGTTCTGTTTCGGCACGAGGATCGCATTTCCATCCTGCGCGCTTCCGGCGCGCGCGGTGATGAATCCGCCGGCCTGCTGGATGCGGTCGAACGACGAGCGGTCCACGCACAGATCGCGGATGACGGGGAACGCGCGCGCGCGGAACGGCTCGATGTAGATGGTGTCGCCATCCTTGAATTTCCGCATGTAGAGCTGGCACGTCGTCGTCTCGCTCGGGCCGTGCGGGATGCCGTTGATCGAGAGCGAGCAGGTGCCGCAGATGCCCTCGCGGCAATCGTGATCAAACGCGATCGGCTCGTCGCCCTTGCGCGTGAGTTCGTCGTTCACGATGTCGAGCATCTCGAGGAAGGAGGCCTCGGGCGGAATGCTGTTGGCGGTGATGTCCACGAGGCGGCCTTCGCTCTTGCGGTTCTTCTGACGCCAGACTTTGAGTTTCAGATTCATGTGTGCGAGCAGTTGAGATTTGAAAGTTGAGAGGGGGCGAGCCGTGAGTTCAGCGGACGGTCGTGAGAAACTCGGCCCACAGTGGATCGAGCGCCTTGCCGATGATCTCTTCGAAAATCACGTTGGTGTATTTTCCGGCACGCAGCGAGGCGTCGAGCTGGCGGACGATGCGGCGATCATATTTCACGATGAGCCATGCGAGAAATGATCCGGTCGTCGAGTAGCCGTCGCGGTAGCTGGCCTTCGCAGGATCAATCCGGCGGTGCGGCATCTCGGGCTCGTAGTGCCAGTAGCGGATGTAGTCAGCGATGCCCTCGGTGAGCCAGCCCGCGTCGCGCGGCACGCCGTGGTAGTCCTGGATGGCGTGCGTCATCTCGTGGATGATCATTCCAAAATCATCCGGGTGTTTCGTGATCCATTCGGTGCTGATCGTGAGTCCGTCGGCGTTGCGAAAGGCGGGCGCCTTCGACATCGGCTTGAAGAGGAGCGTGAGCGTCGCGGGCGGCTTGAAATTCTCCGTCGCGAGCAGTCGCGCGACCTGCGGCCACCATTCGCGGACTTGCTTCGCCGCCTCGTCGGCCCACGCGAGCACCTCGGGCGTCGGTGTGCCTTCGAAGGCGAGTTTCACATCCGGCGTGGCGATGGCCGCGATATTCAGCGGCAGGCGCAACGCGGCGAGCGGCTTCTCTGCGGCGACGCACGATACCGATACCCATGCCGCGATTCCCGCATGGAGAAACGTCCTCATTATCGGTAACTGCGCACGGCGGGCTTCGCGACTTCGTAGATGAGCGGCTCGGTGTGGCGGAGCGGCTTCACTTTGTCGCCTGCGTGTTCCCAGCACGCGACGTGGAGGAAATTCTCGTCGTCGCGCTTCACGTCACCGGCGCAGACTTTGCCGCTCTGCACTTCGGGATCTTTTTCCGTGTATTGGAATTCCTCGCGGAAATGGCCGCCGCAGCTCTCGCGGCGTTCGAGGGCGTCGAGGCACATGAGTTCGCCGAATTCGAGGAAGTCCGCGACGCGACCCGCTTTCTCCAGCGAGACATTCAGGGAATCGCCGCTGCCGGGGACGTTCACGTTCGACCAGAATTCGTCGCGCAGCGTGGGGATGCGCGAGAGGGCGCGCGTGAGTGATTTTTCCGTGCGCGCCATGCCGCAGAGATCCCACATGAGGAGGCCAAGTTCGCGGTGGAATTCGTCCACGGTCTTCTTGCCTTTGATCGAAAGGAATTTCTGCGTGCGCGCAGTCGTCGCCTCCTCGGCGGCGCGGAACTCGGCGTGATCCGTTTTCGGTCGCTGGTCGGGTGCGACGGTCGCGAGGTAGTTGCCGATCGTCGAGGGCAGGATGAAGTAGCCGTCCGCGAGGCCCTGCATGAGCGCGCTCGCGCCGAGGCGGTTTGCGCCGTGGTCGGAGAAGTTTGCCTCGCCGAGCACGAAGAGGCCGGGGACGTTGCTCATCAGGTTGTAGTCCACCCACAGCCCGCCCATCGTGTAATGCACCGCGGGATACACGCGCATCGGCTGCTCGTAGCCGCTCTCCGCGGTGATCTGGTGATACATGTCGAACAGGTTTCCGTACAGCGCCTTCACCTTCTCCGTGCCGCGCGTGCGCGCTTCGGCTTCGGAAATATTCGCGCCGCCGATGGTGCCGCGCCCGTAGCGTAGGATCGCATCGTGGAAATCCAAATACACGCCGAAGCCGCCGGGGCCGACGCCGCGGCCTGCGTCGCATTGCATCTTCGCCGCGCGCGAGGCGATGTCGCGCGGGGCGAGATTGCCAAACGCGGGATACATGCGCTCAAGATAGTAATCGCGCTCGCTCTCGGGAATGTCGCCCGGCTTTCGCGTGTCGCCCTTTTTCACCGGGGCCCAGCAGCGGCCATCGTTGCGCAGCGATTCGGACATGAGCGTGAGCTTGCTCTGGAAGCTGCCCGCGACCGGGATGCACGTCGGGTGGATTTGCGTGAAGCACGGATTCGCGAAGAGCGCGCCCTTTTTGTAAGCGCGATATGCGGCGGTGACGTTGCAGCCCTTCGCCTGTGTCGAGAGATAGAAGACGTTGCAGTAGCCGCCCGTCGCGAGCACGACGGCATCCGCGGAATACGAGGTGATTTTCCCCGTCTCCATGTCGCGGACGACGATGCCCTTCGCGTGGCCGTCCACGATCACGAGTTCGAGCATTTCTGCGCGCGGGAACATCTGCACGGAGCCCGCGCCGATCATGCGGTTCAGCGAAGAATACGCGCCGAGCAGGAGCTGCTGCCCCGTCTGGCCGCGCGCGTAGAAAGTGCGCGAGACCTGCGTGCCGCCGAAGCTGCGATTGGCAAGCAGCCCGCCGTATTCGCGCGCGAAAGGCACGCCGAGCGCGACGCACTGGTCAATGATGCCCGTCGAGATTTCGGCGAGCCGATGCACATTTGCCTCGCGCGAGCGGAAGTCGCCGCCCTTCACCGTGTCGTAAAAAAGCCGGTGTACGGAGTCCCCGTCGCCCTGATAGTTCTTGGCTCCATTGATGCCGCCCTGCGCCGCGATGCTGTGCGCGCGACGCGGGGAATCCTGGTAGCAGAAGCACTTCACCTGGTAGCCGAGTTCCGCGAGCGTCGCCGCCGCGCTCGCGCCCGCGAGTCCGCTGCCGACGACGAGCACGGAATACTTCCGCTTGTTCGACGGGTTGATGAGCTTCGAGTCAAACTTGTGCTGCTCCCACTTCGATTCGAGCGGGCCGGACGGGATCTTGGAGTCAATTCTGCCGATCATTTTGCGGTGTCTTCTAAATTCTTATTCTTATTCCTAATCCTATTCTTAATCCCCGCCGCGCCCGCGGCGCGCTCCGCTTGCAGAATAAGAATAAGAATAGGATTAGGAATAAGAAGCTGCGGGTGAGGCTGGAAGTGGGCGGTCATCTTACTTGGCCTCCTTCGCTGTTGCAGGCGCGGCGCAGCACGACGGCTCGCTCGCGGCGCTGATGTGCTTTTTGTCGTAAAGCCCCGCCATCACCGCGACGGGGATGCTCACGTAGCCCGCGCAAATCACCCACGCGAAAACCTGCGCGCACAGCCCGAGGCCGGACGCCATTTTTTTTGTCCGCAGGCCGAGCGTCTGGAAAAGACTCGCCGCTCCGTGGCTGAGGTGCATCGCGAGCAGCACCATCGCGACGATGTAGAAAATCGAGATGGCCTTGTTGCTGAAGCCCGCGACGATCATCCGATACACGTCGTGGTCCTCACCGTCCTTCCAGTTCGCAAACTGCGGGCTGACCGTGTGCGTCGTGAAATGCAGCAGGTGAAACACGATGTAGCTCAGCAGGATGATCCCGCTCAGAGCCATGAGTCGCGTGGCGACTTTCGCCTGCACGTTCGCCTTGAACTTATATCCCGCGCCTTTCGCCGCGCGGTTTTCCTTCACGAGCATCAGCGTCGTGAAAATGTGCAGCAGCACCGCTGCAATCATCCCGATCCGCACCACCCAAAGTCCGCCAAAAGGAAGATGCCGCAGCTTCGTCCCGTACTCATTGATGACATGTGGGCCGGCGAAGAACTGCAGGTTGCCGATCAGATGCCCGACGACAAATGCGATGAGCATCACGCCGGTGATGGCGACGAGGAGTTTCTTCCCGATGGAAGATTGAAGGAATGAGCAGCAGCTATTCACGATTGGTTTTCAAAATGATATTCGGCCAACCACTGCTGACGGACGCGCCGAAAACCGGAGGGGACCGCGCTGTCAGCCGCCTGCGTTGGCGTCAGGCGGCGCGAAGTGATATGCGCAAAAGCCGCCGCGTGGCAACTGGCGCGAACGGCAAATTTTGCCGCAAGCCCTGCGCTGGGGCCGTGTGAGCGTTGAAGTGATGGGTGCAACGAAGGTGCGCAGGGTGTGACTGGTGACTGGTGAGAAGTGCCAAGTATCAAGCCATGTTCGCCGCGTGAAAAACCGGAAGACCAGTCACTGTTCACCAGTCACCAATCACCGCAGCCGCACGCGGAAACCAACCCGTCCCTTCACGCGTGGCACAGCTCTAGTGATCCTCGCTCGTCACGCGGAGCACTTCCTCCAGCGTCGTGATGCCTTCCTTTGCCTTGTCGATGCCGATCATGCGCAGCGATTTCATCCCCTCGCTGATGGCCTGGTTTTTCACCACCGCCGCGCTCGCGCGCTTGATGACGAGCCGCCGGATGGATTCGCTGATCGGCAGCACTTCGAGGACAGGTGCACGGCCCACGTAGCCGCGGCCTTTGCAGCGCGAGCACCCTGCGCCGCGATAGAGCGTGGAGCCGTCGTTTTCGATGTTCAGCTTTGTGAAAATCTCCGGCTCGGGCTGGAACTCCTCCTTGCAGTTCGGGCAGATGCGCCGCACGAGACGCTGTGCGCACGTGAGGATGACGGATGAGGAAATGAGGAACGGCTCGATGCCCATGTCGTCGAGACGTGTGATGGCGCCAGCGGCGTCATTTGTGTGCAAAGTGGAGAGCACCTGATGGCCCGTGAGCGCGGCCTTCACGGCGATGTCGGCAGTCTCATTGTCCCGGATTTCACCGATCATCACGATGTCCGGATCCTGACGCAAAATCGAGCGCAGCGCCTCGGAGAAGCCCATGCCGATGTCCGCTTTCACGGCGACCTGATTGATGCCCATGAGCTGGTATTCCACCGGGTCCTCGACGGTCACGATGTTGTAGATCGGGTTGTTCAGCTCGTTCAGGATCGTGTAGAGCGTCGTCGTCTTTCCGGAGCCGGTGGGCCCGGTGACGAGGATCATCCCGTGCGGCGCATCGATCGCCTTCCTGAAAATATTCAGCGCGTAACCGTCCAGCCCCATGTTATCGATGCTTCCGCCGAGGGCTCCCTTGTCGAGCAGGCGGATCACGATCTTCTCTCCGTACACCGTCGGGAGCATGCTGATGCGCAGATCGATTTCCTTGCCCGATACGCGGATCCGGAAGCGGCCGTCCTGCGGCAGGCGGCGCTCAGCGATGTCGAGACCGGCGAGGATCTTGATGCGCGATGCGATCGGCATCTGGAGCGCCTTCGGCGGCGAGGTCGCCTCGATGAGCGCGCCGTCCACGCGGTAGCGGAGCTTGATCTCCTTTTCAAAGGGCTCGATGTGAATGTCGGAAGCCTTTTCCTTGATCGCCTGCACGAGGATCAGGTTCACGATTTTCACGACCGGCGCGTCCTCGCTGTCCACCGCCATCTGGTCGAGATCGATCTCCTGCTTCTGCACCTTCACTTCCTCGACGGTGTCCGTCGCCGCGTTCTCGGCGGCATGGCGCAACACCTGATCCATCGTCGTGCTGGACTGGCTCACGCCGGAGAGCGCCTCGATCACGCACGTCTCCGTGGTGATCATTGGGAAGACGTCGAGCTTTGTCCTTTGCCGCAGGTCGTCGAGCGCGAGGACGTTCAGCGGGTCGGCCATCGCCACGAAAAGCTTGTTTCCCAGCTTGCACACCGGGACGAGCTTGTACGCGCGCGCCATTTCCTTCGGGACGAGGTTCATCACCTCC
>JBBRYC010000057.1:0-41320 GCA_038238025.1 Chthoniobacterales bacterium
AGCCGCGGCCGCTGCTCCGGCAAAATGTTCCCGCCATCCTGCGCATACATCACCAGCACATCCGTCTGATCGAGCTGCACCTCGCTCGGAAATTCGAGCGCCCCATCCACCTTCATCCCGCGCTCCGTCAGCAGCGGCGTCCACTCTTTCAAAAATCGCTCATGCTCGTGTTGATTCGGCCCATGCGATTTTTTCCCGCCGCGGATGAACACGCGCAGCGGCTCGGCTTGCGCGCTCACGATGGACAGGACGACGGCGAGAAGTGTGAGGATGCATTTCATAGTGTGCGTGTGTTTCGTTTGGTGAGTTCGGGAAAGTGTCTGCCAAATCAGCAGAGCAACGAGCCGCAAGCATCCCCGCGCGTTTGGCGAAATGCCATCGCGAAAACGCACCACTCGCTATCGCGGATGCACGCGCGGGCATGATTCCTTTTGCGCTCGTGTGTTTTGGTTTCAGAGGGCATACAGCGGGAACGCTTTCACATGAAAACTTACCCTCCCCTCAAGCTCACAGTTGCCGCGCTAGCGCTGGCGTTTGTTTCTAACCTCCATGCACAGACTGCTGCCACCGGTGGATCCGAACCGAAGGCAGCGGCCAAAACCACCAAGCTCGCGCATGCCTCGGCGATTGATCCAAACGCCGCAGATATAGGATTGATGGATGTCTCCATCACCTACGAGGCGTTCTCGCTGCCCATTGCGAAGGCGGGCGAGATTCAGCGCAAGGGGCTCACTGACGAAGAACTCCACAAGGAGTTTGTCAGCGCGGGGAAACTCGAGCGTCTGCTCGTGTTTTCCATGAAGTCGGGCCGCCTCGCTTCCATGGAAAACACGACCTACTACATTTACCCGACAGAATTCATGATGCCGGAGATCCCTAACCCAAATCCGCGCCCCATTACTTTGCCGATCGCAGTGACCGCCTTCGAAAAGAAGGAAGTCGGAGACACGCTCGAAGTGGAACCCACTTTATCATCGGGTGCCAAGTCCGTGGATATGCAGGTCAGAGTGAGCCATGTGGTACTTGCGAAAAGGGAAAAGTGGGGTCAGGGGCTTGCGGAGGTGGAACAGCCGCAGTTTGAGACTCAAAAACTGTCCACGAATGTTACTGCATCAGTCGGTTTGCCGCGTCTCATTGGCACGTTGAATCCAGTTTTTGGAAACGGACTCGCTGCGCGCACGGAGCAGAACGTGTGGTTCTGCTTCATCACGGCGACTGTCGCGCAGAACAACGCCGCCGGCGGGAAAACAGTGAAGTGACTACACAATCCTGTCCGTGCAGCGAAGGCCGGGGATGTGCGAGAAGTGCTTGTCGAATGTGAGCACGACCGCGCCGATGCGCCGGGCGCAGCAGGCGATGATGATGTCCGTGAGCGGCAGGATCACGCCGGTGCGGTCGAGCTGCCAGGCGAGGCTTTCGACTTCACCCCACAGCTTGTTGTCCACGGGCACGTAGAGCATCACATCCCAGCGGGCGCGGAATTTTTTCAGCAGCCCCGGATCGCGGATGCCGCGCGCCACCTCCGCGCGAACGATGCCGCAGGTCGCCACGTCCCGCGCATGTGCGACTGACTCGAGCGTGCGCATGGGATGCAAGCCCTGCTTCATCTGCGTGATGTACCAGCAGCTATCGACGAGGACGGGGCTTGCGGTCATATTTTACGGGCTTCCGGGTTGCTGTGGCGGGCGCGGTTTTGCCAGGCGTCTCGGCGACCTTTGCCGTGAAATCCTCGGCGTCCGCACCCGGATCCTCCCATGCGTTTTTCCAATCTGCGGAGGTCATCCGAAAATCGTCTTTCGCCAACAATTCCCTCAATTTGTTTCTTCTGTCCATTTCGTTGAGTGCGACGTGAATCGCTTCGGTTTTGGTTTTTGCGCCAGTGGTCTCCCGGACACGCTCCAGGAGTTCGTCGTCAATGTTGAGTGTGAGTTTCATGCACGCAGGATACATATCGAATATGTATGCGCAAGGTATTTCTTGCACCAAATTCTCGTGGCTGGCTTTCATGCGGCAAGCGCATCGCTGTCGCGCTATTGCTCCTCCGTTTCGCGTGCCGGCGTGCGGCTGCTTTTCTTTTCCTTCAGCACGTAGGGCGGCTTGGCCCAGCCGTGGGGCGGGGGAGTGGGCGGCATGGCGGGCGTGTTCGGCAGGCGTGTGCGCCAGTGCTGCACGAGCGCGCCGACGAGGAATGCCCCGAGGATGAAGACGACGAGCTTGATTTCGTCCCTCGTCATTTTGCATTGCGGGGTTTCACGCGCTCGCTGCGGAATTTGTCGCGGATATTTGCGCCGAAGAACTGACCCTTCGATTCGGCGGCGAGCAGGCGGTTGAAAAGTTCCTCGGGCACCTCGAAGTAGCGGTAGATCGCGCCGGAGTGGAATTCGAGTTCAAGGACCCGCTTCCCGGTGTCGTAGCTGACGGCTGCGAGCACGGAGGACGCGACTTCATGCCTTCTGATCTGACCCTGCGGTGCGGCAGACGATGCCGCGACGAATGCAAGCGACGGCACGCAGACGATGGTGGCGAGCGCGGCGCGGCGTGTGATTCCGCAAAGTCGCGCCGTTTTTTCCATGGAGGGTGAATCCTCTTCGGCGATGCGCACCGAACCCTTCAGATCACTTGGTCTCCGCGGGGTCCCAGTTTCCGATGTCGTCCGCGGTGCCGGACAGTCGATCAGGGCCGCAACTGAAAACGTCGAAGCTCTTCGGGTTGTGCCTGCCAGGGAATTCGTACTGGAACTCGGTCCCCCACGGATCGCTTTCGAGCTTGGTCTCGATCTGGCTCCACATGCGCGGGACGGGATCGCCACTTGGCTTTTCCACGAGGGAGCGCAGGCCCTGTTCGGTGCTCGGCGGGCGTTTGTTCACCAGCTCGTACTGCCCGAGATCGCCGACGAGCTTGGCCACGTAAATCTGCGCCGTGCCTTTCCTCGACTGGTTCATCGCGTTCTGGATGTTCGGGATCAGCACAGCCATCAGCGAGATGATGATGATGATCACGAGCAATATCTCGATGAGCGTGAATGCGGCACTAAACTTTCGTTCGAAGCGTTTCATTTGCTGGCTGGAGTGAGGATGTAGTCGAAATGTTTCCAATTGTGTTTCAGTTGCAACTCGACATTGCGGATCGCGATGGTGCCGCTGTCAGGCGCGAGGCTGATGTTCACGGCGTTCTTGCCGTAGTGCAGCAGATTGCCGGGGATGACGAATTGCGCGCGCACCCAGCCGGTGTACTGGAATCGCAGCCCGGACTCGAGCGGGCGTGCTTCGCCGCGGTAGCCGGGGTCGGAAAGGTCGGGCCAGTGGATGCTCGCGTAGCCGGGCTGGCCGTCATTCGCGACGACGACTGGCGGCGCTGCGAGGTCGGCATTCAGCACCTCGAATGTGACGACCGCGGTGAGCGGCTGGCCCGCGAGATCGAACTGCCACTGGCCGACAGCATCGCCATTCCGCGAAAGGCGGACGATGTCCGTGTCCACGGTCGCCTTCACGCGGCCGAAGAGCTTCGAGTCCTCCTCGGCAGGCTGGGTCGCGGGGAGATTGCCAAAGGGATCCTGCACGTCCGCCGCAGCCTGGAAATCAATCGTCTGCTTCACGGTCTTGTCCTTCAGCGAACTTGCGAGCACGCCGCGGAGGTTGCTGCCGTCGCCGGGCACGGCGATGTCGAGGTAGTCCGCGCCGTCGAGCGGGACGGTGATGCTTTCATGCGTCGGCAGGCCCGCGCCGACGCCCATCGCCGGGCCGCGGAAAAGTTCGCGGCCAGTCTCGGTCCACGCGGAGACGGCGGGCTGCACGCCGGGGAGGTCGTCGAAGAAAACCCGCAGCAAAATCTCGCGGTGCAGCGAGGGCATGCGGCGCAGGCGCATGCGGTACACGGTCTTCGGCGGCTCGCTGTCTTTCGCGGCGACGGGTTCATTTTGGAAGGACTCGAACCAGATCGGCAGCGCGGGTTTCGCAGCGCCGGGCTTGGAAAGGAGGACGAGATCGAGCCACACGGAGAATGGCGTGGGCTGCTCGGCCATCACGCCAGCGTCCTGCGCAGTCGCGAGCGCAGCGGCGCAGGCCAGGGCGAGGAGGGGGCGGAGGAGCATGGGCGCGGAGAGTATGGGGCGGGGGGCGATTGGCAAGCGTGGCGCGTTCGACATTCAACGAATGACGGATGACGAATGACGGATCCTGCGTCCGATGGCTCGCGCGGATCGCAGGTCCGTTTTGGATCAGGCGACCTTCACTCCGTGCAGCGCGCGCTCCAGTGCGGTCGCGAGATCGGTGCGGGTGTAGGGCTTTGTGACGACATCCACGACGCCGAGATGCGTGGCTTCCATCTCCGTGGCAGCGGAGACGACGAAACCGGTACATAGGACGCACGGCAGCCCCGGGTGCTTGACGCGGATACAGCGGATGAGGTCGAGGCCGCTCATGTGCGGCATGCTGAGATCGGTGAGCACCGCGGCGAAGTCGTGTGCGCGGATGCGGAGTTCCGCGAGGGCCTGCTGGGGGGTGTGGCAGACGGTGGGCCGGTAGCCGAGGCTTTCCAGGTAATTGCGAGCGACTTCCGCGACGGTGGTCTCGTCCTCGACGACGAGCACATTCTCGCCGTGGCCCCGCGGCATCTCGCCGGTGCGGGGCGCGGGTGCGTCGGCGGGCTTTTCCGCGAGCGGGAAATGCAGACGGAAGGTGGCGCCTTTGCCCGGCGCGCTCTCGACGGTGACGATGCCAGCGTGCGCGGTGACGATGCCGTGGACGACGGCAAGGCCGAGGCCGGTCCCCTCGCCGGGCTGCTTCGTGGTGTAGAAGGGCTCGAAGACTCTGCGCAACGTGAGTGAGTCCATGCCGTGGCCGGTGTCGCCGACGCTCACGCGAACCCATCTGCCGGAGAGCAGGCGCGGATTTTCGCGCGCGAGCTGCGGGCTGCCGCTGATGGTGTCGAGGCTCACGCTCAATGTGCCGGGCCCGCCGCCCATGGCGTGCACGGCGTTGGTCGCGAGGTTCAGGAGGCCCTGATGGATCTGCGCGGTGTCGGCCAGGACGAAGTCGTCGTCCTTTTGGAGATCGGCCTTGATTTCGACGGAGGCAGGGATCGTCGCGCGGACGAGGTGGAGGATTTCGCCGATGACGGGCTTGAGCGAGACGGCGGATTTTTCCGGCTTGTGCTTGCGGCTGAAAGTGAGGATCCGGCGCACGAGATCGCGCGCGCGATCTCCGGCGGCCAGCACGCTGCCAAGATCCTCGTGCGACGGGTGGCTCGAGGGAAGCCGTGCGCGGGCGAGTTCCGAGTAGCCGATGACGCCGGTGAGGATGTTGTTGAAGTCGTGTGCAATCCCGCCGGCGAGCGTGCCGACGGCCTCCATTTTCTGGCTCTGCGCGAGCTGATCGAGGAGGTGGTGCTTGTCCCGCTCGGCGGAGATGCGCCCGGTGATGTCGCGGAACGACCACACGCGGCCGACGATATTCGCGCCGTCCCGCTGCGGCCGCGAATCGCGCTCGAAGACCCGGCCGTCCTTGAATTCGACGAGGTCGGAGCTGCACTCCTCCGGGTGTGAGTAGAGGATTTTCACGCGGGCGACGAATGCCGCGGGATCCTTCAGTTGCCGCATCACAAAGCGCAGCAGCACCTCGTCGCGCACGTGCTCGTGCCGCTCAGGCGGAATGCCCCACATTTCGAGGAAGCGTCCGTTGAAGCTCGATATGCTGCCATTCAAATCCACCACGAGCACGCCGTCGGAGATGGAGTCGAATGTGGCATTCAGTGTGGAAAGGGACCGGCTGAGCGCCTTTGCCGAGGCGCGCTTCTGGCGGAGCATCCAGGTGAGTGAGACGACGGTGGCGAGCAGCACGAGGAGCAGCGAACCTCCAATGGCCATCGTGCGCCCGTGGGTCTCGAAAATTCCCGGCGGGCGGCCGAGCACGGTGGTTCCCGGCGGCAGCGCGCCGAAGGGAAGTCCGAAGCGCATCATCTGATCATACTGGACCGTCAGCCTTGGCGGCGGATCGGCGAGCACGGGGATCGCTTCGGCGCGCTCACCGCGGAAAAGGCGCAGTGCCAGTCGTGCCGCGGCAGCACCGTGCCCCTCGCCATCGAGCAGCACACCGCCGAGGCTTCCCGGGAGATCCAGCGGCGCGCGCAGCCCGTAGATCGGGACCGTGCACCGGTCGCGCAGTTCGTCGATGAACTGCCGTCCGAGCTTCGCACGGGTCATCAGCACCGCGGTCGTGGCATCCTTCGGGAGTGACTCGACCGCCTCGAAAAGCTGCTGGATGTTTTCTGTCTTCAGAAGTTCGACACGGATGTTCGGCGCCTCGGCCGCGCACGCCGCCTGGATGGCCTGCAGTTGGGCGCGTCCGGAGTCTGTCGCATCCTCCAGAACCAGGAGGCGGCGGAGGTCTGGCTGGAGCTTGTGCGCGAGCCGGAAGCTGCCGGGTGCATCATCCACTTCGGTGACGCCCGTGAGCCACGGAGGCCGGACTTTTGCCGGGTTGCGGTTCCCGCAAAAAACTCCCTGCGATTCCGGGAAAAGTCTGTCGTGAAATTTCACGAGGAACGGCACCGCCCTCGAACCCTGCGCGATGACGACGCGGATTTTTTTTCCCGCATACTTTGCGGCAAAATAGTCGGCCATGCGGCCTTCCTGCTCCGTGGCTGATGCGAATTGCCAGTCCAGATACTCGATGAGCGGCATGATCGGCGGCGTCTGTTCCTGAAAAAAGCGCACCATCCCCTCGACTTGGGAAACCGTCCACGGGTCGCTCGGATTCTTGGTGACGAGGATCAGGATGCTGTTCCTGAGGGGCACCGTTTTCGGCGGAGTCGTTGGCGTGGAATTCGCCGCACGGGCTGAAATCGTCAGGCATCCAAGCGCGAGGAACGACAGCAGCACAAACCTAAACACAAAACCTGGGAACCATCCGCAGTTTCGTGCCCGGGACAGACGTCGAGATGTTCTCATGGGGGGATGAGGGGGGTATCGGTTTGGGGCTGAAGTAGGACTAATACCAGATCCGATAAAAATATCGCAAGCGGTTCTTTCACTATTTTTTCATCCTACGTACACGGAATGAATCGCAGCGCGAAGTCTTGCGACCGGACCAAGGGGCGAAACATTTTCACTCGACGGGCACACGGCGGACACGGCATGACTCTGCGCAATGAAATCCCACCGCCTTCTCGTTTCATTCGCCGCGCTCACACTCGCAGCCTGCTCCTCGACGGGGCGGAAAGGCGGCGGCGGCTCGGACAGCGACTCGGTGAACGGCACGCCGCTCGGCACCGCGCTTTCCGAGCGCACCGAGGGCGCTTCATTCCTCGGATCAAATGTGGACCGCTCGCGATTTTCGCCGGTGCATTTTGCGTTCGACAGTTCCGCCGTCGGCGCGGGCGAGCGGTCGAAGCTGCAAGCCGTCGCGGATTTCTGCCGCGGCGAACGCAACAGCATCATCATCGCCGGCTTCACCGACGAGCGCGGGACTCCCGAATACAACCGTGGCCTCGGCGAGCGCCGCGCACTCACGGTGCGCGAGGAATTGATCAAGCTCGGCGTGTCCGCGCACCGCTTGCAGACGGTGAGCTTCGGCGCGGAGTTGCCCGCGGACGCAGGTTCCGGCGAGGCTGCGTGGGCGAAAAATCGCCGCGCGGAATTTGGTGTCGTGCGCTGAGCCGCGCCTTCAACTGCGGATGAACGCGGATTTTTTGGATCCGTCTGCGTTCCTCTGCGGTTCAAAAAAACATCCGACGGACTTCCGTTATGCGCTTTGAGAGACGGCGGCCTTTGCCCCGTCACTTCACCCGCGCACGCTGCAAAGGCGTGAGCCATCCGAGGGCCTGCGCGGGATCGGTGCGGATCCATGCGTTCACTTTCGTGGCTTGTGCGCCGGTGAGCGCGAGTCCCGCGACCGCTGTGCCGGGGATTTGTTTTTTCTGATCGGAAGCGGGCGCTGTGCGGTAGCCGGAAATCGTTCCGACTTGCAGTCTCGATGCGCGGGCATCCTGCAATTCTGCCGCGGGGACGTGGACTGCATTGGCGCAGCGCACTTTTTCCGCGGCGGCGATCAGTTTCGGCAGCGCGATGATTTCGGGATCGTAGCGCACGAGCGTGACTTCGCGCGAGTTCATGAATCCCGCCTCCGTGGTCACCACACCGTTGATTTTTCCGAGTTCCATCTCGCCGGTCCAAAAGCAATCCAGCGTGAAGACGGCCTGCCGGAGCCGCGCGGAATTTTCCGCGGCGACGAGTCTCAGATACGCAGGCACGGGCCGCTTTGCCTTTTCGAGCGTGGCGATCATGCGTTCGGCGAGCGGGCCGGATTCCCATACGCGATCCTTGCGCGGGATGATGTCGCCGCCATCCGCGTCGAGAAATCGCACGACCTGGTAGTTCCACGCCGGCTCGCTGAAGCGCTGCATGACTTCCGCATCCTTGCCGGATTTGTTGTTGTGGATGAGCAGCGGCGTGAACGCGGATTCGATGGCTTCGACGATGAGCGGATTCGAGAGGACATCGCGCCCGAATTGCTTGCAGCCCGCGCAGCCGGGAATTTCCTGGAACAGCGCGAACACAGGCAGGCCGGATTGCTTGCTGGCAGCCAGCGCCGCATTCAGATCGCGTCCCCACGCGACCGTCCCGGCCTCCTCGGGTTGCGGCGGGGCTGCGGCGTGGCAGGAGAAATTCACGACTGCGACGAGTGCGGAGAGGAGGAGGCGTTTCATAGGATTCATGGAGGTGAAAATCGTCGGCGTATTCCGGCTCGCGCGAAGTCGTCAGCGCGGGGGTGGCATTGCTTTTGCGAACGCCAGTTGGATGACATCCTCGGGCGGGCCGTCGGAAATGAGGACGCAGAGGATCGCACCCTCGGGCCAGAAGACGGCGGTGCGATCACCGTTGCGATAGATCTGAAAGCGGAAGCCCTGATGCTGGCGCACTTCGGCGCCGGCGGGAAGGTCCGCCATTTTTCCGGCGAACATCTCGCAGACCAGCACACGATCATCCGGCCCGCGATAGACGAAGAGCGCGGCGGGTTGCGGGCGTCCGCGATCCACGCGGCCGCCGACCAGTTGGTATTTCATCATGCCCAGATCGAAGACGCGCGTCTGGAAGCCCACGCCGTGGCTGGCAAAGTAGGATTCCATTTCCCTCACGTCGGTCGTGGTGAATTCGAGCGTGAGCCGCTGCGCCTGGTAATCGCGGTGAAGATCTGCCATGATCGCCTGCATCGGCGGCTTCCTGGTGAAGTGGACGAATGCGAGGACTGCGCTGAGCATCAGCACGGCGGCGCTGGCGAGCGCGAGGATCGTACGCGACCGCCACCACGCGATTGGCGGGGTGATGATGTTGACGGGTTCCATTTCCGCGCGGAGCGAGCGCAGGATGTGCTCGCGCAATTCCGCAGGTGCCTCCGATGGCGCGGCGAAGTGCGAGGCGGCAAATTTCTTCGTCCAGCGCATCGCGTCGAATGCGCGGCGGCATTCCTCGCAGGTTTCGAGATGCCGCTCGACTTCGAGCCGCGCCGCCGCGTCGAGCCGCCCGTCGAGCAGGTCGTGGATCTCGTCTTTGAAATGGCGGTCGGGTGCGGGCATGTCAGTCGTGAGTCCTCGGGAGGAAGCCCATTTTTTGTGCGTAGTTGCGCAAGGCGAGGAAGAGCATCTGCCGCGCGCGGGAGAGGCGCGAGCGCAGTGTGCCGACGGGACAATTCAGGATGCCCGCGGCTTCCTCGTAGCTGAATTCATCCACGTCCACGAGCATCACGGCGGTGCGGAAATTTTCCGGGAGGTCGTCCAGCGCCTTCGTGACTTCCGGCCCGGACCAGTCCAGGCCGGCATTTGAAAGATCGCTGACAGCGCGCTCCCATTCCGGATCGGCGAGCATGCGATCGAAGGTCCCGCTCAATTCATCGAGCGAGACCATTTCCGGTTCACGCTGCGATTTGCGGTAACTGTTCACGAAGATGGAATACTGAATGGTAAACAACCACGCCTTGCAGTTAGTTCCCTCGGTGAAGCTGGAAAATGATCGGTAGGCACGCAGGAACGTGTCCTGCACGAGGTCGGCGGCCTCGGCGGGGCGCTGCGTGAGCGAGAGTGCCTTGTGGTGCAGCGCGCCCATCCACGGCAGGGCCGCCGCTTCAAATCGCGCGGCGGCGCTCTCGTCTGGATGTGAGGACTCCGGTGCCATGGAAAATCTCGGCGGACGGTATCCGCGACGCTGCGAACAGACCAAAGGGATTATTTTTCAAAATCTCGCAACGCCGGGAACTTTCCCGCGCGGTCGCTTGTTACGGGTCATGCAAGTCGCGACCTCAAACAAAAAAAACAAATGAAACTACTGCCAGCCATCATCACCCTCCGCACGCTCGCCCTCGGCGCGGCGCTGCTCACCACATTCGTCACTGCGCGCGCGCAGGATTTCACGACCCGCGTCGTCGCCAGCGGCCTCCATCGGCCCACCGGCATCGTCGCCGGGCCGGATGACGAAATCTACTTCACCGAAGTGCCGAATCCCGGAGTGGCCGGCGCAGGCAATGCCGTGAAAATGCTGGATCTCGATGACGGCAAAATCTCCACGCTCCACACGGGCGAACCCGAGCCCACGAACCTCGCGCTCGGCCGCAGGGGCAGCCTTTACTGGACGTGCAAATCCGCGGGCGTGATCCTCGAACAGGATCGCAATGGCGTCACGACTCCCGTGCTGAAGAACCTGGCGAAGCCCAGCGGCGTCGCCGTCGATCGCGAGGGAAATATCTACTACACGCAGCTCCCCACGCCCGGCATCCCCGGATCGAAGGGCGGCACGAACAGCGTCTCCGTTTACGACGGCACGACGAGCACCGTGCTGCACAAGGGCGAGCCGGAGCCGACGGACATCACGGTGGGCAAGGACGGCACCTTTTACTGGACGTGCAAAACCGCGGGCGTGATCCTCGAGCAGAAGGGCACGGGAAGCACGACGGTGCTGCTGAAAGGATTGAACAAGCCCGTGGGCATCGCGCTGAACAAGAAGGGCGACCGCCTGTACTGTACCGAAGTGCCGACGCCGGGAGTGTCCGGAAAAAATGGCGGACAGAACAAAGTCTGGGAGCTGAACCTGCGCACCAATGTGCGGACGCTCGTGCATTCCGGCGACCCCGAGCCGACGGACGTGACCGTGAACGACGAGGGCGATGTGTATTGGACGTGCAGTTCCGCGGGCGTGATCGTCGAGGTAAAGCGCGCCAAGAAGTCCGACGACCGCGACTAACCGGGCCGACGCAAATTCAAATCCAGCGCCCGCCTTCCGCAACGGAGGGCGGGCGTTTTGCGTTCATCCTATTTCCCGAGCACCCAGCCGAGCCCGCGCACGAGCCGGTCGGCGAGGTGGTCGTTGTGATGGCCGGGCGACTCGTAAAATGTGACGGGCGACTTCCGCTCGCGCAGCACTTCCCAGATTTTCCGCGCGCCGATGTTTGCGCCGAATTCATCGTGCTCCGCGCCGTCGAGATACACGCGTTGCGTGGGCGCAAATGCATCCGCGCGCTTCCGCACGACGTGCAGCGGATCCACATCCAGCCAGCGCTGCCACGCCTCCGCGCGGAATTTCCCGCGCTCGTCGTACAGCCACTCGAAGCGCCCGGGCTTTCCGGCGACCGGCGCGTAGTTTGCGCAGAGGCCCATGACCATGTGTGCGAGGCCGTCGCCGGGCAGCCGCGACTTCGCGCCGGAAGTCATCACCCTCTCGATCTCCGCCGGGGTGATCGCGCGCACGGAGGCCTGCGAGACGATCGGCTTGTGCGTGACTTCAAAATCGCTGTCCGGCGAGAGCGCCACGACGGCGGCAAATTTTTCGTGCCGCGAGATCGCGAGCATGAGCGCGCCGTAGCCCCCGCTCGAGTGCCCTGCGATCATGCGCGGGAATGCAGCCTCCTTTGCGAGCGCATAGCGCGCCTCGACTGCGGGCGCGATTTCATCCGCGACGTAGTCCGCATACTCGCCCGTCGCGCCGGAATTCAGGAACTGGCTGCCGCCGAAATGCGAGCGCCCGTCCACCACCGCGACGCGCAGTGCGAGGCCCGTGCCCGCCATCTTGTCCACCGTGCGCGCGAGCCATCCGCCGCCCTGCGCGATCACATCCTCCGAGGATCCGCCCCAGCCCGGCAGGTAGATCACGAGCGGCAGCGGCGCGTCATTTTTCGATCCATCCGGCACGAGCACCGCGACGCGGCGGGTGCTCGGATCACCGAGGGGATTGTTCTTCAGTTTCGCGCTGCGCACTTCGAGCACTTCGAGCCGCGCTGCGGAAAGCGGGGCCGGGAGAAATGCGACGAGCGCGGCGAGGAGTGGGAGGCTGCGGAGGCTGCGGAGGATTTTCACCGCGCACGTATGGCAGAAATGCGCGCCGCCATCCACACGGCTGATTCGGTTTGTCGCCTAATGTTCGTCCTGATATCCGGTGCGCATTGAACGATCACTTCGAATGAACGCACCGGAAACAGAACTCATCTTCACAAAGGACGGCGTGGAACTGCTGCGCACGAAGGTGACGCCCGGCGACTACGTGATCGGACGCGAGGCCGGCTGCACGCTCGTGCTGCCCGTGGATGGCGTCTCGCGCAGGCACGCAAAACTCATCGTGAACTTCGACCACTCATTCATCGAGGATCTCGGCAGCTCGAATGGCACGTACGTCGCCGATCGGAAAATCGCGGAGAAGACGCGCCTTTTTCCAAACCAGATCGTCCGGCTCGGCGTGGTGACGATGCAGCACAGACGGCTGAAATTCGAATCCGACTCCGATCCATTCTGGTCGAACAGCGCCGTGGTGAACCGCTACCTGCCGGCGGAATTCCTCCGCGAGCGCAAGTACGACATCGGCGGAGTCATCGCGCAAGGCGGCATGGGCGCGATCGTGGACGCGCAGGAGAAGCTGCTGCGCCGGAAGGTCGCGATGAAGGTGATGCACAACAGCGGCATGCAGGAGGAACTCGTGCGCTTCATCGAGGAGGCGCAGATCACCGGCCAGCTCGAGCACCCGAACATCGTCCCCGTGTACGAACTCGGCGTGGATGAGCACAGCCACGTCTTCTACACGATGAAGCTCGTGCGCGGCGCCACGCTCCAGGACGCGCTGAACCGGATCGAGAAGGGGGACGCCGAGGCGCTGGAAAAATATTCCCTCAGCGCGCTGCTCACGATTTTTCAAAAAATCTGCGACGCGCTCGCCTACGCGCACTCGAAGGGCGTCATCCACCGCGACCTCAAGCCCGCGAACATCATGCTCGGCGAATACGGCGAAGTGCTCGTGATGGACTGGGGCCTCGCCCGGGCTTCCGGCCGGAACGAGGCCGCCGGCACCGAGCCGGAGCGGACGCTCGTGAGTTCCTCGCGGCAGGACGAAGGCTCGGGCATGATGACCCTCGCAGGCATGGTCCTCGGCACGCCGCAATACATGCCGCCCGAGCAGGCGCGCGGCGAGACGGACAAATTCGACGCGCGCACGGACATCTATTCCCTCGGCGGAATCCTCTACCACATGCTCACGCTCGAGCCGCCGATCAGCGGGAACGACGTTGACCAGGTGATCCAGAGCGTGGCCGATGGAAAAGTGGCGGCACGGTTTGCAACCGAGGGGCCGAGACGCGCGCAGTCCACCGGTGTGCTGCGGCACATCCCGGGCGGGAAAATCCCCGAGACCCTCGCGGCGATCACGCGCCGCGCGATGGCGATGGAGCAGGACGGGCGCTACCAGACGGTGAAAGAACTCCAGGCCGCCGTGCAGATTTTCCAGGGCGGGCCGACGCCCTCGGCAGTCGCGCTGCGCAGGCCCGCGGAAAAAAAGCCACCGACGCCGCCGCCGAAAAATCCCCATGCGCTCGTGATCCTGCTTTCCGTGATCATCCTCGTGCTCGCCGGCCTGTGCGCGAAGCTGATTTTCGATCGCAGCCGGATGGAAACCGTGCCGGCTGCGAAGCCGTAGCCCGCGGGCGGTGGCGCGATTTCCGTGCATGGACACGTCTCTCCGGCTCGGCTAGCAATTCGCCATGGCATCCACGAATACGCGCGTCTTCCTCGTCCGCCACGGCGCGACGATCCTCACCGCGGAGGATCGGTTCGCAGGCGCCACCGATGTCCCGCTTTCCGATGAAGGTCGTGAGCAGGCGCGCAGGCTCGCCCTGCGGCTGGGAGGCGAGCAGATTTCCGCGATCTACGCGTCGCCGCTCGGGCGCACTGCCGAGACCGCGGGCATCCTCGCCGAGCCGCACGGCTTCGAGGTTCGCCAGCGCGATGGGCTGCGCGAAATCTCGCACGGACGCTGGGAGCAGATGACGCGGCGCGAAGTGGAAGCGCAATTTCCCGAAGAGGCCGCAGCGTGGGATCGCGATCCTTACACCTTCGCACCGAAGGGTGGCGAGAGCGGCCTGGCGGTCACCGCGCGTGCGCTGCCGGCGCTCATCGAGATCGTGTGCGCGCACCCTGCGGAAAATGTGCTCATCGTCTCGCACAAGGCGACCATCCGGCTCCTGCTCAGTTCGCTGCTGGGTTTCGATCCCCGCCGCTACCGTGACAATCTCGATCAGCTTCCCGCCGCGCTGAACATCGTGGACTTCAGGGATCCGTCGCACGCCCGCCTCACGCTCTTCAACGACACATCGCACTACGCCGCTGCCGGCCTCGCGCTCCCCGAAGTGCCGACGGCGCGTCTCTCGAAGTGGTGGGACTCGGCTGCAAAAAAGTAGCGCGCATTCCCGTCCTAGGATTCGTCCTCCGGCGCGCTCCTCACTGCACGCGATCAAGCATCCATCTCATGAACACGATTCAAAAATCCACCTTGCCCGCTCGCTGGAGCGCCGCCGGAATCACAGCGCTTTTCGCCGTGCTGGCCGCGATGGGCGCCGTTTCACTTTCCATGGCGGAGAATGCGGGCCCTCCAAAATACGAGCCGCCGGCAATCAAGCCCGGGGACATTTTGCCGGGCACGACGAAGGTGTTCACTTTCACGCAGAGCAAAGTTTTTCCGGGCACCGTGCGTGAGGTCACCGTCTTCATCCCGGCGCAGTACGATGCGGCGAAGCCCGCGTGCGTGTACGTGAAAACCGACGGCTTCAACCCGCGCGAGAAGACGATGATGGAGACGATGATCGCGACGAAGGAAATGCCCGTGACCGTCGGCGTCTTCGTGCGGCCTGGCGAAGTGCCCGCGCCGATGCAAGGCACGCTCGGCCGCCGCAATCGTGACTTTGAATACGACGCCGTGGACGACAATAACGTGCGCTTCCTCGTCGAGGAACTGCTCCCCTTCATCGCAAAGGAACACAACCTGAACCTCTCGACCGACGGCAATGATCGCTGCATGTCCGGCGGCAGCAGCGGCGGCATCGCGGCATTCGCGGCGGCGTGGAATCGGCCAGATGCGTTCAGCCGAGTGTATGTCGCGAGCGGGAGTTTCGTCGCGTTCCGAGGCGGGCATGAATTCCCGACGATGGTGCGAAAGTTCGAGGCAAAGCCGATCCGCGGCTTTTTCACCACGGCGACGCACGACATGGAGAACTGCGCGGGCGACTGGTTCGTGCTCGATCAGGAGATGGACAAGGCGCTGAAATTTTCCGGCTACGACTACCAGTTCCGCACGATCGAAGGCCGCCACGTCGCGGGCTACGCGGAACACTGGCAGGAGGCGATGGCGTACCTGTGGCGCGGCTGGCCCGAACGCGTGAAAGCCGGCCCGAGTGCGGCGCGGGCGCAGGAAATCATCGTCCCCGGCGAGGGCTGGCAGCTCGTCGCCGAGGGCTTCAAGAGCACGCGCGGCCCGTCGTGCAATGCGGGCGGCGAGGTGTTCTTTGCCGACACGTCGAACAACAAAATCCACCGCATCGGACTCGATGGCAAAGTGAGCGTGTTCGCTGCAGACACGGGCGCGGCGCACTGCGTCAGCATCGGCGCGGACGGCACGCTCTACACCGTCTCGGAAAAGTCAGGCAAGGTCATGAAGTATGACGCAGCGGGCAGTGGCGGCGTCGTGCTCGAAGGCATCTTCGGTCACTCCGTCCTCGCGCGGCCCGATGGCGGACTCTACGTGACGAGCAACGGCGAGAAGCCGAACGACCCGGCCACCGTGTGGTTTGTGAAAGACGGAAAAAAGACGCTCGTGGACAAGGGCATGAAATTCGCCACCGGCATGGCGGTTCGCCCGGATCAATGGCTGCTGTCCGTCGCCGACGGGCACTCGAAATGGATCTACAGCTACCAAGTCAACCCCGACGGCACGCTCACGAACAAGGAGCGCTTTTTCCATCTGCACGTCGCCGACTGGGACGACGACGCGGGCGCGGAGTCCGTGTGCTACTCGCTCGAAGGCCGGCAATTCATCGCCACGAAGAGCGGCATCCAGATCAGCGCCGACGACGGCCCCACGCAGGTGATCCTCCCCGTGCCCGATCGCAGCCGCGTGACCGGCGTCGCGCTCGGCGGCAGGGACAAGGACACGCTGTTTGCATTCTGCGGAAACAAAATCTGGAAGCGCAAAGTGCAGCAGCACGCGATGGGCGCCTTCACGCCGTGGACAAAAGTCGGCGGCACGAAGTTGTAGCGCTCCGAGTGCGACGGAGGCGCGTAACAAAGTAGGCGAGGTTTTCCAACCTCGCGCGGGAGGATGGGCGCAGGTGGCGGGATGGCGCGGATCGGATCGGCGCTTTTCAAGCGCCGTGACTCGCAAGTGCAAACTGATCGCACCGCTGTCGCACACGACACAGGGCGCTTGGAAAGCGCCCATCCGCCCACCGCCTCGCTGCGCGCGCCCGCGTGAGGTTGGAAAACCCCGCCTACTTTGGTCCGCTCTCGTCGGAACCAACGAACAGCGAAGGAGCGATGTTTCCGCCCGGCAGATTGCTTGAGTCTCACGCCAGCGCGCGCGTAGTCTCCGCGCGATGTCTTCCCCGACTTTCCCTCGATCCGCTTTGTCCGGCGGATCATCGGCACTCGCGGCGGTGGCATTTTTCGCGTGCTCGATTTTTTGCACCGCCGCGGAAATGGACGACGTGCGCAAGCAACTGCTCGCCGGAAAATACGGCGACGCCGCGGATGTCGCCGAGGCTGCGGAAAAGACGCAGCCGGAAGTCGAGGACTGGCCGCTGCTCCGTGCCGAGGCGCTGATGTCGTCGGGAAAATATCCCGAGGCGCGCGAGACGATCACCACGGCGCTGGAGCGGTTTCCGTATTCGCTGCGGCTGCGGCTCGCGGGTTACGACGTATTTCTTGCGAATGGTGAAACGGAGCGCGCTCAAAAGGTGAAGGAGGAGATGGATCGTTTTGGCGGTCAGCGTGAGTGGGCATATCGCGAGCCGGCGGATCGCGTGGCGCTCGGCAGGGCGGCGATCCTGCTCGGTGCCGATCCGAAGCGCGTGACGGAGCTGTTTTTCGATCCGGTGAAAAAGATGAGCCCGGATTTTCCCGACACATATCTCGCGAACGGCGAACTCGCGCTGGCGAAGCACGACTTCGCGCTCGCATCAAAAAGCTTCGCGGCGGCGGTGAAGAAATTCCCCGAAAATGCCGAGGCGCACTTCGGCCTCGCACGCGCGTTCGCGCCGAGCGACGACGAATCGGCGGAGGAGCAGATCGCGAAGGTGCTGGAGCTGAATCCGAACCACGCCGGCGCGCACATGCTGCTCGCGGATCACGCGATTGATTCCGAAAATTATCCCGAAGCCGACACGCAACTCGCCGAAGTGATGCGCACAAACCCGCGCCACGCCGAGGCGCACGCCCTCCGTGCGGTGCTCGCAAATCTCCGCTCGGATGCAAAGGCCGCTGCGTCTGCGCGCGCCGAGGCGCTGAAGCTGTGGCCGACGAATCCCTCGGTGCCGCATCTCATCGGGCGCAAGCTCTCGCAGAAATATCGCTTCGCCGAGGGATCTGCGTTGCAGCGCGAGGCGCTGAAATGGGACGCGGCATTTGTGCCTGCAAAAATCCAGCTCGCGCAGGATCTCCTGCGGCTCGGCAAGGACGACGAGGGATGGCAGCTCGCCGAGGAGGTGCAGAAGGCCGACCCTTACGATGTCGTCGCGTTCAACCTCACGACGCTGCGCGACACCATCGCGCATTTCACCGTGTTGAAGAGCGAACATTTCCAAGTCCGCATGGAGCCGCGCGAGGCCGGGGCTTACGGCACGGAGGTGCTCGCGCTGCTGGAACGCGCACACGCGACGCTGACGAAAAAATACGGGATGCCGCCCGCCGGGAAAACGGTCGTGGAGATTTTTCCCGACCAGAAGGATTTCGCGATTCGCACGTTCGGGCTGCCGGGTGGCGCGGGCTATCTCGGTGTGTGCTTTGGCCGCGTGATCACCGCGAACAGCCCAGCGTCGCGGCCCGGCGGCACGGCGAACTGGCAGGCGGTGCTGTGGCATGAGTTCACGCACGTCATCACGCTCACGCTCACGAAAAACAAAATGCCGCGCTGGCTCAGCGAGGGCATCAGCGTCTTTGAGGAACGGCAGCAGCACGCGAGCTGGGGCGAGCACATGTCGCCGCGCTACCGCGCGATGATCCTCGGCACGGAACTCACGCCGGTGAGCAAACTCAGCGGGGCATTTCTGCGACCGAAGACAGCCGCGCATTTGCAGTTTGCGTATTTCGAGTCGTCGCTCGTCGTGGAGTGGCTGGTGAAAAAGTGGGGCGTGGAAAAGATGCGCGCGCTGCTCGCCGACCTCGCGCGCGGCGTGGAGATCAATGCCGCGCTCGCCGCACGCTTTGCGCCGATCGCAAAGCTGGACGCGGATTTTGCCGCGCACGCGCGCGGCCTCGCGAATGCCACCGGTCCGAAGCTCGACTGGACAAAACCCGACCGCGCCACACTCGCGAGCGAAACAAAACTGAAGGAGTGGGCCGCGAAGACCCCGGACAACTTCACCGCGCTGACCGAGCAGGCGAAGCAACTGCTCTCGGAGAAAAATTGGGAGGCTGCGAAAGCACCGCTGAAAAAACTCATCGCTTTGTATCCCGATCAGCACGACGCCGGCAGCGCCTACGCGATGCTTGCGCGCGTGCATCGCGAACTTGGCGAGGGCGGCAAGGAGGAGGCGATGCTGAACAAGGTCGCGGAACTTTGCAGCGATGCGCCCGATGCCTACGAGCGGCTGATGGAGATCGCCGCCGCACGCAAGGACTGGCCGAAAGTGCTCGCGAACGCTGCGCAATTCATCGCAGTGAATCCGCTCGCACCCGCGCCGTATCGCTCGATGGCCGAGGCGCGCGAAGCCACCGGTGACAAGCCCGGCGCAATCCGCGCGTACCGCACGATGCTCTCGCTGAATCCGCCCGATCTGCCGGAGATTCACTTCCGCCTTGCGCGCATTCTCCACTCGACCGGCGACGCCGCAGCGAAGCGCGAAGTGCTGCTTGCACTCGAGGAGGCACCGCGTTTCCGCGCGGCGCACAGCCTCTTGCTGGAGTTGGAAGCCAAATCAACGAAGCCAAAGGCCGACACATCCGCCGGCTCAAAGAAGAAGCCATGAAATCACGACGCGCCCTGTTTCTCCTGATGCTGCTCGCGCTCGCGAGCGTGGGCTTCGCGCAGCGTCGCGGGCGGCGTTACAGCGACGGGCCGATCTATTACAGCGAGGGCGGTGTCCCCGTGGATGTGCGTGTGGTGAAAACCGCGCGCGAGGTCGCTTCGCACAGCACGGGCACTCCCGAATGGAAATACGCGCCGGGCTTTGACCGCGACGGTTTCACTTTCTGCCGCATCATTCGCGACAGTGATCCGAACGGTTCGCCAAGTTCCGCGAGCTGGATCACGGATTTCCCTGACAGCGATCTCAACCTCTCCTTCCGCCTCCAGCAGATGACCTCGATGAAGGTGAACCCGAACGGGCGCATCCTGCGCATCACCGATCCGGCGCTGTTCGACTACCCGTTTATCTACATGGTCGAACCGGGCGCGCTGCTCCTGCAGGACGAGGAAATTCCCATCCTGCGAAAATTTTTGCTCAACGGCGGATTCCTGATGGCTGACGATTTCTGGGGCGAGTGGCAGTGGGAATGTTTCGCCGAGCAGATGAAGCGCGTCTTTCCCGAGCGCGAATTCGAGGAGCTGCCGATGACGCACGGCATCTTTAGCTGCGTGTTCCCATTGAATGTGGAGAAAAACAAACTCCAGGTGCCGAACGAACGCCTCGGTGCGCAGAGCCAATTCAACGGGGTGACGTGGGAGCGGCACCCGCAAAAAGACGGGAGCGTCGAGGACTGCACCGAGGTGCATGTGCGCGCGCTGCTCGACGACAAGGGCCGCATCATGGTCATCGCCACGCACAACACCGACAACGGCGACGGCTGGGAGCGCGAGGGCGAGAACGACTGGTTCTTCCACGAGTTCTCGGAAAAGCGCGCGTTCCCGCTCGGCATCAACATCATCTTCTGGGCGATGACGCACTGATGGGAGAGGAGTCAGGAGTCAGGGGGCAGGAGTCAGTATTTGCTTTTCGCGCGCGCTTTGGGTTTCTGACGCCCGACTCCCTGACCCCTGACCCCTTCCTCCCATGTCCGTCCGCTCTGCCAAGGAATTGAACGTTTACCAACGCGGCTACGAACTCGCGATGCGCGTCTTCGCGATCAGCAAGCGGTTTCCGTCGGAG
Source organism: Chthoniobacterales bacterium (assembly GCA_038238025.1). Classification (GTDB taxonomy): domain Bacteria; phylum Verrucomicrobiota; class Verrucomicrobiia; order Chthoniobacterales; family Chthoniobacteraceae; genus SXWH01. Next base: position 20,595 of record JBBRYC010000057.1, read on the forward strand.
GAACGCTACGCGCTGACCTCGCAGATTCGCCGCTCGTCGCGCTCGGTCTGCCTGAATCTGCGCGAGGCTTGGGCGAAGCGGCGATACCCGGCGCATTTCGTGAGCAAGCTCACGGATTGCGACGGAGAGAACAGCGAGACGGACAGTTCGTTGGACTTTGCACGCGACTGCGAATACATCGCCGTCGGCGAGCATCGTGAACTAACCGCCCTCTGTGCCGAAGTCGGCAGAATGCTCGGCTCGATGATCCAAAGTCCCGAAGGATTCCTCATTTCAGTCGTGCCGGAAAAGCAAAGCGTGCCTCGCACGCAGCGTGTCCGATGACTTCCTGATTCCCGACCTCTGACCCCTGACTCCTTTCCCATGACCGACGCCGCAACTTTCGAGCAACTCACCGCCGCGCGCCCGCGCATCCTCGCCGAACTTGGCAAGGCGATCGTCGGGCAGCATGAGGTGATCGAACAAATCCTCATTGCGCTTTTTGCCGGAGGACACTGCCTCATCACCGGCGCGCCCGGACTCGCGAAGACGCTGCTCGTGAAATCCATCGCGCAGATTTTCCACCTCGAATTCCGCCGCATCCAGTTCACGCCGGACCTCATGCCGACGGACATCACGGGCGTGGAGATCTTGAAAGAAGCCGCGGGTGGCCGCGAGCTGGTCTTCGTGCCGGGACCGATCTTCGGAAACATGCTTCTCGCGGATGAAATCAACCGCACGCCGCCGAAGACGCAGGCCGCGATGCTCGAGGCGATGCAGGAGCATCAGGTGACCGCGGGCGGCCGCCGCTACGCGCTGCCCGAGCCGTTCTTCGTCCTCGCGACCCAGAACCCGATCGAGATGGAAGGGACCTATCCGCTGCCCGAGGCGCAGCTCGATCGGTTCATGTTTAATGTGGTGATTGATTACCTGCCCGAGGACGACGAGGTCGCCGTCGTGCAGCGCACCACTGCCGCCGTGGGCGAAGCAATTTCGCCGCTTTTCACCGGCGAGGATGTGCTGCGTTTCCACGCCCTCGTGCGGAAAGTCCCCATCGCGGAAGATCTCGTGCGTTTCGCCGTGCGCCTCGCCGCGAGCACGCGCCCGCGCCAGACTGCCACGCCGGACTTCGTGAACAACTGGGTGAGCTGGGGCGCAGGCACGCGTGCGGCGCAATTCCTCAGCCTCGGAGCAAAGGCGCGCGCGCTGCTAAATGGCCGCTCGCACGTGACGAAGGAGGACATCATCGCTCTCGCTGCGCCCGTGCTGCGGCACCGTGTGCTGGTGAACTACCGCGCGGAGGCGGAGGGTGTGTCGGTCGGCAAAGTGATCGAACGCGTGCTGGCCGAGGTGAAATGAGCGTGCTGGCAAATCACCGCTGACTTGCTACTTTCCACGCACCATGACCAAGCGCGAAACACTCGATCCAAGCTGGCACAAGGCCCGCGTGGCCGCGCGCATTTTGCTGAAGGCGAAGCAGGGCAAGCCGCTTTCTCCCCGCGACAAAAGGCTGGCTCGCCTGCTTGCGGCGGACAAGGGCGTGACGAACCGGCTCATGGAGCAGGCACGGGTGTTTTGGACGGCACCATTTACTCTCGATGAAAACCTCAATTTCAAGCCCCGTGCCTGCCGTGTTGTGGTCCCCGAAAATTGATTGGGACACTCCGGCTGGCCGCACGCTGCGCCGGTTGTTTGCGGCGCTTCCGCCCGGCAGGAAATACTCGCTCACGTTGTTTGGATCCTCGCCAATTCAACTTGGTTTGGATCCGTCGTTCACGAGCAACGATGTGGATCTTTTCAGCGGGGAGTGGGGCGACGAATACACTGAACTCAACGAGGTCGTCCGAAACGCAGGACTGGGAAAGGATCAGGAGCCAAACGTGTATGTGCAGGTGTGTGTGGAGGGGAATTTTCGCACCAGTCCGATTTGGCGTGCGCGTGCCTGGAGCACGCAGATTGGCAATGTACGTCTCACTCTGCCGCATCCGACAGACATCCTCATCGCGAAGCTGCACCGCCTGGAGGAAAAGGACATGCGTGCGTTCCGGCTCGTTATCGAGCGAACCGGACATCCGACCGAGGACGAGATGCGGCGGGAGTTGCAGACTGCCGTGGATCTTTTCCGGCCAAATTTCGACGAGGAGATGGTCGGCGACATCACAACCAATACGCGGGTGCTGTGGCAGGAGCTTTGGAAGAAGGAAATCAATGTCCGCCAGGAGATCATCGCACCGGCCATCGCACTGAGGAACAAAGGCTACGCCGACGACCTCGCCCGCGAGGACTACCGGGGGAAATTGCGCGAACTCGGCGAATCATGAGCGTGCCGCCGTCTGCCGCTAGTAGGAGCTTCCTCGATCCCGCGGCGCTGATGGCGATTCGGAATCTCGAACTGCGGGCGCGCACGGTGGTCGAGGGGTTTTGGCACGGGATTCATCGGAGCCCGTATCACGGGTTCTCGGTCGAGTTCACCGAGTATCGTCCGTATGTGGAGGGCGATGATCCGCGGTATCTCGACTGGCGGCTCGTCGCGCGGACGGATCGGTATTTCATCAAGAAATTCGAGGACGAGACAAACCTGCGCTGCAGCCTGCTCGTGGATGGGAGCCGCTCGATGGCGTTCGGCTCGCGCGGATACTCGAAGGCCGACTACGCGCGCACGCTCGCGGCGACGCTGGCATATTTCCTCTCGCACCAGGGCGACGCGACGGGGTTGCTCACGTTCGACGAACAGGTGCGCGAGTATCTTCCCGCGAGGAATCGTCCGGGGCATCTGCGTCATCTCATGCTTGCGCTGGAAAAACCCGGCGGCGGGACGAGCACGGATGTCGCCGCGCCGCTGCGCCGCGTGGCGGAACTCGTGCGGAAGCGCAGCCTGATCGTGCTCATCAGCGATCTGCTCGCGCCTGTGGAATCGCTCGCTGGGCCGCTGGCGCTGCTCACGGCGAGCAGGCACGAGGCCGTCGTTTTTCAGGTGCTCGATCCGGCGGAGCGCACGTTTGATTTCGATCAGGCGGCGCGCTTTCTCGACATGGAGAGCGGGCGTGATCTGTTCCTCGATCCTTCGCTGGCGCGCGCGGAATACGTGCGGCGGCTCGAAGCGCATGTGGAAGCCGTGCGTGGCGAATGCCAGAAGCTCGGCATTTCGCATGTGCTGCTCGACACATCGCAGCCGCTGGAACTCGCGCTGTTTGATTTTCTGAAGGCGCGGCAGGGGCGCGGGAAACTCATCCGGCGGAAAGGCGCGGCGGCATGAATTTTCTGTCCCCGCTGTTTCTGCTGGGCGCCCTCGCGGTCGCGGGGCCGATCATTTTTCATCTCATCCGGCGCACGACGCGCGAGGTGAAGCCGTTCAGCTCGCTCATGTTTCTCCAGCCGACTCCGCCGCGCGTGACGAGCCGGAGCCGCATCGAAAATCTCTGGCTGCTCCTGCTGCGCTGCCTCGTGCTGCTGGCGCTCGCGCTTGGATTCGCGCGTCCATTTTTCCGCGAGAGCAGCGCGCAGAAGACTGGCGCGAATGGGCCGGGCCGACGGCTCGCGATCCTCGTGGACACGAGCGCAAGCATGAGGCGCGAGACGCTCTGGAAGCAGGCGCAGGAAAAGGCGGAGGCGCTGCTGAGTGCGAGCACGCCGCTCGACAATGTCGCGGTCGTTGCGTTCGACCGCACCTCGCGCGTGCTCACGGACATGGGGCGCTGGCGCACGACGCCGCTCGGCGAGCGCGTTCCCGGAGCGGTGCGGCAACTCGCCGCGGTGAGCCCCGGATGGAGCGGCACGAATCTCGGCGCAGCGATCCTGCAGGCGCTCGATCTCATCAGCGGTGCGCGGGAGGCGGTGCCGAGTCGCGGCGAGATCGTGGTCATCACCGACATGCAGGAAGGCGCGCGGCTCGACGGCCTTCAAGGGCTCGAATGGCCGGCGAATGTGACCGTGCGCTTTGAGACGGTGGCCGCGACGAAAACCGGGAATGCCGCACCGCAGTGGCTCGTCGGCGGTGAGGAAAAGGAATCTCAGGACGCGGATGGCGGGATGCGTGTGCGGGTGAGCAATGCGGCGGAGGCGAAGACGGAACGCTTCCGTCTCGCGTGGGGCGCTGCGGCGGATGCGGCGAGCGATGTGTATGTCCCGGCGGGGCAGAGCCGCGTGGTGCACGTGCCAAAATTTCCCGCAGGCGTGGAGAAGCTCACGCTCACCGGCGATGACACGGACTTCGACAACACGCTCTGGCTGCTCCCGCCGCAGCCGCGCCGGATGCCGGTGATGTTTCTCGGCGCGGATGCGGACGACGACACGCGCGGCTCGCTGTTCTATCTTCGCCGCGCGTTTCAGCAAACCACGCAGGAGATCATCGAGATCATCGCGCGCCGTGCAAATGATCCTGTCGCCACGTTTGAGTTTCACGCGACGCAGCTCGTCGTGCTGGGCGACGGTGCGACGGATGCGCAGGTCGCCGCCGCGCGGCAGTTCGCCCGCGAGGGCAAGCTCGTCGTCGTGCCTTTCACCGACGCGAAGAGCGCGGCACTGCTCGGGCGGCTGCTCGAAATCCCTGGCCTTACCGCCGAGGAAGCCAGCGTCCGCGAATACGCGCTGCTCGCGCAGATTGATTTCCAGAGCCCGCTCTTTGCGCCGTTCGCCGATCCGCGTTTCAGCGACTTTACGAAGATCCACTTCTGGCACTGCCGCCGCGTGGACGCGGCGAAGCTTCCCGGCGCGCGCGTGCTCGCGAGCTTCGAGAGCCGCGACCCGGCGGTGCTGCGCGTGCCGCTTGGGAAGGGCGGCGTGGTCGTGCTCACGAGCAGTTGGCGTCCGGCGGACAGCCAGCTTGCGCTGTCGTCGAAATTCGTCCCGATGATGCATGCGCTGCTCGACGAAAGCGCGGGCCTGCCGCCGTCGCGCGCGCAGTATTTTGTCGGCGACGAAATCGCGCTGCCGCCCGGCGCGCAGCCGTTCACGATGCGCAAGCCGGACGGCACCGAGACGCCGGTTGCGGCGGGCGGAAAGTTCACCGCGACTGATCTGCCGGGAATCTATGTCGCGAATCCCGGCGAGCTTCGCTACGTCGTGAATCTCGATCCCGAGGAGAGTCGCACGTCGCCGCTCGCGCACGACCGACTGGCCGCGCTCGCCCTGCCGATGGAAAACAAGATCGCGTCCGCCGCCACTGTGGAAACGGGCATCCACGCCGCCGCGACCGAGGCCGAGCAAAAGCAAAAACTGTGGCGCTGGCTCGTCGTCGCCGCGGTGATCTTCCTGCTGGTGGAAACTGCCATCGCTGCGAAACTCTCCGCAGCCAACCGCAACCCCGAGGTCACCCCATGACACTGCCTCTGCTCAAGTCCGCGCTGGAACCCGTCGTCCGGCGGCAAAAGCTTCTCCGTCTCATGCTGTGGTTTGCGGTGGCGTGGCTGATTCTTGGTGGCATTGCATTTTTCCTTTCGCACGAAAATGTGCGCGGGCCTGTTGCAATCACCGGGTTGATTTTTGCGGTGGTCGCCCTGTGGATCATTGTGCGCCAGATGATTGCAAAGTGGGAGCCGGACTACCTGGCGATTGCGCGGAGTGTGGAGCAGCGGCATCCGGATCTGCACGCGCTGCTCGTCACTGCAGTCGAGCAACGTGTTGATTCCGCGACTGGAAAACTGGATTTTCTCCAGAAGCGTGTCGTCGCGGATGCGGTGGCGGAAGTGCGGAAGCGCGACTGCGTGGAGACGGTGCCCGGCTGGCAGCTCGCCGGCGCGAGCGTGCTGCAATTCGCAATGCTCGCGCTGCTCGGATGGTCGTTCACCGCGCTGCTGCCCTCGTCGGAAAATCCGGCGCCGACTGTCGCGAGTCGCAGCGCCGAAGAGATCACGGTTACGCCGGGCGATGTGGAATTGGAGCGTGGCAGCGGGCTCGTGGTGCTCGCGAAATTCGGAGGCAGTGTCCCGAGTGAGGCGGCGCTTTTGCTCAGTCCGGTGAATGCACCTGCGAAGCGCATCGCGCTGGTGAAGAATCTCGATGATCCGGTCTTCGGCGGCGGCGTGCCGGAAGTGTCCGGCGACCTTTCGTATCGCGTGGAATATGCGGGCCGCGCATCGCGTGACTTTAAGGTGAAGGTCTTCGAGCATCCGCGACTCGAACGCGCGGATGCGCTCGTGCGGTATCCGCAATTTGCGAAGCTGCCGGACAAAGCGATCGCCGATACGCGGCGCGTGAGCGCGGTGCAGGGCGCGACGCTCGATGTGTTGTTCCAGCTCAACAAGCCCGTGCAGTCCGCGCAGCTCGTGGCGAAGGATGGGGGCATCGTGCCGCTCGTGATCGATCCGGCAAAGGCGGTCGCGGAGCTGAAGAATTTCGCTGTCAGCAAGAGTGCGGTTTGGGAGCTGAAGCTGAAGGATGCCGACGGTCGTGCGAACAAGCTGGCTGCGACATTTTCCCTCGATGCACTGCCAAACCGAAGGCCGGAACTGAAGATCGTGACGCCGAAGGGCGACCAGCGCGTGTCGCCGATCGAGGAGGTCGCATTCCGGGTGGATGCGTGGGATGACTTCGGCCTGCGCGGGGCGGGCATCAGCTATTCGATCGGCGGAGGCGAGACGAAGGAGATCGTGCTCGCGCAGGAGTCGAAGGCGGATGAGAAACTGCACTTGGAGCATGTGCTGAAGCTCGAGGACATCGGCGTGAAGGTGGATGAACTCGTGTCGTGGCACGTGTGGGCCGAGGATATCGGGCCGGATGGAAAACCGCGCCGCACGCAGAGCGACATCTTCTTCGCGGAGGTGCGGCCGTTCGAGGAGATCTACCGTCCCGGCGACGACAGCTCTGGCGGCCAGCCGCCGCCGGGCGGTGCGGGAGGCGACGCGATGAAGCTTGCGGATTTGCAGAAGCAGATCATCACCGCGACGTGGAATCTGAAGCGCGCGGAGGACAATGTCGGCACGCCTGCACCGAGCGAGAAATATATGAAGGACGAGCCGGTCGTGAAGGATTCGCAGTCGGAGGCGCTCGGCATGGCGCAGAAGCTCGCGGAGAAAATCGAGGAGCCGAAGGCGGCGGCGATGGTCGCGACGGTGATGCAGGAAATGCAGCGCGCGCTCGGGCATCTCACGGCGGCGGAGAAGGTGATCGCGCCGCTGCCGGATGCGCTCGCGGCGGAGCAGGCGGCTTACAATGCGCTGCTGAAACTCGCGGCGCATGAATTTCGCGTGCAGAAAAATCAGCAAGGCAAGGGCAAGGGGCAGCAGCAGGGCGACCGTCAGCGCGCGCAGCTCGACCAGCTCGAGATGAAGGACGAGAAGAAGCGTTACGAAAAACAGAGCGAGGCGGAGCAGCCGCAGAATGAGCAGCAGAAGGAACAGCTCGCCGTCTTGAACCGGCTGAAGGAACTCGCGCAGCGGCAGCAGGACATCAATGAGCGCGTGAAGGAGCTGCAGAATGCAATCGAGGAGGCGAAGACGGAGAAGGAGCGCGAGGAGGCGCGGCGTCAGCTCAAGCGGTTGCGCGAGGAGGAGCAGCAGCTTCTCGCGGATGCGGACGAGCTGAAGCAGAAGATGGAGAAGGAGCAGAACCAGTCGCGTTTTGCCGAGGAGCGGAAGCAGCTCGAACAGACGCGCAACGACGCGCAGCAGGCCGCGGAGTCCATGCAGAAGGGCGAGGCCTCACGCGCGCTGGCCGAGGGGAAACGCGCGGAGGAGGGCCTGAAGAAAATGCGCGATGAGCTGCGCAAGAAGGCGAGCGGGCAGTTCAAGGACGAGATGCGGCAGATGCGCGCGGACGCGCGCGACCTTGCGCAGAAGCAGCAGAAGATCGCGGACGAACTCGAAGCGAAGCCGCAGGAGAAGCAGCGTCGCACGCTCGATGGATCGAGTCCGCGCGAGAAGCTGGCGCAGGAATTTGAGCAGCAGCAGAAGGGGCTCGGCGATTTGCGCGAACAGATGCAGAAGGTGTCCGAGCAGGCCGAGGCCGCGGAGCCGCTGCTGGCGCGGCAGCTTTACGATACGCTGCGCGAGAATGCGCAGGCGGGCACCGACGAGACGTTGAAGAAGGCCGGCGAGCTCGCGCGGCGCGGATACGATTCGCAGGTGAAGCAGTTCGAGGAGAAGGCGCGCGGCGAGGTGGAGAAGGTGAAGAAGGGTGTCGAGCGTGCGGCGGAGAGCGTGCTCGGCGACGAGGCGGAGGCGCTGCGTCAGGCTCGTGCGGAAATTGATTCGCTTGGCAAACAGCTTGAACGCGAGATCGCGCAGGCGCGTCCTGATTTGGCTGACAACGCAGAGGCGGGGCAGCGGAAGGGCGGCGATTCGCGCGAGGGTGCGGAGGAGAAGGAATCAAAGTCTCGCGACGGCGGTGAAGCGAAGGCGCCGGGCGGAGAAAAATCGGACGCTGGTGAAAAAGGCGGAGCGAAGCCCGGCGACGGGAAGCAGGGTGATGGACAGAAAAATGACGGAAAGAAAAATGATTCACAGAAAGGTGGGGGGCAAAATGGCGATGGCCAAAAGAACGACGGGAAGCAGGGCGACGGTCAGAAGGGGGATTGCCAGAAAAGCGACGGACAGAAGGGTGACGGACAGAAGGGCCAGGGACAAAAAGGGGATGGCCAGCAAGGCGATGGACAGAAGGGGCAGGGGCAGCAGGGGAAAGGTGCTGGCGAAGGCAAGCAGGGCGGGAAGAGCGGCACTGGCGGCGATGGGGAATCGCAAAGTTCGCAGGGAAATGCCGACGGTCAGTCTGCCGCTGCGAAGCCGGGTGATCAGCGCGGCGGCGAACAGGAGGGTGGCAAGCCTGCGGCTTCGCGACTGGCGCAACTGGCATCATCCGCTGGCACGCGAAACGGCGGCAACAATGCGGGCGGTGGCGGCGGTGGCGGGCCGCAGTTTGATCAGCGCGCACCGCTCACGGGCGACGGTTTTGTGGATTGGTCCGACCGGCTTCGCAACGTGGAGGAGATGCTCGACGCGCCGCAGTTGCGCCGCGAGGTCTCGGACATCCGCGAGGCGGCGAAGGTCGTGCGCTCGGAGTTCAAGCGCGAGGGCGCATCACCGAAGTGGGATATCGTGAAATCGCAAATCAGCAGGCCGCTGGCGGAACTTCGCAACCGCGTGACGGAGGAACTCGCGAGGCGCGAGTCGAAGGAATCGCTTGTGCCGATCGATCGCGATCCCGTTCCGGCGAAGTATTCCGACCGCGTGCGGCGTTACTACGAGGAACTCGGACGGAGTCGCTGATGGTTTTTGCGGCAATTTTTTTCGCGGGGAAATCCTGGCTGATGCCGGTAGCGCTGGTGTCGGCTGGCGCTGTGATTTTTGTCGCATGGTCATATGTGCGCAGCGCCGCGGCGGGGCCGCTGAAGTTTGCGTGCGCGCTGCTGAAGTTGCTCGGCATCGCGGCGCTGCTCGCCTGCCTGCTGGAGCCGATGTGGAGCCGCGAGAAGGCGAAGCCGGGGGCGAATGTCTTCGCGGTCGTCGCGGACAACAGCCGCAGCCTCACGCTGAACGAGCCGGGTGCAAAGCTGTCGCGCGGTGCGGAAATGCGAGAGGTGCTCTTGGGCGAGCGGAGCGCATGGCGCAAGACGCTGGGCGAGAATTTTGAGGTGAGGAACTATCTCGCCGACTCGCGGCTGCGGCCGACGGATGCGTTTGGCGAACTGAACTTTGATGGCCGCGCGAGTGCGCTCGGCGACGCGCTGCGGCAGGTCGCCGCACGGCATCACGGGCAGCCGCTCGCGGGGATCGTGCTGATGACCGACGGCAATGCGAGCGATCTAGCGGCTGCGGCTGCCATCGAGGGACTGCCGCCAGTATTTCCCGTCGTCTTCGGCACGGACAATGTCGGGCGCGATCTCGCGATCACAAATACGGCGGTGACGCTCACGTCGTTTGACGACGCGCCGGTGAGTGTGCAGGCGGATGTCGCGGTGTCGGGATTTGCGGACGAGGAAATTGTGGCGCGACTTTTTCCCATCGCTGCAAACGGAGTGAAGGACGCGGAGCCCGCGGCTGCGGATGCGAAGCCGGCGGCGGAGGAAATTCTCAAGGTTCCGCGCGGCGCGGCGAAGGTTGTCTTCCGTCTGCAGGTGCGCCCGGAAAAACCGGGCGTTGTTTTTTACCGCCTCGTCGTCGGCGCGAAGAATGCGGGCGCTGCGGAGGCGACGATGGCGAACAATGAATCCGTCGTGACCGTGGATCGCGGCAAGGGGCCGTATCGCGTGCTCTACGTGAGCGGACGGCCAAATTGGGAATACAAATTTCTGCGGCGTGCGATCGAGGGCGAGGAGGAGACGCAGCTCGTCGCGCTCATCCGCATTGCGAAGCGCGAGCCGAAGTTTGAGTTCCGCGGGCGTGCGGGCGAATCGTCGAATCCGTTGTTCCGTGGATTTGGCAATCAGTCGAAGGAGGAAATCGAGCGATATGATCAGCCGGTGATGGTGCGTCTCGGGACAGAGGATGCGAATGAGCTGGTCGGCGGTTTTCCGAAGACGGCGGAGGAGTTGTTCCGCTATCGCGCGGTGATCATTGATGACCTTGAGGCCGAATTTTTCACCGCGGCGCAGATGTCGTTGCTCCAGCGTTTCGTGAGCGAGCGCGGCGCGGGCTTTCTGATGCTCGGCGGTGCGGAGTCGTTCGGCGATGGCAACTTCGCGCGCACGGCGATCGGCGAAATGATGCCGATCTATTTCGACACGAAGACGACGGTGGAGCCGGGCGAACTGCGGCTCTCGCTCACGCGCGAGGGCTGGCTGCAGCCGTGGGCGCGGCTGCGCACGAACGAGCAGGACGAGCGCAAGCGGCTTGCGGAATTGCCGGTGTTTGGCGTGCTCAACCATGTCGGCACTGCGAAACCGGCGGCGACCGTGATTGCGACGGTGAGCGACGGGAAGCGCGAGTTTCCCGCGCTGGTCACGCAGCGCTTTGGCCGTGGGCGCACGGCGGCGCTGCTCATCGGTGATTTGTGGCACGGCGGGCTCGGCGACGAGGTGCGGCAAAAGGATCTCGGGCGGGCGTGGCGGCAGATGGTGCGATGGCTCGTCGCGGATGTGCCGGGCACGATCGAGGTGAGGGCGGAACCCGATGCGCAGTCGGTGCGAATCGAAGTGCGTGCGCGCGACGTGAAATTTGAGCCGATCGAGAATGCGCGGGTGACGGTGAAAATTCAGCGCTCGGGCGCAAAGGGAGCGGATGCGGAGCTGAACATTCCCGCGGAACCTTCGCCGAAGGACGCGGGACTCTACATCGCCACATTCACTCCGCGCGAGAGCGGCGGCTACCGCGCGGAGGCGACGGTGCTGAATGAGAGCGGCGCGAATGCCGGCAGCGCGCAGACCGGATGGAGCACGAATTTCGACGCCGATGAATTCCGCCTGCTCGCGCCGAACCGCGCGCTGATGGAACAGCTCGCGCGCAAGACCGGCGGCGAAGTGATCACCGTGGATCGGTTGGAAAAATTTGCACGCGACATTCCCTCGCGGAAGGCGCCGATCACGGAGACGACCACCGAACCACTCTGGCACACGGGCGGGATGTTCCTCTTCGCGATCGCCTGTTTCCTCGGCGAATGGGGCCTGCGCCGCCGCTCGGGACTCGCATGAAGACTGGCTGCGCAATGACGAATGACGAATGCGGAATGGCGAAGGGCATCGTCCGTGTGCGCGATTTGCGGTTCGTCATTCCGCATTCGTCATTCGTCATTTTCAATCAGCCCGCCTCCTTCCGTCGGCGGCCACGGGGTTTCGCGCTCCGCGGGGCCTGTGCATTGCTGTCTGTCATTCTCTTTCTCGGTGGATTTGCGCGCGCGGAGGAGAACGCGGATCGTGCATCCGTCATCATCGCGGTGAGCGCGGGAGGTGAGGAGCAGTATGCGGACACGTTTGCAAAATGGGCGGCGAACTGGCAGCGCGCGTGCGATGCGGCGAATGCAAAGGCTGTCACCGTCGGCCTCGGCAAGAATGCCGGCGATGCGAAGCCCGCGGCGTCTGACCGCGAGCGGCTGAAGGCGGCGCTCGATGCGGAGCCGCACGATGGCGCGGATGAGCTATGGCTCGTGCTGCTCGGTCACGGCACGGCGGATGCGAAGGATGCGAAATTCAACCTGCGCGGGGACGATGTTTCGGTCTCGGAAATTGCGGCCTGGCTGAAGCCATTTCAGCGTCCGGTGATCGTCGTGTGCGCCTTCTCATCGAGCGGTGCTTGGCTGAAGCCACTCGCTGCGCCGGGCCGCGTGATCGTGGCGGCGACGAAGAGCGGCTCGGAGAACAACTACTCGCGCTTCGGCGGCTACCTCTCGCAGGCCATCGCGGATCCTGCGGCGGACATTGACAAGGATGGTGAGACCTCGCTGCTGGAGGCCTGGCTCACTGCCGCGCGCAAGACTGCTGAATTTTACAAGGACGAGGGCCGCATCGCTACGGAGCATTCCTTGCTTGATGACAACGGCGACGGCCTCGGCACTCCGCCTGACTGGTTTTCCGGCGTGCGACTTGCGAAGAAGGGAAAGGACGGTGCCACGCCCGATGGTCAGCGTGGCGCGCAGATTCACCTTGTCCGCAGTGCCGCCGAGCGCGCGCTCACTGCGGAGCAGCGTGCGCAGCGCGATGCGCTGGAACGCGAACTCTCGGCTCTGCGCGGGCGCAAGGCGGAGATGAAGGAGGACGATTACCTCCGCGAACTCGAGGCGCTGCTGCTGAAGATCGCGCGCATCTACCGGGGCGGTTCGTAAAGATTTCATTTTTCAGAATTGACCGGACAGTTGTGTGGCGGCGTGGCAGCGCAACGTAGGCGGGGTTTCCAACCTCGCGTGGCAGGATGGGCACAGGCGGCGGGATGGCGCGGAGCGAAAGGCGCACGCAACTCGCCAGACCGCCCTCCGCCTCGCTGCGCTCGCCCGCGCGAGGTTGAACACCCCGCCTACTTTGCAGGCGGCTATTTTTTTGCCTGCCGCATCTGCCCGATGCAGTAGATCGCCTTGTCGGTGCGGACGAAGATCTGGCCGTTGCTGAGGGCAGGGGAGGCGTAAGTGGGTTCGCCGAGATCGTTCGTGGCGACGGTGGTGAATTTTTCCGAGGGCTTCACGACACGGCACACGCCGGCGTCATTCGTGAAATAGAGGAGGCCGGCGGCACTGACGATGGAAGCGTGGCTGCGGCCGAATTTTTCATTCCACACCACGTCGCCGGTCTTCGCGTCGAAGGCGTGCGCGAAGCCGCGGTCGTCGGTGACGAGGAAGTGATCGCCTTCGATGATGGGCGAGGGGACGTAGCTCACGCCTGCGCCGTTGTGGTGGTGCCAGACGACGTGCGTGCTGGTGACGTTGCCGCTGCCGTCGGGCCGGATGGCCATGATGTGATGATCGGGGAAGCCGCCGGTGATGTAGAAGAGGCCGGTCTTTTCCGAATAAACGGGCGAGGCGACGAACTGGTCGGTGGGGCCGTCCACGATCCAGAGTTGCTTGCCGGTGTCAGGGGCGTAGCTGGCGATGCACTTTGATCCGCTGAGGACCATCTGCGTGCGGCCCGCAGCCTGGCGGATGATGGGCGTGCAGTAGCTGCGCGTGTGGTTCGGGCGGATGATGCGCCAGAGTTCGCGTCCATCGGTGCGGGCGAGTGCAACGATGTAGCCGTTGCCGTCGTGGTCGCAGTTCACGATGACTTTGTCCTTGTATGGAATCGGCGTGCTGCAAAATCCGTGGACGCTCGTGAAGTTCCCGGGGCGCTTTTGCCAGAGCTGTTTGCCGTCGAGGCCGTACGCGGAGATGACGACTTCCTTGCCGTCGAGGAATGTGCAGAAGACGCGCTCGCCATCGCACGCGGGTGTGGAGGAGGCGTGGCTGTTTTCCTTGTGGACGTGCTCCGCGGGAGCTTTCACCACGATCTGCTGCCAGAGTTTTTTCCCAGTGGTGCGGTCGAGGCAAATGAGGACGCGGTCGCCGGTGTCGGGCGTGGCTGCGACGGTGAAGACTTTTCCCCCGGAGACGATGGGCGAGGCGTGACCTTCGCCGGGAAGCTCGGTGCGCCAGACGACGTTGTCGCTCTTGCTCCACGCGGTCGGGAATGCGGTCTCGGTGCTGCGTCCGTCGCTCCGAGGGCCGCGCCATTGCGGCCAGTCTTCGGCGATGGCGAGCGATGTGGCGAGAGAGGCGGAAAGGAGGAGGCGGGTGAGCATTGCTCGGAGATTGGTGGGAGTGTGCGGGAGGGACAAGCCTGCGGCCTCGCCGGTTCTTAGTTTGCGTGGGGTGCGTACGAATTCTCCTTTGCGCATCGCGCTCGAAGGCTATGCGTGGCGCAGCGCGATTGTCGCGCGAATGCAATGCCTGCAGAACTGTCCGACATCATCTGTTCCGAAATCGCCGTGCGCGGGCCGATGCCGTTCCGTCGCTACATGGAGCTGGCGCTGTATCACGCGGACTTCGGTTACTACGCGTCGGGTCGCGCGTGCATCGGGCGGCGCGGGGATTTTTTCACGAATGTGAGCGTGGGGCCGCTCTTCGGGCGGCTGCTCGCGCGGCAGATTGCGGAGATGTGGCGCGTGCTGGATGCGCCTGCGGAGTTCACCATCATCGAGCAGGGCGCGCACGCGGGGGATCTCGCTGCGGATGTGCTGGGCGGGCTGCGCGCGATGTTTCCCGAGTGCCACGAGGCGGCGCGGTATCGCATCATCGAGCCATTCGCAAAGATCGAGGCGCGGCAGCATGAGCGGCTCGGCGCGCTGGCAGGAAAGGTGGAGTGGTCGCGCGCGCTGGATGAGTTCCGGGCCGAGGCCGGCGTGCATATTTCGAATGAACTGCCGGATGCGTTTCCCGTGCATCTTGTGAAATGGTCCGGCGGCGAATGGCGCGAGCAAGTGGTCGCGGTGCAGGGCGGGAGTTTCGTGTTTGCGGACACTCCGATACCGGCGGGCGAATTGCTCGATGCGTGCGCGCGGATTCCGGCACCGCTGCCGGAGGGCTACATGACGGAGGTGAATGCCGCGGTTGCCCCGTGGATTCGCGAAGTGTCGGCGACGATGCGGCGCGGTTTCGTGCTCGCGGTGGACTACGGTTTTCCCCGGCACGAGTACTACGCGCCGACGCGCACGGCGGGCACGCTCTCGGCGTATGCGAACCACCGCCGCGAGCCGGATCTGCTCGCGCAGCCCGGCGAAATTGACCTCACGGCGCACGTGGAATTCGACAGCCTGATCGAGGCTGCGGAATCGGCGGGGCTGCGGCTGGAGGGCTTCACGGATCAGCATCACTTCGCGGTCGGCCTCGGCATGGAGCACTTCGCCGACGGCGCGAATGCCGGGGAGCGTCGCGCATTTCAGACGCTCATGCACCCTCAGTTCATGGGCACGGCGTTCAAGGTCGTGGCCTTTTCGAAAGGCGTCGCGCCCGCGAGTCCGCTTGCAGGCTTTCGTTTTGCGAGGAATGCAGCGGCAACTTGAGGAATGTCGCCCGCCTACTTTGGGGCCTCGGCAGACGGCTTCGCCGACGGCGCAAGGGTGTTGAACCGCGACTCGCGTTTCACCCGTGAGATCAGTTCCTCCTCGTCGCGCAGGAGCGTCCGTCCCTGGGCGAGCTTGAGAAATCCCGCGGCCTTTTCCGACTCGCCCGATGCCTGGAGGAAGATGCCGTAGTACAGCGCGGGTTCGACCTGGCGCAGCTCCGGCTCGGGAAATTTGCGCAGCGTCTCCTTTGCGTCGAAGACACGGCCCTGGCAAAACAGCGAGAGCGCGTAGGTCACCGCGCGGCTGATGTCGTCCGGGGCTTCCTTGAAAAAATCAGACGCGAGCTGGTGGGTTTCACCCTCGTCCGCGTGGCGGAGCAGCGAGAGGCGGATGAAGTTGTTCCGCGCGATCGGATTCCGCGGACGCGCCTTCACGATGAGCTGGCTCAGGCGGTGCAGCTCGCCGGACTCGCCGGATTTCCTCGCGATGGCCCACAGTGCGTCGAGCACCCAGAGCGGCGTGCGTTCATCGGCGGAGAGCTTGCGAAGCGCGAGTTCCATCCGCGCATCCCATCGCCAGGACTGCGCGAGCCTCGCGAGCGCGGCGAGGCGCTCGGGGCTTCCGTGGCACTCCTTCATCGCGCGATCCCATGTGGTGCCGGCGGCGACGACCGTGCCGGAATTTTCCTGCGCACGCGAGAGATGTGCGAGGCGCACATGCTCGTAATCTTTCCACACTGCCTTCTCCACCAGCGCGCGCAGCTTCGGCCAATCGTGATCGCGTCCGTACGCGTCGGCGATGGCGAGGCACACGGGCGGCTGCGAGACGAGTGCGGGCGGGAGCGCGGGTGCCCAGTCGGAGACGAGAAGGGGCAGGCCGTTCTGATTCAACCAGTGGAGGAGCGTGGCCAGTTGCTCCGGATTCTGAAGCGATGCGTCGCGGAGCTGCTCCAGGTACTGCGGGGCCTCCGGGGCATCCTGCGCACGGAGGACGGAGAGGCGGCCGAGACGATCGGTGAAAGTCGCGCCGGGCGTCGCGAGCAGCCCGTCGGTGAATTTGCGTGCAAGGGGGAACTCCTTGCGGTTCACCGCATCCTCGATCAGCGAGCGGAGTGCTGCGGGCCGGTGACGCGGGATTTCACTGAGCGATGCGAGCGTCTTCGCCGCGGGTGCGCGGACTTTTTCCGAATGCGAGAGCACTTGGAGCGACGCGAGCTTCAGGCGGAAATCCTCGGAGGCGGGCGCGAGGCGCACGGCTTCAGTCCAGTGCGATTCTGCCTTTGCGGAATCCGCGTGCGCCATCGCGATCTGCGCGGAGATGTCGTGAAAGTCCGCGGTGTTCCGGTCTGCGGACTTCAGCACCGACAGGGCATTCTCGGCCTGATCGATCTCGCCGGCGTTCAGCGTGTCGCGCGCCCACGCGATTGCATTTTCCGGGTCGCCAGGCAGCACCAGATTTAAGCGGGCACGCCACGGGATCGCGTTGGGCGAGCCCTGCGCCTCGTGCGATTTCGCGATGATCCGGTTCGTCTCCGCGTCGAATGGATCGAATTCGAGCGCTCTGGTTCCGTCGAGAATCGCATGCGCGTAGTCCTTCCGCTCGAATGCCTGCGCAGCCCGGCGCGCGTGCATGTTTTTTGACCAGTCGCGATACGTGTGCAGCAGCGGCTTCCGCCAGAGAAATCCCGCGCCAGCCAGCAGGACGACGAGCGCGAGAATCCAGATTTTCCAAGTGCGAAACCACGGCCGCGGCGCTTCCTCCGGCAGCACGTCAGGCGGAGACGTGCGCACAAAGATGAGGCGCTTTGCGTGGCATGCGTCGCAACAGTTTGCGGTCGAGTTGCTCCGCGATGCCTCGTCATACGCGGCCCCGCAGTCGGGGCACTGGCCGTGGCTGCGCAGCAGCGGTTGCGGTGGGGAATCTGCCATCAAAAAAATTCTGCTTGGATGGTGATGGAAGGGTAATCGCTCAGGCGCGGGTTTTCAACGCCGGGCGATTTTGCGTCGCATCAAAGTGATCGCAGAACGCCGCACAGCGCGGCGATCTGCTGCCGTGTGTGGCGGGCGGAAATGGTGATGCGCAGCCGCGCGGAGTCGCGCGGCACGGTGGGATGGCGGATTGCGGGGACGTAAAAGCCGCGCTCCGCAAGACGGTCCGCGGCTTCGAGTGCGCGGCCATTGTCGCCGAGGATCAGCGGGATGATCGCGCTCTGGATCCTCCTGCCCTCGGAAAAAAGCTGCGGCATCTCCCCGCCGAAGCAGCCGAGATTTTCCCAGAGCTGTTCGCGGCGCTTCTCGCCGGCTTCGCTCTCCATGAACTCGATCGCGGCGCACGCGGCGGCGGCGAGCGAGGGTGGGGGAGCGGTGGAGTAGATGAAGCTGCGTGCGCGGTTCACGAGCAGCTCGATGAGCCGCCGCGAGCCGGCGACGTAGCCGCCGGCGACGCCGAGCGCCTTGCTGAGCGTGCCCATCTGGATGTCCACCTCGCCCTCGAGCCGCAGCGCATCCGCGAGACCACGTCCATTGCGCCCGAGGACGCCGACGGCGTGCGCCTCGTCCACGAGCAGCATCGCGCCGAAGCGGTTTTTCAGCGCGACGATCTCGGTGAGCGGCGCGCGGTCGCCATCCATGCTGAACACCGCCTCGGTGACGATGATCACGCGCGCGTCGGGGTGATTTTCCGCGGCCCATTCGAGATGGCTTTCGAGTCTGCCGAGATGGTTGTGCGGGAAGACGCGCACCGTCGCGCGGCTGAGGCGCGCGCCGTCAATCAGCGAGGCATGGCTGAGCTTGTCCAGGATGATCACATCGTCCTCGCCGCACAGCGCGCCGAGCGTACCGAGCGCGGTAGCGTAGCCGCTCGAAAATGCGAGCGCGGCCTCGGTGCCCTTGAATCGCGCGATGGCCTCCTCGAGCTGCGCGTGCGGCGCGAGGCTGCCGGAGATGAGCCGCGCCGCGCCGCTGCCGACGCCGTAGCGATCGATCGCGGCCTTCGCGGCTTCCTTCAGCGCGGGCTCCGTCGCGAGGCCGAGGTAGTCGTTCGATGCAAAGCTGATCAGACATTTTCCGCCCTCCTCGATCTCGGGCTGCTGCGGCGTGTCGAATGTGCGCAGCCGCCGCAACAGCGAGCGCGAGCGCAGGTCCGCAAGCTGTTCCTCGATGCTCGCGGCCATCCGTGATCAGTTGCCGCCTGCGGGCATGTTTTTCATCTGGTGGAAGCCCCAGTTGAACATGCGGTAGCTGTCCTCCCAGATGTTCTCGCGATTCCGATCACCGAGCACGACGCAGATGAGATGCCTGCCGCCATCCGCGGCGCTCGACACGAGGCAGTGGCCGGCGGGCCCCGTGTAGCCGGTCTTCATGCCGTTGCAGATGCCGAGGTATTTCATGAGCTTGTTCGTGTTCTCGAAAATGTCCGTCCGGCCATCGGGATACTGCCAGGTGATCGTCTTCTGATTCACGATGCCGCGGAGGATGCGGCTGCGATAGACGAAGAGCGCGAGCCGCGCCATGTCGCGCGCGGTGGAGTGCTGGCCCGCCGCGTTGAGACCGTTCGGGTTCACAAAATTGGATTGCTTCATCCCGATCTCTCGCGCCTTCGCATTCATCTTGTCGGCAAAGGCCTCGATGCTGCCGGCGTTGTCGCGCGCGAGGCAGCGGGCCACGTCGTTCATGCTTTTGATGAGGAGGATTCTCAGCAGATCGTAGCGCCGGTAAGTCTCGCCGCCCTTGAGCCCGAGCTTCGTCGGCTCGCACATGCCGTCCACTTTTTCGACACGCACCTTCGCGGAAAGATCGCCCGCCTCGGCGATGATGAGCGCGGTGAGCAGCTTCTGCGTGCTTGCGACGGCGCGGAGTTGATCCGCGTTTTTTTCGTAGAGCACGCGCCCCGTCGAGGCGTCGCACAGGATCACGGCCTCGGCGATGATGTCGGGGAAGACGCTCGGGTCGCGGTCGTCCATCGGGAACGGACGGGCGACTCCGGGCGACTCCGGCTTCGACGGCGATGATTTTTTCGACGGTGTCTTCTTCGTCGCCGCCGAAGCGGGCGCGAGGAGCAGTGCGAGTGAAAGGAGGAACGCGGCGAATCGGCTCATGAAGTGGTTCTTTCGCACCGTAGCGTCGGCAGGCGGCGGTGCAAGCCGCACGGCTTGCCGCTTCGATTTCCGCAGCCGCCGATGGCGGGAGGCGGGCAGTTCAAAATGACGGATGTGGAAATCGCGGCATCGCCAGGTGGTCCGGATCATCCGGGCTGCGAAGCCGATTTCGCAAGATGTTTCAGAGGTGCCGCGGTGCTGCCGCGTCTCTGATACGTCCGTGCGACCAGGGGGGCGCAGAGACATCTATGCGACGCCTCGTCGCAGCGGCATCCGGTGACGGGTTTCGCGGTTCCAACGCCCCATTTAGAGAATAATCCGAAAATAATCCGTCCGTCCCTTGTTCCATTACGGACGCGCTTTCCGGATTGGCGGAATGCCGCCCTTGCGGCCGATTCCGAACGCGACTCGATAAACATCGGGCATCTGGACGCGAGTTCCATCCTGACGGGAAAAAATACCTAGCCGAATCAGGTCCTCAAAAATTCCTTCGATCGGATCGCGAGAAGTAGTCGTTGGACCAAGCGTGACGGAAGAAGCATCGGTGTCGCTTCCGCTAGCGGAAGCGATAGCCGAAATCACATTTTTTTCCTTCCAAATCGTAAATATCTCTGACTGCTCGCACGGCACATTGATTTGACCGTTTAATCCCTTCATAACCTCACCAACCCACGGATAATCCTCAGTAATCTCGCTCACTCGCGTTTCAGAGGCAGCGGAGACACCGTGTTGGATGCCGGTAAAGTAAAGTGGCAGTGAAGTATTCGAAGGTGGCTCAACCGCAGCGGCTTGGCGGAGTGCAGAGAGAAAGCTGCGAGGGCTGATTTCCCCATGACTGTCTGCTAGATGATTGGGCAGCCATGTGTAAGGGTAGCCACGCTTTACGCTATTCTGATTGTGGCCCATCGCTCCACCTGTGATCGCGTGGAAAACCTCGCGTTGGGCTTTCGCGTCCACCTTCAGGGGGGAGGGAAGCTCCCAAACATTTTCCTTTCGCTCCCATGCCGCTCGTAGAAATTCACTATTTGATACTATTCGAGTGGCTCCGTCTCGAAATGCTTGGGCAGCCAGTTCATTCTGGGCATTCGCCAATCGTTGGAAAAACAAGGCATAGAGTTCGACCGGATTCCAATCCAAACGAGCATACCCATCGAGTAACTTCGAAGCATCGGGAAATGCGACGATATGCGAGTCCTCGTGCATGTCCGGCCGGAGAAACACCTTTGCCCTAATCCGAGAATAAGATTGGAGTTGAAGGG
>JBBRYC010000058.1:0-40395 GCA_038238025.1 Chthoniobacterales bacterium
CCCCGACATCAAGCTCGGCATCTGCGGCGAACACGGCGGCGATCCGGAGAGCGTGAAGTTCTTCCACCGCGTCGGCCTGAACTACGTGAGCTGCTCGCCCTTCCGCGTGCCGGTCGCCCGCCTCGCCGCCGCGCAGGCCGCGATCGAGGAAAAGCGCGCCAACGCCGCGAAGAAGAAGTAACCAACCCTTTCACCGCAAGGTGAACTTGTGCCATGCGCTTCGGCGCGGGAGCACGTAGGGCAAACTCACCCACGCGGTGGGAGCCCACTACAGCCGCCCCGGTCAGCAATGGCCGGGGCGGTTCTTTTTTTCGACGGCGCAGCGTCCGAAAGTAGCTTGGGCTTTAGCCCAAAGTCCCCGTCCGATTTGGGCTGAAGCCCAAGCTACGCTACTTTTCCCGCACGTTCCGAAACGGGTGGCTCTCGACGATGCCGCGGACGATGGCGCTGAAGCGGTAGCCGTCCTTGGCAGCGGCGCTTTGGATTTCCTGCACGGTGGGCAGATCGTAGATTTGCAGCTTCCGCCCGAGCGCGTAGCTGAGCAGGTGCTCGATGAAGCCGCGCACAAACTCCTCCGGCTTTTCCATGAGCGCGGCCTTGAAGCCGGCGGGACCGTCGAAGGCGCGGCCATTCCACTCGGCGCGGGCATCCACGGGCTGCTGGCCATCGTGCGTGCGGCGTGTGCCGATGGGATCAAAAGCCTCCAGCGCGAAGCCCGGCGGATCGAGCCGGATGTGGCAGGAAAAACACGCGGGCTGATCGCGATGCTGCTCGAATTTCTGCCGCACGCTCTGCGCGGTGGTCGAAATTTTTTCCGCGTCCTTGAGCACGAAGGCGATCTTCGGTTCCTGCGGCGGCCGGTTGAAAACCGTCTCGAGCAGCCATGCGCCGCGCTTCACCGGGCTCGTGCGAAATGGGAGCGATGTCACGGTGAGCGGCCCGGCCATCGTGATGAAACCGCCGCGTGTGCGATCCGGCAGCGGGACGCGCACCCACGCGCTGTTTGCGCGGAGATTCTTGAGTTCGTCGGCACTCGCGGGCGGGAGTTTCGCGAGCGGAGCGGCGCAGGCGGTTTCGAGGCCGTAGAGTTTTGCCATCTGGCGGTTCAGCCACGTGTAGTCCGCGTTCACGAAATCCAGCACGCTGCGGTCCTCGGTGAGCACCGTTTCGAAAAGCAGCAGCGCCTCGACGAGCATCGGTCCGTGCAGCGTGCGCTTGCCCTGCTGGCCGTAGTAAAATCCGCGGAACAACTGCGGGTCGGGTTTCGCTGTGTAAAGCTGATCGAGCCGCAGCCATTGCACGGCGAAGGATTCCGCCAGCTCGCGCACGCGCGGATCGCCGAGCATGCGGCGCATTTCCGTCGTGCGTCCGGCGGGATTGCCGAGGCGTCCCGCGGCGGTGGCGGCGCGCAGGGCTTCGTCGGGCGGGGCGGACCAGAGGAAATAGGCGAGGCGGTTTGCGAATTCGTTGTCATCGAGCGCGCGGACGGCGGCGCGGCCTGTCACCGGCTCGGCGAGATAGAGAAAATCCGGCGACGCCAGCGCGGCGGCGATGGCTTCCTTCATCGCGATGGAAAAGTGCGCGCCGGCTTTGATCGCGTCGTCGAAAAGACCGGTGTAGCGCGCGACGGTGCGTTCATCCACCTGTCGCCGGAACGCGAGCGCGAGGAAACCGCCGAGCCGTTCGCGCGCGACGTCGCGCTTTTCACGCGCGGACATTTTTAACGTCGCGGCCTGCTGAGGAGCGGCGTTCGGCGTGGCGGTGATGAAACCGAGATCGTCGAGCAGCACGTAGTTGCCGCTGAATTTCGAGCCATCCACGTGCAGCTCCGTGATGCGCTCGCCTGCTGGCGCGCGGAACGCGAAGAACGTGTTCCCTTTTCCCCCGCCCTCCGGCAAGTCGGCGGACAGCGTGTGTTCTCCGCCGCCGCTGAACTTCACCGTCATCGCCACCGGGCCGCGCTCCTTCTCGCGGCTGAGCGCGCACAGCGCGAGATCCTGCACGCCCTCGCCGGGCAGCCCGCCCTCGACAGCGAGCGTGAAGTGCAGCGTCTTCGCGCCTTTCACTCCGTTCGTGAAAAGCGATTCGCCGGACGTTTCCTCCGCCGTCGAAAAACCCGCGACCCACAAATCGTCGCGTGGCGTGAGGCTCAATATCTTGCCGCCATCGGAACCGAAACGCACGCGCACCGGCGTCCCGCCTTTGATTTTGAGATCGCGTGCGGTCGCGTCCCACACGCCGCCGGTGCCTTCCTGCGCGGCGGCATCCACATTGAAACGGAACTGATACGTGACGGTGACCGCGCCGCCCGTCGTGGCCTGGAGCGGCAGATCGAGATTGGGCGCAAACTCGCGCACCGACTTGAAATCGCGCGGGTCCGCCACATCGGGCGCGATCGCCGCGACGGGCTTCGCGCGCGGCACCTCTGCAGGATCGGCGATGAGCGCGCGAAAGCCCGCGCTCTGCTGCGGCAGTTTCGGGCTCTCGACGATGGCGTGGCCGAGCGTGACGTACTTTTCCAGCAGGAGCGGCGAGAGATTCATCGCCTCGCCGCGATTGGCGAAGCCGTGCTCCGCGCGGTTCCCGCCCGGCAGGCCGGCATCAGGCAGCAGCACCGCATACTTCATTCCGTATTCGCGCACCGGCGCCTCCACGCGCTCGGGCATCCGGCCCGCGCCCGGCTGGAAGTAATCGCCGACGACCGGCAGGCGTTCGGGGAAGACGAAAATATCGACCTTGAGCCCGAACAGATCGCGGACCGTGTTGTTGTATTCCAGCCGCGTGAGCCGGCGCAGCACCGCGCGCCCGGGATCGCGTGCGCCAAGCTGCGGATCAGGTCGCGCGGCGATGTCCGCGATCCACGCGAGCAGCTTCGCGCGCTCCGCACCCGTGGGCTGCGTGTCGCGTTTCGGCGGCGGCATCTGGTGCGACTCCACCTTGCTGAAGACCGACGCCCAGATCTCGCGATCCGCCATCACGGTCGCGTCGCTGGTGAAGCGTTCGAGATTCACGCCGCCCTTCGGCTTCGCCTCGTCGCCGTGACAGTCGAAACATTGCGCCTCCAGCAGCGGCCGGATCTCGCGGGTGAAATCCGGCGCAGCGAAAATCAAAGTAGCTTGGACTTTAGTCCAAACGAGAAGGCAAACGGCCAGACACTTTGGGCTAAAGCCCAAGCTACTTTTGGGGCGGCTACTTTGAGAGCGCATACTCGCCCTCCCGCAGCCGTGCCTTGATCGGATTCTCGGCAATGTAACGGCGGTAGTGCGCCATCTGCTCTTCGCTGCGGACGATGTGATCGTAAGGTTCCGGTTGCCACAACCGCCCGGTCGTGCCGAGTTGCAAATTGATCGCGCGCGCACTCGCGCCTTTCCAGCCTCGCACGACGCTGCCGAGCGTGAAGCCAACCATCGGCGTCACCAGCGCGTGAAAGTGATTCGGCATGACCACCCACGCATCGAGGGCGTATCGCTCACCGTGATTGCTCAGGAAACTGGCGATGAGAATTTCGCGGATCTCCGGCGCACGCAGGACGCACGTTCCGTAGCCCGCATCGAGCCATTGATGCCACTGCGCGGTGAAGTAGCGGTGAAAGTCGTCGCGCTCTTTTTGTGAGAGCATGTCCAGTTGCGCCACGTCGCGCAGCCCGCGAGCGCGCAGCCAAGTGTCGCGCTCGTCCCGCCACTGCTCGAGCTTTTCGCGCGGCATCGAATCCGCGAGCCGGGCGGTGACGAAATAGGTCACGCCGTCCTGCCGCCAGTGCGGCAGATGCCCGTCGTGAATGCGAACCGCCTTCTGTGGATCGAATGGCTGAATGGGCATAAAAAAGTAGCTTGGGCTTTAGCCCAAACGAACGGCTTTTTGGGCTGAAGCCCAAGCTACTTTGCCCGTGCTGTCCGCGAAGCGTTCGCGCTTCACGCCGGCGGACTGCGCGAGCGTGAGCCAGAGATTTGCCAGCGGCACTTCACCGGCGAAATGATGATGCGCGCCGGGCGTGAGTGCGCCGCCGGCGCGTCCCGCGAGAAGCACTTCGAGGTCGGAATACTTATGCTGATCTCCGTCGCTTAGGCCGCTCCCCATGACCACGCAGCACGAGTCGAGCAGCGTGCCGTCACCTTCGCGGATGCCGCGCAACCGCCCGACGACATGCGCGAACAGCTCGACGTGAAACCGATCGATTTTCGTGATCGCGGCCTTGGCGGCATCGCCCTTCGTGTGCGTGAGGACGTGGTGATTCTGCGGCTTGTCGAAGACGCCGTGAAACATGCGCGGCGAATCCCAGCGCTCCGGATCCACGATGAGCGAGGCCACGCGCGTGAGATCATTTTGAAAGGCGAGCACGATGAGTTCGCCCATGAGCCGCAGGTAATCGCCGCGCTGCTCGGGAATGCCCTCCGGCTCGGGAATCGGCGGCTTGCGCAGACGCTTCGCCGCCTTCTCCGCCAGTTCGATGCGCCGCTCGGTGGCACGCACGCTTTCGAGATACTCGCCGAGCTTTTCCTGATCAGCCCGTCCCAGCCGCGACTGCAACGCCTTCGCATCCGCGAGCACCACATCGAGCACGCTGCGCGTGGGCCGCCCGCCGGTGCCGAAGAGCCGCTGGAAAACGGCGCGCGGATTTTTCTCCACGCCCGACGCGCAGCCCGGCGCGGACCACGAGATGCACTCGTAGTAGCGCGTCTCCTTGCTGTCGGCAAAATCGTTGCAGCTCAGTTCGATTGAAGGCAGCGCAGTGTCACCGCCGATTTCGCGCGCGATGATCTGGTCGAGCGTGGTGTTCGTCGGGAAGCCGCCATCGAGCGTCTCGCTCGGCGGTGAACTCGTGAGCCAGCACGCGCCGCACTGCGCATGCACGCCGGTGCCGCCGACGAACGTCCGATCCAGCCCCGTGCAAATCGTG
The DNA here is from genome assembly GCA_038238025.1 of Chthoniobacterales bacterium. Classification (GTDB taxonomy): domain Bacteria; phylum Verrucomicrobiota; class Verrucomicrobiia; order Chthoniobacterales; family Chthoniobacteraceae; genus SXWH01. The sequence goes on from JBBRYC010000058.1 coordinate 4,898, forward strand.
ATCTCCTTGCGCAACCCCGCGAGCGGCTCGAGCGCCGGCGTCATTTCCCAATCCGCGCCCGTCGTCTTGGGCGCGAACGTCTGCTGATTGTAGCCGTTCGGCGTGTAGAGAAAGGCATACCGCTGCGGTGGTTTCGCGGCGGCAGCGCGAGCGCGGGGCACCATTGCCTCCAGCCATGGCAATGCGATGGCTGTGCCCAGTCCGCGGAGAAAAGTACGACGATGCATGGGGAAGAAGTTGCCAAGAACTTTACCCGATGCGGCGACTGGCTTCCATCCCAAAGCATCAGCAGACGCCGCGCGCCGCGGGATTCATGCACGCGGCATGCACGCGCGACCCGATTGCCATGTGTCCCATTCCACCCTACACCGTCGCCACCATGCCTGATGAACGCCCGCCCGGCTCCATAGTCAAAATCACCGTCACATGGGGGACGCTGTTCAAAATCCTCGCCGCGGTGCTGCTGGCGTTCACCGCGTTCAAGCTCTGGCCGCTCGTTGAAGTCCTGCTCCTCGGGCTGCTGATCGCCATCACTTTCTGGCCGTTGCTGCGCTGGACCGCCGCGCGAGGCTGGCCAAAATGGAGCGGCGTCCTCATCGCGGCACTGCTGGTGTCCGGGTTCGTGGTCATCTTCCTCGGCGTGCTCATCCCGGCGATGGGTGAGCAGGCGGGGGGCGTGATCAAAAATCTCCCGGAATTCAAAGTGAACCTTCTCGCCAAGCTCCCCGGACACATGCGCGTCCCCGTGGCGCGACTCATGGATTCCCCTGCCTTTTCCGATCCCGCGCCGCTCATGAAATCCTTCATCGCGTGGGGCACGATGGTCTTCGAGGCGTTGGCCACGTTCCTCGTGGTGCTGGCGGTCGCGGTCTATCTCGTCGCGGACGGCGCGCGCGTTTTTCAGTGGCTGCTCGCGTTTTTCCCAGTGGTGCAGCGGCGGAAAATCAAGCTCGCGGCCCCGGAGATCGCGGATGTCGTCGGCAGCTACATGGCCGGCCAGTTCATCACCTCGCTCATCTGCGCGAGCTATGTGTTTGGAATGCTGACGCTCCTCCATGTGCCGAATGCGCTTCTGCTCGCCGCGCTCGCAGGCATCTTCGACGTGCTCCCGATCATCGGCTTCTTCCTCGCCGTGTTGCCCGCCGCCGCGGTCGCACTCACGGTCGCGCCGGGCACCGCGTTTCTCGTGGTCGCTCTCTACCTCGCCTACCACCTCATCGAGAATTACTTCATCGTCCCAAAAATCTACGGCAACCGCCTGCGGCTCTCCACGCTCACCGTCCTCGTTTCCTGCCTCGCCGGGGCGCTCCTCGCCGGAGTCACCGGCGCGATTGCGATCCTGCCCATCGTCGCCTCGTATCCGATCATCGAGCGCATCTGGCTGCGCCCGCTCCTCGAGCCGGACACCGTCGCCACGCATGAGGCGATCGACGAACGTGAGCACGGCGAGGAAAAGCCGAAGCCGGGATCGTAGCGCGGAAATGCGACGGGGCGCAGGCCCGCCGCAAGTTCTGCGAACCGCCGATTGCATCACACACCCGGGCATCCTACTTTCCCGCCGCATGAAATTCCCCATCCTCGCAAAAATCTGCTGTGCAGCCACCCTCGCCACGTTCAGCGTCACGCCTCTTATGGCTGACTCCAATTCCGAAAAAGGCGAAGCGTTCCTCAAAGAAAACGCCAAGAAAGAAGGCGTGAAAACCACCGCCAGCGGGCTGCAATACAAGGTGCTCAAGGAAGGCACCGGCAAGAGCCCGAAAAAATCCGATACCGTCGAAGTCCACTACAAGGGCACGCTGCTCGATGGCACGGAATTCGACAGTTCGTACAAGCGCGGCAAGACCATTGAATTTCCCCTGAGCGGCGTCATCGCAGGCTGGACCGAGGGCGTGCAGCTCATGAAGGAAGGCGCGAAGTATCAGTTCACGATCCCCTCGGCGCTGGCTTACGGCGAGCGCGGCACGCCCGGCGGGCCGATCCCGGCAAATGCCACACTCATCTTCGAGGTCGAGCTCATCTCGGTGAAATAGCGCGCGGCGCTCTCAGTGGAAGTTAGTCGGCCGAAGTCCAACGCGGCCAAGCCCGGCGTTTTCACGGAGATTTCACCGTCGTTTCACGCGGGGCGCATCAGGGATTCACACGGCTGCGCGAGGATTTGCGCGTATGAAACACGCCGCCTGTCTCTTCGCACTCCTCACCACCGCCGTTGCGGAAACGCTTCCCGAACCGCCATCGCCGCCCGATCTCGGGCGCGCGACCGTGACCATCCCGTATGCGGAACTGCGCGCGCTTTGGGAGGCCGGACACCGCAAGCCCGAACCACCGCCACCGGACACCGCGCCAATCCCGTTTGTCGTCCATCGTGCGGATATCCGGATCGCGCTCGGCGATGCGGCGAGCAAGATTGACGCGGACTTTGAGGTCGAGGCGCTCGAGAAAAAGTGGCAGCGCATCCCGCTGCTCGGCGGCGATGTCCGGCTCGAAAAGGGGGAAGCAGGTGAGCGTTCGATCGTCTGGAACGACGGCTACGCATTGCTCACGAACGCGCCCGGCAAGACGCCCGTCTCGATGCATCTCGCGACGCGCGGACTGCGGCAATTTACGCTGCCGCTGAAGCTCACGCTCGGCACCGCATCGGCGAAACGGCTGAGCGTTTCCGGCATTCCTGCCGGCATGGAGGCGCGCGTGAATGGACAGGCCGGCGCGTTCGCCGACGGTGCCACTGTCTTCCTGCTGCCGGGCGACGCGGGTGAGATCACGCTCGAAATCGCCGCGCCAAAAATCGAGGAAGCGCCGAAGCCGCCGCCGCCGATCACGCCGAGCCACTGGCTCACGCAGTCGCAGGTGCTCGTGCTCTTCAAGGAAGGCCGGCTGCATTTCGGCGCACATGTCTTTGCCCGTTCCGACGACGGCTCGGGCCTCGACCTCACGCTCGCGCTGCCGGCCAATGCGAGTGCCATCAAAGTGTCATCCGACGATCTCGCCGACTGGTCGCAGATTCGCGCCGATGACGGTCGCCGCATGATCCACATCCGCTGGAAAACGCGCGACATCCTTGATCGCGAAATGACGCTCGCGTACGCCGTCCCGCAGTCGCCGCTCGCGGAGCAATGGACGCTGACCGCGCCAGTCGCACCCGATGACAAGGCCTCGCGCCAACTTTTCGCCATCGTGACGAAGGACGGACTTGAACTGAAGGGCGACGGACTGCGCGCCGCCGTGGAGTCGCGCCGCCTGCCGGAGTGGATGCGCAGTGCGATTGACGATGCGACCTTCGTGACTGCGGAGACCACCGCACCGCTGGTCCTGCAGACTCACTGGCTCCCGACCATCGCGACCGCCGAGGCGATCGTGAGCGAGGCAAAGGCGACGCTGCGGCTGGTGGCGGACGGCGCGACACAGACCTCGATCGCATACACGATCAGCCACCAGGCACCGCTCGCATGGCGGCTGGAACTGCCCGCGGATGTCGAGCTGCTTTCCTGCACCGTGGGCGGCACGGCCGCGCAGCCGATTCAGCGCGACAAGGGCGTCATCGAGTTTGCGGTGCCCGCACCGGAAAAGGGGGCGACGACCGTCGCCCTCGTGTATGCGGTGAAGCTGAAAGCGCTGGATCCGGTCTCCGGCAACACGGCGCTGGAACTGCCCCGCACGCCGCTCTTCATCGAGCATCTCGACTGGGTAATCGCCATTCCAGCGGCGTTCGAGATCACGGCGATTGATGGCAATGTCTCCGTCGCAGGCAGCACCGCCGATCCGAAGCGGGGCGATCAGGCGATCGCACTCCGCAAGGATTTCTGCCGCGCGGAACGCCCTGCCGTCTCGCTCTTCTACCAGCGCCGCAGTCTCGAAAAATAGCCGCCCAAATCCGCCACACGCGATCCCAACTCTCGACCCTCAACTCTCAATTATCCCATGACCATCAAACGTCTCATCGCCATCTGCCTCATCGTCGCCTGCACTTCCATCGCGTGGTTTCTCCTCGGAGGAACGCTTCAATTCCGCTCCGACGCGACCGACGGACGCCTCGGTTCTGATGTCGTGAAAAACTGGGGCCCCGTGCTCACGCAGGAACACCCGTCGCTGTTTTACGAAGCTCCGACGATCGCCAATGCACGCCGCGAAATCCAACCCGAGACCAGCGACATCGCCGTCACGCTCTCCTACGATCCGAAGCAAAAGGGGCTGCTCTGGTATCGCACGTACAAGGCCGAATTCACCGGCAAGTATGTCGTGAAAAATCCGACGCCCATCGCACAGACGATCTACGTCTCGTTCAAATTCCCCGCCGCCGACGCGCGCTACGACGCGTTCTCGCTGCGCTTCGGAAACAAGCTCACGGACAAGGCTCCGGTGAATGGCGAGATCCGCGAATCGCTGCTCCTCGCGCCCGATGCGGAAGTGCCGCTCACCGTGACCTACCGCGCGACCGGACTGAACCAGTGGGTCTATTCGCTCAAGAGCGCCAAGCGGCTGAAGGGCCTGCATCTCGCGATGAACACCAATTTTTCCGAGATCAACATCCCGCCCTTCGCCGAGTCGCCCACGTCGCGCGCAGTCGCGGGCACGGGCATGAAAATGCAGTGGGACTACACCGACGTGATCGGTGCAAACGCCATCGCGATGGACATGCCCGCAGTCACGAACCCGGGCCACGTCGCGGGACGCATGACATTTTTTGCGCCGGTGTCGCTGCTGTTTTTCTTCGCCGTGCTCGTCATCGTCGGCATCCGCGAAGGCACGTCGCTGCACCCGATGAATTTTTTCTTCCTCGCCGCCGGCTGCTTCGCATTCCAGCTCCTCTTCGCCTATCTCGTGGATCTCGTGCCGCTCACGCTTTCGTTCTGCATCGCCGCCGCCGTCTCGCTCGTGCTCGTCACCGGCTACCTCTGGCGCGCGACGAATGGAAAATACGCGGCCATCTCCGGCCTCGCGCAATTCGCATACATGGTGCTCTTCAGCTATAGCTTTTTCTTCGATGGGCTGACGGGCATCACGCTCACCGTCGGCGCGATCATCACGCTCGCTCTGCTCATGGCCTTCACCGCGCGGGTAAAATGGGACACGGCGCTCACTTCGCACGCCGCGCCGCCGCTGCCCGCACAGTAGCTTGGGCTTTAGCCCAAAGTCGGTGGGAGTTTGGGCTGAAGCCCAAGCTACTTTTTTCCGCCGCCCTTGATCCCCACGCCGCACACGCACACGCTGCCCGCATGAAACCGCGCATCCTCGTCGTCGAAGATGAGCCGACGATCCTCGACAACATCACGTACTCGCTCGGGACGGAGGGCTTCGAGCCGCACGGCTGCGCGACGGGTGGCGAGGCACGCGCCGCCCTGTCGCGCGGGCCGTGGGCGCTCGTGGTGCTTGATGTCGGACTGCCGGATGTCGTCGGCTTCGACCTGTGCCGCGAGATCCGTCGCACCTCGAATCTGCCGATCATTTTCCTCACCGCGCGTGCGAGCGAAGTGGATCGCGTCGTCGGCCTTGAACTCGGCGGCGACGACTACATGGTGAAGCCGTTCAGCCCGCGCGAACTCTGCGCGCGGGTGAAGGCAGTGCTCCGGCGCTTCTCTCCGGCGCCCGCGGAAAATGCGCCGGAACCGCACGGTGCATTTCGGATCGATGAGGACCGCGCGCAGATCCACTTCTCCGGCGTGCGGCTGATTCTCTCCGGCACCGAGCACCGCCTGCTGCGCGCGCTCTGCGCGAAACCGGGACGCGTCTTCTCCCGGGCACAGCTCATGGAGATCGCGTGGGACGATCCCGGCGCGGCGCTGGAGCGCACGGTGGATGCACATATCAAGAGCATCCGCGCGAAGCTCAAGGAAGTGAGCCGTGACGCCGATCCGATCGAGACGCACCGCGGCTTCGGCTACTCGCTGCGCGAGAATTTGTGAGCACGACCTCGCGCATTCTCATCGGCTTCCTCGCCTTCCTGTTACTGGGGCTGTTCGCGTTCGACCGCACGCTGACGAAGCGCGTCGAGCGGCAGTACCTCGAGGCCACCGAGGAATCCATGGTGGATGTCGCGCAAATCATTGCGGCGCGACTGGAAACAAACGGCTTCGACATTGCGGAGCTGCGCCACGAGTGGGACGCCGCGCGCAGGAGGAAATTTTCCGCGAAGATCTACGACTTCACGAAGACGAAGCTGGCGATGGATGCGTATGTCACCGATGCGAATGGCATCGTGCTCTTCGACTCGGACGGCGGACGCGCCGAAGGACAGGACTTCCGCGGCAAGCGCGATGTCGCCCTCACGCTCGCGGGCTCGTTCGGCGCGCGGTCCACGCATCTCGATCCGAAGGACGACGACAGCTCCGTGATGTACGTCGGCGCGCCGATCCGGCAGGAAGGGCGCATCGTCGGCGCGGTCAGCATCTCGAAGGCGCAGCGCAGCATCTTCCCGTTTCGCGACGAGACGCAGTCGTGGATTCGCACCATCGGCCTGATCCATTTCGGCGCGGTCACCGTGGGCGCGTACCTGGTCATCAGGCTTTTCTCGCGTCCCATCCGGCGGCTCACGGAATACGCGCGCGCCGTCGCGCGGGGCGAGCGGGCGATGCCGCCGGAATTCGGCTCACCTGAGGCCGCGACACTCGGGCGCGCATTCGAGGGGATGCGCGACGCGCTGGAAAATCGCGCCTACGTGGAGAACTACGTGCAGACGCTGACGCACGAGATGAAAAGCCCCGTCGCTGCCATCCGTGGCGCCGCCGAGCTGCTGCACGAGGACATGCCTTCGGAGCGCCGCGAAAAATTCGTCACGAATATCCAGGCCGAGGCGCGGCGGCTGCAGAACATCATAGACCGCCTCCTCGCGCTCTCCGCACTGGAGAGCCGGAAGAAACTCGATCATCCCGAGACCATCCCGCTCGCCGATCTCGCCCAAGCCGTCTGCGCACAACTCCAGCCGGCAGCGGAAGCCCGCGGCCTTCGCCTCGACCTGACCTGCGACGGCAAACCCGAGGTGCTCGGCGAATCCTTTCTCCTCGAAAGCGCGCTCCACAACCTGCTGCAAAACGCGATCGATTTTTCCCCCGACGGCGGCCGCATCAGCATCCGCGTCTCGTCCGATGCAGCGGAACGAACTGCCGAAATTACCGTCGAGGATGAAGGCCCCGGCATTCCCGACTACGCGCTCCCGCGACTGTTCGAGCGCTTCTATTCGCTGGCCCGCCCTGGCAACGGCCGCAAGAGTTCCGGCCTCGGCCTCTGCTTCGTGCGCGAAGCCGCCGCGCTTCACGGCGGCAGCATCGCCGTCGAGAACCGCCCTGATGGCCGCGGTGCCCGCGCAATCCTGCGCCTGCGGCAGGGAGGGTAGGGCGTTGATGATTTGGGTGAAGCGTCCATTCATGCGAGCGCGCGCTGTCGGATGATCTCCGCGAAGAATTTCCTCCTCGTGGCTCACATATTCACGCCGATGCAAAGTCCGCACGGCATCCATCCCATCACAAGATCCGTCAGGCAAAAACCGGGCGGCTTTCCTGTTCACCGGCGCGGGCGCTGGGCGGCGAGCCAGTTCGCGAGGAACTGCGTCGCGAAGATGCCGATGAAAAAGAAATTCAGCGAGCCGATGGCGGACGTGCCGAGCGCCGTACTCTGGGATGTGTCCGCGAAGAGCATCACGAACGCCGGGTAGAGCCCGGCGCCTGCGAGCACGACGGCGATGGTCGTCATCGTCATGCGCGGCCAGCCGCGGGCGCATACGAAGATCGCCATGACCGGGATCGCCAGCAGCCCGAGCACGAGCGCAGTGAGGATGAACTCGAATCTTTTCCCGCAGAAAAACCACGCGCCGGCCGAGGCGAGCGCGAGGCCGAGGAGGAGGCCGACCCACGAGGCCTGCCCGCGCTGGTCGCCGCTCAGGGCGTGACGGCCCTGCGGGTGCAGGAAGAGCATGAGATTGAACAGCGGCTGCGAGAGCCACGTGAGCAGCGCGAAAGCGACGTACGCGATGCGGATGGGATCGATCCACGGCGACCACTCGGGATTCTTCCGGGACATGTCGCCGAGCATCCGGTTCCCGAAATAGCCGCCGAGCAGGATGCCCCACTGCGCGCGGGCGGAGAGCTTCGCCATCCACAGGAAATATTTCAGCAGCAGCGCGTAGATCGGGTTGCCCGCCTTGATCGCCTCGACGAGTCCGGCGCGCGCCCAGTCGCTCGTCGGGTCGAGCCGCAGGCTCTCGCGGAAGTGCATCATCGCCTCCTTGCGCTTCCCTTGCTCCAGCAGCGTCCAGCCCTTGTTCGCGTGCGACACCGCGTTGTCGGGGTCGCGGGAGAGTGTGGAATCAATCGTCGCCCCCGCCTCGGCCTTGCGCCCGAGTTTCACGAGCGCCATCGCGCGCAGGTTGTTGCAGTTCACGTGTTCGGGATCAAATCGCAGCCCCGTCTCCGCCGCATCCAGCGACGGCTGCCAGCGGCGGCGGTGGAATTCGATCACGGCGAGCATCCCGTGGTAGTCGGCGTCCACGGGCTCCAGCCGGATGGCTTCCATGATCGCCAGCGCCGCGTCGTCCTCGCGGTTGCGCGCCGAGAGCACGCGCGCCATCGCGTAGTGCGAAAATGCATGATCCGGCGCGAGCCCGATCGCCTCGCGTGCGGATTCCTCCGCCTCGTCGAGCCGATCCAGTTCCGCCACATTCAGCGCGAGCAATGCGTGCGCAAAACCGTCCGTCGGGATTTCGGCGAGATGCTGCCGCAGCTCCTTTTCGGCAAGGTCGTGCCGGCCCTGCGACTGGAGGACCAGCGCGCGCTGGAGATGGGGTGACTGGCTCACAATGAGTGACTGTGGGAGAAGGAGAGGCGGCGACGATTCCGAGTTCCAAGTTCCGAGTTCCGAGTTCCAAGTTCAGCCCCGCGCAGCGGCTTCGCCATGTCAGAGCACGCGTCCAAGTTCGCAACGCGCCTGCGGCGGGCTGAACTTGGAACTTGGAACTTGGAACTCAGAACTTGGAGCGATGGCCGCATCATTTTTGAACGCCCTACAGCTTCAGATACTTCAGGATGTCGTCGTACGTCCCGCCCTGGTTCGAGTAGAGCGCGTAGTTTTTCGCCGTGGCGAACCACTCGCGCGTCGTCGCCTTTTGCATCGCGGCGGCGGCCAGCAGATCCTTCGTGCGGATGGGCGTGGGCGTGCCGGTCTTCATCGCGTCGCGGAGTTTGTTCTCGATGGTGATGTCCACCACCGCCTTCAGATCCGCGCCGGAAAAGCCGTCGCACTTTTTGCCCACCGTGTCGAAGTCCACATCGTCCTGCGGCTTTCCTTTAAGCTGCAGGCGCAGCACCGCGGCGCGCGCGGGCGCGTCCGGCGGCGGGACGAAGAGGATGCGATCGAATCTCCCCGGCCTGCGGAATGCGCTGTCGAGATGCCACGGTGCGTTCGTCGCGCCGAGGATCAGCACGCCTTCGTTGCTCGCCTTTACGCCGTCGAGTTCGGAGAGAAACTGATTGATGAGATGCCGCCCCGCGCTCGTCTTCATGTCCGTGCGGCTCGCGCCGAGCGCGTCCACCTCGTCGAAGAAAAGCACGCACGGCGCATTCCTTCGCGCCTGCTCGAAGAGCGAGTGCAGATTCCGCTCGCTGTTCCCGATCCACATGTCGAGCACGTCGTGGATGCCCACGGAGATGAACCCCGCCTTCACCTCGCCCGCCGTCGCGCGCGCGAGGTGCGTCTTCCCGCAGCCCGGCGGCCCATACATGAGGATGCCGCCGCCGATGGCCTTGCCGTACGCCTTGAACATCTCCGCATGCGTGAGCGGGTAGATGATCTTCAGCCGGATTTCCTCCTTCAGCGCATCCATGCCGCCCACGTCGGCAAAAGTGATCGCCGGCTTTTCAATCTCCACCGCAGGCGAATCATCCGCGCCTTCCCACGACTGTCGCACGCGCCCATCCACGACCTCCTCGTTTTCGGAAAAGGCCGGTGCCTCCTCCGCTTCCGGCAGCGCGCGGATGCCGAGCCGCTGCGCAAAATCCATGTCCGCCGCCGTCCGATCCTTCTCCACGCCGCGCTGGTACTGCCGCACGGCCTGCTCGACTTCACCGATGCCCGCGAGGATGCGCGCGTGCAGCACGAAGGCGCGCGCCGGCGCATCGGGCGACTTCACGAGATCCTCGAGCACGACGAGCGCATGGCTGCTTTTCCCGCCCGCATGAAAGGCACGCGAGAGGCCAAATTTCAGCGCCGGATTTTCCTTCGCCAGCGCGAGTGCGGACTTGAATTCCGCCTCCGCCTCCGCCGCGAGCCCGTGCCCGAGGAGCGCCTCGCCGAGCGCCACGCGCAGCGGCACATTTTCCGGCGAAAGACGCACCGCGTCGCGCAGGGATCGGATTTGTTCGGAGTCTCCAGTCGGGGCCATCCGCCGAGCCTCGCGTGCAGCCCGCGCGATTCAAAGCGGAAAAGTCCGCGACGGCCGCGCTGAAGGAATACAAATTTTTGCGGCGTGGGTGAGCGGGCAACGAAGCTTGTCCTGGCGATCATCGTGAGCAATCGTCCGGCCATGTCCGGCATGCGTTCCCTTCCCAGCACCGTCTGTCTCGTTGTCGCATTCGTCTCAGCGTTTGTCGCAAGGATCAGCGCGCAATCCACAGAAGAGTCCTTCGTCAAACTCGCGGGGGAGCTTCCGTTCGTCTCATACGGGGACTTTCTCTACGATCGTATTCCGCGCGACCATAGCGAAAGCCGGGAAGTCACGAAGGCGTGGGATGCCTTGCAAGCGGTGATGAAAACCAAGCCGGCATTCCACGAATTGGCGGCGCTCGCCGAACATACCGATCCCAAAGTGCGAACGCTCGCGTTGCTCGGTTTGTTTGCATTGGAAGATCCGGGCGCATTCCCGATCATCTGCACTCATCTGGACGACAAAGCTGAGACATTCCCGTCCCACTCCGCGCCGCTCGGTAACGCTCCAGGTGAAGCCTACAAACTACACACGGAACCCCAGAGCGTTCGGGCTCTGGCGGGATTGATGCAGCACATGGCAGACTTCCTCCCGAGTTGGCACGAACAGGATCGTCGCACCATCGGTTTTAATGTGTGGATTTCGGGCCGCATGGAGAATCCCGTTTGGATCGGGTGGTATGAATTTCTTTTCAAACGTGCCACCGGCGGGACAAACCCGCCTCCAGAGGAACGGGCAGATCGTTACGCCGCATTGCGAAAGAAGATGGAGGGACTGCCTGTGGCTGTGCGGGGCTGGGTGTGGTTTGCCCTGGCCGACGACGCCATGAGTATTCCCCGGTATGACATCGCTCTCGCGACGGAGGCGGAGATGGTTGCAGCAGGCAGGCAGATCGGCCCGGATGCGCTGCTCGCCTTTCTCCGCGACGGTTCACGCGCCGGATTGGGCGACCCGAAAGCGGACAATCCCGCAAAAGGCGTCCGATTCATACTCACCCATGCAAAGCAGTTGTTTGACGAAAAACAGGCCGGAGCATTACTGGAGATGGGCCACTTCATCGCCGCCGCAGATGCAAAGCCGTCCATGGCCTCCGAATGGATTCGCGCCGCGCTGAAGGCTTGGAGTGGTTCCTCACGGAAGTTTGATCGCGGAACAGCCGTTGCAGCCTTGCTCGATATGCGGGGCGATGCGGAAACGGAGTTCATCGTTAATTGGTTTTACAGCGATCCCGATAACCCCGGGCAATCCGGCGCGCAGCACGCGTTCACCCATGAAGTGGAACGCCGTCGGACGCGTGAGTGGAAAGCAACGGTCCGCAGGCTGGTTGCCCACGAGGGCTTTGAGCGCCTGCTTCCATTTGATGTCATCTATGTTGCTTCGATGGTGAATAAACTCAGTGGCGAAGAAGTGGTGGGAAAGGATCTGCTGCACGAGCGCTCAGGGGTGGCAGTCAGGAATATGCTCCGTAAATATTTTGGAATTTCCCAAGTAACACGGAAGCGTCTCGAAACTCCACTGCGCATCGCAAAAGACCCGATCTGGAGTGCGAGGATTGAAGACGAACGGGTGACCAGTCTCGTAGTGAGCCCTGACGGGATGCTGGTCGCTGTCGGGCGCCCGCTAGGAAATGTGCTGCTATTTGACGCTGCATCCGGAAGACCCCGCGGAGAGATTCCCGTCTCGGCGAACGAGAACCCTATCCAGTTCCGAAAATCTGACGGCCATCTATTGACCATTGGTAAGACGGAAGTCACCGAATGGGACGCAGGTCAGGGGAAAATGATAAGTCAACTCAAGCTTGATCGATCTGCCTACGGTAACCTCGGTAGAATTGCTGTTTGTGAAAATGGCCTCATCCTCGGAAGTACGCATTCGGTCAGTCCAACTGTTGGAGGGCTTGCCGTCATTGACCTAACCAAGGGTAGTCCCCGCTGGAATCAACGCTTATCTGATGGCAGCGGCGTCATCGCCCTCTCACCTGACGGAAATCGCTTGGCTGTGGGCGGCAGAATGTCAAAAGTCATCGATCTGAGGGACGCAGTGAGCGGAAAATTCGTTGCCAGATTGGAAGGTCACGCCAACATTCCAACCCGTGCGTGCTTTTCTCCGGATGGAAGCGCTCTCCTCACCACGGCCGACGACTCGAAAGTGATGCTGTGGGACGGGCGGACCGGAAAGTTGCGGTGCGAGTTTGCATGCGAAACGGCTCACTACAATGCCATCGCCTTTTCGGCGGACTCGAAGCGATTTGTCGTGTCGTCCGAGCGGGGACATTTTGGCGTCTTCGACTCCGAGAAAGGAATCGCCCAAGACGGCTATGAGTTTCATGGCAACTGGGTGTCGGAAATGGCAGTCAGCAGGGACGGAAAGCTGCTTTTCATGGTGGGGCATGTATGCAACAAGGAAGCTGGTAGCTCATGCTATAATCGGCTCGATTGCTGGAAACTGCCTCCAGCGGAGTGATGCGGGCAGCCTGAAATGTGGCGGATGAAAACACGCCGCGCACGACGATCCGTTTTTCCTGCCTAGCTGAATATCTCCGCGAAGAACTTCTTCATCGCCGCCCACGATTCCTTGTCAGCTTTTTCCTGATACGCGGGGCCGGGCTTCGTGAAGCCGTGCTGCGCGCCTTCGTAGGTGACGAATTCCATCTTCGCCTTCGCCTTTTCCATCTCGGCCTTAAAGGCGGGGACTTCGGTGTTCACGTGCGAATCCGCGCCGCCGTGGCAGATGAGGATGCGCGCCTTGATCGCGCCGGGCTGTGCGGGCTGCGTGGTGGAGAGGCCGCCGTGGAAGGTCACGATGCCGCGCACGTCCGCGCCGCTGCGGGCGAGTTCGAGCACGCTGGTGCCGCCGAAGCAGTAGCCGATGGCGGCGAGCTTCGTCGCGTCCACTCCGGGCTGCGCCTTGAGCTGGTCGAGGCCGAGCAGGACGCGGCGGCGCAGGAGCGGGAGATCGTTTTTGTACGTGCCGGCCTGCACCGCGCAGTCCTTCGGTTCGCTGGGGCGCACGCCTTTGCCGTAGATGTCGGCGGCAAAGGCGACGTAGCCGAGTTCGGCGAGCTGCGTGGCGCGGGACTTCGTGTAGTCCTGCAGGCCGGTCCAGTCATGGATGACGAGCACGCCGGGGCGCGGGCCTTTCACGGCATCGTCGTAGGCGACGAAGCCTTCAAGTTCCGCGGTACCGTCCTTGTAGATCACGCTGGCGGTTTTGATCTTCGCGGATGCGGAGGAGGTGAATGCGGCGAGGGCGAGAAGGAGCAGGGAGAATGGGCGTTTCATGTGCAAACGCTGGCGCGACACAGCGACGATGCAAGCTGGAAGCGGGTGGGCAAATGTAGGCGAGGTTTGCAACCTCGCGTGGGAGGATGGGCGGAGGCGGCGGGATGGCGCGGTGCAGATGCCGCTGGAAGTCTGCACGCCCCTCCCACCACCTCGCTGCGCTCGCCCGCGCGAGGTTGCAAACCTCGCCTACTTTGCGCGCTGCCGCCCTCGCGCTTGCGCAAAACCGCCCGGCCAACTTACAAAACCATCTCCTCCCGTGGCCAAAACTTCCTTCCGCTCCATCGGCGCAAAATTCTTCCTCGTCACGCTGCCATTGCTGTTCGCAGCGACGGATGCGCTCGCGCGCGCGGGTGGCGGGCACAGTTCCGGCGGCTCGCACAGCTCCGGCGGGAGCCACAGTTCGAGCAGCAGCAGCGGAAGCAGTTGGGGCAGCTCGTCGCACAGCAGCGGAAGCGGCGGCGGCGGCGGATTTTTTGCGATCATCATTATCGCGGTGGTGATCTACATCATCTGGTGCGCGGTTCGCACTGCGAATGCCGCCAAGCAAAACAGCGTCATCGCACGCGGCGCGGTCGCGGCGAATGCAAACCTCGTGACGCCGGGCCTGCGGCGGCTCCGAAAGGCGGACGCCGCATTCGATGCGGACGCCTTCACCGCGCGCGTGCGCGACGGCTTCAAGAAGCTCCAGGCCGCGTGGTGCGAGCAGTCGCTCACGACCGTGCGTCCTTTCATCTCGGACGGAATTCACGAGCGGTTCAGCATGCAATTCGACGAGCAGCGCGCGCTCGGCTACCGGCCTGCGATGGAGGATCTGATCGTCCTCGAGTGCGCGCTGGCGCAGGTGGAATGCGGGCCGGTCTTCGACGTGATCACGACGCGCATCGGCGCGAAGGCGAAGGACTATCGCGTCTCCGCAGCGACGGGCGAAGTGATCGCGGGCTCGGCGGAGGAGCCGAACTTTGTGGAATTCTGGTCCTTCATCCGCGCTCGCGGCAGCCAGACGACGGGGCGCACCGGACTCATGGAGGGCAACTGCCCGAACTGCAGCGCGCCCATCGCGATGAACCAGGGCGCGAAGTGCGAGTTCTGCCAGGCCGTGCTGCGCAGCGGGCAATACGACTGGGTGCTCGCTGAGATTACGCAGCAGGAGGAATGGCGCCCCTGCACCACGCCGCCCCCGGGCACGAAGCGGATTCGCGAAAGCGATCCCGGCTTCAGCGTGCAGGATCTCGAGGACATGGCGTCCGTCATTTTCTGGCGCAAGGCCGTGGCGGATCGCCTCGGCAGGATCGATCCGATGCGCAAGGTCGCGTCGCCTGAGTGGTGCGATGCGTACGCCGCGACGCTCGCAAAAAATTCGCCGGGAACGAAGCGCAAGGCCGTCTGCGACTGTGCGGTGAGCGCCGTGGACACGATCGGCGTGATCCTCGGCGAGGCCGAGCACCGCGCACTCGTGGAAGTGTGCTGGATGGGACGTCCGTTCGAGATCACGCCCACGGACGAACTGCGCGACCTGCACGGTGAAATGACCGTGCGGCGCTCGCTGTTTGTGCTCGGGCGGAATGCCGGTGCGCGCAGCACGCCGGGCGACTCCATTTCCTCCGCGCACTGTCCGAACTGCGGCGGGGCGGTGATGGCCGACACGTCGAATGCCTGCGAATTTTGCCACACGGTGCTGAACGACGGCGCGCGGCGCTGGGTGCTGCGCGACATTTTTCCGAGTGGCTCAAAGGAGGATCGCGCGCTGCGCGCCGAGGCCATCGTGGATTCGAATCGCGAAATGGCGGAGTTCCGCACGGTCGCTTCGCCCGCGGCATCCGGCGGCACGGGCGCGCTCGTGTGGATGATCAGCACGGTCGTCTCCGACGGTGCGCTCTCGGATGATTCCATCCGTGACATGCTGCGCGCCGCCGGAAAAAAGAACGGCCTCAGTACGGAGAAAGTGGATGCACTGATTCGTTCCGCAGCAGCGGGGCAGATGGAAACTCCGCACCCTGCGAATGCCACGCAGGCGCGCGCGTGGCTCCTCGAAATCGCCGTCGCCGCGCATCTCACTGGCGGCCTTTCCAAGCAGGAGGCGAAGCTCATCGGGACCGTCGGCAAGCGGCAGCAGCTCAGCAACGCGGACGTGAGCTACGTGCTGAAGTGTGCGAGGCGCGAGGCATTCAAGCAGGCGACGGGGCAACTGCGCATGGCGAATGAGGAAGCCGCGGACGGCACGGCGTAACGCCGTCAACGCTCGATATTCGTCGCCGCTGCGCCCGAGAGGTTTTCCATCCAGTGCGCGAGGAAGAATTTTTTCTCCTTCGGCAGCCAGTGCTCGGAGGTGCCGAGGAT
Source organism: Chthoniobacterales bacterium (assembly GCA_038238025.1). GTDB lineage: Bacteria > Verrucomicrobiota > Verrucomicrobiia > Chthoniobacterales > Chthoniobacteraceae > SXWH01. Next base: position 20,924 of record JBBRYC010000058.1, read on the forward strand.
CGGTCGCAGCGCAGTGGTCATCTGGAGACAGACGAGCACGAAGATCGCCATCCAGACGTGCAGATGCGTGCGCTCGGGGACACGCATCGCATTCGCCATGTGGCTGAACAGGCGCAGGCCAAACCAGACGGCGATAGTCCAGAAGAGCAGGTGCAGCGTGCCGATGAAGGCGATCGAATCCGTGGACTGTGAAAACACCCAAGCCACCGGAGCGAAGCCGAGCAGCAGCAGGCCCGTGAGCGCGAGCGCAGCGAAAAGCACGCCGGCCAGCCCGCGCAATGAGACATCCGCACCCGTGAGGCACGCGAAAATGTAGAGGCTCGGCAGGCAGATCAGCGCGCTGAGCAGCGTCCCGCCGCTCACCTTCGCGGACGCCGCAAGAAACTGCGCGCCGCCGGAAAACGAGCCCATGAGCAACCCATAAAGTGCAAATGCCGGCACTGCAAAGAGCGCCAGCAGCAGCCAGTGGCGCGAGGGCTTTGCCTCGCAAAGCGAATGGATAAGAACGACGGGGCGCTTGAGCAGCGCGTCGAGGATGGTGCCGAGCCTCGCGTTTTGCGCGAGCGCGGGCGCGGCGGGCGGCTGTGGGTTTTCGGGGCTGGCTGCGGGTTGCGGGTTCGGTGGATTGGTTGGTGTGTTCATGTGGATGTGAGTTCAGTGGAGGAGACGCCGGATGGCCTTGAAAACTGCTTCGTAGAAATTTCCGCGCAGGGGATCATCGGACAGAAAATGAACCGCCATGTCGGGCATGCCGAAGAAGGGCCGCAGCACCATCGAGAGCTGCGCGCCGAGGAAAAGATTTCCCGCCAGCCAGCTCCAGAAAACGCGGCGCGCGGCGCTCCGTGTTTCGCATCGCCGCTCCATCAGCCGCAGCAGGCGCAGGTTTGCCACGACGCCGGCATACGCGATGAAGAGCACCGTGCAGAGCAGCGTGATGCTGTGTCCCGCGTCGCGCGCTGCCGAGGTGGGGCCCGGAGTGTTGAGAGAGATGAACAGCGCCACCGGGCTCAATGCCGCGAGCATCAGCGAAACGATGGTGAAGCTCATCAGGATCGCCAGCGAGGTCTGCCGGAAGCTCAGTCCTGAGCCGAGGACCTGTGCGAGCAGGCCATTCAGCAGCGCATTGAAGCCGCACGTGAGGAAGATCAACAGGGGCATTTTGATCGCCGTGTAAACGGCCTGCAATGGCGCGCGCCACAGTCCGACCACGCCGCCGTAGAGCGCAGAGCCGACGATGATGGTCAGGATGCACGTCAGCAGCCAGCGCGGCTCGTGTTCATCGAGCCACGGTGCGATGCGATCGGTGTCTCCGCGGCAGAGGGTCACGAGGCGGCGCAGCGGTTTCATCGTGCGATGGCGGTGGAAAGTGAGTCCGCGATTTGAAGCAGGCGCCCATGCACTGCCGCGACCGTCTCGCGCAGCGTCGAAGTGCCCGCGGTGACGCCGACGCTCTCCGCATCGCGAAACCACGCGGGGTCGAGTTCCTCCGCGCGCTCAATGTGGAAGACCGTGAGCCCGGCGGTACGCGCGGTGGCGACGAGCTGGGCGGTGTTGTTGCTGTTGCGTCCGCCGACCACGACCATCGTGTCGCATTCCGCGATGAGCCTGCGCAGCGCGTTCTGCCGGTTCTTCGTCGGCTGGCAGACAGTGTCGCTGAAGCGCACCTCGCTCTCAGGCCGTGCGCGTCGGATCGCCTCGACGAGTGCGTGTACCTTTTCCACCGGTTGCGTCGTCTGCGAGATCACGCCGTAGCGCTCGCTGTGCGGGAGCCGGAAAATATCATCTTCATTTTCCACCACGCACGCCTCGGGAAAGTCGCCGATCAATCCCTCGACCTCCACATGCCCTGGCTTCCCGATGACGACGGGAAAGCAGCCAAGCTCCACGAGCGCGCGGAGCTGTGTGTGGGCGTGCCGCACGAGAGGGCACGTCCCGTCCGCGACGCCGAAACCGGCGTCGCGCCACTCTGCGCGTTTCCGATCCGATGCGCCGTGCGCGGTGATCATCACCTGCGCAGTCGGCGCGGGTCCGCCGCCGAGCGCGCCCTCTTGCACGCCGCGCCGCGCGAGGCGTTCACGGACGACGGGATTGTGGACCAGTTCCCCGAGGATGGTGAGTGGGCCCTGCGCTGCGAGGTGCTCCGCCTGCGCGATGGCGTCGCGGACGCCGAAGCAGAGGCCGTAGTGTTCTGCGAGTTGGATTTTCATGGATTCGGTGGTAGCTTTGTGCGGCAAAGTTATAAGGCAAAGGGAAGGGAGTTCATTTGCGTGCGGACTTGTCTCCGCCGGGGCGTCCGACCTTCAGTATCTGCTCTAGGATCGTGAGGTAGTCCTCAAACTGCTTCCGCCCCTTCGCCGTGAGTGCATAGCTCGTCTGCGGGCGGTCGAGCATTTCCTTCGTCACCGCGACGTAGCCGCTGTCGTGCAGCGTGCGCAGGTGCGAGACGAGGTTGCCGTCGCTGAGTTCCAGCTCCGCCTTCAGGTCCTGGAACGTCCAGCTCGGTCGTGCGGCGAGGAGCGTCATGATGCCGAGGCGTCCCTTTTCATGGATGAGCTTGTCGAGTTTGTCGAAGTCGAACATCGGTTCATGGCGTGCCGGCAGTGTCGCTTTGCGCCGCATTGCGGGGCCACGTGCATGCGGCGTAGATGAGGTGGAACGGGCCGAAGACGGCGCTCATCAGAAGGTTTGCGGCGGCGGCCCGGTGCATTCCGCCGATTCCAAAATGGCCGGTGACTTGCATCCGGTAATCCACGCCGAAGCTAATCAGCCCGGCGAGGAGAAAGCACCAGCCGAGGATGGGAATCGAGCTGGGAGAGAACTGCGTTGTGGCGAGCAGCGCGAGCCCGTAGAAAATCATCCAGAGTTGCGGGAGAAACCACCGCGCTGGGTCGGAGCCGATGAAGGTGAATGCGAGTGTGAAAAAGGCTCCGCACAGCATCGCCGGGAACAGCGCCCAGAGCGCCTTGCGCATCGAGGGGGAGACGAACGGCTCGTTGCGCCGGCGGGCTGCGTTCCGGATGAAAATCGCATTTGCGAATGCCGTCACCACGAAGACTCCGAGCCAACCGGCGAGAAAGAGCCGCGCAAATTCCGCCTCCCCGGGGCCCGGGGGCAGGGGACGCGAGCGGAAATGCAGCCACGCGCCACACAGCAGGGAACACAGCCCGCCCACGAGTGCCGTCGGTGCGGAGATTGCCCGGTAGATCGTCGCCCTTTCCATGAGTGTGCGGATGACGCGGAGGTGTTCCTCGGCTTCGGAGCGGGTTGGCATGGAGAGGACTTTGCCACGCAAAGTAATAGATGCAAGCAGATTTTTCACGAATGACGCCCCCGTCGGCACGCCCTGACACGGCACGTTTCCGCGCGCGGGCATCCACGGGCGTGATTTGAATGGGTTCAAAACGACGGGCGGAGGATGGCGGCAAATGCAACGGGGAGCCTCGTGCCGCCCGTCCGTGAGTTCGCCGCCGCGCCTGCTTGGACGGTGAATGACTGCCCCACGAAAAGATCGCGTGCATGTTTTGGGCTTGCGGTTCCCGGCGCGCTGCGACGTTTTTCCCCGCCATGCCCAGACACTGGATGGTCAAATCGGAACCCGCCGCGTATTCGTGGGAACAGTTCACCAAGGACGGCCGCGCCGCGTGGACCGGCGTGCGAAATTTTCAGGCTCGAAACAACCTGCGTGCGATGAAAGAGGGCGACAGCGTGCTCTTCTATCACTCGGTGACGGGCAAGGAAGTCGTGGGCATCGCGAAGGTTGCACGCGAGGCGTATCCCGATCCGACTGCGGACGAACCTGGCTGGGACTGCGTGGATCTCGTGCCCGCAAAGCCGCTGCAAAGTCCCGTGACGCTCGAAGCAATCAAACGCACGCCCGTGCTGAAGGACGTGGCGCTGCTGAAACAATCGCGCCTCTCGGTGATGCCGCTCACGCCGGCGGAATACGCGGCGATGACGAAGCTCGGCGGCGAATAGCACGACATGCGGACCGCCCTCCAGGCCTCGGCATTCCTGCTCTTCGCTGCGCTGTGGGCGCTGCTGGAATGGGCGACCGCAGATGTGCTCACGCGCTGCCTCGTGCTGTGGGTGCTGCCCGGCGCGGTGTGGATCGGCGTGGAAGTCGCTGCGCGCACTTCGCCGCCCGATGCGGCGGCAAAATGGATCGCACGCACGCTGCCAGCGCCCGCGGAGAGGCCGCGCTTCCTCGCCGCGCGGCGCGTGTTCGCATTCGCACTGGGCGCGATTTTCCTCGTGGCGTTCTGGTCGTGGGGATCGCAGGTGCGCGGGCTCGTGGGCGGGCACGGCCTCATTCCCGTCGGCGAGCAGCTCGCGGCGGCGCGCGCGGCGGGAAATTCATTCTGGCAGGTGCCCTCGCTGAGCTGGCTGGCATCGGGCGACACGATGCTGCTCGCGCAATGCTGGCTCGGCGCGCTGCTTGCCATCGCGATGTGCGCGGGATTTTTCCCCGGCGCGTGCGCGCTCGCGTGCTGGGCGCTTTATCTCTCGCTGATGTCCGTCGGCGAGGCGTTCGCGAATTTCCAATGGGACGCGCTGCTCCTCGAGACCTCGCTGCTCGCCGCGCTCTGGCTCCCGTGGCGCGCGCGGCCCGACTGGGCACACGAGTCGCCCGCGCATAAAATCGGGCGCCGGCTGCTGTGGTGGCTCTTCGTGCGGATGATCCTCGAGTCCGGCATCGTGAAGCTCACCTGGGGCGACAAGACATGGCTCGACTACTCGGCGCTCGACTTCCATTTCGAGACGCAGCCGCTCCCGCTGTGGACTTCGTGGTACGCGCATCACGCGCCGCGCTGGATGCTGCGCGCGGCGTGCTGGTTCACCTACTTCGTGGAAATCGCCACGCCGGTGCTGCTCCTCGCGCCGTCGCGCTGGCGCTTCCTGCGGCACGGCGCGGTGCTGCTGCAAATCGCGCTGCAAATCTGCGTCATAAAGACGGGCAACTACACGTATTTCAACTGGCTCGCCATCGCGCTCTGCGTGCCATTCCTTGATGACACATTCCGCGGCCTCCGAAGATTGCGCGTGCCTGAAGCGGAGGAAAAACCGCGGCGCTGGTGGCCCCTGATCCCTGCAGGCGCGCTTGCGCTCGCGTCCGTGTGCCTCACGTTCGACGGCTTCAGCGGCGCATTCGCCGGCCTCGCCGGGCAGGAGGCGGACATGCGGCGGGTGCGCGGGGAGTTCGAGCGCACGAAAAAAATCCCGCAGCCGCCGTGGCACGCCGCGCTGCGTTCTTTCAATGGCTACGGCCTCTTCCGCACGATGACGCTCTCGCGCCCCGAGATCATCCTCGAGGGCAGCGACGACGGCACGAACTGGCGCGAATATGAATTCCCGCACAAGGCCGGAGACATCCACCGCCGCCCTTCGCTCGCCGCGCCATTCCAGCCGCGGCTCGACTGGCAGATGTGGTTCGCCGCGCTCGCGCCGCAGCACTACGCGCATCTCCTGGAACGCCTCATGCGCCGCGCGCTCGAAGGCGAGCCCGCCGTGCTCGCGCTGCTCGAAAAAAATCCGTTCCCATCGCAGCCGCCGCGGTTCGTGCGTCTGAGTTTCTACGAATACCGTTTCACGCGTCCCGAGGATCACAGCGCAGCGTGGTGGAAGCGCGACTTCAAGGCCGCGACCAAGCCGGTGACGCTGGAAGATTTTCGCCGCTAGCCGAGTCAGGAATGTCCGCATCACGGCCTGCGACGGACTTGAAAATCGAATAATTGTCGGCGATTTTACGCCAAACCTTTACACGCCCATGAAAGCCCGACTTCTCCTCGCAGCCATCGTCCTCGCCGCACCTGCGGTGTCGTTCGCGGACCACTACCGCATTTATCCGCACGGAAACTACCGCCCTTATTGTGCGCCTTCCCGTTACTATCCCTCCTACGGCTACTATCCGTCGTACGGCTACTATCCGCCGTACGGCTACTACGCCCCGGCACCGATCGTGAGTTTCAACTTCGGAAGCAGGCCGTCCGTTTACCCGGCCACGCGCTATTACGAGCCCGCGGCGTCCTCGCTCGAAGCAAGCGTGCAGCGCGTGCTGCGGAAGCGCGGATATTACTCGGGGCCGCTGGATGGCGACATCGGGCCGCGCAGCCGTGCGGCCATCCGCGAATACCAGGCGGAGCACGGGCTCCAAGCCAACGGCCGCATTGACGACCCGCTGCTGCGCTCGCTGGGGCTCTGACGCGGCACCTTCATCCGTTTGACACTCCGCCGCACCGGCGATATTCGCAGCGGGTGATTCGCTTTTTCACGGTCGTGCTCGCAATGTTGGGCGGCGGAATGCTGCTCGGCGAGCCCGAGCAGGCGAACCCGCCGGCCCAAGTGAACCCGCCAACCGCGGAACCGCAGGGGCCGCCGGTGCCGCAGGCCCCCGTGGCACGGCCCACGGGCCGCTCGCTCGTCGCCGTCGCACACGATCCGCGCGCGATGGAGGGCTTCGATGAAAATGCCGCCGTCACGCGCCGCATGGTGGACGCCCTCGCACGCACCGTCACCGGCTGCTCGGACACACGCGCCGCGTGGCGCGAATTCGCCGGCACGGACACGCGCGTCGGCATCAAGGTCACCGCGGCGGGCGGCCCGTACTTTTCCACGCGCCGCGGCGTCGTCGCGGCGGTCATCGCCGGCCTGCGCGATGCGGGCGTGCGCGAGATCATCGTGTGGGACAAAAATTCCGCCGACCTGCGCGCGGCCGGCTTCACGGCGCAGCGGCTCGGCTGCGAGGTGCGCGCGATCGATCCGCCGCACGGCTGGGATCGCGACACGAGCTTTCAGGCACCCGTCCTCGGAAAGCTGATCTGGGGCGATCTGCTCTTCAGCGAAAAGATCAACCCGCGAAAAATCGCTGCCAGCGCCGACGATCTGCTCAGCTCAAAGAGCCACCTTGCCACAATCCTCAGCAGGGACGTGCCGCGCTTCATCAATGTCGCGGCGCTCAGCGACGAGCCCGGCTGCGGCGTCGCGGGCACGCTGCACAGCGCCGTCATCGGCAATCTTGACAACTGGCGGCGCTTCACCACACGCGGCGAAGGCGGCGCATCCGCCATCACCGACTGCTACGCGGACGTGCGGCTCGGGGGGAAATGCGTGCTGCACATCCTCGACGCGCTCGCATTCACCTACGCCGGCGGCACCAGCGGGAGCCCGCAGAATTCCGCCGTCCACAATACGCTCTACGCGAGCCGCGATCCCGTCGCGCTCGATTCCCTCGGCCTCGAACTCCTCGAGAAATGGCGCAAGCGTGCAAGCTTCGGCCCGATAGGCGCGAAAGCTGCATGGTTACGCGGAACCAATGCTGGCAATGCAGAGCGCGAAATGATGATCCTTTCCACAGCCCGATGAATCCCGACAACGTCACAGGATCGCTCCTGCGCTCTGTTTCGCGCACATTTTACCTCAGCATCCGCATCCTCCCGGCTGCGCTGCGCGAGACGATGGGCGTCGCCTACCTGCTCGCGCGCACGAGCGACACCATCGCGGATTCGGAAGGCGCGCCCGTCTCGGTGCGTCTGCGGCGGCTTGAGGAATTTGGAAAGATGCTCCACGCTGGCGCGTCGCAGCAGTTCATCGGCTACATCCAGCGCGACATCCAGCCCGCGCACGCAGGCGAGCGTGTGCTCATCGCCGAGCTGCCGCGCGTGCTCACGCGCTTCGGTGCATTCCGTCCGTGGGAGTGGAAGGAGACCGTCGAGCTGCTCACGAACATCATCCAGGGCCAGGCGAACGATCTCCGCGCATTCACCGATCCCGAAAAAATCGCCGCGCTTCCAGACGCGTACTCCCTCGAGGACTACACCTACCTCGTCGCCGGCTGCGTCGGCGAATGGTGGACGCGCATGAGCTACCACCATTTCCCGCGATACTCCCGCCTCTCCGAGCAGGAACTCATGCCGCTCGCAGCATCATTCGGAAAGGCGCTCCAGCTCGTGAACATCCTCCGCGACATGCCCGCCGATCTCCGCGCCGGGCGCTGCTACCTCCCCGCGGACGAACTGCAGTCCGCCGGCGCAGATCCCGCCACGCTGCTCGATGATCCCGACTCCGCGCAGCCCGTCTTCGACGCATGGATGGAAAAGGCGCGCGGCTTTCTCGGCGAGGGCCGCGAATACATCCGCTCCATCCGCCCATGGCGCGTCCGCTTCGCCTGCTACGTGCCGTGGCGGCTCGCAAAAAAGACACTCGATCTCATGGCCGCGAATCCGCCGCTCCTCAGCGACGAAAAGGTGAAGGTCTCGCGCGGCATGGTGTACGGCACGATGCTCCGCGGTCTCGTCGCCGCATTCAGCAATCTCCCGCTCCGCTGAGTAGGCGTGGGCGGGAGCCCACGTCCCCGCTCTCCCGAGCGCTCCTACGATCCGAACAGCAGCTCTACGAGCCGCTGCGCACGCAGGCCGAAAAATCCCATCAGCGCACGCAACTCCTCGCGCACCGCAGTCGCGTCCTTCTTCACCGCACGCAGTGTCGCCGCGATCATCACGTTCTTCCCCGTGTGCTCGTTTGAGATGAATTCAAACACGCTCGTGTCGTAGCCCGCCGCCTCCAGCACCAGCGCGCGGATGCCATCGGTGAGCAGCTCCGCCTGCCGCTCCGCGAGGATGCCGTGCCGCAGCACGCCGCGCAAAATCTCCGGCGGTGAAAACTCGCGGCGTACTTCTTTCTGACAGCACGGCGCGGCGACGATCAGCTTCGCGCCCGCGCGCACTCCGGCGGCGAGAGCGTCGTCCGTCGCCGTGTCGCACGCGTGCAGCGCGATGAGCACGTCGAGATTTTCCGGCAGCGTGAACGCACCGATCGCACCCTCGGAAAATCGCAGCCCCTCGCATTTCAGCTCCGTCGCGATGCGATTCGTCAGCTCGATCAAATCCCCGCGCTGCTCGACGCCCATGACCTCCGCCGCGACACCGCGCGCGCGAAAAAACTCGTGCGTCGCGAATGTGAGGTAGCCCTTCCCCGCGCCCATGTCGCATACGCGCACATCCTTCGCCTCGCGCAGCGCGGAGCCATCCACGAGGTGCCCGAGGATTTCCACGAACCGCTCCACCTGCCGCAGCTTGTCCGCCATTCCGGGGCGCGCAGTGCCATCCGCGGCGGTCACGCCGAGCTTCACGAGGAACGGCGCATTCGCCATCGCGCGCACCTTTGGCCGGTCGTGCGAAGTCGCCAGCGGTGCGGCAAATGTCGGCCGCGCCGCCTTCATGCTCCACGCGCCGCCGTGCTCCGCGCGCAGCTTCCAGTCGCCAGTCGTCGTGAAAAGATGCGCCTCCTCGAAGTCCTCCTCCAGCCACGTCCCGATGGCCCGTGCCGCGGCTTCCGGCGGCTCATTCCGCGTCACATCGCGCCTCGCAAATCGCACGGTGAAGGACACGGCCGTGCCGGACTTCAGCTCGACGATCCGCCCGTACACGTTCCGCAGTTCGCCTTCCTCGCGCGGTCGGCTGAGGGTGATTTTGACGAATGTCCCCTCGGCGAGGCTCGTCCGCAGTTTTTCAAAAAATCGCTCCATGATGGTCACTGCGCTATCACAGCTTTGCGTTGCCCGGAGAGCGAGCCATTCCGCCCTGTCGGCAGCCGGGGAGTTTCTACTTTCCGTTTCATTGCGAAATCTATTCCATCCCGCGCCTATGAAAAACCTCGTCGAAGAATTTAAGTCTTTCGTCCTTAAAGGCAACGTGATCACCCTCGCCGTCGGTGTCATCATCGGCGCAGCGTTCGGCAAGATCGTGGATTCGATGGTCAAGGACATCATCACTCCCGTCATCGGCCTCCTCGGCGGCAAGCCGGATTTCTCCGGCATCGCCATCGGCGCGAAGCAGGCCGTTGATCCGAAGACGCATGCCCTCGTCGTCGATGCTGCGGGCAAACCGGTGCTCGAAGGCGGAATCATGATCGGCAATTTCATCAATGCCACCATCTCGTTCCTGATCATGGCGGCCGTCGTTTTTTTCCTCATCGTGAAGCCCTACAACGCGCTCATGGCCCGCTTTGAAAAGAAAGCCCCGCCGACACCCGCCGGCCCGCCACCGGCGACGCTGGACGACGTGGTCGCTGCGATCCGAACTCTCAAGGCCTGAGCCTCCGCAAAACTCTCGCACCCCCAAACTCTTCAAAAATCGGGCGGAGTTCCACCTTGGGACATCGCCCGATTTCTTTTTCAGCGCAAAGCCCGCAGCTTCGCGCTTGCCGCCCCCGCGGCCCGATACTAACACGCTCGCCCCCGGGCCGCGATCCACGCAACGCCCACTTTTTTCCCAACCACAAAACAACACACACTCATGAGCAGAAAAATTCGTTACGGCATGGTCGGTGGCGGGCGCGGCGCATTCATCGGCGCAGTGCATCGCATCGCGGCGGCCATTGATCAGCAGGTCGAACTCGTCTGCGGCGCATTCTCATCCGACCCCGAGCGCTCGCGCGCGAGCGGCGGCGATTTCTTCCTCCCGGCGGATCGCTGCTACGGCACCTTCGAGGAGATGATCGCGAAGGAGAAGGCACTGCCCGCCGACAAGCGCATGGACTTCGTCGCCATCGTCACGCCGAACCACATGCACTTCCCGCCCGCGAAGGCCGCGCTCGAAGCCGGCTTCCATGTGCTGAGCGACAAGCCCGCGACGCTCAATCTCGCCGAGGCAAAAAAGCTCGCCGCCATCGTGAAAAAGACCGGCCAGCTCTACGGCCTCACGCACAACTACACCGGCTACCCACTCGTGAAACAGGCGCGCGAAATGATCGCCGACGGCAAGCTCGGCAAGATCCGCAAGATCGTCGTCGAGTATCCGCAAGGCTGGCTCGCCACGCGCCTCGAAGCGAGCGGACAAAAGCAGGCCGCATGGCGCACGGACCCCAAGCGCAGCGGCGCGGCAGGCTGCATCGGCGACATCGGCACGCACGCGGAGAATCTCGCGGAATACATCAGCGGCCTGCAAATCGAGGAACTCGCCGCCGACCTCACCGCATTCGTCAAAGGCCGCAAGCTCGATGACGACGGCAACGTGCTGCTCCGTTTCAAAGGCGGCGCGAAAGGCGTGCTCCACGCCTCGCAGATTTCCGTCGGCGAAGAGAACAACCTCAACATCCGCATCTACGGCGAAAAAGGCGGACTCGAATGGCACCAGAACGAGCCGAACACACTGCTCGTGAAATGGCTCGATCAACCCATGCAGGTCTATCGCACCGCCAACGGCTACCTCGGCAAAGCCGCGCTCGCCGCCGGCCGCACGCCGCCCTCGCACCCCGAGGGCTACCTCGAAGCCTTCGCGAACATCTACAAAAATTTTGCGAACCACATCCGCGCCCGCATCGAAGGCCGCAAGCTCGCGAAGGACGACCTCTGCCTCGACTACCCGAAGATCGAGGACGGCGTCCGCGGCATGGCCTTCATCGAAGCCGTCGTGAAATCCTCGAAGGGGAACGCCCGCTGGACGAAGCTCGCAGTATAAATCCGTAGCCGCCGCCGGCAGGAGGCGGGCACGCCTCTCGCAGCCGCAGCGACCTCCGCAGCCGGCCCGCCAAATGCCACCTTGCCCGCATCTCCAAACCGCGCTACTTCGCACCCATGCTCTCCGTCCTCGAAGACCCCGCGATCCGGGCGCGTGTCCATGCGATTAGCGTGGCCGACTATCACACGATGATCGAGCGTGGGGCGATTGGCGAAAATCTGGAACTGCTCCGCGGAGCCCTCGTCGAAAAAATGTCCAAGTCCTCCCTCCAGTCCCGTCTGGTTCTCTGGCTGCTGCGCTGGTTCACTCAGCATCTCCCCGCCGGTTTTTCCGTCCGGCCAGAGCAGCCGCTCACTCTCGCCGATTCCGAACCGGAACCCGATCTGGCGGTGGTTGCCGGCGACATTGATGACTTCGCTGATCGCCACCCGACCACCGCCGAAATGATCCTCGAAGTCTGCGTGAGCAGCGAGGCCGTTGACCGCCTCAAGCTCCAGCTCTACGCCGAGGCTGGCGTGCGCGAATGCTGGCTGGTGCGGGCCGAGGAGCGCGTGGTGGAAAGGCACACCGAACCGCAAGGCGCCATCTGCCGGAAAATCGAACGCGTCACATTTCCCGGCACACTCGCGAGCACCGTCTTCCCCGATCTCGCCCTGCCGCCAGCGGGGCTGTTCCCCGCCTGAAGCAGGTCACAGTGCAGTGGGATTGGATCGCCGCTACTTCTCCCCGAGCCATTTCAGTTCGGCGCTCGCGAGAGTGAATTCGGTGAACGCCTTTTGTTTCGTCGCCAGGCATTTGCGAAAGGAGTCCGCAGCTTCGGCTTTCTGGCCGGCGGCGAGTCGTTGCATCCCGGCGTAATACCATGCCTCGCAGCGCTGCCCGGCGGCCTTCTTCGCATCGGGTGATTCCGCGGCCTTCAGCAGCGCGGTTTCGTCCAGCGTGCCGAGCAGGAAGCTCCCGAGTTTGGAAATCCAGTCATCGCGCTTTTTCTCCGCGCGCTTCTCCCGCCCCGCGCGCAATTCCTTGCGCCCCACCTCGCCCTGCCCCATCCGCGTGCGCGCCACGCAGGCCAGCAGCGCCGCGTATTCCTCCGGCTTTTCCTGCCGGCCATCCGCATCGAAGTCAGCGGACGCCTTCTGCCAGTCCTGTTGCAGATAAAGTGCGACGCCGCGGTTGAAATAGGCGCGCGCGAGTTTCGGGTTGAGTTCAATGGCGCGGCTGAAGTCCGCAATCGCTCCTTTTATGTCACCATGCTCCTTTCTGATCATGCCCCGGTCATGGATATTTTGCGCGTTCTCCGGAGCGATCTCCGCCACCCGGCTGAGGTCGGCGATCGCGCCTTCGAGGTCGCCTTTCTGCAGCCGCAGCGCGCCACGGTCGTGCCAGGCTGCCGCAAGTTTCGGATCGATCTCGACGGCCCGGCTGAAGTCGGCAATCGCCCCGTCGAGATCGCCCCTGGCCGCCCTGGCATTGGCGAGATTTTGCCAGGCATCCGCGTATTTCGGGTTGAGTTCCAGGGCACGCCGGTAGTCGGCGATTGCGCCTTCGAGGTCGGGAATGGCGCGCTTGAACACACCGCGATTGCTCCATGCCGCCGCGGATTTTGGATTGAGTTCGATGGCCCGGCTGGAGTCCGCGATCGCCCCTTTCACATCGCCCTTGGAAAATCGGGCCCCGCTGCGATTGCTGTATGCCTGCGCGTATTTGGGATCGAGTTCGATGGCGCGCGTGTAATCGGCGAGCGCCCCGTCGTGGTCGCCCTTGGCATGTCTGGGATTGCCGCGGTTGCCGTAGGCGAGGGCGTCCTTCGGGTCCAATTCGAGGGCGCGGTTGAAGTCGGCAATCGCACCGTCGTGATCTCCTGTTTCCCACTTCGCAATGCCGCGGTTGTTGTAGGCGCGGACGTATTTCGGATCGAGTTCGATGGCGCGATCCCCGTCCGCGATGGCCCCGGCAAAGTCGCCCTTCGAGTGCCTGGCTGCGCTGCGCGTGTTGTAGGCCGGGGCGTGCTTCGGATCGATCTCGATGGCGTGGTTGCTGTCCGCGATTGCTCCGTCAAAGTCACCATTGAGGTGCTTCGCAGCGCCGCGATCGCTCAGCGCCTCGGCGTCCTTGGGACGGATTTCAATCAGCACATCGTAGTCCGCAATCTCCCCGTCGAGATCGCCCTTGGCGTGTCTGGCCTTGCTGCGATTGCTCAGGGCACTCGTGTCTTTCGGATCAATCTTCAGCGCACGGTTCAAATCGGACAGCGCCCCGTCCAAGTCGCCGCTCAGATACTTCACGCCGCCGCGTCCGTCATAGCCGGAGGCTTCGTCGGGATTGATTTCGATGGCGCGGGTAAAGTCCGCCAGCGCACCTGCCACATCGCCTTTGATGTGCCTGGCATTCCCTCTCCCGCAAAACGCGGAACTGTATTTCGGATCGAGTTCAAGGGCGAGGCCGTAGTCCGCGATCGCCTCATCGAGATCGCCCTTCATGACGCGGACATGCCCCCGGTTGGAGTAGCCCGCGGGATTCTTCGGCGTCATTTCGATGGCCCGCGTAAATTCCGCCATCGCACCGTCGAGGTCACGCTTGTTGAGCTTCGCCAAGCCGCGGCGGTGGATGTCGTCCACATCGTTCACCTCGGCCGGAAGCGCTCCGTTGAAGTCGGGGAAAGGTTCTCCAAATCCGGGATTCGCGTCCGTTTCGGCGCGCTCCGGCGGGAGTTCGATGGCCCGCTGGTAGTCGGACAGCGCCCCGTTTAGATCGCCTTTGGCGGCCTTCGCATTCCCGCGCATGTTGAAGGCCGCCGAGCTTTTTGGCTGGAGTTCGATGCTTCGATCGAGGTCGGCGACGGCCCCGTCATAGTCCTTCTTTCCCGTCTTCGCCAGAGCGCGATTCGTGTAAGCGGCGGCGTGCTTCGGATCCAATTCCAAGGCGCGGCTCAGGTCAGAAATCGCACCATCAAAGTCGCCTTTGGCCCCTTTGATGACGCCGCGGTTGGCAAAGAGTTCCGGGTTTTTCGGATTGAGTTCCAAGGCGTGATCAAAGTCCGACATCGCGCCGTCCATGTCGCGCTTAGCGGCTCTCGCGCGCGCCCGGTTGTGGTAGGCGGCGGCCATTTTCGGATCGAGCTCGATGGCACGGCTGAAGTCGGCAATCGCCCGGTCGAAGTCGCTTTTTTTCCCCTTCGCGATGCCGCGGTTGTTATAGGCTTGGGCGCTGTTCGGATCGAGTTCGATGGCGCGGTTGAAGTCAGCCATCGCCCCTTCGCGATCATTTTTCGCGGCCTTGGCTATGCCGCGGTTGTTGTATGCGGCGGCATTCTCGGGGTTCTTCTTCAGCCATGCCGACATGCTCTCGATCACCCCATCGTAATCGCCCTGCTGAAACATCTGCTCTTCCCTGGCAAACTCGTTCCCAAACTTCACCAAAGCCCTCGCCGGAAGCGTGCCGGCAAGCACGAACGCGGAGCAAAGAGCGAGACCGAGCAGGCAGCGTTTCATGGGAGAATGAGCGGGGAGCGTTGGCAGCCGAAGACGGTTCAAACACCGATCACTCCGCGAGTCCACAGGGCAATCGCATCAAAATGATCTGTCAGGCCGAGGAGCAGCCGGTCGGAACATGGAGGGAGACGCCTGCGGAGGGCTCAACGTCTAACACCTAACTTTTAACGTCTAACGATGCGAAATCCGATGCCGCGAGTGCTGCCCCTTAAAAGTTTGGTGTTAGACGTTTGACGTTAGAAGTTCAGCCCCGCGCAGCGGCCTTCCGCTTGCGAACTCTGCCCCGCAATTTTGATGCGATTGCCCTGCGCGAGTCCACCCCCGTCATTGACACCCCTCTTGCCCCGCGCAAATCTCCGCGCCCTTTTTCCATGAGCCTCATCGTCCAGAAATACGGCGGCACCAGCGTCGGCAACCCGGAGCGCATCCGCAATGTCGCGCGCCGCGTGGTCGCCACGCAGGAGCAGGGTCACGGCGTGGTGGTCGTCGTCTCGGCGATGAGCGGCGTCACGGATAATCTCATCAAGCTCGCGCGCGAATGTTCGCCCCATCCCGAAGAACGCGAGATGGACGTGCTGCTCGCGACCGGCGAGCAGACTACGATCGCGCTCACGGCGATGGCGATCAATGCGCTCGGCAAAAAGGCGATCTCACTCACCGGCGCGCAGGCGGGCATCGTCACCGACGGCGTCCACACGCGCGCGAAAATCGCCGACCTCACGCCGAAGCAGCTCAAGCAGCACCTCGACGACGGCTTCATCTGCATCGTCGCCGGGTTCCAGGGCGAGACGAAGGACAAGCGCATCACCACGCTCGGGCGCGGCGGCAGCGACCTCACCGCCATCGCGCTCGCCGCCGCGGTGAAGGCCGACCTTTGCCAGATCTACACGGACGTGGACGGCGTCTATACGTGCGACCCGCGCGTCGTGCCGACGGCGAAAAAACTCAACGAGATCAGCTTCGACGAGATGCTCGAAATGGCGTCGAGCGGCAGCAAGGTCATGCAGTCGCGCAGCGTCGAATTCGCCAAGAAATTCGGCGTCGTCTTCGAGGTCCGCAGTTCATTCAACGACAACCCAGGCACCATCGTGAAAGAAGAAACCAAGAGCATGGAGGCCGTGGTCGTCCGCGGCGTCAGCATCGAAAAAAACCAGGCCAAGGTCACCGTCCGCGCGGTACCCGACCGCCCCGGCGTCGCCGCGCGCGTGTTCAACGCCGTCGCCGCCGCAAACATCGTGATCGACATGATCGTGCAGAACGTCTCGCACGACGGCACCACAGACATCAGCTTCACGCTGAACGCGGACGAGCTGCCGAAGGTCGAGCCGGGCCTCGCCGTCGTCGTGAAGGAAATCGGCGCGCGCGGACTCGAAATCCAGAGCGGCTACGGCAAGCTGAGCATCATCGGAGTCGGCATGCGCAGCCACAGCGGCGTCGCGGCGAAAATGTTCGAGGCGCTGAGCAAGGGCGGGATCAACATCGTGATGATCAGCACGTCGGAGATCAAAACGGCGGTGATCATTGATGAGGCGAAGCTCAGCGAGGGCGCGAACGTCGTGCATGAGGCATTTGGGCTCGGGAAGTAGTTTGGCCATGAGTCGTAAGCCGACGATTCCGAGTTCCGTGCTCAGCAATGCCACACGCATCGTTGTGTCCCTGTCTCTCGGTAATCTCGCCGTCCTGGGACTCGATTCCATGGAGAAGCAATCCAAGGATGATATTGTTCCACCCTGTCTTTCGCTGAGTTGCGAACTCGATCCCATTTTATTGCACGCGATTGCAAACTGGGCATTTCTGCGATGCGAACTCCCAACCGTTGAAGAAAAATTCCGTAAGCGCATCCGCGTCCGATCAGAGTCTCCATTTCTCAGTCTCGTCCTCCCCGATCTGATGAGTGATGCGGAATTCGACGCGTGGCAGCGGAGGTCGCTAATTACGCGTTCAACGCGATTGCCAAAAACTTTTCAGCACGACGGGAAATTTCAATTTAACATCGGCTACAAATATTAGCTCGTTCTCAAGCGCAGCGAATTGCCCTTCGGTGAGGCAACTCCGATTTTGAATTGGATGCGCGAACTTTCATTTTGATCGGCTGAAGCGGTTTCCCAGCAACGTCTCGGCGACGACGAGGCCGATGGCAAGCAGGGCGAAGGGGAGCCAGAGTTCGGTGCCGTTGCGTTCGCGTTCCATCTGGCCGCAGAGGTCAGCATCGAGTGTCCAGCGGACGACGCGGTTCAGCAGCGGCGGAACCGGAAGGTTTTCAGCCGGACCACGGACGATGTCGCGTCATTTGCCACGGGAGAACAGACGTTGCATCCGGTGCGCCACAGCGTCCACGTCCTCCGCCCGCAGGAAGGCGAGGTAGGTCATCATCATCGCGAGGAAGAACAGCCAGAGATCGCGCGCGAAGACCGAGATGCCCGCGTGCAGCGCGAGACCGAGCAGCATTCCCCACCAGCGTGTTTTTTTCACCCACAGCAGCACGGGGATCGCCACCTCGGCGATCTGCGCGGTGTACGTGGTGAATGTGAGGATGCCCTCGTATTCCAGCACCCAGCGGCCAGGCCAGCGTGCGTGGTGCGAGAGCATGAAGTAGCTCATGAATTCGCCGTTGCCCCAGTACGGATCGGGATTCACAAAGCGCGCGAGCACGGCCTGCCAGTAGATCACGACGACCTGGAGTCGCATGAGGACCAGCCCGTGCCGCGGAACGAGGGCTGGGATCATTTTTCCGCCCGCCCGCATGAGGGCCGGGAGCGTCCAGCATTTCCCCACCGGGCTCACGAGGACGAGGAAGGAAAAGCTCCGCAGCACCATGTCCCAGCCGGTCGTGGCGAGCGGCGCGCGGGCATGGTAGGAGATGTGCCACACGAGCACCCAGAAGGCCGCGAGCCTCGCGCCGATGCCCGCCATGAGCATCACGAGCGCGAGCGCCGTGACCAGCAGGCAGCACGTGATCGCGGCGTCGCTCCGGGCGAGCGCGAAGATGGAGAGGTACACGGGGTCTGCCCTGCTCGTCACCACGTCGCGATCGATCATGCCGGAGTCGGATAAAAAGGCGTGCCGGTCCGGCCACATGAAGATCAGGTTCAGCAGCGCGACCGCTGCAAATGCGATCCGCACGGCTGCGTAGATGCGCTCGTCCTCGCGCATGAGAAAGAGCTGCGCGGGCAGCCGGAGCCATTGTGAAATCGGCGGAATTCGTGGCATCAGGCGGCTATGGGGCGACTCCGCCGGGTTTGGCGGGAGTGAAGGATCGCGTGGCGAAGACATACAGTTCCCCGTCGCGCCGGCTGTAGATCAAAGTCCGCGTGTATTCCGCATCGATCACCAGCGACCAGTGCCCGCGGACTGCGGGGCCGCGAAGGGCGGACAGATGATCGTCCACCCGCCGCAGGTAAGCCTCGAGTTGGGACGGACTGGAGGAACTCAGCAGCAGGCGATGGAGGAGGATGTAGTGACGCGAAAGCTCGGGCTTCGGATACGGCGCGAATCCCGGCAGCACGGAGCCGACCGTTTTTCTCCCTCCCGCTCCGTCCTCGATCTCGATCCGCGCATCGAGCGAATGCAGCAGGGGAATCGTCTCAAACATTTTCCAGCCCTGGTTTCCGGCAGCCAGTTGTCCGTAGAGATTCATCGGCAAAGTGCCGCGATCCTCCTGCCCCGGCCGCTGCGGGACGATGGAAATGACCAGGAACACCGCGTGCCAGCAGCAGAAGACGAGCAGCAGGACGGCGGGCACGCGGCCCTTCAGCGGCAAGGCGTCGGCCGCATTTTCGTCATTCATTTTCTGTCGCCGGGGGATTCATGCGCTCGGTTCGGTGGGTGCGAGAATGTCCGCGCGGCCCCTTTTCGCAAAGCGTGTTTTTCCGGCGCACCGCCGGCAAGGCATGAACGAAACTCCCCGCCTTCCGGTGGTGGTTCCCTTTCGCCGCGTCCCCCGCGCCATCCGGGATCCCCCCGGATTTTCATGCGCCGCCGTCGGCGCGTTCATGGTCGGGCTGGCGGGATTCGAACCCGCGGCCTCCTGCACCCGAGACAGGCGCTCTACCAAGCTGAGCCACAGCCCGATTTCTGAACGGCGGCAATAGAGCGGGCGCGCGTGGGGCGGTCAACAGAAACATTCCCCGTCGTGGCGCGAGGTCACTGCGGCCAGTCCTCATGCAGATGGGATTGAAACGCGGAGACGCAGAGACGCGGAGAAAACGAAGGATTCAGAATCGCTTCCTGTTGCCTTCCTCTGCGTCTCCGCGTCTCTGCGTTGAAAAAGGACGCTTCGTCACGAACACCGTTCACTGTTCCCTCGCCCTCCGCCTCATCCCGCGTTTACCGTCCCGCCCATGACACGACACGACGGCCGCCGCGCCAACGAACTCCGCCCGCTCAGCTTCACCCCCGGCTTCGCGCCGAACGCCACCGGCTCCGTCCTCGTCTGCACGGGCAACACGCGCGTCATCTGCTCCGCCATGATCGAGGAATCCGTCCCGCGCTGGATGAAGGAACAGCAGGTCCGCGGCGGCTGGGTCAC
>JBBRYC010000059.1:0-40211 GCA_038238025.1 Chthoniobacterales bacterium
ACAACAACTACTCGGGCATCGGCCACTGCAACTCGTGCCCCGGGGGCTGGCCCTTCCCCTCGCCGCAGATGGGCGTGCGGGCCCAGACCCAGCTGCTCAAGTCCTACGCCACCGCCCGCCCGGTCTACGCCAACCCGCTCGTCGACAGCCGGTTGCGGGGCCCCGCCGGGTGCTGCCCGCGCCTCGCCTCAAACCCCCCGCCCGCCGCGTGCTCCACCCGGGATCCGCGCTCCGCCGCTAAGTTCATCCCCGCACAAAAGATCACGCCCGCAGGTTGCGGCACCCCGACGTGGCCGCGTATGTGTTCGCAATCGTGTTTTGCGGAGGTGGACAGAACTCTTTCACAACTTGCGATCACGCTGCTTCACTCTGATACGAGCCGTGCCCCGCGCCAACCAACCAATCCCGACGCTCACGATCCCGAACGCATTTGCGCCCGGCGAGCCGCAGCTTGTCGGCGTCTCCGGCGGGCGCGATTCCGTCGCGCTGCTGCACTGGCTGCACGCGCATGGATTCAAAAATTTGATCGCCGTGCATCTCGATCACCGGCTGCGCGCGGACAGCGGTGGGGATGTGGGGTTCGTGCGGAAATTTGCGGACTCGCTCGGCATTGAGTGCATCACCGGCGCGGCGGATGTCGCCGCGCTCGCAAAGAAGGAGCGCCTTTCCATCGAGGCCGCAGCGCGCCGCGCACGCCACGAGTTTTTCGCACGCACCGCCATCGAGCGCGCGTGCCCGCGCATCTTTCTCGCGCATCACGCCGATGATCAGGTCGAGACTTTCCTGCACAATCTGCTGCGCGGCGCGGGACCATCGGGACTTTCCGGCATGAGCACGGTTTCTTTACTCAGCATCGCAAACGCGCCCGGACCTGCGTGGGTCGCGGGCTCCCGCCCGCGCCTACGCGAAGGCGGCACCTCGGAATTTTCCGCTGCGCTCCTCGTCGCGCGCCCGCTGCTCAGCACCTGGCGTGAGGAGATTGACGCCTACGTCGCACACCACCGCCTGCCATTCCGCGAGGACGAATCGAACACCGACCCGCGCTTCACGCGCAACCGGCTGCGACACGCAGCGATTCCCGCGCTCACGGCCGCGCTTGGGCGCGACGTGCGCGCCGCGCTGCTGCGCACGACGGAACTGCTCCGTGCCGAGGACGAATTTCTCTCCGCGCAGCCGGAACTCCGCGGCGCGCCCGACGCCTTGCAAGTCCCCCTGCTCCGCTCGCTGCCCCTCGCACTTCAGCGGCGGCTCATCCACCTCTGGCTGGCGCGTCATGCCGTCGCGAGCTGCGGCTTCGCCGAAGTCGAATCCGTGCGCGGCCTGCTCGATTCGCGCGGTGCCAAAGTGAATCTCCCCGGCGGCCTCTGCGCGCGACGCCGCGAGAAACGCATCTTCATCGCGAAGCAGTGACCGCCGCGCCTCGGCGCTCGACGCACGGCGAAAAGTGAGGCAAGGAAACGGGCCGTGACCGCCGCGCCCATTTTCGCCTCCGTGTTCGAACAGCCCGCCGCGCTCGTGGCGCTGGGTGGCGCGCCACTCATCTACCTCGCGACTCTTGCGGTCGGCCGCTGGCTGAAACGCAGGCACGGGATCCCGCTCGGGCTCATGTTTCAAATGCTCTGCGTGTCGCTCGCCGCGTACTTGCCGCTGCGCGTGCTCTCCGTGATGCATCCGGGCGGACGCGCCGGCAGCATGGTGCAGTGGTATGAGGAAAGCATCCGCGGCTTCCATGCGGTGTTGATCATTCTCGGCGTCGTCTTCGCGCTCCAGTTGATCCGCCGCATCTACTGGCAGCACTGGTTCACCCGCAAGCACGGCACCGAGGCGCCGAAACTCCTCCAGCAGGTTTTTGGATTTGCCGTGTTCATCGTGGCCCTCACCCTCGTGCTGAAGGTCACATACGGATTTCAGGTGGATGCCTTCCTCGCGGGCTCGGGAATCGTCGCGGTGGTGATCGGCTTCGCGATGCAGGAGACGCTCGCGAACATCATCTCGGGCATCGCGCTCCAGTTTGGAAAGCCGTTCCGCGTCGGCGACTGGCTGATCGTGGACACGAAGCGCGCCGAAGTCATCGAGATGAACTGGCGCTCCACGAAGCTGCGCACGAATGACGACGTCTATCTCGACATCCCGAACAAGGCCATCGTCTCGCACACGATTATCAATCTCAGCTACCCGACGAAAGCGCACGCAAACCGGCTTCGCATCGGCTTCGAGTATGGCACGCCGCCGAACCAGGTGCGCGAGCTTCTCCGGCGGGCGACGACGAATGCGGCGGGCGTGCTCGCTGCGCCGCCCCCAAAAGTTTACCTGCGGGAATTCGGCGAATCGTCCATCGTTTACGAAATCAAGTACAGCCTCGATGACGAGCGGTGCTTCAACGACATCGAGGACGCCATCCGCACGAACGTGTGGTACGAGGCGCGCCGCGCGGGACTCGCGATTCCATTCCCGATGCGCACGATCGAACTCCGGCGTCCGGCGGCGCATCCGGAAAATCTCACCGCGGATTTGCGCGAGCGGCTCTCGCGCCAGGAACTCCTTTCCACGCTCGACGATGGGCAGAAAAACCGGCTCCTCGAACACGCGAGGATCCTCCGCTTCGGCCGCGGCGAAAAAGTGATCCGCCAGGACAGCGAGGGCTGCTCGATGTTTGTCATCGTCCATGGGGAGGTGGATGTCGTCATCCATGCAAACGGCGCTGACACGATTGTGGCAGACCTCGGGCCGAACGAGGCCTTCGGCGAGATGTGCCTGCTCACGGGGGAAAAACGGAGCGCGACGGTCGTGGCGAAGACCGACTGCGAACTCTGGGAAATCGATCGCGCGCAACTTCAGCCGCTCCTCCACGAAAACACCGCGCTCGCGGAACGCCTCAGCGAGCTGCTCGCGCACCGGCGGATGCTGACCGACGGCGTCCTCGCCGCGCAGGTCCCGTCGCAAATCGCGGAGCAGAAGCGGCAGGAATACACGATGGGCTTCCGGAAAAAGATCCGGTCGCTGTTTGAGATCTAGAGCGGCGTCCTGCGGCGGAGAATGTAGCGCCGACGACTCGTCGGCACGGCGTCCGGCCAGCGATTGGATCAGCAGTTTAAAAAACACGATCAACGCGCGACGGGCAACATCTTCGATCCGCACCACTGCACTGCTCGCACCGTTGTTGCCGACGATTCGTCGGCGCTACATTTGCTCCGCACTCCAGCGGAACGCATCCGCCACCGGCAGGCCAAGGTGATCGAGGATGCGATCCACGACGGTGTCCGCGACCTGCTCGACCGTCTGCGGGCGGCTGTAGAAGCCGGGGCACGCGGGCATCACGAGCGCGCCGGCTTCGAGCAGTGTGGCGACGTTGCGCGCGTGGATGAGATTCCACGGCGTCTCGCGCGGGACAAGGATGAGCTTGCGGCGCTCTTTCAAAAAGACATCCGCGGCGCGGAGGATCGCCGTGTCGCTCGTGCCCGCGGCGATGCGGCCCAGCGTGCCCATCGAGCATGGCACGACGACCATCGCATCGAACGGCGCGGAGCCGCTGACGAACGGCACATTCATCGAGCGGTCGCCGTGCTGGCGGACGCCCTCGGGCACGCGCAATTCGCCGAGTTCCTCGTGGATGACCTGCTTGGCAAACGCGCTCAGGACGAGGTGCACCTCGTGTGCGCGCGCATCAATTTTCGCCAGCAGCCGCTGGAGATAAATCGCGCCGCTCGCGCCAGTGCCGGCAATGACGAATTTCATGCCTCCTCGTATGCGCGGAGGAAGTCGTCCCGCGCAATGCCGCTCTGCGTCAAAATGGTCCGCAGCGTGGATCCCTTGATGTTGCGGTGCGCAGGGATGGTCATCGGAGTTCGCGTGCCGTCCGCCTCCGTCCGCGAAAGCGCGATGTGATTGCCGGGGCGGATGACTTGGAAGCCGAGCGCCCCATCGCCCGCAACACACGATCCAGCGGCGCATCAACCGGGAACTTCGTCACGGCGCGGATTCGTTACGCCGGCACGGCGGCGTCGGCGACGAAGGCTTCGAGCACCGGGCTGTCGTCCAGCGCGGCCAGCGACTCAGGCCCGAATGTCTCGACGTGAAACGTGATCGCCGAGCGCACATTCGCCAGCGCCTCCTCATACGTGTCGCCCTGTCCGACGATGACACCGCGCGCAAGCCCGAGCGGATACGAGACGTAGCCGTCGGGATGTTTCTCAACCACGATTTTGAGCGGTGCGGTCATGTCCGGAGGATAGACTTGGGATGCATTTCAGCAAGAGACGATGCGACGATCAAATACTCAGCCTGATCCTCGTAAACGGACTCTCGTGCATGTCCCGGCGGGACAGCGGAAATTAGCCGGCGGTGGAGCGCAGCGGGAACCACCGGATCATGGGGGATCAAAAAACATCCGCCCCGGCAGGGGCGGCGGAACCCTGATGCACGCGGCATTCCAGCGCCCCGCCGGGGCGCATCCGTGTGGGACGCTGATCCGGTGGTTCTCGCTCGCTGCGCTCGCTCCACCACCGGCTAATTTCCGTGACGCCTCCGGCGTCCAAAAACGCACGGCACGCTCAGGCACGCTGCGCGTCCTCCTTCGCGTCGAGCGTGCGGAGGATCTCGGTGACGAGAGCGAATAATCACCTCCTTGTTCCGCGTGTGAGCGCGGCGGGTTCACATGATCTCAACGTAGTGCAAAATGGGATTCTGAATCAGTTCGGTGATCAGGACCGCGTTCCGGCGCAACAGGGCCTCGACTTGCTGCGGGGTTGAATTGCCGCAGCGGAGCCAGACGACTTTGGGAGGCGCACCGTAGAGCCGGCTGCGCTCCGCGAAATCGCTGTCCTGCGTCACGATGCAAAAGCCGTTGGCCTTGGCGTATTCCCAAAGTTGATCATCGGGCGTGCGGTCGAGTGCGGCGGCGCGGACGTGTGCCGAGTCTGGAAAAAGGTCCGCGAGACGCGCGGGCAGCCTGTGGCTGAGGTTCTGGTCAAAGAGCAGCTTCACGCTGCGGAGCCTACGAGGTGGTGGTCGCGGTCGGCGGCGTAGGCGAGTGAAGCCCGGATGTCCTCAAGCGTCAGTTCCGGGAACTCCTCGATAATCTGCTCGTTGGTCATGCCAGCGGCGAGCCAGCCGAGCACGTCGTAAACTGAGATGCGCATCCCGCGGATACACGGGCGTCCACCACGTTTGCCGGATTCGATCGTGATGATTTCTCGGTAGTTCATGCGGTCACGCTATGGCATTTCGGTTCTTGGAGCAAGGCGTCCGAGTCGCCAGCAGCCGCTGGAGATAAATCGCGCCGCTCGCGCCAGTGACGGCGATGACAAACTTCATGGAAGGCAGTTACTTCAGCTTTGCCAAAAGTGCCGCTTGTTGATCATTCAGACGTCGCCTCATTGATTCTGAAAGATAAACGTGCTTGTCAGTCGTTAGCGCCCACTTTCCATTCATGCCCTCAGTTGCAGTTCGCAGACGACGCGCTCCTTCGCCTTGCTGCCAGAGTGACCGAAAATCAACGTCGTCAGGAACAACCTCGAAACTGCCGCCCGCCTTTTGAATGACTTCCTCAATCGTCGATGCCTTTTGGATCTCATGCGCGGCTATATCGGTGTCTCCGAATACGGATTCGACAAAGCTCGTGTAATCCTTGTTGCGCTCCGCCAAGAGGAAGCGCAATGAGATGTAGAATGGATCCGCCGCTTTTGTTACCGGGTTTGGCCCAAGTTCACCCGAATGTGCGACCAAGTTTCTAAGCGCTTTCACCTCAGCGAGAATTTCGTGAACGTCAGTTTTGATAGGTCGCACAGCGCCGCTTAAACGATCTCCCATGAAATGCGCCAACTGTTGCTTGAGCCTTACTTTGGCTTCAGTTGCAGTCCGAAATTCAATCAGGCCGTTGTAGATTTGTGATGTCGTCACTTCGTCCACCAGCTTAAATGTATCTCGGGCATGGTCCATGTGCTCGAAACGATCCCAAGTATTAGACGCGCGATCAGCATCATAAACTTTCTTAAAGCTCATCACATCTGCATCCACAAATGTAATGAGAGGAACCTCATGAGTCCGCGCAGTGTGAAATTCTTTGTGTGTCACGCTCAATCCGTCAGGTCCAAGACTTCCATATCGCTTGCCAATAATTAAAATGGCGATGTGGCACTGCTGCATTGTCACGTAACAGGCATCTGCTGCCGACCCTTCATGAATGTAGCCGACGCCCCCGTGTTCGCTCATGACAGGATTATACGCAACTTCGGTAATAGCATCCCGGAGCGTCTCGCGAAGGTATTGCAGATCCGCAATGGTCGAACTGACAAATACGTTTGGGATCATATATAGGAAGTTTTCACACAAGCAGCGTTAACGGAATTTTTCTCACAGGTACCCCGCCGCGTGCAGGCGCTTCGTGAGGTCGCTCTGTTTGGCGAGGATGCGCGCGTAGGTTTCCTTATTGTCGTCGTCCGGCTTGCAGCGGGTGGACTCGTCGAGCTTCACGTGCTTTTTCGCGAGGTCGCGGAAGCGGACGGGCTTGCCCTCGGCGGCGGCGAAGGCGTAGGCGGCCTGGAGCGCGGCTCCGAGCGCGGCTCCCTCGGCGCTTTGCAGGCAGACGGTGGGCACGCCGAAGACGTCGGCGCAAATCTGCCGCCACGCGGCGCTCTGGCTGCCGCCGCCGGTGAGGCGGATTTCCGCGGGCTCGATGCCGAGCTGGCGGAAGCGGTTCAGGCCGTAGGCGAGGCCGAGCGTGGCGCCTTCCATGACGGCGCGCGCGAGGTGGCCGGGCTGCATCGTGTCGGTGGTGAGGCCGTAGAGGACGCCCTTGCCGAGCGGGAGGTTCGGGGTGCGCTCGCCATTCAGATACGGGAGGAAAAATAGGCCGCCGGCACCCGCGGGCGCGGCGGCGATGTGCCTGTCCATCTCCTCGTGCGACCAGCCGAAAAGCTTGCGCGCCTGCTCGGTGGCGACGGTGACATTCATCGTGCAGACGAGCGGCATCCAGCGGTCCGTGCTGTCGCAAAATGCGGCGACCTCGCCCTCGGGGTCCACGACCGGCTCGGCGCTGTAGGCATAGACGGTGCCGCTCGTGCCGAGGCTCACGGTGACGACGCCGGGCTCGACGTTGCCGGTGCCGATGGCGCCCATCATGTTGTCGCCGCCGCCGGCGGAAACGACGGGGCTTTTCGCGAGGCCCCAATCCTCGCGGAGGCTGTCGGTGAGCAGGCCGATGGCGCGGCGCGAACTGCCGGGCACGGGCAGGCATTCCTCGAGGCCCTCGTCAATGAAGTCCACGAGCGGCTTGCACCACTGCTTCGTGCGGACGTCGAGGAGACCGGTGCCGCTGGCGTCGCCGAATTCCATGGTGCGCTCGCCGGTGAGGTAAAAATTCAGGTAGTCGTGCGGGAGGAGGACGGTCTTGAGGGCCTTGAAATTTTTCGGCTCGTGCTGCTTCAGCCACAAAATTTTCGGCGCAGTGTAGCCGGGGAGCATGGCGTTTCCACCGAGCTTGATCAGTTCATCCGCGCCGCCGAACTCCGCCTCGAACTGCGCGCACTGCTCGGTCGTGGACGTGTCGCACCAGAGCTTCGCGGGGCGGATGACATGGTTCTTCTTGTCGAGCGGCACGAACCCGTGCTGCTGCCCGCTGACGCCGATGGCCTTGATCTCATCCTTGCGCTTGCCGAGCTGCGCGATGCACGCGCGCACGGTGTGGTCCACGGCCTTGATCCATTCCGCGGGATCCTGCTCGAGGTGGCCGGGCGGCAGGCCGCCGATCATGCCGTAGGCCTGCGAGGCGGTGGCGACGATTTTTCCGGTGCCGTTGTCGAGGGCGATGCACTTGGTGCTCTGCGTGCCGCTGTCAATGCCAAGGGTGATCATGGATGTCTGGGCATACTCCGCGCACGGGGCGGGGCGGCTCAATGAGAAAATGGGCAGCGTGGCAGCGACTCACATTTCAGTTGCGACAAAGATCACGG
Organism: Chthoniobacterales bacterium; assembly: GCA_038238025.1. Taxonomy (GTDB): domain Bacteria; phylum Verrucomicrobiota; class Verrucomicrobiia; order Chthoniobacterales; family Chthoniobacteraceae; genus SXWH01. Next base: position 7,950 of record JBBRYC010000059.1, read on the forward strand.
ACGGTGCTTCGAAGCACGAAGGAAACGGGAGCGCACGCTTCCAGCGTGCAGCAGTCGGCATCCTGCCGGCTGCATCCGGCGCGATTTCCAAAAAAGCGTGCAGTGTTGCGCTGATGTATGGCTGGCAAGGATGCCAGCCACGGCACGCTGGAAGCGTGCGCTCCCTCTCTCCAACTGCAATCGCACGCGCTGCGCGACTCTGGCACTTTGAATCCACGCGACCCAAATTTCCGTTGCCGCACTGCGCGGGCGAGACGATAAGATGCGCGTCTTCACCGCATGGTCACCAAGCTCCTCCACACTCGCTACCGTGTCACCGATCTCGAAAAAACCGTCGCCTTTTACCGTGACGTGATCGGCCTTGCCGAAGTGGATCGCAAGGTCTCGCCGCGCGGATCGAAGCTCGTCTTTCTGAAGGCCCCGCAGAGCGAGGAACTGATCGAGATTTGCGAATTCCCATCGAGCGGCCCGGTGATCGTCGGGCCGGATCTCACGCATCTTGCATTCGAGGTGGAGGATCTCGCGGCCTTCGCGAAGCACGCGGCGGAAAAGGGCAGCCCGCTGTCCGACGGACCGACGGCGACGAGCAGCGGGAGCATCATCGCATTCGTGGATGCGCCCGAGGGCTACGAGGTGGAAATCATCCAGCGTCCGAAATGATTTCGGATTTCGGATTTCGGATTTCGGATTGGAAGGGAAGCGCGTCCGCCGTCATGCGCGGCGCATCCGCACGCATTCTGAAAAACTCAGAATTCAAAATTCAAAATTCAAAATTGCCCCAGCCCCGCCATGGAATTTGACTGGCTGGATTCGCCTTTTGATCTGCACAAGCTCACGCCGCGGGAGATCGAGGAGTCGTTCGAGGATCCGTTCAGCCTGCGGATCATGCCGGACGTGGAGATCGCGGGCGCGGGCGCAGCGCGATATTTCAACCTCGGCAAGAGCATCGAGGGCCGCGCGATCTTCACCATTTTCTGGAGCGACGGGAAAAAATTCCGCTGCATCCTCTCGCGCGAGATGACCCCCGAGGAGCAGTCGTTTTTTGATCGGAAGACCACCGAGCTGAGCTGACGCATGAAGACGATCAACGCATGGACCCAGGTGCCGCGCTTCGAGTCCGAGGAGGACGAGGCGGCGTTCTGGATGGACACGCGGATTGACTCGCGGCTGATGAACCAGGCGCTGCTGCGCGCGGATAACCGCGAGAGCACGACCATCACGCTGCGCTTCGACCCGCGGCTGCTCGCGCGGCTGAAGCGCATCGCGCGCTCGCGGTATCTGAACTACCAGAGCATGATCAAGCAGTGGCTCAGCGAGCGCCTCGAAAAGGAACTCGAGTGAGCCGCACGCGGGCGATCCGAATTTTCTCACCACTCCGATGGACAAGACCGAACTCCGCCTCGACCCGCTCACGCGGGACTGGACCATCTTCAACGAAAGCCGCGCGCTGCCGCCGATGAACGACTCTGTGCGCGACGACGTGCTCGCCGAAAGCCCGTTCCGCGCGGGGCTGGAGCATTTCGCGGCACACGCGCTGCATCACTCCGCGGGCGAATCCGGCTGGCAGGTGCGCGTGGTGCCAAACCGGCTGCCGGTCCTCCGCGTCGAGGGCGACAGCCGCGCCGAGGTCGATGGGCTCTACGAGCATCTCGATGCCGTGGGCGCGAATGAAATCGTGATCGAGGATCCCGGCACGCGTTCGCTCGAAGAACTGCCACCCGGCGCCATCGCGCAGGTGATCCGCGCATGGGCGGTGCGCATCGAGGATCTCATGCGCGACATGCGGCTGCGCTCATTCACCGTGCTGAAAAGCGTGGGCCGCGCCGCGGGGCAGAAGATCGCGCACAGCATCAGCCAGATCGTCGCCATGGCCGTCGTGCCGCCTTCGCTGCGCAGGAAGCTGCGGCACGCGCACGAGCATTTCACGCTGCGGAAGCGCTCGCTCTTTGCCGACATCATCGAGCACGAGCGCCGCAACGCCAGCCGCGTGGTGCATGAGAATGCGGACTTCTTCGTCTTCTGCCCGTATGCCGCATGCGAACCGTTTGAACTCGCGATCTGGCCGAAGCGGCAGTGCCCCGACTTCCACCGCATCACGCACGAGGAGGCGGGCCATCTCGCGCTCGCGCTCGGCCTCGCGCTGCGGAAGCTGAACCGCGCGATCAACCATCCGCCGTACCATCTCACGCTCACGACCGCGCCGTCGCGCGCCGCGTCGCAGGAGGACTGCGATTCGCCCGACGAATGCTTCCGCTGGCACATCACGATCACGCCCGTGCTGCGTCCGCCGGATGCGCTGCCCGCGGCGACCGGCTGCCATGTGAACGGCATCTGGCCGGAGGTTGCCGCCGACTACCTCCGCACACTTCCCGACGCGCCGTGACGGGACGCCACATTTTCTTCGAGGGCCGCGTGCAGGGCGTCGGCTTCCGCTGGGCGGTGAAAAATATCGCGCGCGGCTACGACGTGACCGGCTGGGTGAAAAACCTGCTGGATGGCCGCGTGGAAATCCAGGCCGCCGGTGAGACAGACGAAGTGGACGCTTTCATCGAGGCGATCGAGGAGAGCGACCTGAAGAGCCACATAAAAAAAGTGGACGTCTCGGTCATCCCCGTGCCGACGGATTTCCGCGGGTTCGAAATCCGCGAGTGAGGCGGGCCATTCCCAACGTGGTGCCGGTCGAAGGACTGGCATCCCGCCGGCAATCTTCCTCGATCCAAACGCCCGCTAAAACGCAAACCCGAAACTGACGTGGAACGCCCCCGACGGATCGCCCGCCTTCCGATCCGGATTGTAGCCATAGTCCAGCCGCACCGGCCCGATCGGGAGCTGGTAGCGGAGTCCGACACCAACCGCGTATCGCATCGCATCGAATGACACGTCCGATTTTCCGAGCAGATTGCCCGCGTCCGTGAACACCGCGCCGCCGAAAGCACCGGCGATGGGAAAATCCCACTCCGCATTCAGCACCGTGTAAAATTCACCGCCGAGCGGATTGCCGCCCGCGTCCTTCGGGCCGAGTCTCCGCTCCGCAAAGCTGCGCACAGTCGCGGAGCCACCGTTGAAAAAACGCAGATCGATCGGCACCACCTCATTGCCCACGGGGATGATCCACCCGGCCCGCGCGCCAATTCCGAGCAGCGTCTTCCCGAACGTGCGGTACCACGAGTAGCGCGCCGAAGCGCGCGCGAAGGCGACTCGTCCGTCCAGCGAATCCAGATCGGCGGATGTCGTGAAAACCCAGCCTCGCGTCGGATTCAACGGGTCGTCGCGAAAGTCGAGCGTCTGCGTGAGTCCGACCGCGGCGAGCGTGTAATCCTTCGGACCGACCAGCCGCGGATCAATCGAGAGTTTGCGGATCTTCGTGGCCTCGCCCACCACATAGCCGCCCGCCTCCCAGTGCGGCGTAAAGTGCCGCGTGAGATCGAGCCGCAGGCCCTGCGTGGTTTTCGAGTAGCCGATCTCGTCGCGAAGCTGCGAGTAGAGCCGCGCGCGCAACATCCACTCGGAATCGAACAGCCACGGATCCACGTACAGCAGTTCGCCGCGGAAACCGCGCTGCGAATACTGCAGGCTGAGCGACAGCGGACGCCCGTGGCGGAGGAAGTTCCGATCGCCCAGACGCAGACCCGCGATCAGCCCGTCATACGTGCCGTAACCGAGTTCAAACCCGATCTCCTTGGCCTTTGCCTCCTCGACTTCCACTTCGAGATTCAGCGAGTCGTGACCGGTCGGCACGGGCCGCACATGCAGGCTTTTGAAAAGCCCCGTCCGGATGAGTTCCCGATACCGCGTCTCCAATTTCGCGGGGTCATACGTCTCGCCTGTGAGCGACGCGAACCGCTTCTCGATGAATTCCGGCGACAGCCGTTCCGTGCCGCGCGGCAGGACGCGGCCGACCCGGAAGCGCGGCCCCGGCTCGCACATGAAAGTCACCGGCACGCGCCCGCCGTGCGAGAGCGCCGGATCCGCGTTCGCCTCGACTTTCGCGGCAAAAAATCCCTTCGAGCGATAGAACGTGCGCAGCGTGCGCTGCATCTGATCCACCGCGGCTGGCGTGAACGCCGCACCGTCTTTCAGCGCGAGCACCCCGAGCAGTTCCTTCCGCGGCAGCACCGGGTGGCCGGCAAAGGTGATCGCGCCGAGCAGTTGCTTCGGCCCCTCGGCAATCCGCACCACGACATCCGCACTCTTTCCATTCGCGCTGATCCGCGTGCCGGACACATCCACCGCCACGTCGAGAAAACCCTCCGACTGGTAAAACGCCGCTACTCTCTCCGCACCCTCGGCGATTTCCGTTTCGTTGTACGGCAGCTTCGATTCCGCAAGCCTGTCCGGCGCAAGACCCACCATGTATCCGGCGAGCTTTTTGTCATCGAACGCGCGGTTGCCGGTGAATTTCAACGACTGCACGATCGCGCGCGTCCCCTCGCGCACATTCAGCACGAGCTTCGTTCCGCGGATCTCGTACGTCACCTCCGACGCGGGAAATCCCTGCCGCCGGTAAAACGCGCCGAGGTACCACGCTGCGTCGTCCGCACGCGCGGCAGTCAGGCCCGATGCGGCGATTTCGCCGATCTGCTCCGCGAGCACTCCGCGAAGTTTCTCCGCGGGGAAACTCGTCGCGCCGGGGAACGTCACGTTCGCATCCGCGGCGGGCACATCGGAGTGCAGCACGCACATCGCGATCAGCACTGCCACCGCGCGCTGGAAAAAATTTGCGGGGCTTTTTGTCATCGGAATCGCAGCAGATATTTCACTTTCCCCGTGAACTGACCCTGCAGATCAAGTTCTCCGAGAAAAAACAGTTTGTCGTTGATGCGCATGCTCGCATTCACCTCCGGCAGTCCAGACTTCGGATCCACGTTGGTGATGTCCACGTCGAAACGGTTGATCAGCGACTCCTGGTCGGCCAGCGGCGGCTCGACGGTGCCCTTGCGAAACGTCTTCCGATACCAGCTCTTCACCTTGAGCAGCGCCACCTTCGTCGCGAGCGCGCTGGCATTCGAGCCGATCTCGCCGCTCGTCGTCCCCGTCGCGAGGAGGGAAAGGATATCCTTCTGCGGGAGCGGCGGCTCGCTCTCGAGGTCCAGCCGTGGCGCGCTCGCGGAGCCCGTGATATTGGCATACACCGTGTTCTTTCCGATGCGCGATTCGGACTGGATGTCGAGCTGAGGCTGGAACGGATCGTCCTCCGAGAACGTCACGGTGCCGCGCTGCACCTCCAGTTTGCTCACGGGCAGAATCGCGGTGAAACTCTCGATCTGCACTTGCCCGGTCAGGAAAGGATTCAGCCCCGTGCCGCCGAGCCGGAGGTCCAGCGCCGACGAACCTTTCGCGAGGTTTCCGCGGATCAAGAACGAATCCCGCTCGCGCGTCTTGATCGCGATGTCGAATTTCCAGTCGCGCAGCGGCGGCTTCGGAAACGAAATGCGCATCGGCGTGGCGACCGAGCGCACGTGCGGCGCGGGCTTGCCCGGCAGCGAGAGCGGCAGGATGTCCACGTCCTTCAGGAATCGGCTCTGCGTGACGAAGACCGTGCCCGCGGCGGTTGCGGATTTGAGCGGGCCGCGCACCGTCACGTCCGCGTCCGCGCGCACCGTGATGGATTCGTCGCGCAGCACGAGCACCTTGTCCGAGCGCAGCCGCAAATCAAACGTCGGCTGCTCCAGCTTCGCGACATTCACGCTGCCATCCACATTGAAAGTCCCGCCGCCGATCTCACCGCGCGTGTCGCGCAGCGTCACGGTGTCGTCGTGAAAAATGAGTTTCGCGGTGAAATTCGACATCGGCGGCATTCCTGCCGCGGCCATGCGCAGGCTCTTCAAAACGACGGACGCCTCGCCGCTCACGATCGGCTTAGCCACCGTGCCATGCACCTCGACATTCGCGGCCACCGTCCCCTCGAGCTTTGCAATGGCGGGCACGAATCTCGCGGCGAGCGCGAGCGACGACGCGGGCAGTTTCACCACGACCTGCAGCGGCGTTGCGCGCGCCAGTTCCGGCTGCGCGCGCAGCTTTTTCATGTCGAGCGGCAGCGATGCGCTCACCGTGAGCGGCTGGATGTCGCGCTGCCTTCCGACAGCCTCCAGCGTGAGCCGCGAATCGTGGACGAGCAGCGTCGCATCGAATTCCGCAGGAGCAAGCGAGGCGGCCTTCGAGCTTTTCAAGGTGCGCGCCGCCACGGTCAGCTTCACCTCCGGCTTTGAAAATGTGCCGCCCACTGCGAGGTCGCACGACACCTTGCCCGAGGCAGGCGCGGAAATTCCCATGCTCGCGAACAGCCGCGGGAGGTCCACGTTCGTGCCGGTGAGCTGCGCCTGGATCGGCTGGTCGGCTGGCAGCGCATTCCTCAAATCCGCCGGATTGAACGGGATGGACATCCCGCCTTTCACTGCCTGCTCCCCGGCAATCGTGATCGAAAAATCCGCGAGGCTCGCGCGGCCCTCCTTCCATTGAATGCGTCCGCCGAATTTCGTCTTGTCGGCGACCACGAGCAGTTCATCCAGGTCGAGTTGCTGCGGCGAATACACGGCACCGACCCGGACATCGTTTAGCGTGAGCGCACCGTGGCGCACATCCTTGCCGGAAATTTTCAACCGTCCGCTGTGCGCCGGTTCGGAAATTTTCCCATCGCCTGACCAGTCGAGCGCCAGCATGCCGCCGAGCTTTGCGGGATGGCCGGCGGCGGCGAGGAGCGCATCGAGTTTCCCGAGGCTGGTGAGCTTCACATGCACTTCGCCCGCGTAGGCCATCGGCGCTTCGAGGGAGGCTCGAGCCTTCGCGGTGATCTCACCGGCATCGGCGACGGTGATCTTCAACGATTCGAGAATCGCTGCGCCGTCCTCAAATTTCACCTCCGCGCGAAATCCGCCGAGCGGTACTTTTCCGAGCCGCAACTCCGTTCCGTTCGCCTTCAGGTTTCCCGCGAGCCGCGTGCCTTCCAGCCGCAGTTTTCCCTCGGCGCTCACGGCACCGGACAACGCATTTTCATTCACCGTGATGCCAAATTGCTCGATCCGAGCCGCCTCGATGAGCAGATCCATTTCCGGTGCGCCCGCGAGTCCCGTGGCACCGGGCTTCAGCATCGCGCGCCCGGAGCCGGTGACGCGGTTTTCGCCGCTCGTCACGCTGAACTGCCCGATGCCGATACGCAGCCCGTCGAGTTTTCCCTTCGCGGACATCGCATCCACGCGGATGCCGTTTGCCGTCACACCGTTCACGTCGAGGGAAAGATTCGCGGCGAGACCCGTGAGGATGTCGCTGAACGCCCCGATTTTCCGCCGCGCGTCGAGATGGATCGTCGCAGTATCAACTAGAACTCCGCCTTGCGAAAACTTCGCCGTTTCGATTTTGCCCGTCGTGTGCGCCTCGCCGTTTTCAAACCGCAGGCTCCCCCCGCCCGCCACGGCTCCATGCACTCCAGGGAGATCGCGCAGATGGAGCGCGGCGAGATCCGGCGCGGAAAGTTTCCATGTGATTTCGCCGGTGAGTTTCGACGGATTGAAGTCACGCAGCGGCACGTTCAATTCGCCGCCGATGCGCAGGTCCGCGCCCGGCGAAGAAGCCGTCAGCTCCGAAATGCGGAACACGCCGTGCGCCAGCTTCGCCTCGCCGCGGATGATCGCGGCTGGCACCGGCGCTTTTTCCTCCATGCGAAATGCAAAGCTGGCATCCGCCACGGAGGTCTCCAGATTTTCCGGCACGCCGGTGAGGCTGACATGAAAATTTTCGATCACGGCGGGTGCAGGCATCTCGACGTGAAACGGCGTGGCCACATCGTTCAGCCGCACCGCCTGCACGTCCACGGAGACATCGATCGCACCCGGAGTGAGCGAGGGCTCGACGCGCAGCCCCGCGGTGCCGCCGCCCGCGTCCGCGAGGAATTCCAGCCCGCCGCGCGGCATCGTCGGGGTGATGCGGTTCAGCGAGAGCCGACGCACGATCACTTGCGGAAAGAGCGTCAGTTTTGAAATCGCGATGGTGGATTCGTCCGTCAGCAATTCCCCGCGCGCCTCGCCGAAATCTGGAAGACCGGCGACGTGGATTTTTTCCCACGCGATCTGACCCGGCTGCCGCTGGCTGAACTCGGCGTGAAATCCGCGAATGGCCGCGATGTCCTTCAGTTCGAGGTCCACACGCCCGAGGGTCACCTGCTGCACCGGCAGGTGCGAATTCGACAGAATGTTCCGGAACACATCCGCAAATGGCGTCTCCGGCTCGCCCGGCCTTTTCACGACCTGCAATGTGATCACGCCATCGAGCGCACCGATATCCACGCGGCGTAGTGCGTGCCTCCAGTCTGATCGAACGACCTTCCAGAGATCGTAATCCACGGCGAGACGATCGAGCTTCAGCCGCTCGATCGGCGCGGGGCCTTTGCCGTCGGCGCGAATCGAGAGGTCGCGCACATCGAGGTGATTCCACACATTTCCACCGAGGTGAAAATCCAGGACCATGTGCTCGCGTGCCGCGAACCAAATCGCCACACGCCGCCCGGCAAAATGCAGCAGCGGCCTGTGGAAAAGCACGAGCACGAGCAGCGTCCACAGCATCCACCGCGCGGTTCGCCGGAGCCAGCCGCGCCGCCTTGCAGGAGTCTTGTTGGGCGTCATGTCGGGTGGTATTCGCCCCGGAGGCTAGCATTGGACGTTCATTCCGCAAACGAACACGGTGGCAGAAGCAACACACCACATCGTGAGTTACCACGTCGTCACAGGCGCACTCTTGCAATGCAAAACTCGGAGCGCGGAACTCGGAACGGAAAGATCAGCCCGCCTCCTGCCGTCGGCAGCTACGGGATTACCCGCCCGCCGCGCCTTCGCCACCGGGCTTCGTCATCTCGACGGGGTCGAGGGCGGCCGCGAGCTGATCATCGGGGAGCACTTTCTTTTCGCGGCAGAGCTGGCGGACGGTCTTGCCGGTCTTCGCGCTCTCCTTCGCGATCTCGGCGGATTTGTCGTAGCCGATCACGGGCACGAGGCTCGTGACCATCGCCATCGAGTATTCGATGAGTTCGGCGCAGCGCTCCTTGTTTGCGACGATGCCTTCGACGCAGCGCTTGCGGAAAATCTCCACGACATTTGTGAGCAGCCGGATGCTCTCCAGCATCGCGTGCGCGATGACGGGCATGCCGACATTGAGATCGAAGTTGCTGAGCTGCGCCGCGGCCCACGTCACGGTTGCGTCGTTGCCGATCACGCGCGCGCAGACTTGCAGCACGGCCTCGCACATTACGGGGTTCACTTTGCCGGGCATGATGCTGCTGCCGGGCTGCGTCTCGGGGAGCGAGATTTCGCCGATGCCGCAGCGCGGGCCGCTGCTGAGCCAGCGGATGTCGTTCGCGATTTTCGTGAGGCTCACCGCGACGGTCTTCAAGGTGCCGCTGGCCTGAACGAGCCCGTCCTTGGCGCTCTGCGCCTCGAAGTGATCCTTCGCCTCGCGGAATTCGTTGCCGGTCGCGCTGCTGAGGAGTTTTGCGACGATGCCGGGGAAATCGGGATGGCAGTTCAGCCCCGTGCCGACGGCGGTGCCGCCGATCGGCAGCTCCTCGACCTCGCGGATCGCGGCGCGCACGCGCTCGACGGCGAGTTCGCACTGCCGCGCATAGCCGCCGAATTCCTGCCCAAGCCGCACGGGCGTGGCATCCATAAGATGCGTGCGGCCGATCTTGATCACGTCCCAAAATTCCTTCGACTTCGCACCGAGCGCGCCGCGCAGTGCATCGAGCGCGGGGATGAGCGTGGTGCGGAGCTGCTCGGCGACGGCGACGTGGATGGCGGTCGGGATCACGTCGTTCGACGACTGCCCCATGTTCACATGATCGTTCGGGTGGACGGGATCGCGCGAGCCGATTGGTTTGCCGGCGAGCTGCGAGCAGCGGTTCGCGATGACCTCGTTCGCGTTCATGTTCGTCGAGGTGCCGCTGCCGGTCTGGAAAATATCGATCGGGAAATGCGCGTCGAGCGCACCCTGCATGACTTCCTCCGCGGCCTTTTCAATGAGCGTGGCGCGCTCGGGGCTGATGCGCTTCAACTCAAGATTCGCCTGCGCGGCGGCACCCTTGATCATGCCGAGCGCGCGGATGAATTCCCGGCTGAAGCGGTAGCCGCTCACGGGGAAATTCAGCACGGCGCGCTGGGTGGATGCGGCGTAAAGTGCGGCGGCGGGGACCTCCATCGGGCCCATGGAATCTTTTTCGGTACGGGTGCTCATGTGTGGACGCGGATTCTGTTCGGCGCGCGGATGGATGTGTCGAGAGGAAATGACGGCGCTCATGCTTCGTCGCAAAAGCGTCCTCGGCGCGCGAATGCACTGAGTCCGAACGGACACAATTTTGCGTGCCGGTGATCAACCGAAGAATTCGCCAACCGCTTTCTCGCGAAAGGCGAAAATTTTTGCCAGTTGCGGTTTCACGAGGAAGGGATGGACGAGATCACCGAGCAGCCGGAATGGCAGGACATACGTGACCCGGTCGGTCACCTCGATTTTATCGCCTTCGAGCTGCTTGAAATGATGCTCGTGGTGCCAGATGCGATACGGGCCGATCCGTTGCTCATCCACGAAGAATCTGCCTTCCTCGACGTGGGTGATTTCTGTGAGCCAGCGCATGGGGATGCCGAGCAGCGGGCGCACGCGGTACTCGATCATCATGCCCGGATGCACTCGCTCCGGCAGAGCGGTGAGGATCGTGAAATCCAGTTCGGGGGGAGTGATTTTCGCGAGGTTGCGCGGATCGGAAAAGAAATCCCACGCGTGTCCGATGCTGGCGCGGATGATCTGCGAATTTTTGAGCACATGAATCATGTCTCACCGCTCTCAGCCCACGGTCAGCGTCCGGAGAAATGCCGCGAGCGCGAAAAATGTCGGCGCCCACAGTCCGACAAAAATGCCGAAGCGTTCCGCGTGTGCCGATGCGGCCTCATCTTTCCCCTTCTTCAGATACCAGATGGCGATGGAGCCGAGGATGGAAAGGAAGCCGAGCACCGCGCAGGCATTGCTCAGGAGGAGGAAGGTGTCTTTGTTCATGTCGTGTTTGCTGAGAGGTGATTTGCGGAGACCAAGGGAACGCATCCGCCGATCGTTTGGACGCAATTCGCTTTCGCGTGAATGCGTGGAAAAGCAAAACCCGGGACTTTCGCCACGGGCTTGCCGTTTTCATTGCCAGTTGGAAATGAGCGGCTACTTCGGCATCACGACGCTATCGCCTGCATCCGAACTCGCACCCCGGACGTGTGAGCATCACCGCATCGCGGCAGGCATTCCTCCGATGATCCGCCCGATCTGCGCGCGATGAATCCCCAGGTGCATGCCAGCGAGCGCGTGCCATGCGGCGGCGTCCATCGGCCCAAACCACGGGTGCCCAAAACGAAGCCGCGTCTTCAGGTCCGGCGCGGCGGCGACTGCGGCGAGCACTGCGTCGCACGACTTTTCGTATTCGGCCTCGACCGCGACCGTCACTGTCGGGCTCGGTTTCACTGCGGCAGTGCTGGCCTTGCCCTCGGTGATGCGGCCCTGCGTGAGGTCCGTGATGACACGCGCGAAAGCTTCGTTGGTGATGCGCAGATGATCGAGCGTCATCCACACCGACCATTTGCGGCTGCTGTCCTCCAGCCCGCGCAGGCGTCTGATGAGCACGCGCTCGCCCCGCCTTGCCACATCGCACGACTCCACGAGCGCGTGGATGCCAGCGCGCTCCTGCTGAAATTTCGCGGTGAAAGCCTCGCGGTTTCCCATCCGGCACCGCAGGGCGAAAAGCAGGCGCGCAAAAAACAGCTCGATGGCGGGAAGACCTGCGCCGGGCGCGGCCAGTTTGGGTTCGGTCGTCGTGGTCATGTCGGGAATAAAGGCAGCATGCCTTTATGGACGCAGCGAGCTGAGCTTCACACCGCGCGCATGGTTTTCGACACCCTGAACATTTCCAGCACCGCATCGCGGGCGGCCGCGTGATCCACGATGGGATGCGGATAGCCTGCGGCAATCGCCGTCCCCGCCGGCGGCGGCTCGCAGAGGCTCGCAGCGGGCACGTCCCTCAGTTCGGGCACCCAGCGTCTGATGTATGCGCCGGACGGATCGAACCGCTTCGTCTGCGACCACGGATTCTGGATTCGGAAATAAGGCGCGGCATCCGTCCCGGTGCTCGCGCTCCACTGCCAGCCGCCGTTGTTGCTCGCGATTTCGCCGTCCACGAGCAGGCGCATGAAATGGCTCTCGCCGTGCATCCACCAGATTCGCAGATCCTTCGTGAGAAACATCGCGGTGATCATCCGTACGCGGTTGTGCATGTAGCCGGTGGCGGCGAGTTCGCGCATCCCGGCGTCCACGATGGGAAATCCCGTGCGTCCCTCGCGCCATGCGTCGAAATCCGCGCGCGCCGCAGCATCACCCTGCCACGCGCCGTCATCTTCGGGACGCCAGTGCGCGCGCCACGGCAGGCGGCGGGTCTCCGGCTGGAATTCGTGCGCGAGCACCTCCGGCGCGTGCCAGAGCACCTGGAAGTAAAATTCACGCCAGATGAGTTCATTGATGAAAATCGCGACGCCCTGCTTGTCCGCGACGGTCTTCGCGTCCGCACTCGCGCGGCGGCATTCGCGGAGCACTTCACGGATGGAAAGCAGGCCGTGCCGCAAGTCCTGCGAGAGGCGTGAGGTTCCATTTTCGGAAGGAAGATCGCGCTTCGCCCCGTAGAGAAAAACCGGGCCATCGAGAAATCGCGCGAACCGTTTGCGAGCAGCCGCCTCGCCGGGCGGGAGGATTTGCGCCGTATTCGCGAGCCCCCATCGTGCGGGTGTCGGGAGCGCATCGCTTTTCACCGAAGCAGGGACGGCGATGCGCGCGACTGTTTTGCCGACCGGCGGCTCGGAAAGTTTGCTCCACGCCCGCGCGTACGGCGTGAAGACGCGGAACGGGCGGCCATCACCGGTGAGCACTTCGTCGCGCTCGTGAATGGCGATGTCCTTGAAGCCATGCACCTCGATTCCGAGCGCGCGTGCCATCGTCGCGATCCGCTGCTCCATCTCACGCCCGAATGGATCCGGGTCGCGGTTGAAATAGATCGCGCGCGCGCCAGTCTCGCGTGCGAGTTGTTCGAGCACGGTGTCCGCACGTCCGCCGCGGATGATGAGCCGTCCGCCTTTCGCCTCGAGATTGCCGTGCAGCGACGCAAGAGAGCCGCAGAGAAACTCCTGCCGCGCCGCGCCGCACCAGTGGTGTGCAGCGGTCCATTCGCTGGTGATGAATACCGGCACAATCTGATCGTGCGCAGCAAGCGCGGCGTTCAACGCAGAGTTGTCCGCCAGCCGCAGGTCGCGCCGGAACCAGTGAATCGCGATGCTCATATCACCCCGGCCATTCACCGCGCCTCGCCGATGCGGACCATCACTTCGTTCCGGCGCATGAAGGTCGGCGTCCACGGTGGATCATAGTAGGCAAATGTCGGCGCGCTCTTTCCGATCAGCTTTTCCGCATCGAGCCATGCCTTGAGTTTCTCGATGGCCACCTTTTCGTTTTCCGCCGTGCGACCGCCATCGAACCGCAGCACCGCGAGTCTCGCCGCCCCCACTTTGCCGAGCGTCACGCTTTCTCCCGATGGCTTCGGCACGCCATTCTCCACCGCCTTCTTCGGCATGATGAAGCTCATCGTCTTCTTGTCCTTCGTGGTGTCGATCAGCACCGGCGCGGTCATCGCGATCTTCTCCGAGCCCTCGTTGCTGCCGGTGATGAACCGGAACAGCATTCGAAAGCCGCCGTTCATTTCTGTGCCCTCCATCGCAGTCGTCGCGACGGTGAGCGCCGGGTAGTCGCGGATTTCGAATTTTCCGTCAGTGCGGATGACTTTGTATTCAGGAGTCTCGGTCGCAGCGCGCGATGTGGACACGAGCCAGAACGCTGCGAGAGCGACCAGCACAACGATGGCGGTGGCGAGTGGAGTTTTCAGATTCATGGTGTTGGATGATGGTCGGGCGGTCAAAGCTGGCAGGCTGCGAACGGTATATTCGACCGGCAATTACCATCCGACTTCACACGATACGCCACCCGCCCTTCTCTGGATTCCTTCCGGAGCAGCTTTTGTCCAAGGAGCCTCCGCTCAATCGGCGCCGACGTCCGCGCGGTGATGATCGGTGATGAAGTGGAAGACGAGCGGCACCGCGCTATCGTTTCCGATCTGGTGCGCGTGCCCTGCCGACCACGGAAAAAATTGCGCCGCACCGCAGACTGGCATCATCCGATACTCGCAGATTCCGGCAGGACCATTTTTGCGTCAGCGTCTTCGTGATCAGGAGTCCGGCGTGTTCACCGGCTGTTCCGTGTCGGAGTGAACACCGATGAGCCGCACAATCTGCGAACGAAGGCGCGCAGCGTCGTGAATGTCATTCACAAATCTCGCAGGCATCCGTTCAAGCCCCGCCGCGGCTCCGAGCAGCGCGCCGACGACGGCGCCGCGATGGCAGTTGTCGCCGCCGACGTTCGCATTCGCGATGACGCCTGCCTCGAAATCACCGGCGTATTTCCACGCGAGATAAAGCGACGCCGGAAACGCGTCGGCGATGTAGCAGGCCGGGCTGACGCGGTGGCCAATGACGACTTCGTCCGGGTCGCGCGACCATTGCTCGGCCTTGCGTTTTGAAAGCCAATCGCTGGCGTGCTCGAAGATGGATTCACGGAGATCGGCACCGGCGGCGGCGGCGCAGAGGATGCACGCGAGTGCGTCCCCGGCGGCGAGCACTTCATCGCTGCGATGCGTGAGGCTGATGTGCTCGCGCACCGCGCTGCGTGCAGGCTCCACATTCCCGGCGAAGAACGCACACAGGACGCCGACATGCGCGAGGCCGCCGATATGGATGTCGCTGCCTGCGCACTTCCGCGGAGCGGTGCCGCGCGCGTAGGCGGTGAAAAATTTACGGTGATATTCCTCGACGTAGGTGTCGCAGTGCTGCCCCGGCGTGAGCATGAATTCGATGTATCGCCGGAGATAATCGTCCGCGTCGTAGCCGCTTCGGGAGACGAGCGACTCGATCAGCACTTTCGCAAGCTGGAGGTTGAGCGTGTTTTCACCGGCATGGAGGAACTGGTGATAGTGAATGCCCCGCTGTCCCCAGTATTGCGCCTGGTCGTGCAGGATGTCTCCGCGCTCGTTGAGCGGCGTGTATTCCGAACGCCACAGGATGCTGTCGGCGTGAGGATTTTTCGGTGCGACGTAATCCCGAACGACACCGTAGTCGCGGACCAGCGCGGCGCGGTCGTAATACCAATGCACCGGCATCGCGAGCGCGTCGCCGATGAAGGAACCCCATGCGAGGCCGGTGAGTTTGTCGGGAGCGGTTTCGTTCATGAGCAGGCAGTTGCTAGGGATACGCTCATCAGCCGTGTTCGGGCGCGGGTTGGAAGCTCTTGTTCGGCTTCAACGGGAAGATGGAGACATCCACGGACTGCGCGCCGAGCAGGGACACGGGCTCACCTTCCAGATCGAAACCCGCGAGGCGTGCCGGACCAGCGGAAACCTCGGAGACGAGCGGTGTGTGGATGCGATACGGAGCGTGATGAACACGGCCTTCGTGCAGGCGGCCCGTGTGGTCGGCAGAGAAAAGGACATATCGCTCAATGAGAAAGAACTCGATCGTGCCTGGCTCAGCGGGACCGGCATGCGCGCCTGGGCGCCACTCGTAGCGCCACGGCTCGCCGGTTTCGCCGCGTCGCTGGCATTGGTATTGAATCGCTCCATCGCGCCGCTTCGCACTCATGCGCGCGTGGAAATACGGGAGGTGGAAAAAGCGCCGCGCGATGGCCACGGCGAGCGGCTGGTTGCAATCGAGCGAGTAAAACCAGACGCCCGGCTTTCCGTTCGCATCATGGACATACGTGCGCACGTTCAGCTCAAGGAACCACGAAATCCACGGCAGCGGCGGCAGCCACGCGGGACGGACCCGATCCATGAAAAATGGCACGACGCCCAAATAGGCGTCGCCCTCGAAAGTATCGGCGAACAGCCCCGACGGCAGCGTGGCCTGCACCGTCCGAGCATCCACTTTCCAATGAGCGAAGAGCAAGTCGCTCCAGCGTTGCCGGCCGACCGGGCGAGAGCTGGGGCGCCCGCATACGGCGAGGCGATCCGTGAGCACGGGCGTTTTCATCCGCCTTGCGAGGTGCGGATTTTCGCCGCCTGTTTCTGAATGGCATCGCGCCTCGCTTCGTCCAGTCGCGCGAGGTTTCGCACCTGCATGGCCATGCGTTGATTTTTCCGCAGCATCGGCTCGTGCTGGAGCAGGAAGTCCCAGTAGAGCGTGGTGAAGGGGCACGCCTTCGGGCCGGTCGCCTCGGCGGGATCGAAGCGGCAGTCGGCGCAGTAGTTCGACATGCGCTGGATGTATTTGCCCGTCGCGATGTAGGGCTTGCTGCCCATGATGCCGCCGTCGCCGTGCTGCGACATGCCGAGCGTGTTGGGCAGCTCCACCCATTCGACCGCGTCCACATAGACCGCGAGATACCACTCGTGAACTTCGCGCGGTCGCACGCCGAGCATCAGCGCGTAGAGGCCCGTGACCATGAGCCGCTGAATGTGATGCGCGTGGCCGAGCCGCAGCGTCTGCCCGATGGCGTCGCGCAGGCAGGCCATCTCGGTGTCGCCGGTCCAGTAAAACTTCGGCAGCGGCTGGTCCGCGCCGAGCGCATTCATGTCCACATAGCCGGGCATGAAGCGCCAATAGACTCCGCGCACATACTCGCGCCAGCCGAGGATTTGACGGATGAATCCCTCCACGCTCGCGAGCGGCGCGCGACCATCGCGATACGCCTTCTCCGCCGCGGAGATGACCGTGCGCGGATGGAGCAGCTTGAGATTCATCGCCGCGCTCAGACGACTGTGAAAAAGCCACGGCTCCGCAGTCCACATCGCATCCTGCCAGTCGCCGAATTCCGCCAGCCGATGCGCGACGAAATCCTTCAGCGCGATCTCCGCATCCGCCGCCGTCACCGGCCAGTCGAATTTTGCAAGGTCGCCGGGATGCGTGGCGAAGCGTGCATTCACCATCGCGATGACGCCGCGCGTGATTTCATCCGGCGGGAAACTGCGAGGCGTCTTTTGCATTGGCGGCCCGTCCTTGCCGAAGCTCTTGCGATTCTCACTGTCGAAATTCCAATCGCCGCCCGCCGGCTTGCCACCTTCCATCAGCACGTCGTGGCGCTTCCGCATCTCGCGGTAGAAAAATTCCATCCGCAGTTGCTTCCGTCCTTCCGCGTGAGCCGCGAACTCCACGTGACTGCACAGAAAATGCCGATCCTCGCGCATCTCCAGCGGTAGTTCCGCCGACTCCATCGCTGCGCAAATTTCCTCGCGCACACTCCACTCTCCAGGCTCCACCATCACCACGCGCTGCGGCTTCAGGCTCGCCAGCGACTCGCGCAACGCGTCGGAAAAAGTATCGCCCTTTGCGGTCTTGGTTTTTCCATCGGTTCCGCGCCACAACGCCGCATCATTCGAGAGTTCGCGGTAAAAAACTTTCCACCCGCGCTCGCGCAGCGCCCCGCAGAAATGCCGCATCGCCGCGAGGAAAACCGCGATGCGCGGCTTCGTGCTCCACACCTTCGTGCTCTCATGCGCGACCTCCGCCATCCAGACCGCATCCTGCCAGGGGTCGAAGCCGTCAAAGGCCGCCGAGTCCGCATCAAGCTGATCACCGAGGATGAGGATGAGATGGCGCATGGTTATTTGGTGAGAGAATGCCTTAATGAAACGAACGCGGAACCTGACTGGAGCCCAGAGATTCAAACTTAAAGTATCGGCGACCCCTGCACAGGCGTTCCTTCTTCCACACTGTATGACAGCCAACCCAGCCAATCCTCCGGAAATACCAAAGCCCTCGGCCAGCGTGTTTGCCGCCAGCACCATCGTCGGCGCGACGCCGGAGACACTTTTCGCCTTCCACGCTGATCCGCGCAATCTCACCGAGGTGATGCCGCCTACCCTCAAACTCGTCAAGTTGGTGACCGATGGACCAGCCCTGGAAGGACGGCTCATCGAACTGCACTGCCGCGACTGGTGGGTTATTCCGATGCATTGGGTCTGCCGTTGGAAGCAGGTTTCCCCTCCCCACTTGCTGGTCGATGAAATCGTGGAGGGACCGTTCCGACTCTTCATCCACGAGCATCGCTTCGAAGCTCTGGGCGATGGGCGAACCCGGATGCATGACCGAGTCACCTATGCCTTTGGCAGCGGATGGTGGGGACGCCTCATCTCCGAGGTCGGCGTGCGCTTCTATTTGCGGCTTCTCTTTGCTTTTCGACATTACCGCACACGCCGCTGGGCGCGGCGCTTGCATATGCGTTCACGCTGGCGGGCGCAGGCTTCTTTCCTTTCTGGGAAAAGATGAGCCGTCACTTACGCCAGCAAAGCAGCCTCTCCGCCGCACGATGATCGATGACTGACATCAGCGTGGAATGGTGCCGGGTAGTGAGGGGATCTGGTTCAGCGGCGCCTGCCGCTATGCACCGCGTGGATGAGGTCGCCGACCGTCCGGTGCGCCTCCAGATCATGCCGTAGCGGAGCGTCGAATTGCACGCTGTAGCGGTTGCGCCGCCCGTCGCGCTCGCGTTCGATCACGCCGCCCTTCTCCAGGTCGGCGAGAATCTTCAGCACAGCGCGCTCGGTGATGCCGACCTTTTCGGCAAGGTCGCGCACCCGCAGCGACTCATCCGCTGCGAGGCAAAGCAGCACATGTGAGTGGTTCGTGAGGAAGGTCCAAGTCGTCTCGGTTAAGGTTTTGTTGGTTTTTTTCTTTGACGGCATAGATGCACTGCGATACATGCACTTTCGTTCATGCTTTGTAACGCATGATTCAAGTAGCACACATCACACCGAAATGAAAACCACAAAACCATTCGCAATCCTCGCACTTCTCACATGCTCGGCCTTGGCCGAGCCAACAACCACGACGGGCGGCAGTACCGCCTGGAAGCAACTCCTCGCCGGCAATGCCCGCTTCGTGGCCGGCAAGGCGGAGCACCCGAACCAGAGCGTGCAGCGGCGCACCGAGGTCGCCGCAGGGCAAAAGCCGTTCGCCGTCATCATCGCCTGCGCGGATTCCCGGACGTCTCCTGAGCTGCTGTTTGACCAGGGTCTCGGCGATCTTTTCGTCGTCCGGCTCGCGGGGAACATCGTGGACGACGCTGCGCTCGGTTCGGTGGAATTCGCGGTCGCGAGCCTCGGGGCAAGGCTCATCGTGGTGCTCGGCCATGAGAAATGCGGCGCGGTAAAGGCAGCCGTCGGCGTGGCGGCAGGCGACGCACCGCCGCCAGGGCACATCGCCGGGATCGTAGAGGCCATCAGGCCCGCGGTAGCCGCATCAAAAGGCAAGGAAGGCGACGTGCTTGACAATGCCATCCATCAGAATGTCCGGGACGTGGCGGAGCGCGTGCGGACCGGTTCCTCGGTGCTGGCACCATTCCTCAAGAGCGGCGAACTGGCCGTCTTCGGCGCCTACTATGACCTTGATGAGGGCAACGTGGAGATCGTCAAGTAACTGCCGCGTCTGCCCACTTTCGAAATGGACGCCGCACTCATTCTCTCAAATCTCCTCAATCCGCCGGTCCTGTTTTTCTTTCTCGGAATGCTGGCCTGCCTGATCGGCTCCGATCTGGAAATCCCGCACCCACTGCCGAAGTTTTTCTCGCTCTACCTTCTCCTGTCGATCGGGTTCAAGGGCGGCGTAGAGCTGCACAAGAGCGGACTCACTCCGCAGGTGAGCTGGACGCTCGCGGCGGCGATGTTCATGGCCGTGGCGGTGCCGCTGTGGACGTTCTTCGTCCTCCGGCGCAAGCTCGACGTGAATAATGCTGCCGCCGTCGCGGCGACCTACGGCTCCGTCTCGGCGGTCACATTCATCGCGGCGACTTCGTTCCTCGGACAGCTTGGCGTGACCTCGGGCGGACACATGGTCGCAGCGATGGCGCTCATGGAATCGCCCGCCATCATCGTCGGCATCGCCGTGGCGCGCTGGCTCGGGAAAGGAAATGGCACCGCATTTTCCTGGTCGCATCTGCTGCGCGATGCGTTCGCAAACGGCTCCGTGCTTGTCCTCATCGGCGCGCTTGTCATCGGCCTGCTTACCGGCGAGAGCGGCGGCAAGGCGCTCGCGCCATTCACCAACGACATCTTCCGCGGAATGCTGTGCCTGTTCCTGCTCGACATGGGAATCGTCAGCGCGCGGCGGCTCGGCGGCATCCGGCAGCTCGGGATTTTCCCCATCGCCTTTGCCACGCTCGTCCCGCTCGTGAATGCCGCCGTCGCCATCGCGCTCGCGCACTTCATCGGACTCGGCCGCGGCGATGCGCTGCTGCTCACCGTCCTCTGCGCCAGCGCCAGCTACATCGCCGTGCCCGCCGCCATGCGCCTCGCCTTGCCCGAGGCAAATCCCGGCCTTTACGTCACCATGTCGCTCGCCATCACATTTCCATTCAACATCATCCTCGGCCTGCCGCTCTACATGAGCGTCATCAACCGCATCTGGACCTAAGCCATGAAACACGTCAAACGCCTCGAAATCATCATCGACGCACCGGAACTCCCCACCTTGCTCGCCCTGCTACGTGCAAAAGGCGTCAGCGGATACACGGTCATCAGCCCGGTGACGGGTTCCGGCGGGCGCGGCTATCGCCGCAACGACGAACCCGGCGGCGGCAGCGGCAATGCCTGCGTGCTCACCGCCGTCTCAAACGAACAAGCCGAGGAAGTCATCGAATCCATCCGCCCCGTCTTGAAACGACGTGGCGGCATCTGTCTCGTCACAGACGCACAGTTGGTAATCCATTGAAAACCGCGACCATGCCTCGCCGCACGCCGTGCGCTGCTCCGTCGCCCTATCGCGACCGCATGGCGGCGCTGGCCACGAAGCACGATAAGCAGCGCGCCTTGGCGCTGCCGTTCCGATGGGGAGCGGGGCTCTCGCTGCGCGTGCCTGAAGCGCTCGACACCGATTTGCTCGGCACATTCACCGGCGAAATCGAACGCACCGGCACACCGGGCGAAGTGGTGCGCCGCAAAGCGCGGCTCGGCATGGCGGCGGCAAATCTGCCCCTCGGCCTCGCGAGCGAAGGCAGCTTTGGGCCGCACCCGCTGATGCCGTTTGTGCCTTCGGATTTCGAGCTGCTCGTCTTTGTGGACGACATCGAGGGCTTTTCCGTCACGGAAGAGATCGTCACCCACGAGACGAATTACGCGCGTGAAGAGTGCGCAGCGCTGTGCGAAGTCGTGGCCTTCGCGAAGCGTTTCGGTTTCCCGTTACACGGCCTGATCATCCGTCCAGTGGGTAACGCCGACACCGCACTGATTCGCAAAGGCATCGTCTCCGATGAAGAACTCGCGCGCACCTTCGCCGCGGCCATCAGCGCGTCGCCACAGGAGAAAGTCGCCGTCGAGACGGACATGCGGGCGCACATGAATCCGACCCGCATGCGGGTGCTGCGGCGGCTCGGCGCCAGACTGATGCGCCGTCTGCGCAAGCACTGCCCGCGCTGCGATTGCCCCGGCTTTGGACGAACAGGGAGCGAGCCCGGCCTGCCATGCAGCGATTGCGGCGAGCCGACGGAGATGACACTGCACGAAATCCACGCGTGCCCTCGCTGCACAGAACGCCGGCATCAGCCCCGCACTGACGGGCGAACCTCTGCCTCACCGCAGCACTGCCCATTCTGCAACCCATGAATTCCCAACTATGAACACCACCCAACGATACAAACTCCTTGAGGGCACCTTCAGCCCGGACGAGGCCAGGCAAGTCCTCCTCTCGCTCGTGAAGAGCAAGATCGACTTTCACAACCTGGAGAAGCTGAGCAACGAAGAGCGGTTCGGCAGGGACGTCGCCCATTCCGAGCGCCGCCTGGTCGAACTCCGGGAGCTGCGCGAAACCCTGCGAACCGTGTGCCAGTCGGCAGCGGACACTGGCAGCCGTGTTCAGGTAAACGGCTGGATTGAAATCGCGCTGATTCCATCTCCCGAGGCCGAGCCGCCGACACCTGCTATCTAATCGTCTGAACCGGCTTGGGAGAGCGACAGGCTGGCGGCGGGATGATTGGATGCCGGCTGCTCGCGCAGCAGGCATCATACTTCGCCGCGTCGGCGAGGATTTCGAGTTTGCGCTGGAGTTCCACACCCACGCTAACGCGCAGGCAGCGCCGCAGCGGGTTTTGCCGCGCCTCCTTTAAATCCGGATGTTGCGAGGTCCGATGCACCGAGGCCGCGGTTGAGGTCGAGCCCGAGCATGCGCCAGTGATGCGCGTGCAGATCAAACGGCACGCGGATGCGTTCGTCGAAATCCGTCGGCCAGACGATGCCGCCGATGTTGCGGAAATCGCGGAAGGTCACATCAACCTCCGCGCCGCGCGTGCTTTCGAGGCCGCTCAGTGTCATGCGCACGCGGCGGAGTTGTTTGGTCGCACGGTCGATGAAGAGGATCACGCGGTCTTCCTTCGCCATTCCAAATCCCGGGCGCAACACCGCGAGCACCTGATCGCACATGGCCTTATCCACGATGGCTTCGCCGTTGGGAACAAGCACCACGCCCGGTCGGTCGAAGTAGAAGGGCCCGAGTAAAAACAGCGTGTAGGCATCCGCGACAAGGGCTGCGGCGCGGTTGGCTTCGGCGTCGTTCGAGGCCAAGCCATTGTAGGCGACTGCGACCGTGCCCGGCTTGCGGACGACGATCTTTTTCCCTCCCGGTCCGGAATGCTCCTGCATCATCGCGCGCGACGCGATGAGCAGACGCTCCTCGGAGCCGCGCCGGAATTTCGTGTCG
Source organism: Chthoniobacterales bacterium (assembly GCA_038238025.1). GTDB lineage: Bacteria > Verrucomicrobiota > Verrucomicrobiia > Chthoniobacterales > Chthoniobacteraceae > SXWH01. Next base: position 30,734 of record JBBRYC010000059.1, read on the forward strand.
GAAAGCACTGGCTGGAATTTTGGTCCGACCGCAGCCCACTTGCCCTCGTAACGCACACTCACATCGCGCACTTTCGCGAACGCCTTTTTCCCGTGGGCATCCTGCGACGCGGCGAGCAACGCCTTTGCCGCAGGGTCGCTCTTCGTGATGTCGCGCGTGCAAATCTGCGGCGCCGAGCAGGCAGTCAGGAGACTCGTCAGCGCGAGCATGATGAGGTTGGGCAAGTTTGAGTGTTTCATGGCTAGTGACTGAAATCCGTGGGAAGTCCGACGTGCTCCCATGCGGCGCGTTCCTTTTCCGCGTCGGCAAATTTCTTCCGCGCCTTGTCGTTCGCGTATTTGCCGAGCACGAGGCGCAGCGGCGGCGATTCGGATTCCACGGCGGCGATGATGGCTTCCGCGGCCTTCGCGGGATCGCCGGGCTGTTTGCCTGACATCGTTTCGAGGAAGCGCAGGAATTTGCCGCTCGTGCGGTCGTAGTCGGCGATGTGATGCCCCGCGCGCTCCATCGAGCGGCTGATGAAGTCGGTGCGAAACGGGCCGGGTTGCACGATGGTCACTTTGATTCCGAGCGGCTTGAGTTCCGCGGCGAGCGATTCCGACACGCCTTCGAGCGCCCACTTGCTCGCGCCGTAGATCGAAAAACCCGCGTAGTTCGAAATCACGGCGGCGGCGGAGATGTTCACGATGTGCCCGCTGCCTTGTGCGCGGAAAATCGGCAGCGCGGCGCGGATGACTTCGAGCGCACCGAAAAAATTTACGCTGAAATTGCGGGCGATCTGCTCCTCGCCGAGTTCTTCGAACGCACCGATGAGTCCGTAGCCGGCGTCATTGACGACGACATCAATTCTTCCAAATGCAGCGGTTGCCTCCGCAACTGCGCTTTTCACCTGCGCGAAATCGGTGACATCGAGGGCGATCGCGCGGCATGTCTCCGGGTGGCGCGCGGCGAGGTCGGCAATGGATTCCAAGCGGCGTGCCGTGGCGACGACCCGTTGCCCGCTTGCGAGCACCGCCACGGCGAGGGCGAGGCCAAAGCCGCTGGAGCAGCCGGTGATCAGCCAGACGCGGGAAGGTGTGGTGGGTTCGTTCATTGGGACAGGAGGGATACGCGTCCCGCTTCAGCGCGGATGTGCGGGAGCATCTTCGGCTCTCGATCTGCGCCACGAAAAGTCACCGCGGAAACCTGAGCACGCCACGCCGCACAGCGCGCAGGCATGATGCCCGCAGAAGCTCGGAATGCGGACACGAACAACCTGTGGAAAAACCCGGCATGGACGGCGTGCGCTTTTGTCGTCCACCTGCGGGTGAGGAATCCGCCATTCCGGGAGATGAGGAAGCTCCGGGATTTGCTCTGGCCACGGCAGTAGCTGGAATCAGCGTTCGAGCGTGCAGGCATGGCAGGCGAAGCCCGCACCGAATGAGACGAGCCACATGCGGTCCGGCGCGCTGCCATTCGCAGCCAGCGCTCGCTCCGCGGCGAATAGCACCGACGGGCTGCTCATGTTCCCGCACTCGCGGAGGATTGTTTCCGCCTCGGCCAGCGGATGGCCGGGCAGTTTTACGCGGATCGCGTCCAGCACGTCGCGGCCGCCTGTGTGGCTGATGATTTGGGGCGCGGCCTGGCCGTTGGCCTTTGGAAAAAGTGCCGCCACCGCGCCCGCCGCGACATCGGGCACCGCCCGGTGAAGCTGGTTGCAGAGCTTGCCGCCGCGATTGACGAAACGGATTTTCTCGCGCTCCGCCGGAAGATGCAGCGAGCGGAAATCTCCGAAACGCCAGCCGCCACCGGCGTGGCCATCGAGCACGACTGCGGCCGCACCGTCGCCGAAAAGACAGAGGCTGATGAGCACGCCGGGATCATTATCCATGTAGAAAGCGGCGGAACAAACCTCGACCGCGACGACTGCCGCGCGATGACCGGGATGCGCTGCGAGATAGTTGCAAGCGGCGCGGAGCGTGGGAATGGCGGCACCGCAGCCTGCGCCCGTCACATCCATAAGATACGCCGCCGGGGAAAGGCCGGCGGACTCCGCGATGTGGCTGCTCAGACCGGGGCAGAGATAACCGGTGCAGGTGCAGACAAAGAGTGCGTCCACCTCGCCGACGTCCGCCTTTTCCATCGCCCCGCCGAGTGCGCGCGCGCCAAGCCGGGCCGCCTCGCGCTCGAATGTCTCGCTCAGATCCTGCGCGCTGCGATCCAGAAGGTCACCGAGCCGCTCCGCGGAAAAATGCCGGCGTTCAATCCCGCTGTCACCGAGCAGGACTGACTCAAGGATGCCGCGTGATCGCGGCTTCAAAGCTCGCACGGATGGCGAGTCGCGCAGGGTCTCCCAGCATTCTCGCTGAGTCCAGGAGCGTTCAGGCAGTGCGGTGGCGATGCTGGCAAGATTCATGGTGGCGACATCAGTAATCCACTTGCCGGATTGTCGTGCGGACAATGGCGCGCGGTGCGATTGGCGGATTCATCGGACTTTTTGATAGAGGGTTTCAAAGCGGACGATGCCGAGCGAGAGCAGCAGCGCTGAAAATTTCCGTCCAACCGGGTGCATCAGCAACGCCTGCAACACGCGCGCCCAGCCGAGCCTGCGCGCGAAGAGTCGGCGATGCGCGGCCCGGATTTTCGTCGAGGCATCGCGCCATCCGATCACTCCGGCACTCCATTGGGTGAGCGGTTCCACGGCGGCGAGCGCACTTTGGAATGCCATCGTCATCCCGTTCCCGCTGAAAGGCGGAATCATCGCCGCCGAATCGCCGATGGTGATGCGCCCGTCGTCACGCCGACGCTGCCAGCCGAGGGAAAAATGGCTCACGCCTTTCAGCGATCCCTCGACCGGGTGTGCATCACCCAGTCGTTCGGCGAGCCGGATGAGGCAGGCTTCACGCGTCGCAGCGATGAGCGCGTGGCCACCGCCCACGGCCTCGCGTCGCCGGAAGAGGCCGCACACATTCACGCGTCCATTTTCCACGCGGGTGAGACCGACGTAGCCGCCACTTTTCAAATGGATTTCCAAATCCGCAGAAAGCGGAAGATCGCTGAAGTGCGCCTTGAGGCCGAGCCAACCGGATGCCTGCTTTGCGCGGCCCGCTGCCCACACGCAGCCCTCGCCTCCGTCCTCGAATCTTTCGCCGCAACGCAGTTCGCCGCCGAGCGCGGTGAGGCGGTCTGCGAGCGCGGCATCGAGAAAATACCGGCTGAGACCATAGGCTGGCGATGGCAGCGTGCGCGACCACATCGGGCGGGCGCCGTCGAACCAGGCCGTGGTGGTGTGCCGCTGCGCACCGTCGAAAAGATCGCGGATGCCGAGGGCATCGAGTTCCGCGTCGGCGATGCCGGAGATAAATTCGCCGCACACGCGATGGCGCGGGTAGCTTGCCGCCTCGACCACCTGCACCGGCACACCGCGGGAGCGCAACGCGATGCCGAGGGAGAGTCCGGCGAGACCGCCGCCGGCGATGGTGAGTGGGAGTGTCATTTCCGAAATGCGCGCAACTGATACGCGCCAAGAAATGTCGCGGATGTCTCGCATTTCCAGTCGCCAAGCCCGAGCGCCCGCGGAAGTTCATCGCCGAGAAAACCCGCGCGAATGCTCACCCGCATGTCGTGCCGCGTGACATGACTCAGCAGCGCGAGCACCGAGAGCAACGCACCCTGCGCGAGGTGCCGCCGCCGCCGGGCCGGCTCCCTGGCGAGGATGACGCGGCATTCCGCCGGCAGGCGGGAACCCAGCCGCGCAAGTGCCTCGGGTGTGAAATGGTGAAGGAACAAATTCGCGGTGACGATCTCCGCAGGGGGCATGGCTCGAGCGAAGACGTCGCCCTGCATCCACGCCGCATCCTTCGGCCAAGTGGCCGGGCGCGGCGCGAGGTCGAATCCGGTGATTTCCTGCGGCCGGCAGATCCCGTCGGCAATGAGCCGGGTGCCAAACGTGCCATCGCCCGCACCGAGTTCCAGCACCCGCCAACCGGGGCGGATGGAGCGCCGCACTTCTCGCGCGAGGTGGCGGTGGTTGCCCATGATGGCGTTGATGAACCGCAGTTCGCGGCGGCTGCGCTGCGCTGCGGGATCGTCTGCGGGAAGCGTGTCGAGGAGTTCCGGTTCGACGCGGCGTTGCATGGGCGTCTTCTCGTATGAAGCAGCCCTGGGCGCAAGGAATGACACGTTCCGCACCCGGCAGAATAAAGTCCGACTGCCGTTACGCGTGAAAGCAAAATGCGAAGACCGGCCACAACGTGAAAGTAACGGACACTCCGATACAAGCGACAGATCACCCTGGCCGCGTCCGCGGCCGGAATTTGGATTCCAGTTTCGATTGTCGGCATGGGAAACCTGCCGCATAAACAGACCGCATGGACCCAGATTCCGAAATTGAACTGAAAGCCGAGATCGATCTCTTGCAGAAGATCGGGCAGGGCGACCGTCGGAGTTTCGAGGCGCTTTACGATCGCTTTTCGGGCGTCCTTTTTTCCACGGCGTATCGCGTGCTGAACAATCGGGAAGCCGCCGAGGATGTGCTGCAGGATGTCTTCATCCAGATCTGGGAAAAGGCGGCGCTCTACGATCCCGCACGCGGGAAGCCGATGACGTGGGCCATCACGCTCACGCGGAACAAGTCCATTGATCGCCTGCGCAGCACACAGCGTCGGAACCGGCTGCAGGATGATCTGCTGCACGAATCCGAAACGGTGGAGAAGTTCGATGACAGGAGTTCCTTCGAAGCGCTCTCATCCGTGGAGACGGGCGGGATGGTGCGCGCCGCGATCCAGAAGCTCTCAAAGGATCAGCGCGAGGCGATCGAACTCGCTTTCTTTTCCTCGCTCACGCAGACGGAAATCTCCGAGCGGCTGGGCGAGCCGCTGGGCACGGTGAAGGCGCGAATCCGCCGCGGGATGATGAGGCTTCGCGAAGTGCTCGGGCCCCGGTGTTAAGACGGCGGCAAATGCTCGCCGCATTGCTCCGACATTCCGAACGTCTCCCTCTCCGGAGTGCTGGCTACAGTTTCGCCAGATCCTCACGAGCCTGCTGCTTCACAGTGCCGTCGGCCTTGTCGCCATCGGGCAGGCTGAGCGCCATGTTGAGGCTTTGCCGCGCGCGCTCGCGATCTCCGAGCCCTGCATAGGTGCGGCCGAGTGCGGCGTGGTTGGAGACGCGCCGGGGATTCAGCACGACGGCTTTTTCCAGAAATCGCGCGGCGTCCTTGTTCGTCGCTGTCGGGAGTGCGCCGTACACGACGCGGGCCATCGCACGGAGAAAGCCATTGAGATTCGCAATCTCGTAGCTCCATGAGCCGAGCACGAAATAAGTCAGATCATTGTTCGGGTCGAGGGCGAGCGCGTTGTCGGCGTGTTCCTTGATCAGTTTCGAGTAGGCGATCTTCGTCTTCGCATCGGCGACGGTGGCCGCGCGCCCGTAGCAGATCGCCAGCGAAAGGTGCGTGAGTGCGTTCTTCGGGCTGGCAGCCACGGCGCGTCGCGCGTAGCTCACCGCCTTGTCCGCGCTCGCGCGCTTCGCTGCCTGATCTTTTCCTCCGAGCACGATCTCGGCATATTGCTTCGCGGCCCTGCGCAGGACTTCGCCATCGTTCGCCGCGAGTTTTTCCGCTTCGAGGCAGACGGCGAGCGCCTCCTGATTCTTGCCGAGTTTGTCCAGAGCGTCGGCTTTGCTGATGAGTTCGGGAACACTGGCGCCTTGGGCAATGAACGGAAAAAATGAGACCGCGAGGAGAAGCAGGAAACGTTTGAAGTGCATGACGGATTTCTTTGGAGCGGCTGTCAGCCGCGGGCTTTTGAATTCCGGCACGCAGGCCGCTTCGGTTCAAAAAATGCGGACGCTTTTTCAGGCTGCCATCGGATCGGCAAGCTCACGCTCACGGGCGACCAGATACAGCGGTTCGCCAGCATCGTCGAAGATCGGCGTGATTGCGATCTCCACCCAGTAAGGATCGCCGTTTTTGTGGTAGTTGAGAATCGTCTCGCGGCACGGCTGATACGTCTTCACCGCGCTCCGCATCCGCGCTGCTGTTTCGTGATCGGTTTTCTCGCCTTGCAGGATCGGGCCGAGATTTTTCCCGCGCAATTCATCGAGGGTGTATCCGCACATTTCGGTGAAAGCCGGATTGATCCATTGAACAAGTCCATCGGTGCCACACATTACAAAGCCTTCTGAAGACGTCTGCTGCGGATGGTCGGAAAGTTTCGTGAGGATTCGGGCCTTGATCCCCGCCGACGGCAAAACCGGAACAGCCGGCAGCATGGCGAGGGTCACCGCTGCGGCGACCTCGGACAGTCCGGCGACGAACTCGCGAAGCTCTTCGTGGAATTCAAGAATGAGATCAAACTGCTCCCGCTCAGCCGGCGTCATGGTCCCGGAGGCATAGAGGGCGGCTCGGTCTTGGAGAGTCTGGGGGATCATCGGTGAAAGGGATTTGCAAGACGTGTCATAAGCGGGCTACGGACAGCTCCGCAATCTGGATGCAACTTTGCGCAACATTTTTTCCTGCGGGCTTCCGATTGCATCCGCTCAGGCCGCTGCAACGAATGAAGTTGACCGAGCATCTCCGCTCAACCCGATCCCAAAATGACAGCCCAGCGTCCGATTCAAACCCTGCCGACTTCGCGCTCATGTTCCTACGCACGGATTTCGGGCATGGCCTGTGTGCTGGCTGGATTGGCTTCACTGATGGGCTGCGCGTCCACGGTGAAGACTCCTTCGCAGCCGCTGCGGACCGTGGCGCACGTGGACCTGAATCGCTACATGGGCGACTGGCGCGTCATCGCGAACATCCCGTATTTTGCCGAGAAGGGGCTGGTGGATTCCGTCGAAAGCTACGCCCTCCGGCCTGACGGGCAGATCGACAACTGGTTCACTTTCCGCAAGGGCTCATTCGATGCGCCGCAAAAGAAAATCACCGCGCTTGCGCAGGTGCATGATCGGAAGACGAACGCGGAATGGCGCGTCCGGTTTTTCGGACTGGTGACGGCGGATTACCTCGTGCTCGACCTAGACCCGCAGTATCGCTGGACGGTGGTCGGTCATCCGTCTCGGAACTACGGCTGGATCATGGCCCGGGCGAAGACGCTCCCGGAGGCGACGTATCAGGATATTTTGAAGCGGCTCGCGGCCCAAGGCTACGACCCGGCGCGGTTTGTCAAAGTGCCGCAGGTTCCGCCGCACAGCGTCGGCGCGACCGTGAAGGGACACTGAAATCACCGTGCAAAAAGAATTCGCCAAGTTTGGTTCGCAGCAAGCCGCACTCAATTCGCCCGAGGAAGCAGCGGCTCCGGTTGTCTTGCATTCGTGCGGCAATGCCAGCGTGGCCTCGACGGAATCCCCCGCACAGCCGCGGTTGTCGTCCACTCGCGGTATCAAGTCCCTGCTGATCACGATGCGCCAGTGGTTCGACTCGGACTATTTTCCCGGCGGCCCCGAAGCCGCGCGGGCGAAACCGGATCGCTTTGAGTGGCAGCGCGCGCTGCCGTTTGTGTTCCTGCACCTCGGATGTTTCCTCGTGATTGCCGTGGGTTGGAGTTGGTCCGCAGTCGCGGTGGCGGCCGTGCTTTACCTCGTGCGAATGTTCGCGGTGACCGCATTCTATCATCGCTACTTTGCCCATCGCGCATTTCGCACGAGTCGCGTGGTGCAGTTCATTTTTGCGGCTATCGGCAATACTGCCATCCAGCGCGGCGCGCTCTGGTGGGCGTGTGTTCACCGACATCATCACAAACATTCCGATCAGGAGGAAGACGCGCACTCGCCGGGGCTCCGCGGCTTTTGGTGGGCGCACATCGGGTGGATGACAACGAGTAAAAATTTCCCCACCGACTACAAAAGCGTGAGCGATCTCGGAAAGTTTCCCGAGCTGGTTTTCCTGAATCGTTTCGACCTCATCGTGCCCGCGATTTTCGGTGGGGCACTGTTCGGCTTCGGCGCGTTGCTCAATGCGCTCTGGCCGCAGCTCGGCACCTCGGGCGCGCAGATTTTTGTCTGGGGATTTTTCGTCAGCACCGTGGTCCTGCTCCACGCGACTCTCTTCGTGAATTCGCTCGCACACGTCGTCGGCAGCCGCCGTTTCCAAACGGGCGACGACAGCCGGAACAGTCTGGCACTCGCACTCGTGACGCTCGGCGAAGGCTGGCACAACAATCACCACCGCTACATGAGCACCGCGCGGCAGGGCTTTTACTGGTGGGAGATAGACGTGAGCTTTTACGTGCTGAAAGTGCTCTCATGGACCGGCCTCATCTGGGATTTGAAACCCGTGCCCGCCAGCATCTACGCCGAGGCGGCGCGGGTGGAAAAAAAGGCCGCGTAGCGTGAAGACGCTCGCCATCATCGGGACCGGAATCTCCGGCCTCGGCTGCGCGCATTTTCTCAACGGGCGATACGACCTCTCGCTCTACGAACAGAACGACTACGCCGGCGGACACACGAACACCATCACCGTGGACGAAGCCGGCCGCGCCGTGCCGATCGACACAGGCTTCATGGTGTTCAATCACGTCACGTATCCAAATCTCCCGCGACTCTTCCGCGACATCGGCGTGGCGACGAAGCCGGCCGAGATGTCCTTCAGCGTGCAGCACACGCCGAGCGGACTCGAATACAACGGCGGCAGTCTCAATCTGCTTTTCGGTCAGCGGCGAAATCTCCTGAACGTCCGCCACTGGCGGATGCTCATGCAAATCAACCGCTTCAATAGCGAAGCGATCGCCGCGCTCGACGATCCGCGCATCGCCGAAATGAACCTGCGCGATTACGTCGCCGCGCGCGGCTACGGCGGCGACTTCCTCGAACGCTACCTCGTGCCGATGAGCAGCGCCGTGTGGAGCACGCCGCCCGAGCGCATGCTCGATTTCCCCGCCGCGACGCTGCTGCGCTTCTGGCATAACCACGGCTTCCTCGGCCTGCACACGCAGCACCCGTGGTTCACGGTGACGGGCGGGGCGAAGTCGTATGTGGAAAAAATCACCGCGCCCTTTCGCGACCGCGTCGCGCTGAAACAGAAAGCCGTCCGGGTGCAGCGTGGCGCGGGAAAGGCGAAGGTCTTCACAGCGGACGGAGCATCGCGGGAGTTCGACAAAGTGATCCTCGCATGTCACGCGGATCAGGCGCTTGCCTTGCTCGCCGACCCGACCGGGATGGAGACGCGGCTCCTGCGCAATTTTGAGTATCAGCCGAATACCGCGACAGTGCACACCGACACGTCCATCATGCCGCGCACGCGTCGCTGCTGGGCGTCGTGGAACTACCGCATCGCCGCCGACGGCACGCCGAGCACACACTATTGGATGAACCGACTCCAGGGCGTGTCCGATCGCGCGGACTACTTCGTCTCGCTCAACTGCCACGACCGCATCGCGCCCGATCGCGTGTTGCGCCGCATCGAATACGAGCATCCGCTTTTCAATCTCGCCGCCATCGCCGCGCAGCGCGAACTGCCACAGCTCAATCGCATCGCGCCCGAACAGACCACTTACTA